>JAFYNR010000002.1 GCA_017548045.1 Clostridia bacterium | reverse complement strand
GGTTCAATCGTTGTTTTTGAATCAACTGTATATCCCGGTGTAACAGAAGACGTATGTGTTCCCATTCTTGAAGCGGAATCAGGTCTCAAATGCGGCGTTGACTTCAAAATCGGCTATTCACCCGAAAGAATCAACCCCGGTGATAAGGTGCACAGACTCGAAACTATTGTTAAGATTGTTTCAGGTATGGATGCTGAAACACTTGACGTTGTTGCAAAGGTTTATGAGCTTGTTGTTGAAGCAGGTGTTCACCGAGCAGAAAACATCAAAGTTGCTGAAGCTGCAAAGGTTATTGAAAACAGCCAGCGTGATATCAACATTGCGTTTATGAACGAGCTTTCAATCATCTTCAATAAGATGGGTATTGATACAAAGGCTGTGCTTGAAGCTGCAGGCACAAAATGGAACTTCCTCAAGTTTTTCCCAGGCCTTGTAGGCGGTCACTGCATCGGTGTTGACCCCTACTATCTTACATATAAAGCAGAACAGATAGGCTATCACAGCCAGGTTATCCTTGCAGGCAGAAGAATCAACGACGATATGGGCAAATACGTAGCTGAAAACGTCGTTAAAAAGCTCATCACTGCAGGCAAGAACGTAAGAGATGCAAAGGTTGCAATTCTCGGCTTCACATTCAAAGAAAACTGCCCTGATACCAGAAACACAAGAGTTATTGATATTATGAACGAACTCGGCGAATACGGCATCGTTCCCGTTGTTGCAGATCCCGTTGCAGATGCTGAAGAAGGCAAACAGCATTACGGCATTGAGTTTGTTGATATTAACACAGTTAAAGATATGGATGCCGTTATCATCGCTGTAGGTCACACAGAATTTATGAATTTCTCAATGAGCGATATTGACTCAATGTTTGCAAGCGGCGACAATGCAGGTAAAGTTATTGTTGACGTCAAAGGCGTTCTTGACAGAAAAACATATTCAGAAGCAGGCTATCAGTACTGGAGGCTTTAATAATGGGTTACAGACACCTTGTTTTTCCTGAAAATTCACTTTTTCTTGTAACAGGCGGCGCAGGTTTCATAGGTTCAAACATCTGCGAAGCTATTCTTGAAATGGGCTACAGAGTCCGTTGCCTTGACGATTTATCAACAGGTTCACAGAAAAACGTTGATATGTTCCTTCCAAACCCTAACTATGAGTTTGTTAAGGGCGATATAAAAGATTTTGACGTTTGTATGAAAGCTTGCGAGGGCGTTGATTACGTTCTCAATCAGGCTGCCTGGGGTAGTGTTCCAAGAAGCATTGAAATGCCTCTTTTCTACTGTGCAAACAACATCAGCGGCACTCTCAATATGCTTGAAGCCGCAAGACAGAACAACGTTAAGAAGTTTGTATATGCTTCATCGTCATCGGTTTACGGTGATGAACCCAATCTTCCCAAAAAAGAAGGCAGAGAAGGAAATCTTCTCTCCCCTTATGCTCTCACAAAGAGATGCGATGAAGAATGGGCAAAGCAGTATACAAGACACTATGGTCTTGACACCTACGGAATGCGCTATTTCAACGTTTTCGGCAGACGTCAGACTCCTGACGGTGCTTACGCCGCTGTTATTCCCAAATTCATAAAAATGCTTATAAACGGTGAAACTCCCACCATCAACGGTGACGGTAAGCAAAGCAGAGATTTCACATATATCGAAAACGTTATTGAAGCTAACCTCAAAGCTTGCCTTGCACCTCACGAGGCGGCAGGCGAAGCATTCAACATCGCTTACGGCGGCAGAGAATATCTTATTGATATTTATTACGGTCTCACCAAAGCTCTCGGTGTTGATATTGAACCCAACTTCGGTCCCGACAGAGCAGGCGATATCAAACACAGCAACGCTGACATTTCAAAAGCAAAGGAGCTTCTCGGCTATGACCCCGACTGGAGCTTTGAAAAAGGAATTGCGGCAGCTATTGAATGGTACAAGGAAAACTTATGAGCAAAGGTACAATAATCTATTACGGCGGATTCACTCTGCCGGATAAAAGTGCATCAGCAAACAGAGTTGTTTCAAACGGCAAGATTTTCGATAAGCTCGGCTATAAAACCGTTTTTATCGGTGCAGCGGAAGGTACTTTTGACGGGTTAAGACCTGTTGAAGGCTGCGAGAATATGTTTGAGCTCGCTCATCCGAAATCAACCAAGCAGTGGCTGAAACATATGGTAAGCGTTGAACATATTGAATCTGTTATCAAAAAATGTGACAATGTTTGCAAAATAATCCTTTATAACGTTCCTATGTTCACTCTTATGAAAGCAAAGAAAGTTTTTTCAAAGAGAAACATTGAAGTTTGTTATGACTGCACGGAATGGACAAAGGATACCGACGGCTCACTGCCCAAACGCATTTTCAAGGCATTCGACGAAATTCTTATCAGCAATTTTGCCCATAAGGTTGCCGACGGTATGATTGCCATAAGCTCGACAATGGAGAAGAAATACAAAAAGGCAAAAAAGCTTGTTATTCTCCCCCCTCTCGTTGACATTAATGACAGCATCTGGCATCAGACGCCCGATCTGCACGAAGGGATTTTCGAATTCTGCTTTGCGGGCATTCCCGACGGCAAAAAAGAAAGCCTCGATAAAATTGTCGAAGCCTTCTGCAATATCAATAAAAAGAACACTTTTCTTCGTATAATCGGTATAACCGAAAGCGATTTCAATAAAATTTATCCCGATTGTTTCATCCCGAAAAACGTCCGTAATAAAATCACATTTATGGGACGCCTTTCTCACGAAGAAACAATAAAATATGTTCTCGGCTGTGACTGTTATATATTCATCCGCCGTTCGGATAAACGCAACAATGCAGGTTTCCCGACCAAGTTTGCAGAAAGTTTCACCTGCGGTGTGCCGATAATAACAACCGACGTAAGCGACGTTGGTGAATATATTACCAAAAACAGCAGAGACAGTCTGCTTAAAGATATGACAACCGAAAATATATCGGAAGCTATGCTTCATCAGATTAAAAATAAAATTCAAGCAAAAACACTTGATACCACATTCCATTATGAATCTTTCATTCAGCAGACAGAAAGCTGGCTGAAATAATTACCTGAAAGGAGGAAGAATATGTTCAGAAATATATTTTCGTATGGCTTTATTCAAAAAATTGCCGTACTGTATCTGATTGTATGGACAATCTCTCCTCCCCTGCAGGTTGATACCGTATACAGAATCATCGCACTCGTTTGTGCGGTTTTATGGGCCGGAATATGGTTCATCAGAGAAACACCAATAACTCTCGGGAAAGAGCAGGTTGGTGCAATTGTCTTTCTGATAGCGGTTATGATTGTTATTTATTTTGAAAAATACAGTTTTTCTGCACTGTTAAAACAAATCGCTATGATTATGCTGGTTATCTGTTTTATGATGACCTATTTCTATGATGATAAATGGGATGAGCTTGCAGGCATTGTTCCGATTGTTCTCATATTGCTTACAGTATGGAACTACAAAACGTTCAGTATTCTGATTGAAGACCATACCATTGCAAGACTTCTTGTGCGTGACGATGTAACAACTTACGATTATCTCAGACAAGGAATTGGCGGATATAGCCTTATCTATCCCCAAGTTTGTATATCTCCGCTTATTCTTGCCTGGACTTTTAAGGCATTCAGAAACAACAAACTTTTCTTCGCTATTGGTGTGGCATGGGCCTATACATTCGTAAGGTTTCTCGAACTTGCCGGCTATTCTGTTGCACTTTTTGCAAGTTCAATCGGTTTGATTCTCCTTCTTTTTTACAGGGGAAAAAATGCTGTTCCTGCGTTTATAATTACAATTTTAGTGTTTATCGGAATTATGGCAGCTATCCTATATATTATCCCCTTCAGAGAATGGATACTTGAAACATTCGATGGTATGGCGGTTGCAAGAAAGGTTAACGACCTTGTTTCAACATCCGAATCCGGTGTCACGGGTGACTCTATTCAGGTTCGAATAGATGCTTATTCAAACAGCCTTGGCGATATTTTAAAATATCCTATCATAGGTTCACTTTGGCGTGAAAACGGTGGCGGTCACTCTGCAATTCTTGATACATTTTCCAAATATGGCTGGCTCGGCGGATACGCTCTTGTAATGATGTTTTATCATGTTCCTTTCCACTATAAGCATCATTATAACGACAGATTTATTACGTCAGCAGCAAACGCTACGCTTGTAACCCTGATGTTCGTTTCCGTGCTTGACTCGTTCAACTACTCTTTCACCTGTATGATTCTAATTGTTTCATCGCTTCTATTCGAAGATATTATCAAATGGACCGGAGCTGAAAAAACATGAAAGTTTTATGGACTGTAAATTTAATACCTGCCGCAGTTTCGGTAAAGCTCGGAAGAACATCTGAAGTTCTCGGAGGCTGGGTTGAATCCATGGCAGAGCAGCTCAGCAAAAACAGCGATATTGAGCTTGGTATCGTCTGTAAATGTGAAGATAACATAAGCTTTTGTGAAAATATTGACGGAGTAACATATTTCAGTCTTTATTATAATTCCTCAACTTCGCTTTCAGAACTTTGTGATAAATGCGATAAAATTGTTTCAGAGTTCAGACCTGATATCATAAATATTGAAGGCACCGAATTCCTTCACGCAAGAGCAATGCAACTCACTGCAAAAAAACACGATATTCCCGCCGTTGTTTCTCTTCAGGGAATTCTAAACGGTCAATATGTTTATCAGTGCGGTCAGCTTCAGATTGACGATATGATGTTTTCAAAATCTCTGACTGATATTTTTGCGGCATGGATTATGCATCTTCGTAAAACAAAGTGGTACAAGCCCCGCATGAAATCCGAAAAAGAGATAATAGAAAACGCCGACTATATACTCGGCAGAACAACATGGGACAGAGCACATTCATATGCAATTAATCCCGATGCAAAATACTATCCTTGCAGCCGTATTCTCCGTGCTCCTTTCTATGAAGAAAAATGGAGCCTTGATAAAGCGGAACGCCATTCAATATATGTCGGTAACGGCTACAGTGCACTCAAAGGTGTTCACTTTGTCGTTATGGCTCTCCCCTATCTGATAAAAGAATATCCTGATGTGAAAGTTTATGTTGCGGGATATAAACCCTATACGGAAAATGACAAACGTTCCTTCCTCAAAAAAGGATACGCTTCATACCTGAAAAAGCTCATATTTGACCTTGGTGTGCAGGATCACATTGAATTTACGGGTCCTCTGAAAGCTCAACAGGTTGCCGAAAAGCTTTCAAAAGTTAACGCATACGTTTTATGCTCAACAATCGAGAACAGTCCGAACACACTCGGAGAAGCTATGATGGTAGGAACACCCTGTGTTGCCGCTTATGTAGGCGGTGTTTCGGATATGGCAGAAGACGGTAAAGAAGCTCTTTTCTACAGAAACGATGATCCCAAGCTTCTCGCCTGGAATATCAAGCGTGTGTTTGATAACGACGAACTTGCACATTCACTTTCCGAAAACGGAAAGAAAAAAGCTCTCATCACACACGATGCAAAAAGAAACGCACAGATGCTTATCGATGCATATACAGATATTTTGAAGGAGAAATAATATGAGTTACGCACCGATTATAATTTTTGTATATAACCGTGCAGACCATTTTATTCAGACATACAATGCACTTGCCGCTTGCAAAGAGGCAAGAGAATCAGATCTTTTCATTTTTTCAGACGGTGCAAAAAACGAATCGGGCAAAGTAAAAGTTGACGAGGTTCGTGCGGCTGTCAACACCATAAAAAATTCTGGCGATTTCAAATCAGTTACCGTTACCGAAAGTTCTGTCAACAAAGGTCTTGCTGCCTCGGTTATTTCAGGTGTTACAGAAGTAATCAACAAGTACGGCAAAGCTATTGTTGTTGAGGACGACTGCAAGGTTTCGCCCTTCTTTTTGAATTTTATAAACAAATCACTCGATTACTATAAAGACAACAAGAAAATCGGCTCAATCGCAGGCTATACACCTATGATTGATTTGCCGAGCAACTGCAAACACGATGTTTTTGCCGCATACCGCTCCTGCAGTTGTACATGGTCAACTTGGGCAGACCGCTGGCAGAATATTGATTGGGAACTTAAATATATCAAAGATTTCTATAAATCACCCGGACTTATCAAAAAACTTAACTCCAACGGAAGCGACAGATTCATCCGTCTTTACCGTCAGACAAAAGGAAACGGAAGTTCATGGTCTGTAAGATTCGGTGCACATCTTGTAAAAAATGATTTGATTACCGTTTATCCGAGATATTCATATATAACGAATATCGGATGTGATGAATCGGGTGTTCACAGTAAAACGGACGACGCTGAAAAAATGCGTGTGGATTTATCAAAAGCAATTGAAAATCCTGTTCTGACAGATGTTGAAATTGACAAACAAATTCAGAAAATAATGAAAAAACATTATTCTTACGGATTTATATCTGAAATAAAGAAATTTATTGCAACAGCTTTAATTGTTATCAAAGAAAGATTGAGATGAGTCAATGGAAAATCAGCCTCTCGTAAGTGTAATAATCCCCGTTTACAACGTTGAAGAATATCTTCGCGAATGTGTTGACAGCGTTCTGAATCAGACGTACAAGCATTTCGAAATTATTCTTGTTGACGACGGCTCAACGGATTCTTCAGGTAAAATCTGCGACGAATACGTTGAAAATGATGAACGAATCTCTGCTGTTCATCAAAAAAACGGCGGTCTTTCGGCGGCACGTAATTCAGGTCTTTCGGAAGCTGAAGGAAAATACGTTTATTTCCTTGACAGCGACGATTATATTACTGATAACGCACTTGAAACGCTCGTTGAAATTGCTGAAAAAGATAACAGTGATATAGTTTTCTTTGATGCTGTTTCATTTGCGGATACCGATGACTTTGAAGTCAGCCAGAACTATATCAGAAAAAATAAATATAACACCGATTTAGGCATAAATATTTTTAAACTTATGACTCAAAACAATGAGTTTCACAGTCCTGTTTATCTAATGCTGTTCAAAAAAGCTTTTATTGACAGTAACTCTTTACTGTTTGTTCCCGGCATTTTGCATGAGGATATGGTTTTTACTTATCAAGCACTGTGTTTGGCTCAAATTGTATCGCAAAGTTCTTGCACACTTTATTACAGAAGATATCGTAAAAATTCAATTATGACATCTTCAAAAACAAAAAAACATTTTTCAAGTTGTGTGGATGTTTGTAGAATTAACTTTAACTTCACTCTTGAAAAATTCGGAACTGATATTCCCTCTGAAGTTCGCAAATATATTTCGCGATGTGCTTTCAATATTTTCAACGTTTATGAAAAACTCGGCAAGGCAGATAAAAAAATCTGCAAAGCAGAACTGAAAAAAGCAAAGAAAGACATCATTAATAACAATGCATTCGATGATAAGGCGTTAAAGATGCGCTGTTACGGAAAATCATTCTGGTTTATCTATAAAATATTCAGTAAAACAGTCGGCAGACTGATGAAAGGAACAAAATGAGCAAGAATAAAAAAATTCTTATGGTTATGCCTGTTATGAAAGGCGGAGGTGCCGAAAGAGTAGCCTCTCTTCTTCTCAATGAATTCAGCCGTAACGGATATAACTGCGAATTTCTGCTCACTTCGTCCGACAAAAACGACGTTATCAACCGCGACCTCAACCCCGATATTTCCATAACATCGGTCTATGAAAGAAACAAGAAAAAAAGTTTGCTTTTCAAAGCATCAGAAATCTTTTCTTCTCTGCTTTGCAAACCTTTTGAAATCTTAAAACTCGGTGTTCCCGCTTGTTTTGCCAAACTTTCATTTGTTTCTCAATATCACAATGAGATAAAAAATCTGAAAGAAAAGCTTTCAAGCGAGCCTGACACTGTTGTTATCTCATTCCTTCAGCCCTCTGTTCCGATGACTCTGATTGCCGCAAAAAATCTGCCAAACAGAGTTGTTGTTTCCGAAAGAGCAGATCCTTACAGGCTTGTAAAAAAACGCTACGGATATAAATTCATCAAAAAATACTATCAGCGTGCTGGTGCCGTTGTGTTCCAGACCAACGATGCAAAAGCTGCTTACCCCGATAACGTTTCATCAAAAGGAACCGTTATTTTCAATCCCATAAACGATAAACTCCCCGAGCCGTATCACGGTGAAAGAGAAAAATACGTTACTACATTCTGCCGTATTTCAAGGCAGAAGAATCTGCTCGTGCTTGTTCAGGCATTTGCTGAATTTCATAAAGAATTCAGCGACTACAGGCTCAAAATCATTGGTGAGCCTCAAAATGATGATGACAGAGCACATCTTGCAGAAGCTAAAGAACTTGCAGAAAAACTCCTCATTACGGACTTTATTGACTTTATGCCGTTCAGTTCAGAGGTTCATAATCTCATAATTCACGATGCACTGTATGTGAATTCATCGGATTACGAAGGTATGTCCAATGCAATGCTTGAGGCTATGGCAATCGGTATGCCCGTTGTGTGCACGGATTGCCCCATAGGCGGTGCAAACTCGGTTATTGAAAACAACCAAAACGGTATTCTTACCGAGGTGGGCAATGCCGAAGAACTGTGCCGGGCAATGAAAAAAATCGCAGGAGATAAGGCATTTGCCGATAACCTTTCAAGGAATGCCGCCCAAATCAGATATAATCTTTCACTCGAAAACACCGCAAAAAAATGGATGGAGCTGTTATAAAATGAAGAAAAAGCTTTTAATCGTAGCCCATCATCTTACCATAGGCGGAGTGCAGAAATCCCTTGTTTCCGCACTGAAAGCCCTTGATTACGACAAATACGACGTTACCCTTTACATCCGCAAAAACCGTACCGATCTCCTCCCCTTCATTGATGAAAGAGTTAACGTTATCATAAATACAGACCCTAACCGCTATTACAGAAAACCCTATGCCCTTGTGTTGCAGGGCAAAGCACTTGTTGCAAAAATCTTCGGTCAAAAAGAAAAGGCAAAAGAAATCAACAAGGTGCTTGAAGATAAAATCCGCCTTGACGCAGCGGAATACGAGAAAAAAACGTATTTCGACGGCAGCCGCTACGATATTGCCGTAGCCTACGTTCAGGGCTACGTTGCCCTTTTCGTTGACCGCTGTGTTACTGCGGATAAAAAAATTCTGTTTTACCATACAAGCACAAACGATACCCCCGAAATCCACAACGATGTTATTCCTAGATATGATGCCGTTGCGGCTTTGCACGAAAGCCAGAAAGCCCTTATTGAAGAATGGTATCCTGCCGCAAGGGGCAAAGTAAAAATCGTTGAAAACTACACCGATAAGGATATGACAGCCGCACAGAGTATGGAATTCACAATTCCCGAAGCAGATAAAACCGTTATTTGCTCCTGCGGAAGATTTGCGCCCGTAAAAGGCTTTGATATGGCTGTCAGTGCGGCGAAAATTCTGAAAGAAAAAGGCTTTGATTTCCTTTGGTATTTCGTAGGTGACGGCCCCGAAAGGCAAAGACTTGAAAGCAGAATCGGGGAATACGGCCTTGAAAATAATATTATCATCACGGGTATGCAGAAAAATCCCTATCCTTATATGGCAGGCTGTGACGTTTACGTTCAGCCTTCCCGTGAAGAGGCTCTGGGGCTTACGATTCTTGAAGCTCACAGGCTGGGCAGACCCGTTATTTCAACCGCAACCGTAGGCGGCTTAAAGCTTATTGAAAACGGCAGAAACGGCATTGTTTGTGAAATAAATCCCGCGGCAATCGCCGAAAGCATAATAAATCTTATTAACGATACCGAAAAATACAGCGGTATAGTAAGCAATCTTAAATCAGCCGATTATTCGGAGGAATTTGAAAAATATAAATCACAGTGGAAAAATCTTCTGGAGGGGTGAAGCAAATGAAATTCAGCATACTTGTTCCCGTATACAACGTTGAGCAATATCTTGAACAGTGTGTTGAATCACTGCTTAACCAGACCTACAAGGATGAATATGAAATTATCCTCGTTGACGACGGGTCGACAGATTCTTCGGGCAGGATTTGTGATGATTATGCCAAAAACCATCCCGATAAAATCAAGGTAATTCATAAGAAAAATCAGGGACTTGTATCCGCAAGGCAGGCAGGCATTGACGCCGCAGAGAGTGAATATTCGCTTTTTGTTGATTCCGACGATTTTGCAGAAAGCAATCTTCTCGAAGCCGTCAACGATTGCATTGACCGTAATGACAATCCCGATATGGTAATTTATTCTTTCCGTTATTATTCAAACGGCAGAACAACCGAGCGGAAAAATACACTCTCAACCGACGAAAAGGTATTCACAAATGATAATAAAAAAGAGCTTTATGAAGCGTTAATCTCAACCACTTTTATCACATCGTTATGGACAAAAGCTGTTAAAACAGAAATTCTCAGAAATGACCCTACGGATTACAGCCTGTACTATGATAAAAATATGGCAGAGGATTGGTTCAGGTCAATCCCCCTGATTACCGCCTCTGACAAAATTGTATATATAAATAAACCGCTTTACTGTTACAGAACAAATGAAGAAAGCATTTCCCGTTCATTCAGACCCGAAACCATCGGAAAGAAAAACACGCTTTACGTTTACGACAGATTCCGTGAATATCTTCCGAAATGGGGAATGGATGACGAAGAATATATACAAAAGCTCAACGCACGCTGGCTGAATGAAACTATGTATACATTTTCAATGTATTATGAAAATGTTCCTGTAAAAGACAGAAAAACCGTTCTTGAATATGATTGGTCTTCAATGCTTCCCGATGATGTTAAAAACAATGTCCCCAATCTTCTTGAAAACAAAACAAGTCATAAAATATATAACAAAATCACAAATAAAAACGTCCTTTGGATCAAGCTTTATTTCACCAAAAAGAAGTTATATAAAAATTACCGTAAATTCAAAGCAAGGTTGCTGAACAGATGAAAAACGAAATTATATTTTTAACAAAAGTGATGCATGGCGGCGGTGCTGAACGAGTTATTTCAATTCTCAGCCGTGCCGCAGCTGAAAAAGGCAACGATGTATCGCTTATACTGACTCACCAGAGCAAAGCCGATGCCGTTTTAAGAGATATCGACAGCAGAATCAACATTATCTCTCTGCCTGATGAAACAAAAAAGAAAAAAAGCTCTTATGTTTTTGCAAAAGTTCTTATGCTTTTTGCAAGACTTGCAGGCAAAATCGGCTTCAAAGAAAAATCTTCGGTTCTTAAATATTATTCAAGGAATTACGAATCGGTATCCCTGCTGAAAAAATATTTCAAAAAACACAAAAACTCATCTGCGGTTGCATTCTTATATGATTCAATATTTTTTACTCTGCTTGCAAAAAACAAATCAAACAGAGTAATAATTTCGGAACGAAGCGACCCTGCGCAATCATCGGGAAGCAAAACCGTTGAAGCTTTTATGAATAGTGAATTTTGCAAGGCTGACAGCGTGGTTTTTCAATCACCCGACTCGCAAAAATGGTATGAAGACAACACACCCGTAAAAGGAACTGTTATATTCAACCCCATAAAATCCGATTTGCCCCTGCCTTACACAGGCGAAAGAAAAAAGCGCATCGTTAATTTCTGCCGTATTTCAAAAGAAAAAAATTTGATACTGCTTATCGAAGCATTTTCAGAATTTCACAAAGAATTCCCCGACTTTCATCTTGATATCTTTGGTGACTGTGTCAATGAAGGTATGTCAGAATATCTGGAATCTGTTAAAAAATGTATCGAAGATAACAACTGTGAAAGCTCTGTGCATATTTACCCCGCAAGAAGCGATATTCACGATTGTATAAAAGACTATGCAATGTTTGTTTCATCGTCGGATTTTGAGGGAATGTCAAATTCGATGCTTGAGGCAATGGCTTTGGGTCTGCCCTGCGTATGCACCGATTGCCCCGCAGGCGGCGCAAGGGCTGTTATCAAAGACGGCGAAAACGGTATGCTTACTCCCGTCGGTGATGCACACGCACTAAGCGAAGCGATGAAGAAAATTATAAATGACCCTTCTCTTGCCGAAAAATTATCCAAAAACTCAGTGAAAATCCGCGAAGAACAATCTATTGATAAAGTTATAAAGAAATGGATGGAATTGATTAATGGCTAAAATAAGTGTTATTGTGCCAATTTATAATGCCGAAAAATATCTTGAACAGTGTCTTGACAGCATCGTTGCCCAGACTCTTGAAGATATTGAAATTATTCTTATTGACGACGGCTCAACAGACAGTTGTTCCGAAATATGCAAAAAATATCTTTCAGATTCTCGTGTAACATATTATCGTAAAGAAAACGAAGGTCTTGCCGCTGCAAGAGCTGACGGTATTGCCCGTGCCAATGGCGAATATATCGGTTTTGTTGATTCGGATGACTGGATCAAACCTTATATGTACGAAAAGATGTATGATGCCGCTAAAAGTAATGATTCCGATATAGTTTTCTGTAACTGTCAACAGAATGAAGACGGCTATATTTTCACCCCGGAAATGCCTGAGGGTGCATACGGCAGAAAAGAAATAAAAGAACAGATTCTTTCAAAAACGCTTGGATACATCAGCGAAAGCGGTTCAAAAAGAGCCATTCGCTGGAGCAATTGCTTGAGAATCTACAAACTTGAAACTTTGAAAAATAACGGAATAGAATTTGATCGCAGACTCAGAAGAAGTCAGGATTTACAGCTCACATACGAAGCAACACTTGTTGCACAAAATTATTACTATATTGCAGAACCTCTTTACCACAACAGAGTAGTTGTAAATTCACTTTCAAGAGGATACACAAAGAACATGTGGCCTCTTTACACCTATCTCATTGAAATTCTTTATAAAGACACAGAAAACTTCAAAGAAATGGATCTTATGGATCAAATGCATCTGCGTGCATTTTTCTTTGCAACAGACTGCATAGAAAACGAGGCGTTCCCCATTTGTCCCAATGATAAAGCAACAAAAATAAAGCTGATTGAACAAATAATGAATGATCCTATATGCGAAAGATTTTGTGGTCACATTGAAGCAGAAAAGCTCAATCCGTTTTATCGCAAATATTATGAACTCATTCAAAAGAAGGATGCAAAAGGCATTCTTAAATTTACCCAAAAATATGACCGTAAACTAACATTCAGAAGAAAATATATTGTCCCTGCAATTAACTTTTTAACTGAAAATGCAATTTACAAAAAAATCCATTCAAAAAGATAAATGATACTAAAATAACATTTAATGATCTGAAAGGAATCTGAAAAATGAATAATATTACGATTTTAGTAAACTCATGTGATAAATACGAAAGTGTTTGGGAACCGTTTTTTAAACTTCTTTTAAAACAATGGCCTGAATGTAAAAATTACACTATTATCTTAAACACCGAAACAAAAGTCTATAACTGTGATTTTTTAAATATAAAAACTATTTGTAGCGGAACAAATCTCACATGGACTAAACGATTAAAAAATGTTTTAAATCAAATAGAAACAGATTATATTCTGTATTTCCTTGAAGACTTCTTTCTCAGAGAAAAAGTAAACCACCAAACTTTACTTGAAGCTGTCAACTACATAAAAACGCATAATGAAGTTGGATATATAGGACTTAAATATAATCCGCAACATAATTTTAAGGATATTTCAAAAGTAGATTTTTCATCACATTATCTTGATAAGGACAACATAATAACAATAAACAGAGTTAACCATATGACAGCTCTTTGGAAAAAAGATTGGCTGTTTTCTCTGCTCAGAAACCATGAAACTCCTTGGGAATTTGAAACTTTCGGATCTGTCAGGTCAAGAAGATGCAGTGAAAAAGTTTTGGTGTTGAACTGTGTTAATAATACTTGTCCTCCTGTTTTTGTGTATGATGTTAATCCCGAGATAGGTTACGCAGTGTACGGCGGTAAATGGATGCCGAAAAACATTGAATTATTTAAAGAACACAACATTGATGTTGATTTTGATATTCTTGGTATTAATTATGATTTATACAATGATCTGAACGGAATCGCAACAGAACCAAAGCCTAAAATCGAACAGCCGAAAAATCTGAGAGAGAGCTTATATAAAGTAAAACACGCTTTCAAAAAAGCAAAGAAAAAGCTGAATAAAACCATAAGAAAAATTCGTTCACTGATTTGATTGCAGTTTTAATAATACCAATATTACGAGGAAAACTGATGAAACATATTGTTTTTGTTGTAGGCAACTACAAAAACGGCGGTGTTCCTATGCACGCCACCAATCTTGCAAATGAATTTGCAAAGCAGGGATATTGCTCAACAATTCTCGTTACAAAAGATATGGCTGAAAACGTTTTCTTTGAGCATCACGAAAACGTCAATATCGTATCACTTAAAGAATATGTATCAACACATTCAAACGATAAAGCCGTAAAAAGTAATATCAAAAAAAAGAACAAAAGAATACGTGTTTTGAAATATATCAGATATATTTCAAAGTTTTTTTCAAAATGGGATAGAAAACTCGCCACTAAAATTAAAGGATTGCGACGTAGCAAAAATCTTTCTGTTTTTATTGCCAATAATCCCGATTGCGTATATATTCCGTTTGGCATCTCTTACTTTGAAGATGTTTTTTATGCATCAAAAGGAACTGGTGCAAAAATAATTTATGCAGAAAGAAACGCACCTGAGGTTGAGCTTCCTGACGATATATACGAAAGAAATCGTCTTATCGGAATGCTTTCAAAAGCTGATGGCGTGGTTTTACAAACTCAAGATGAGCTTGAATTCTATGAAGGCAGACTGAAAAAGGCGGTTGTTATCAACAATCCTGTAAAAGAAAATCTACCTGAGCCCTTTAAGGGTGAAAGAAGAAAGGTTGTTATTAATTTCTGCCGAATAGCTGAACAGAAAAATCTTCCGCTGATGATAAATGCATTTATGGAATTTCACAAATCTCATCCTGATTACTCACTTGAGATTTACGGCAATACCGTTGAAAAAATTGAAGAAGATCTAAAGTCGGATTATCTTGAAATGATTTCGTCAATGAACACAGAAGAATATATCAAAATTCTTCCGCCCAGAGCCGATATTCATTCCGTTGCACGTGACTGTGCAATGTTTGTTTCGTCTTCTGATTTTGAAGGTCTTTCAAACTCTATGATTGAGGCAATGGCAATAGGTTTGCCTTGTGTATGCACAGACTGCCTCGGCGGCGGCGCAAGAGAGATGATAACAAACGGCGAAAACGGTCTGCTTGTACCTATGAAAGATACCAATGCGCTTGCTCTGGCAATGTGTCGTATGGCCGATGATGAAGCGCTTTCAAGAAAATGCTCTGAAAATGCCGCAAAAATACGCGAAACACATAAAGTTGAAAGCATCGCAAGCAAATGGTTGGAATCAATAGAAAAATTTATATAATGTCGAGAGGCAATTATGAAAGGTAAGTTTTTAAAAAGAAAACTTAATAAATTCAGGAAACAGACAAAAGAAAAAATTGAGAAGTTCTTTTATGAAACCAGACGCTTTTTTGTAAAAAAATCAATCAAAAACAAAGATTTCTCAATTATTTCAAATAACTGCTGGGCAGGAAGAGCATATCAATATCTTGATATGCCGTATCTTTCACCCACTGCCGGACTGTATTTCTTTGCGCCCGACTATATAAAGTTTGTTTCAGATTTAAGAAGATATCTTGACACGCCTCTTCGTTTTATCAGCCCTGAAGAATCAAAATATTACGAAGAAATAAAAAAGCGTAATCAAATTGATAAACCAATCGGAATTCTTGATGACGTTGAAATTGTTTTTCTTCACTATAAGACTAAAGAAGAAGCCGAAGAAAAATGGAACAGACGCAAAGAAAGAGTCAATTTTGATAATATCATAATCAAATTTTCAAGAATGGATTTGTGTAGTGATAAAGAAATAGATGATTTCTGCAACCTTGAATTTGAGAATAAATTTGTGTTTAATACAAGAAAACAACCTCTTTATTCATCTGAAATCTATTGGAAAGGTCAAATAATAAATAACCAAATATTAAATGACACTGTTCCTTTTCCTCAAAACATAAATTTAACTTCACATTTAAATAAACCTCCGCTAAAACACTCGCAAAAATTAAACACTATTTTTATAAACGATGGAGATGATGCAAATGTATAATTTCAAAGGTGAAACTTTACTTATAACAGGCGGCACGGGTTCGTTCGGTAATGCCGTGCTTAACCGCTTTCTTAAAACAGATATAAAAGAAATCCGTGTTTTCTCGCGTGACGAGAAAAAGCAGGATGATATGCGTCACGAATTTCAGGCAAAGATGCCCGAAGTTGCGGACAAAATCAAGTTCTACATAGGCGACGTTCGCAACATCGATTCGCTCAGAGGCGCTATGGTTGGCGTTGACTACGTTTTCCACGCAGCTGCGCTCAAGCAGGTTCCTTCTTGTGAATTCTTCCCCATGGAAGCTGTTAAAACCAACGTTATCGGCACAGACAACGTTCTCACCACAGCAGTTGATGCAGGAGTAAAATCAGTTATCTGCCTTTCAACAGACAAAGCCGCCTACCCCATCAACGCTATGGGTATCACAAAGGCTCTTGAAGAGCGAGTTGCAACTGCAAAGGCAAGAAACGTTGATCCCGAAAAGACAAAAATCTGCTGCACACGTTACGGCAACGTTCTTTGCAGCAGAGGTTCTGTTGTTCCCCTCTGGATTGACCAGATTAAAAACGGTCAGCCTATCACAATCACAAATCCCGATATGACCCGTTTCATTATGTCCCTTGAAGAAGCTGTTGACCTTGTTCTTTTTGCATTCAAGGAATGCGAAAGCGGTGACATCTTCGTTCGCAAAGCACCTGCCTGCACAATTCAGACTCAGGCTGAAGCTGTCTGCGAACTTTTCGGCGGTAAGAAAGAGGATATCAAGATTATCGGCATCCGCCACGGTGAAAAGATGTATGAAACCCTTCTCACCAACGAAGAATGTGCAAAGGCTGAAGATATGGGCGATTTCTTCCGCGTTCACGCCGACAACAGAAGCCTTAACTACGATAAGTATTTCTCTGACGGCGATGCTAAGCGTGCCGAACTTACAGAGTTCAACAGCAGCAACACCAAGCTTCTGAACGTTGAAGAAGTTAAAGAAAAGCTTCTTGAACTCGATTACATAAGAGAAAGACTTGAAGAATTCAACGCATAAGGTGAATTTATGAAATACGAAATTAATTTTAAGAATAACGGCAAACTTAAACTGCTTATTATTGTTGGTACAAGACCCGAAATTATCCGTCTTTCAGAAGTTATCAAAAAGTGCCGTAAGCATTTCGACTGCCTCCTTGCTCATACAGGTCAGAATTATGACTATACTCTCAACGGTATTTTCTTTGACGACCTGAATCTTGACGTGCCCGAAGTATATCTTAACTGCGTTGGCGACAATCTCGGACAGACAGTCGGCAATATTATTGCATCATCATATGAGCTTATGGAAGAAATTAAGCCCGATGCACTTCTTATCCTTGGCGATACCAACAGCTGTCTTTCAGCAATCAGTGCAAAAAGGCTTCATATTCCCATTTTTCATATGGAAGCAGGCAACCGTTGCAAGGATGAGTGCCTCCCCGAAGAAACAAACAGAAGAATTGTTGATATTATATCCGACGTGAACATTGCATATTCGGAGCACGCAAGAAGATACCTTGCCGAGTGCGGTCTGCCCAAAGAAAGAACCTACGTTTCAGGCTCACCTATGGCAGAAGTTCTTGATGCTAATATTAACAAAATTCTCGGCAGTGATATTCTTGAAAAGCTCGGTCTTGAAGAGAAGAAATACATTCTTCTTTCAGCCCACAGAGAAGAGAATATCGACACAGAAAAGAATTTCCGCTCGTTATTCAATGCATTGAATGCACTTGCGGAAAAATACGATATGCCTATTCTCTATTCGTGCCATCCCCGTTCAAGAAAAAGACTTGAAAATTCTGATATTGTTCTCGATAAAAGAATTATTATGCACGAGCCTCTCGGTTTCTCGGATTACAACAAGCTTCAGATGAGTGCCTTTGCTGTTGTATCAGACAGCGGTACTCTCCCCGAAGAAAGCAGTTTTTATCTGAGCATCGGCAAGCCTTTCCCTGCAGTTTGCATCAGAACGTCAACAGAGCGTCCCGAAGCGCTGGACAAGGGCTGTTTCGTGCTTGCAGGCATTGATGAAAACGGTCTGCTTCAGGCGGTTGAAACTGCAGTTGAACTTGCAAAAGTCGAAAACTCTGCGCTTCCCGTTCCCGATTATACGGATAAAAACGTATCCGATAAAATCGTAAGGCTCATTCAGAGCTATACGGGAATAGTCAATAAAATGGTTTGGAGAAAGTTTTAATGAACATTCTTATTACAGGTGCAAAAGGTTTTGCAGGCAAAAACCTTGTTGCAAATCTTTACACAATAAAAGACGGCAAAAATAAAACACGTCCCGCAATTCAGATTGATAAAATTTTTGAATATGACATCAATTCAACTCCCGAAGAGCTTCGTGAATACTGCGAAAAAGCTGATTTCGTTTTTCACCTTGCAGGAATCAACAGACCCAAGGACACAAGCGAATTTGCAGGCAATTCCGGTATTCTCGGCACTGTTCTTGATGAGCTCAAAGCTTGCGGTAACAAAGCACCCGTAATGCTTTCATCATCGGTACAAGCTACTCTTGAGGGAAGATTTGCAGGCTCGGAATATGGCAAAAGCAAGCTGGAAGCGGAGAATATGCTTTTTGAATACGGCAAGGAAACAGGCGCAAAGGTATTTGTTTACCGTTTGCCCAACCTTTTCGGTAAATGGTGCAGACCCAACTACAACTCTGCCGTTGCAACCTTCTGCAACAACATTGCAAAGGATTTGCCCATAACAGTCAATGACCCGTCTGTTGAGCTTGAGCTTCTTTATATTGACGATTTTGTTGATGAAATGCTGGGTGCACTTGAAAATAAAGAAACAAAAAACGGTGATTTCTGTGCTTTCCCCATCACTCACAAGGTAACTCTCGGCGAAATTGTTGAACTTCTCAACAGCTTCAAATCTCAGAGCGAAACCCTTGTTATGCCTGAAATTCCGTTTAATTCGTTTGCAAAAAAACTTTATTCAGCTTATCTTTCATATCTCCCCGAAGAAAAAGTAAGCATTCCCCTTAAAATGAACTGTGACGACAGAGGCAGTTTCACAGAAATATTAAAGACCGTAAATTGCGGTCAGTTCTCCGTTAACGTAAGCAAGCCGGGTATTACAAAGGGTCAGCACTGGCACAATACAAAGTGGGAATTCTTTATTGTTGTTTCAGGCTCTGCTCTTATTCAGCAAAGAGAAATCGGCACTGATAAGGTGCTCGAATTCAGAGTAAGCGGAGAAAAAATTGAAGCAGTGCATATGCTCCCCGGCTTCACTCACAATATTATCAATCTTTCCGAAACAGAAAATCTCGTTACCCTTATGTGGGCAAATGAACAGTTTGACCCAAATAAACCCGATACATTTTTTGAAGTTGTGTGATTTATGAGTATTAAAAATGCCAAGTTAAGAGAATATGAGAAAGCATTGCTGGATATTCTTGCCAACAATCTTTTCGGTGCAGGGCGCAAGGTCAATTTCAACACAGTTGACCTGAATGCGGTCTGGTGCGAAGCATACACTCAGGCAGTTTCCCTTATGGCATTTTATAACACAAGCGAAAATATGTGGAATAACGAAAAGCACTCATATATCCACAAAAAACTCAGCCAAGCTCTTACAGTCAACACTCATAATGATTTTGAACATATCCGCATTCACAACATTATGACTCAGGCAGGCATACCTTATACCATTCTCAAAGGCTTTGCTTCAGCTCTCTATTATCCTGATCCGCTTATGCGCTCAATGGGTGACGTTGACTTTCTTGTTGATGCTGACTATATCAAGCAGGCATCTGAAGTTCTTGAAGCAAACGGATATGTGGCAACGGGCAAAAGTCACGACGTACACGACGTTTTTATCGGAAAGGTATGCAGATGCGAAATGCATTTTCAGCCGTCGGGAATTCCGCAGGGAAAAGCAGGTGTAAAGGTAAGAAAATACCTTCGGGATATTTTTGAAAAGGCTCAGACGGTGCAAACGGAGCTTGGAGAAATAACCGTGCCCTCCGTCTTCCACCACGGGCTGATAATTCTGCTTCATATGTGCCATCACCTCACGGGTGACGGACTCGGTCTTCGTCATCTTTGCGACTGGGCGGTTTTTGTTGCATCAATGAGCGAAAAAGAATTTCTTGATACTTTTGAAAAAATATTCAAGGATATAGGTCTTTGGGAATTCGCAAAAACAATGACTTATATTTCGTGCGAATATCTCGGCTGTCCTGCCGTCAGCTGGATAGCAGACGTTGACAAGGATCTCGGCGATATTATTCTTATCGATATCATCATCGGCGGTAATTTCGGTCAGAAAAAGGCTGACAGAGCCCACGAAAGCCTTCTCATAAACCGGAATAATGAAAAGAAAAAATCAATGCTCGGGCAATTCTTTGAATCCGCCAACAGCATTGTATATAACAACTGGAAAATCACAAGAAAGCTTAAATTCCTGCTCCCCTTCGGCTGGATATTCTATGGCGGACGATATATTATCCGTTCACTTCTCGGCAAACGCCCGAAAATCCGTCCGCAAAAAGTTGCAAAGGAAGCATCGGAAAGAATAGATATCTATTCTCGTCTCAATCTTTTTGAGCAAAAGAAATAATAAACTCAGGTGATAAAATGAAAAACATCAAAGCTGTTATATCAATAATCACTATGATTGCGTTAATATCAGGCGTTGCATTGTTTTCGGGCTGTTCTTTATTCAGCGAAAAAGAACAGCAGAACGCTGACGAAGCGTCTGCACAAACCACCATCTCTGTCACTGATGATGTTATTGAACCCGAAGACGTTACCTGGAACGGCGATATGTTTGAGGCAATTAACAACGACGGACTTCTCAACATTCTTCTGATAGGTCAGGACAGACGCCCTGATGAGGGCAGACAGCGTTCTGACTGTATGATTCTCTGCAGTCTCAACCCCGAAACAAACGAGCTTTCAATGATTTCTTTTTTGAGAGATTTATACGTTCAGATTCCGGGGTATTCCGATAACAGACTCAACGCCGCTTATGTTTTTGGCGGATTTGATCTTATCAAAGAAACATTCAACCTTAATTTCGGCGTTAATATCGACGGTTGCCTTGAAGTTGATTTTGACAGCTTTGAGCAGATTGTCGATATTGTCGGCGGTGTTGATATTGAACTCACTTCGGCAGAAGCCGAAATCGTCGGCTCGGGTGCAACAGAAGGTCTTTGTCACCTGAACGGCGAACAAGCTCTCACCTATACCCGAATCAGAAAAATCGACAGCGACTTTCAGCGAACCGAAAGGCAGAGAACTCTTCTCAACGCTGTTTTTTCAAAAATGAAAGGATGCGGTCTCACAGAACTTATGACCCTGGTGAGCGAAATTCTTCCGCTTATGACTACGGACATGACAGATGATGACCTTATGTCGCTTGCATTCAATCTTGCTTCATCTCTTTCAGAACTCAAAATCGAAAACTACGGCGTACCCTCAAGCGGAAACTATCAGAATGCAACAATAAACGGAATGGCAGTTCTCGTGCCTGACCTTTATGAAATCAAAAAACTGATTTTCGAAGAATATCTTCCTGTTTAAAATCAGATTTCAGGTGAAATATCTATGAAAAAAATATCAGCAATATTTTTAACAATATGCATAGTTCTTGCGCAAATAATAATCGGCTTTGTAGTTTCAACAGACAACGAAACTGTTGAAACAATCGCTGACAACACCGATTTTGCCATTGAAACCGCAGAAATCGTCAGCAACGATGAAGCATCAATGCTCAGAATTATCGGAAAATTCAGAAACGTTCCTTCCGCTTCGGCTTTTGAAAATGCGGCAGATTATGTTGTTTCTGATGACGGCAGATTCGTTATGCAGTTTTCATCAGAAAATGAACTTCTTGAATGCCTTGATAAACTCAATAAAAATCCTGACGTTATCTATGCAGAGCAAGACAGACCCATT
>JAFYNR010000022.1 GCA_017548045.1 Clostridia bacterium | reverse complement strand
GAAGGTCCTGAATGGAGCCCATCTTACGGATTTGTTCAAACTGGTCAAGCAAATCGTTAAGGTCAAATTTATTCTGCATAAGCTTCTTTTCAAGCTCAGCAGCCTTTTTCTCGTCAATGGTCTGTTCCGCTTTTTCAATAAGTGAAAGAACGTCACCCATACCGAGAATTCTTGAAGCCATTCTGTCAGGATGGAAAACATCAAGATTTTCCAGCTTTTCGCCGGTACCCACAAACTTAATGGGCTTGCCCGTAACTGCTCTTGCCGAAAGTGCGGCACCGCCTCGGGTATCACCGTCAAGCTTTGTAAGAATAAGACCGTCAATACCAAGTGCACCGTCGAATGCGGTTGCTACGTTAACGGCATCCTGACCTGTCATTGAGTCAACAACAAGAAGAATTTCGTGGGGCTTAGCCTCAGCCTTGACGGCCTTAAGCTCGTCCATAAGCTCCTCGTCAACGTGAAGACGTCCTGCGGTATCAAGGATTACGTAATCGTAACCGTGGTCTTTTGAATAAGCGATAGCCTCTTTTGCGATGCTTACGGGATTGGTCTGTCCCATTTCAAAAACGGGAGCGCCCACCTGCTCACCCACAACCTGAAGCTGCTTGATTGCGGCGGGTCTGTAAATATCGCAGGCTACAAGCAGAGGTCTGTGATTCTGCTTTTTAAGCATAAGTGCAAGCTTTGCACAGTGAGTTGTTTTACCTGAACCCTGAAGTCCGCACATAAGAATAACCGTAGGCGGATGGCTTGCATAAGCAAGGCGGCTCTGAGTTCCGCCCATAAGGCTTACAAGCTCCTCTTTAACGATTTTGATAACCATCTGAGAGGGGGTAAGGCTTTCCATAACCTTTTCGCCGATTGCTTTTTCGGTTACAGTGTTTGTGAAATCCTTGGCAACTTTATAGTTAACGTCAGCTTCAAGCAGTGCCATACGAACCTCACGCATTGCGCTTCTTACGTCCGCTTCGGTAAGACTGCCCTTGCTGCGAAGATTTTTGAACGCAGATTCAAGTCTGTCTGAAAGTCCTTCAAATGCCAAATGATTCACTCCTTTATTATTAATGTATGCAGAACGGATTTATCAGCTTTCAAGAAGTGCCATTGCGGCAACCTTGATTCTGACGCTGTAATCGTTGATTTCTTTTGAAAGGCTGTGGCGCAGATTATATTCCGAAATCTGGGTTGAACATTCAATGATTTCATCAACACTGCGGCGCATATCCTCAAAGCGTCTTGCAACGCCCAGACGTGATTCCATTTCGATAAGCTGAGTTTCAGCTCTCTTGATTGCATCGCGCACACCTTGACGGGTTATGCCTTCATTTTCCGCTATTTCGGAGAGAGAGAGGTCGTCGTTATAGTAATATTCCAGAAAGTCACGCTGCTTTGCCGTCAGCATTTCGCCGTAGAAATCAATCAGCACTGCCATTTCATAATTCTTTGCCATTCCGAGCTCTCCTTTCTCTGATTTAAGTGTATCGGATTTTTGTGCCGAAAACTTGCCACCTGTAAAGTTATTGTGCTTTACAGGTGGCTATTATACTAAAAATAAAATGGAATGTCAAGCATAAATTTAACCACATTTACAGGGGTTTTCCACCTTTTTCTCACGAAAATCCCCAAAACCAAGGGGAGAAAACTATAAATTGTGGAAAAATCGGGCTTGAAGCACAAGATATATCCACTTTTTCACATATAAAAAGTGGAAAACTTTTTGTGCGCCGAAAAATATTATTTTTGTAAAGGCTGATACCTTTACAGTTTATTTCAGAGTAACGATTGTGACGCCGTCCTCACCTTCGCCGTAAAGACCCAATCTGCTGGTTTTTACGTAGGGCGAAGCCTTGAGATAACGGGTAACGGCGGTGCGTAATGCACCCGTTCCCTTGCCGTGAACGACGGTGAATTCGTTAAGTCCCGTGCGAAGCCCCTGATCGATAAATCTGTCAAGCTCAATAAGACATTCGTCAACGGTCATACCGCGAAGATCAAGCCTTGTTGATGCCGCCATATTCAGCCTGCTTTCCCCCTGAAGTCTGACGGTTGATTTTTTCTCCTGCTTTTTGGGTGCATTTTCGCAAAGTTTCAGGTTGGCAAGCTTGACTCTTGTTTTTATTGAACCTGCCTGCACTTCAACGTTGCCGTTTTTGTCCGCAGGGGAAAGCACCTTTGCCGTTTTGCCGATATCACGGATTATAACGGTATCACCCGTAACGAGTGCACGGGGAAGAACGTAATCCTTATCGTCATCCTCAATGCCGATAATGGGGTCGGCGGCTGAGTCGATGGATTCAATGCCTTTTTTGACGAGCGATTTGGCTCGCCTTGCAAGCTCTGCCGCATCCTTGGTTTTTTGTTGTTCCTTTTTCAGCTTATCAAGCTCCTGAAGCAGAGTGTAAGCCTCACGCTTTGCCTGCTCAACAACACGCAGTGCCTGAGAACGGGCATTTTCCATTTCTTTTTCGCGGAGCTTCTGTGCGTCAGCCTTGATTTTTTCTGCCTCAGCTCTTTCTTTTTCTGCTTTTTCAGAAAGCTGTTTTGCCCTCTCGTATTCATCCTCCATACGGCGGCGAGTATCCTCAAGACGGTCAACAACGTTTTCAAATGCTTTGTTTTCGCTTGAAACAAGGTCCTGAGCGCGATTGATTACGGAAATATCAAGACCAAGCTTTTCGCTTATGGCGAGAGCGTTTGATTTGCCGGGCACACCGATAAGAAGGCGGTAGGTGGGTCGGAGAGTTGCAACGTCAAATTCACAGCAGCCGTTTTCAACTCTCGGAGTTTCAAGAGCATACGCTTTAAGCTCGGCATAGTGAGTTGTTGCGGCAATCTTTGCACCCTTGAAATGAAGGGCTTCAAGAATTGAAATTGCAAGTGCCGCACCTTCAACAGGGTCGGTGCCTGCGCCCAATTCGTCAATAAGGATAAGACTGCTGTCATCAGCATCTTCAAAAATGCTGATGATGTTTGTCATATGTGCGGAGAAGGTAGAAAGTGACTGCTCGATGGACTGTTCATCGCCTATATCCGAAAGGATTTTATCAAATACGGATATTTCGCTTCTGTCACCGGCAGGTATCATAAGACCGCACATTGCCATCATTGAAAGCAGACCGATTGTTTTAATCGAAACGGTTTTACCGCCGGTGTTGGGGCCTGTGATAACAAGTGTATCAAAGTCCTTACCCAGCATGATGTCAACGGGAACTACCTTTTTCGGGTCAATCAGCGGATGTCTTGCCGACCTCAGGTTGATAATTCCCTTATCGTTGAGTACAGGGGGAGCAGCCTTTATTTTGTATGCATACTGAGCCTTTGCAAAAATAAGATTAAGTTCAACGGCACATTCGTAGCTGTTTTTTATGCTTTGCAAAAAATCGCCTGCGCTTGCAGAAAGCTCGCTGAGGATTCTTTCGATTTCTTCACGTTCTTTTGTCTGCAGCACACGGATTTCGTTGTTTGCCTCAACAACCGCCATAGGCTCAATAAATACGGTTGCACCGCTTGATGAAGTATCGTGCACAAGACCAGCAACCTCGTTTCGGTGTTCGCTCTTGACGGGTACAACGTATCTGCCGTTGCGCTGTGTAATGATATTTTCCTGCAGGAATTTGGAATTTGCCTGAGAACGTGAAAATTTATCAAGCTGTTCTCTGACCTTTGACTCCTGAACGCGGATTTTTCGTCTGATATCCTTGAGAGTGGGAGATGCATTATCCGAAATTTCTTCTTCGGATATTATTGCATTGAAAATAGCGGATTCAAGAAATTTGTTGGGTACAAGTGCATTGAAAAGGGGATCAAGCACGGTCTGCACTCCCGAATTCGATGCCCTCCACTGCGAAAGTGTGCGTATAACCCTCAGCACACCACCGATATCCAGCAGTTCTCTTGTGTTGAGAACACTGCCTGCGTTTGCACGGCTGAGTGCGTTGTTGACGTTCTTTAATCCGCCGAATGATGGGCCGCCGAACCTTGCCAGCAGCATATGTGCATCAACAGTCTGGTTAAGCAATGCCCTTGCAAGCTCAAGATTGCTTTCGGGCTTGAGATGTGTTGCTTCGTATCTTGCATCGTCACAGCCTGTAAAATCCGCAAGCCTTTCAAGCACCTTGTCAAATTCAAGGGATTTTGAGTGTTTATCGTAGTTCTTCATTTTATTCTTCTTCCGTTGTTTCTTCACTGCTTGAGGCGGAGTCAGTTTCCGTTGTTGATTCAGCCGCAACGGTAACGTATTCCGTAACCGTATCGCCGTTTTCGTCGGTAACCTCTTCACCGTCCTCATCCGTTACGGGAACGGCAGTTGTGAGAGGTGCGGTTGTTGATTCGGTTTCAACGGGCAGCGTTGTGATTTCCGTGGGATTTTCACGGCGCTGTGTTGTGCCGATAACTTCCTGAACATCCGTAGCCTGAATGGATGAAATATATCTTCCGCCATCTCTTTCGCGAAGAGTGATTTTCATAAATTTATCGGGCTCGGGTGCGGCAAATTCGCCGTCGGCAACCTGAACCCACGCTTTGTTGCCGATATATCCTACACTGAGGATAAGAGAGCTGCCTTGTTTTTCAATGTCATATACTTTGGGAGTATATGCGGATTCGATACCCGTAATGGGGAGAATATAACTTTTGAGTGCTGCATCATACGAAATATCGTATTCGCTCATATCCAGAGATGAGTGCATTGATGCAATGTCAATTTCGTTGCCGAAAAGCCCCGTAAAGTATTTTTCAATATCTGCCTGAGGAACGATAATACCGATGTTTTCACCCTCGGAGTAAGGATATTTATCTGCACCCTCATCGCTCATAAGCAGCGCCCACACAGCACTGTTGAGAAGCTGTGAAACATCTGCCTGAGTAAGGTCATCAAAGGGGTCGGGGTCAAACATTACAACAGGAGTAAGCAGCTTTTCAAATTCTGCTTTTTCGGCTGAATTATCTGCAAGATTTTTTACGGTATCCGCAGAAAATCTGATAACGGTTATAAGACCGATAACCGCAAGAACAGCCGCAATGATACCTACGGGGAACGCAAGTTTATTCTTTTTTGCCTTTGCCATATAATTACCTCCCCGTTATCTTACCTGGCCGTTGCCGCTGATAACATATTTTGAGCTTACCATATGTGCGATGCCCAGAGGGCCTCTTGCGTGAAGCTTCTGAGTGGAAATTCCTATCTCCGCACCGAAGCCGAATTCACCGCCGTCGGTAAATCTTGTTGATGCATTCACATAAACCGCTGCCGCATCAACCTCAGCCTTGAACTTTTCTGCGGCGGCATAGCTGTCAGTGATAATGGCTTCGCTGTGCCCTGTTCCGTACTGTGAAATATGAGATATTGCCTCGTCGATATCATCAACAACCTTTACGCTGATTTTATAGTCAAGGTATTCCGTTGCCCAATCCTCGTTGGTTGCGGCAAGCGCATAGGGAAGTATTTCGCAAACCACCTCATCGCCGCGGATTTCAACGTTCTTTTCTCGGAGTTTATCTCCGATTGCAATAAGTGCGGTTTCCGCAATGTCACGGTGAATAAGCAGACCCTCGCAGGCGTTGCATACCGATACACGGGAGGCCTTTGCATTTGCAACGATTTCAGCCGCCATATCGATATCCGCATCTGCATCAACGTAAACGTGGCAGTTGCCTACGCCTGTTTCGATTACGGGCACGGTTGCATTTTCAACAACGGAGCGGATAAGCCCTGCACCGCCTCTGGGGATAAGCAGGTCAACGTAGCCGTTAAGACGCATAAGCTCTGTTGCGGCTTCTCTTGAAATATTCTCAATAAGGATAATGCAGTCCTCGGGCAGACCCGATTCTGCAAGGGCGTTGCGCATAACCTGTGCAACCGCCTTGTTTGAATTTATTGCTTCCTTGCCGCCCTTGAGGATAACGGAATTGCCTGCTTTAAGGCAAATGGCGGCGGCGTCTGCGGTAACGTTGGGTCTTGCTTCAAAAATAACCGCAATAACACCTATGGGTACGCAGATTTTTTCAATTTTAAGGCCGTTGGGTCTGGTTTCGCCCCAAAGCACCTTGCCCACGGGATTTTCGCTTGCGGCAACCTGACGCATACCGTCAGCCATACCCGAAATTCTTACCTGAGTAAGAGTGAGTCTGTCAATCATAGCCTCCGAAATATCTGCATCTCTGGCGGCTCTGATGTCCTTTGCGTTTTCTTCAAGAATATACTGTGCGTTTTTCTCCAGTGCGGCGGCAATCGAATTGAGTGCCTTATCGATCACTGCTCCGCCTGCTTTTGCAAGCATTTTCTGTGCCGCTTTTGAGCGCGCACCTATATCAGTCATTGTGTTCATTTTTATTCTCCTTTTGCCTTGAAAAGAGTGCCGATCTGTCTGCCGTCAAGAAGTTTGTAGATTTCTTCGGGATCAGATCCGTTCATAACAACGGTGTCGATACCCGCTTCGGTTGCAATCTGTGCGGCGTGAAGCTTGGTTATCATTCCGCCTGTGCCTCTGCTTGTTCCGCTTCCGCCTGCAAGGGCAAGAATATCGTCGGTTATTTCGTCAACGCAGTGAATAAGCACGGCATTTTCATCTTCACGGGGGTTGGCACTGAACAGACCGTCAATATCCGTGAGAATGATAAGCGTATCCGCATCAACGATTTTTGCGACGTGTGCGGAAAGACTGTCATTATCACCGAATACGATTTCATCAACGGCAACACTGTCGTTTTCGTTGATTACGGGAATTGCGCCGTATTCGAAAAGCTTCATAAACGAGTTGTGAAGATTGCGGTGGCGTTCCTTATCCTCAAAGTCATCCTTTGTGACAAGAAGCTGACCTGTTATATTGCCGTATTCACCGAAGAATTTGTCATAAAGAAACATCAGCTCGCATTGACCCACCGTTGCCGCCGCCTGTCTGCCGGGGGTATCCTGAGGTCTTTCTTTAAGACCCAGCTTACCTACACCTACTCCGATTGCACCGGAGGTCACAAGGGCGATTTCGATGCCTGCATTTTTCAGGTCACTGAGCACCTGAGCCAGCTTTGACATTCTGCGGAGGTTTATTTTTCCCGTGTCATAGGTAAGAGTGGAGGTGCCTACCTTGACAACTATTCTTTTTATGTCTTTTTTGTTGAGCATATCATTCACCTTTGTAAGAATTCAGTATTTGCCTGTATGTGTTTTTTGCTGATGTTTTGCCTGCGGCACACAGCGAAATTTTTGAAATATCAAGTATTTCCGAAGCGGTTTCTTTTAACTCCTCAAGAGTTACCGCACGGATTTTTTTAATAACCTCATCCTCAGAAACGATTTTTCCGTAAAGAAGCACGTTTCTGCCGTTTCTTGAAGCAACTGAAGAAACACTTTCAAGCCCCATCACAAAACTTGCAACGATTTGTTCTTTCGCACGTTCAAGCTCTTTTTCGGTGACGCTTCCGGGAAAGTCTGCAATGATTTTCAGTGCTTCTGATATAGCTTTTTTCTCAGAGCTTTTGCTCAGACCCATACATACGATGAATACACCCGTATCAAGATGCGATACACCGGCGGTATCAACCGAATACACAAGCCCTAATTCTTCTCTGATACGCTGGAAAAGCCTTGATGATGAAGCCGAACCGAGTATTGACGATATAAGCGAAACCGTATGGCGCCTTTTATCGGTCAGAGATATTCCCGGAAATCCCAGAATAAGCTGATTCTGCATAAAATCTTTTTTTACAACCGTTATTCCCGGCTTGTATTCAGCGGGAACAGGTGTAA
Source organism: Clostridia bacterium (assembly GCA_017548045.1). GTDB lineage: Bacteria > Bacillota > Clostridia > Oscillospirales > Acutalibacteraceae > CAG-177. The sequence continues at coordinate 76,017 of JAFYNR010000022.1, read as the reverse complement.
TTTCAAAGCCCGTATTTATCTGAGACGAAAAATAGTTCCTGCATATTTCAACGGCTTTTTCTTCATCAAAATTACCGCTGAAGCTTATGACCGTTCTTTCGGGAACGTAAAACCGTGCCATATGGTCACGCAGTTTTTCTGCCGTTATGGAATCAACCGTTTCGGGAGTGCCCAGAATATTGCTTCCCAGCATACTGTCCGACCAGATGTTTTCGTAAAAAGTGTCGGCGCATAAATCCTCGGGGCTGTCCTCATACATTGCGATTTCTTCTTTGATTACCCCTTTTTCAAGTTCAACGTCTTCGGGAGAAAGCCTTGGATCGGTAACCATATCGCAAATGATATCGAGAGCCTTCGGCATATGCTCCGTAAGCGTGTGTGCATAAAAGCAGGTCATTTCTTTTGCGGTGTATGCGTTGATGACACCGCCGATTTCATCCATTTCAACGGCAATGTCAAGTGCGGAGCGCTTGTTTGTGCCTCTGAAAAGCATGTGTTCAATGAAGTGTGAGGTGCCTGCGGTTTCGGGTGTTTCATAGCAGGAGCCGCTTGCAACCCATATACCCATTGAGCAGGTTTTTGCGTACTCCGATTTGCAGATTGCGATTCGCAGACCGTTATCGAGTTTTATGATTTTTGTTTTATCAGTCATGTGTTATCCCTGTTTGTTATCAAAAATAAGCGTTATATTGCCGAAGGATATTTTATCGTTTGTTTTGAGAAGCTCTTTCTTTTCGAGAACTTTTCCGTTGACTTTAACTTCCGTTGCGGATTTCACCTTTGTTATGTACCAGCCGCTTTTTGCGCATATAATAACCGCACATACCCGTGAAATGTCGGCAGAGTCAAAAATAATATCGCAGTTTTTGTGGCTTCCTATTGAGGTTTCGCGGCTGACAAGCGGATATTCGTCGCCGCCCGAAGCGTTTATAAGCCTCGCCTTGCCCAATGACGGCGGTTTGCGCTTGAGCAGGGGAGAAAGGCAGAGAAGCAGCACCGCAACCGCAAGCACGGGCAGTGAATAGTGCGAAATTCTCAGAACAAATTCAAGCATATTCTTCTCCATTTTAACCAATGATAAATAATAATAACATTATAATTACGAAATGTCAACGGATATGCATTGACAATTAAGGCGCAAATTGTTAGAATACATAATGGAATTTTATGTGTCACAAAAGGATGCTGTTCAGATGAGAAAATACGATTTGGCGGTTGTCGGCGGTTGCTCGGCAGGGCTTGCCGCCGCCATAAACGCAAAACGGCTTAATCCGTCGCTTGATATTGCTGTTATTGAAAAACTGCCCAGAACGGGCAAAAAGCTTCTTGCAACGGGCAACGGCAAGTGCAACATAACTAACCTTTACGCTCTTGACCACGGGTACGTGAACAAGGGCTTTGCATCCTTTGCCATAAACACGTATAATCCGAATAAAATTGTTGAGTTTTTTGCTTCGATGGGATTGCTTACCTATTCGGATTCCTGCGGCAGAGTATATCCCGAAAGTAATATGGCGGCATCGGTTGTGGATGCGTTGAGGTTTGAACTTGATAAGCTCAATATCAATACGGTATGCGATACGCCCGTAACGGATATAAAAAAATCCGATGGCGGATTTATCATCAACGGTAATATTTTCTGCAAAAAACTTGTTCTTGCGGCAGGCGGAAAATCTTCGGCGCCTCAAGGGTCGGACGGAAGTGGCTTTGAGCTTGCAAAAAAGCTGGGACACACGGTTACCGAAACAGTGCCCGCACTGGTTCCGTTGAATTCAAAACCCGAAATCACAAAGCCGATGAAGGGTATGAGAGTAAGAAACGCAGTGCTTACTCTCAAGGGTGAAAAAAACCTTGCGAAAACTCAGGGAGAAATCCTTTTTACGGAGTACGGACTGTCGGGTATAGCGGCAATGGAGCTTGCCGCACCTGCTCAGAAATATATCAATTCCGTAAAGTACAATCCCTTTACAATGATAGACTTTTTACCTGATATGTCATATAATGAACTTCTTGATTATCTTAAAAACCTCAATAAAATCAAGGGTTTCTGCGGAATTGACAATCTGTTGACGGGAATTCTTCCGAAAGCCGTTGGAATTGCCGTTTGTAAAGCCTGTAACCTTTACAGTGCGGAGAGGCTTATTTCTGAACTCAATGATAAGGATTTGCGCCGTGTTGCTGAAAAAATTAAGAATTTCTCTCTCGAAATAACGGGAACAAGAGGATTTCTGAACGCTCAGGTAACAAGCGGCGGTATAAAAACCGAGGAAATAAATGAGAAAACAATGGAATCGAAAATCTGCAAAAATCTTTACCTTGCCGGTGAAATAATTGATGTTGACGGCGGCTGCGGAGGCTTTAATCTGCAATGGGCTTGGGCATCGGGAATGCTGGCAGGCGAGCTGAAATAAAACCTTAAACGGAGAAAAACATATGATAAGAATTAACGAAATAAAGCTTCCTCTCGGCAGTGATGAATGTGAGCTTCGCAGAGCTGCGGCAAAAGCGCTCAGATGCAAAGAAAATAAAATTGTATCTCTGCAAATTGCCAAAAAGGCTGTGGATTCAAGAAAAAAAGATAATGTTCATTTTGTGTACAATGTGAATGTTGAAGTTGATTCGGATGAAGCGGCGGTTATTGCACACGCAAGAAATCCGAAGGTTGAGTCTGTGGCTGAATATAAATATGAAATGCCCGAAATCAGAAGAACAAGTACCTTAAGACCTGTTATTGCAGGCTTCGGTCCCGCAGGATTTTTTGCGGCGCTTATTCTTGCCAGGGCAGGCTTCAGACCTCTCGTTATTGAGCGTGGCGCGGATGTTGATACAAGAACCGGGGACGTAAATTCGTTCTGGCTTACCCGTAAGCTCAACACCGAAAGCAACGTTCAGTTCGGCGAAGGCGGTGCAGGCACGTTTTCCGACGGTAAGCTGACAACAGGCATAAAGGACCCACTTTGCAGAAAGGTTGTTGATGAGCTTGTTCTTCACGGTGCACCTGCTGAAATAGCATATTCTTCAACACCTCATATCGGTACGGACAGACTGGGTGCCGTTGTAAAAGCTTTCAGAGAAGAAATTATTTCCCTCGGCGGTGAAGTGCGTTTCGGATGTAAGCTGACGGATATAATCATTGCAAACGGTGTCATTCAAGGCGTAACCTGCCGAAATCCCGACGGCAGTGTTGAAGATATTGAAGCGGATACGCTTCTTCTCTGTATAGGCCATTCCGCAAGAGATACGGTTGAAATGCTGTATAAAAAGGGTGTAACGATAATTCAGAAGCCTTTTTCCGTTGGTGTGAGAATTGAGCATCCCCGTGAAATGATAGATAAAGCGCAGTACGGCTCATTCGCAGGGCATCCTGCATTGGGTGCCGCAAACTATAAGCTTGCCTGCCATCCCGATCACGGCAGAGGTGCATACACTTTCTGTATGTGCCCGGGCGGTACGGTCGTTGCCGCCGCTTCCGAGGAAGGCCACGTTGTTGTCAACGGTATGAGTGAATATGCCCGTGACGGAGAAAACTCCAATGCTGCATTGCTTGTGGGAATTGAGCCCGAGCATTTCGGCAGCGATCATCCTCTTGCAGGCATTGAGCTTCAGCGTAAAATTGAGAAAACCGCATTTGAGCTTGGCGGCGGTGATTATGCCGCACCTTGCCAGAAAATAGGCGATTTTCTCAATAACACACCTTCAAAGAAGCTTTCTTACGTAAAGCCTACCTGTGCAACAGGTGTAACTCCCGGCGATATCCGCAAGGTGTTGCCTGAAAAGGTGACGGATGTTATGGCGCAGGCTATTGTGAAGATGGACAGAAGCCTTAACGGCTTTGCACTTCCCGACGGTGTGCTGACGGCTCCCGAAACCCGTTCATCCTCGCCTGTAAGAATTCTCCGCGACGAGCTTTATCAGGCCAATATAAGAGGTCTTTATCCCTGCGGTGAGGGTGCAGGCTATGCAGGCGGAATAGTATCTGCGGCGGTTGACGGAATAAGATGTGCCCACGCAGTGCTGATTGACGAAAGTGATGAGTGGTAATATGGAAACACGTCTTGAAAAGCTCAGCGATTTACAGCTTGCAAAGCGGATATCAAAATACATTTCGACTCTGCAAAGCATCAGATTGAGGGCAGATTATTATTCTCTCGGTGCGGCTTCGCAGGATGAACTTGCAGAGCTTTCACACGACTATAAAAAAGTGAGAGATTCCTTGCGTGAGGATGCAAGATACCTTAACTACAATAAGGATAAAAAAGGCAGCGCTCTGCTTTGGGATAAGTATTATCCGAGCGTGAACGAGGCTTCCGCCTGGGGAATGTATGCAGACCCGGACGGAGAATTCAATAAGGATTTTTTCAAAAGTATAAGCGAAACCGAAAAACGTCTTACAAAAATTTATTCCTACGATTATTGGCGTATAATAGCTGAAGAATAGATACGGTAACCCCGGCTTCGGTCGGGGTTTTGTCATATATTTTTTCCGGAATTCATATAATCAAACGATGAAAACAAGTCGGAGGATTGCTATGGAGAATTTCGAATACACCTCAAAACGTCTTGAACGTGACGAATACAGAAATAAATTCAGAATTGATGATGATACGGAATGGAACAGAAAAAAACCAAAAAATAAAACCGATTACCTTGTAAGGCTTATGCTTCTGCAGTGCCTTATCTGCGGACTTATCGTATCCGGAATTTTTATTGCATCAAAAATAAGTCCTTCGTTTTTTGAAAAAATCAAGGAAGATTACGCCGAAATTATGCTAAGGGATATGACGGCGGGGGAGTTTGCACAGGATATAAAAAATGCGGCTGGAAATGTCTTTTCGGGAGCGGATATATTATCTGCATCGTCGGGTGAATACACCGTTGAGTCTTTTGAAGTGACGGGTGATGAAACGGGTGAAACCGTTGCGGTTGGCGAAATAGTCAGTGAAGGGTCGGGCGGCGAAGATATTCAGGTGAAGGAAGCGGCAAAGGGCACGTCCTTTGCACCCTATTACGTGAGCGTTTCTCCCGTTGTTCCCGTGCAGAATGCGAGAATAACCTCCGAATTCGGTTACAGAACAAACCCTGTTTCGGGCAAATACGGCTTTCATACGGGCATTGACCTTGCCGCCGACGAGGGCACACCCGTTGCGGCATCTTTTTACGGAAAAATAATCGAAACGGGCAGCAGCGACGTGTGGGGGAATTACATTCTTATGGAGCATTCCGAGAATTTTCAGACGTATTACTGCCATCTTTCCGAGATATACGTAAGCAAAGGTGCAGTCATAAGGCAGGGTGAAACCGTAGGCCTTGTGGGGTCAACGGGCTGGTCAACGGGTCCTCATCTTCATTTTGAAGTAAGGATAAACGGAGTAAGGGTTAATCCCGCAAGTCTGCTTTATCCCGATAACGGCAATGAGGGTTAAGCTCGGCGAAACCGTTCTGAGAATAAACATTTCCTTTGCGACGGCAGTAACTCTGACCCTGATTGTTGACGAAAGCGGCTTGTGTGCAACGGCGTTATTTTGCTGTATAATTCACGAGCTGGGGCATATAACTGCTCTGCTTCTTTTCGGTGAAAAGCCTAAACTCATAGAGCTTTCTTTCTACGGAGTAAAGCTTGAAAGATCAGGTGCATCGGGAATAAAAAGCATTGGGGAAATTATAATTTACGCTTCGGGACCGACGGCAAATTTTGCTTTGTCGGCCCTGCTTTTTGTCTTTGGCGGCACGGAAGACATAAAAACGGCGGCTGTCATAAGCCTTTGTGTGGGGCTGTTCAATCTTTTGCCCTGTCAGCCTCTTGACGGCGGCAATATTCTGAAATTTTTTCTTGAACGCATAACGGATTCCGAAATATGCGAAAAGATATGCTTCGGTGTTTCCTGCCTCTTTATTGTGCCTATGGTTACCGCAGGCGTTACTTTGCTTTTGAAAACAGGTAACGTAACACTGCTTGCCGTTTCAGGTTACCTTGCGGCGGCCGTATATAAAAAAGAGAAAAGTATGGATTTTTTTTGAAAGTTATGATATTATTAATAAGATAACTTTAATTTGGGAGAAATCTTATGTATCCGAAAAAGCTTGAAAAATTTTTGCTCAAGGTTCAGAAGCCCGGCAGATACACCGGCGGCGAACTTAACAGCGTTGTCAAGGATAAATCAAAGGTTGATATCCGTTATGCATTCTGTTTCCCCGATACCTACGAAATAGGTATGTCGCATCTGGGAATGAAGATTCTTTATTCTCTTGTCAATGCGAGGGAAGATGCCTGGTGCGAAAGGGTTTTTGCACCCTGGACCGATATGGAAGCCGTAATGAGAGAGAACGATATTCTGCTTTACGGCCTTGAAAGCGGAGATGAAATCCGCAACTTTGATATTCTCGGTTTTACGATGCAGTATGAGCTGAGCTATACCAACGTGCTCAATATGCTTGACCTTGCAGGACTTCCTCTCAGGTCGAAGGACAGAACTTCACTTACGCCTGTTGTTATTGCAGGCGGTGCCTGTGTCTGCAATGCGGAGCCTATGGCTGAATTTTTCGATATAACCCTGCCGGGCGACGGCGAGGAAGTAACAAACGAGCTTATTGATTTGCTCAAAGAATACAAGGCTAAGGGCGCCTCAAAGCAGGAGTTTCTGCAGGCGGCGGCACAGATAAAGGGCGTTTATGTACCGTCACTTTATGAGGTTGAATACAATGAAGATAACACCGTAAAGTCGGTTAACCCTACCTGCGGTGCACCCGAAAAGGTTGAAAAACGCAACGTTGCAGACCTTGATTCAATGTTTTCGCCGTCCGAATTCGTTGTTCCCTTCCTTGAAGTTGTTCACGACAGAACAACCGTTGAAATTTTCAGAGGATGTATCCGCGGCTGCAGATTCTGTCAGGCAGGCTTCCTCAACAGACCTCTCAGAAGAAAATCTCCCGAGGTTGTTGAGGCTCAGTGTAAGGCGATCTGTGACAGTACGGGTTACGATGAAATTTCACTTTGCTCATTGAGCACCAGCGATTACAAGGGTCTTGAAAAGCTGATAACCAATATGCTTCCCTGGACGATAGAAGAAAAAATAAATATTGCGCTTCCTTCTCTGAGGGCGGATAACTTCCCCAAGGAGCTTATGGAAAAGCTTAACGCTGTCAGAAGAAGCGGTCTTACCTTTGCGCCCGAAGCAGGCACACAGCGTCTTCGCGATGTAATCAACAAGAATATTACCGAGAAAGAAGTGCTTACAACTGCCGCACAGGCTTTTTCGGGAGGTTGGACTGCGGTGAAGCTTTATTTTATGATCGGTCTGCCTACCGAAACAGAGGAAGATATTGAGGGTATTGCCAATCTTGCGCAGGCGGTTGTTGATGAGTATTACAAAAATCCCGATAAACCCAAGGGCAAGAGTGTCAGCGTAAGCATAAGCGTAGCTTCGCTTGTGCCAAAGCCTTTTACTCCCTTCCAGTGGGAGCCGCAGGATAAGCCCGACGTGCTTATCGAAAAACAGAATTATCTCGTTTCCTGCGTTAAAACAAGAAAGGTCAACGTGTCGCGCCACGTACCCTGGACAAGTTTCCTTGAGGGCGTGTTTGCAAGAGGTGACAGACGCCTTGCCGACGTAATCGAAACCGCCTGGAGAAAGGGCTGTAAGTTTGACGGCTGGGCTGAATGTCTGAAACCCGATATGTGGGAAGAAAGCTTTGCCGAAAACGGAATTGACCCGTATTTCTATACTGCAAGACGCCGTGAATATGACGAGATTCTGCCCTGGGACCATATGGATTACGGCGTAACGAAGAAGTTCCTTGTAAATGAGAATAAGAAAGCCCACAAGGGCGAAACCACCGCCTGCTGCCGCGAAAAATGTGCAGGCTGCGGTGCGAATAAGCTTAACGGAGGTGTGTGTGATGAAATCGGTAAGACTGTGGTTTAAGAAAGACGGTCTTGCGGTTTATATCTCCCATCTCGATATGAACCGCTGTATGACCCGCGCCGTAAGACGTGCGGAAATTCCTCTCTGGTATACCGAGGGCTTCAATCCCCATCCGTATATGACGTTTCTTATGCCTCTGCCTTTGGGACAGGTGGGTATGAGAGAGCCTCTTGATATCAGAATTGAAGGTGAAATGTCCTTCGGAGAAATCAAGAAAAGGCTTAATGCGGTTATGCCCGAGGGCATTGAAATTATTGACGTTGCAAAGCCTGAGTGTAAGCCCAATGCCATTGCTGCGGCAGAATACGAAATTATTGCGGAATTTGCAAACGAGGGTGAGGCGCAGGGCTTTGCTTTGGGTGCCGCTTCTTTGATTGAAGGCGGTGTGCTTAACGCTGAAAAGCGAAGCAAAAGAGGTATAAAAACCGTTAATCTTTGTGAGATGGTGCGTAAATTTGAGGCTGAAGCAAAGGGCAACGAGGTCTTTATTACAACGATTCTTGCGGCAGGCAACACCGTAAATCTCAACGCCGAGCTGCTTCTCAGTGCGCTTTTGTCGCAGTTTGGTGCAGAAACAGAGAACACCGTTATAGTCAGAACGAAGCTTTTGCAGGAGAATTTGAGCATTTTTGAATGATGCAGAGAGGATTATAACCGTGTTTTTGGTGCATATTTATCAAAATATAAAAAATATGTGAAAACGGCAAAAAAACACTTGCAATCTTTAAAATGTTGTGTTATCATATTACTCGCATTTGTGCCGTCATTAGAATATTTGTATTCAAAGACGGGGTTTAATGCCAATAACATTAAAGCGGACGTTCCTCTTTCTGCAGAGTAAGGGCAGTTACGAACTTCTGAAAAAATCGGAGGAAATTACAATGGATGCACTCAAACTCATCGCACAGGATTCACTCAAATCCGAAGTGCCTGCAATCGAAGTCGGTGATACCGTAAAGGTATCGGTTAAGATTCGTGAAGGCGACAAAGAAAGAATTCAGGCTTTTGAAGGTACAGTAATCGCTATGAAGGGTTCAGGCGTTTCAGCAACCTTCACTGTTCGCCGTGTATCTTACGGCGTAGGCGTTGAAAGGGTATTCCCCGTTCACTCACCTAACGTTGCTAAGGTTGAAGTAATCAGACACGGTCGTGTTCGCAGAAGCAAGCTCTACTACCTCAGAAACAGAGTTGGTAAGGCTGCAAAGGTTAAGGAACAGATCAGATAATCGGCTTGATGAGGGTGTAACAATTTTTGGTTGTTACACCTTTAATGTTATCTCTATTAATTAATTACTTTAGATTTGCATTCTTTTGTGCGGAAAGGAGAACATAATGCGCAGAACGGAAGAATTCACGGTTGAATTCACACAGCAGGAGCCGAAGGCGCCGTCGGGTATGACGTTTCTTTATGACGTTGTTGATTCGCTCAAGGGTGCGGTTATTGCGGCTTTTATTGTATTCTGCCTTGTGTTCAGAGTTATCGGTGTTGAGGGCGATTCCATGCTCCCCACTCTTCGCAACGGCGATTGGGTTGCGGTTTCGGGCTTAAGCCTTAGCATTGACAGGGGAGACGTAGTTATCTCCACTCAGCCGTGGGAAAGAAACGTTCCCATTGTCAAAAGAGTTATTGCGGTAGGCGGCGATACGGTTGATATTGATTTTTCCTCAGGCAACGTTTACGTCAACGGTGAAATCCTGAATGAGCCTTATATCAACTCACCTACCACGTTAAGCTACGACGTGAAATTTCCCGTGACGGTGCCCGAGGGTCACGTTTTCCTTATGGGTGATAACCGCGGCGATTCGCTTGACAGCAGGTCAAGCCATATCGGTTTTGTTGATGAAAGATACATTCTCGGTGAGGTTTATCTCAGACTTTTTCCCACCGGTGATTGGAAGATAGACGATTATGAATAAAGAGGTGGCGGCAATGTCCGATAAAACAAAAAAAGAATCAAGCGCACTTTCGCTTGTGTACGATACCGTTTCGGTTATGGCATCGGCGGTTGTGTTGGTGGGCTTGTCGTTTTTGATTTTGTTCAGAACCGTTGGCGTTGTGGGCGATTCAATGTATCCCACTCTCAGAACGGGTGACAGAATCGTGCTTACGGCAGGCTATACCGAGCCTGTTTACGGTGATATTGTTGTAACATGCCAGCCCGACGGAACCGAAACTATTCCCGATGTGCTTGTAAAGCGAATTATCGCAACAGAGGGTCAGACGGTTGATATCGATTTTCAAAAAGGCATAGTTTACATTGACGGCGAAGAGCTTGATGAACCTTACGCTGCGGACCCCACAAGGGACAGGGAAGATTTTACGGGTCCCGTGGTTGTGCCCGAAGGCTGTGTTTTCGTTATGGGTGATAACAGAAATCACTCTACGGACAGCCGTGATAACAGAATCGGATTTATAAGGGAAGAATATATTATGGGAAAGGCACTTTTCAGAATTGTGCCTTTCGGCCAGTTTGAAATAGGATAATTATGAATGAAAAAATGACGGTTCAGTGGTTTCCCGGCCATATGGCAAAAACCCGAAGATTGATAAAAGAAAGCCTTTCCATGGTTGATGCGGTTTGTGAGCTTGTTGATGCCCGCATTCCCGAAAGCAGCCGCAACCCTGAGCTTGACGAAATTGTAGGCTCAAAGCCCAGAATAGTCCTGCTTAATAAATGCGACCTTGCCGATCCCAACGCAACGGTCCGCAAAATAAAGGAGCTTGCCGAAAAAGGCGTAACCGCATTGCCTGTTGACTGCAGAAGCGGAAAGGGTCTTGAAAAATTTCAGCCTGCGGTCAGAGAAGTGCTTAAAGAAAAAATAAAGGCGAATACCGAAAAGGGGATGGCAGGCAAATCCCTCAGAGTTATGGTTGTGGGTATTCCCAATACGGGCAAATCCTCGTTCATTAACCGTATGGCAGGTAAAAACCGTGCCAAGGTTGCGGATAAACCCGGCGTTACAAGGAGCAACCAGTGGTTTGCAATAGGCTCGGGAATTGAACTTCTCGATACTCCGGGTGTACTCTGGCCCAAGTTTGAAGACCCCGAAGTAGGTTTCAAGCTTGCTTTTATAGGCTCGGTCAAGGATGAAATTCTCGACAGCCAGGAAATTGCCGTAAGGCTCTTACTTGTTTTGCAGAAAAATTATCCCGACAGACTTAAAGAAAGATATAAAATTACCGATTTTGAAGAGCTTGAACCCTATGAGCTTCTTGAGCTTATCGGAGCAAAGAGGGGAATGCTCATCAAAGGCGGAGAAACAGATACGGAAAGAGCCGCGGTTATGCTTCTTGATGAATACAGAAGCGGAAAACTGGGCAAATTGACTCTCGACTGATTTTGTCAGAGGTGAAAAAATGAAAAAAAGAATGTCGATTTTCCTTGCCGTGATAATTGTTATCGATATAATTGCGCTTGGCGTTATTTTTCTCGGAAGGGATTCCTCACGGCCTGATATAAGCACGGGTGCTGCCCCGAATTCAGACGGTGAAACAACTCAGCAGGCGGAGCTGTTTTCAAGAGTCAGCTTTGTTGCCGTGGGTGATAACCTTATTCACGATACCGTTTATGAGCAGGCGGCGGCAAGAAGCAGCGGCGGTTATGATTTTACCGACGCATATGAAAGAATTGCCGATTATATTGCCGAGCCCGATGTGGCAATTCTCAATCAGGAAACAATAATTTCAACCGAACACAACGTTTCAAGCTATCCTATGTTCAATTCGCCCGTTGAAGTGGGCGAGGAAATGCTCGAAATAGGCTTTGACGTATTCAATATTGCCACAAACCATTCTCTTGACTGCGGTGAAAAAGGGCTTATATCTGCAATAAATTTCTGGAAAAGCAAGAATGCCGTGACATGCGGAGCTTATCTCAATTCAGACGATATGAGCAACATTCCCATGAATGAGGTTAACGGCGTCAGAATTGCTTATCTCGGATTTACTGATTCGGCAAACGGTCTTTCGCTTCCCGAGGATTCGGAGGTTATCCTTGTCCGTGCGGCGGATGAATCTCTTCTTCAGCAGCGCATCATAAAGGCAAAAGAGGTTGCGGATGTTGTAGTTGTAAGTGCCCACTGGGGCAATGAATATACACACGAGCCTACGGATGCTCAGCGTGAGCTTGCGGAAAAGCTTGCAATGTGGGGCGCCGACGTAATAATAGGCACTCATCCTCACGTTATTCAGCCTGTTGAATATATAACAAACCGCGACGGCAGAAAAACTCTGGTTGCATACTCTTTGGGAAACTTTATTTCCGCACAGAACAGAGGACCCAGAATGCTTGGCGGTATGCTGAATTTTGAGGTTGTGAAGAATAATACGACAGGTGAAATTGCCCTTGAAAACGTTAAGTTTTCGGGTGTTGTTACCCATTTCGGCTACGGATGCTCAAATATAAGAGTTTATCCCCTTGAAGCATATACCGAGGAGCTTGCTTCAAAGCACGGTGTTCTCAGCAAAACCTCGGATTTCAGCCTTCAGTATCTCTACGATATCCTCAATGAAGTTATTGATAAGCAGTTTCTTAAATAAAGCGAGTGATATAAATGGATTTTCAGTATGAAATAAATGCGTCGCAAAAGGGCTATAAATCCGTTTGCGGTGTAGACGAAGCAGGCAGAGGGCCTCTTGCCGGTCCCGTTTTTGCGGCGGCTGTCATTCTGCCCGAGGGCTGTGAAATAGAAGGACTTAACGATTCCAAGAAAATATCCGAAAAAAAGCGCGAAGCTCTTTTTGATGTTATAAAAGAAAAGGCAATAAGCTGGTGTGTGGCAAGCGTTGACGAAAAGACCATTGATGAAATAAATATTCTTCAGGCAACCTATCTTGCCATGCGAAAAGCCGTTGAAGGTCTTGACGTTCCTGCGGATTACGCACTTATTGACGGCAACAGAATGCCGCCTCTTGCCATTGACGGCGAAACCATAATCAAGGGTGATGCCAACAGCCCTTCAATAGCGGCGGCGTCTATTCTTGCAAAGGTGAGCAGGGACAGATTTATGCTGGAAATTGCAGAAAAATATCCGCAGTATCAGTTTGAAAAGCACAAGGGCTACGGCACAAAGCTTCATTATGAATTGATTGAAGCACACGGAATTGCGGAATGCCACCGCAGGTCGTTCCTTACCAAAATTATCGGTGCGTCAAAATGATAAGAAATAAAACGGGTGTCTGGGGTGAGCTTTATGCCGCACGCTGGCTCAGAGACCGTAGCTATGAAATTCTGGGCACGAATTACACTTGCCGCTTCGGTGAAATTGACATAATCGCACGAAAGAACGGTACCGTGTGTTTTGTTGAGGTTAAAACAAGAAATGAAAAAACCGAAATAAGACCGATGGAAGCGGTTGATACCGGAAAGACCGCAAGGCTTGAAGCGGCGGCGAAAAATTTTGTTTCATATGCAAAAATCAAAGAAAATCTGCGCTTTGATGTGTGTGAAGTGTATGTTGACGGCAATGATAAGCTGAGAAAAATAAACTATATCGAAAATGCATTCTGATAAATTTGTAAAGTAAAAAGGCTTTACAGAAAATTTACACGCATTCAAAATGTGAGTTTTTTGAAAATTGTTGATATTGTTTGATTTTTTAATTGAAACCATCAGTTTGTAAAGTGTAATAACTTTACAAAATTGCATTTATATGATATAATTTTAACATTGTAAACTATTTCCGAAAAGGATGATGTATTATGAATTATGTAAGCACAAGAGATACCGGTATCAAGGTAACCGCTTCTCAGGCAATTACAAAGGGCATTTCTGCGGAAGGCGGACTTTTCGTGCCTGAAAATCTTCCCAAGGTTTCGATGGATACCGTTTCGGAGCTTGCGAAGCTTGATTATATCGGCAGAGCAAAATCGATTCTTTCACTGTTTCTTACCGATTTCACCGAGGCAGAGGTTGATTCCTGTGTAAAGGGTGCTTATGAAACAGGCTTTTCAGATGCAAAGGTTGCTCCTCTTGCAAAGATTGAAGACGGTGTGCATATTCTTGAACTCTTCAAGGGTCCTACCTGCGCATTCAAGGATATGGCGCTTCAGATACTTCCCAGACTCCTTACTGTTTCCAGCGGTAAGGCTGCAAAGGGTACGAAAATCGTTATCCTTGTTGCAACGTCGGGCGACACGGGCAAGGCTGCGCTTGAGGGCTTCAAGAATGTTGAAAATACTCAGATTCTTGTTTTCTATCCCAGCGACGGCGTAAGCCCCATGCAGAAGCTTCAGATGTGCACTCAGGAAGGCAACAACGTTTCCGTCTGTGCAATCGAAGGTAACTTTGACGATGCCCAGAGCGGTGTCAAGCGTATCTTTACCGACAAGGCAATCGGTGAAAAGCTTGCCGCAAATTCAATGGCATTTTCATCTGCAAACTCAATCAACTGGGGCAGACTCTGTCCTCAGATTGTTTACTATTTTTCGGCATACTGCGATCTGCTTGCAAGCGGTGAGATAAAAGCAGGTGATGAAATCAATATTGTTGTTCCCACAGGTAACTTCGGCAACATCCTTGCCGCATACTATGCAAAAGAAATGGGTCTGCCCCTGAAGAAGCTTATCTGCGCTTCAAACAGCAACTCGGTTCTTACCGAATTCCTTACAACAGGTGTGTATGACAGAAATCGTGATTTCTTCACAACCATTTCTCCCTCAATGGATATTCTTATTTCAAGCAACCTCGAAAGACTTCTTTACTCCGTAAGCGGCAGCGAAAACGTAAAGCAGTGGATGAAGCAGCTTAGCGAAGACGGTAAGTATGAGGTTGACGGTGCAACTCTTGATGAAATCAAGGCTGTTTTTGCGGCAGGCTGCTGTGATGACACCGAAACAAAAGAAACCATAGCGAAGGTGTTCAACGAAAAGGGCTATCTTTGCGATACACATACTGCGGTTGCCGTTAAGGTATACTATGACTACAAAGAAAAGACAGGCGATTCAACGCCTGCCGTAATTGCTTCAACCGCAAGCCCCTTCAAATTCAGCGCGGCAGTGCTTGATGCCGTTGCCGGCGGAACCGAGGGACTTGACGAGTTTGAAATGGTTGAACGCCTTGCCGAGGTAACAGGCAAAGCCTGCCCTGAACAGCTTGCAAATCTCCGCAACAAGGCTGTCAGATTTGACGGCTGCTGTTCAAAGGATAAAATGGACGGCGTAGTGTTCGATATGCTGGGAATTTAATCGCAGCAGCCTCTTGCTTCGCCAACGGCATTTTCGTTGAGCTTGAAGGTTGAGCACTGTGTTTCGCCGCATTTGCAGGCGGAGGAGTTGCCAACCTCAATTGTGCCTGCGGTGCAGGATGTGTTGCCCTTGTGGTAAACGCAGTTTTTTGCAAAACAGGTAATTGCGCCGATTTCGTTGTTCATTTCTTGTTTCTCCTTTCGTTTGATGACGGAAAAATCCGCATTAGTATTATTGACGGTTTTGCATTGAATTATTTTTGGAAAGGATATGCGTATGGCACTTTTTGCAATCGGAGATACTCATCTTTCTCTTGCTACGGGCAAGTCAATGAATATTTTCGGCGGCTGGGATGATTATGAAAAGCGGCTCGAAAATAATTGGCGCAGACTGGTGCGTGACGGTGATACGGTTGTTGTTGCAGGCGATATATCCTGGTGTATGAATCTTGAAGAAGGTCTTGAGGATTTCAGGTTTCTGGATTCTCTGCCCGGAAAAAAGATTATACTGAAGGGCAACCACGATTACTGGTGGGCGACCAAAAAGAAGGCTGACGAATTTTTTGAAAAGCATTCTCTTTCAACCCTCAATATTCTTCATAACAATGCTTACACGGCAGGGGATTTTGCAATCTGCGGAACAAGAGGATGGTTTTTTGATGCGGAAAAGGATGCGGATAAAAAGGTTGTTCTTCGTGAAGCGGGAAGGCTTCGCGCTTCAATAGCCGCCGCAAAAGAAACAGGGCTTGAACCCGTTGTGTTTCTTCATTATCCGCCGGTTAACGTAACCCAGAAATGCGACGAAATATACAACGTGCTCGTTGAAGAAAAAATCAGCAGGTGTTATTACGGGCATCTTCATTCATATTCCCATACGGGTGCATTCATCGGCGAGAAGGACGGCATAAGATTTTCGCTTATTTCAAGCGACTTTTTGCAGTTTTGTCCTGCTTTGGTATACTGATAATATGTCAATATAACCAAAAGACGGCATAAAAAAACGGAAAATTTAACTAAACATAAGAAAATGCAAATAATAATAAAATTGTATAGAAATTTAAAGAATTATTTGTTATAATCTACGGGTAATAGTAGAATTGGAGGAATTCTAAAATGAGTTTAGTATCAGCAAACAAGACAGAAACCAACACTTATTCGGTTGAAATCGCTATTGCGGCAGAGGATTTCAGAGCTGCAATTCAGCAGGCTTATCTCAAGCAGAGAAAGTCAATTCAGATTCCCGGCTTCCGTAAGGGTAAGGCTCCTCTTCAGATGATTGAAAAGCTTTACGGCAAGGAAGTATTCTATGAGGATGCACTTGATATCGTATTCCCCGATGCAGTTCAGGCTGCTTACGAAGAAGCAGGCATCGTTCCCGTTGATTCACCCAAGGATTTTGACGTTAAAACAATGAGCAAAGAAGAAGGCGTTGTAATGTCCTTCAACGTAACCGTTAAGCCCGAAATCACACTCAAGGCTTACAAGGGTCTCACAGCAGAAAAGGCTGACTCAAAGGTTGCAAAGGAAGAAGTTGACCACGAAATCGAGCATATGCTCGAAAGAGGCGCAAGAATCATCAATGTTGATGACAGAGCAGTTAAAGACGGCGATATCACCGTTATCGATTTTGAAGGCTTCGTTGACGGCACTGCATTTGAAGGCGGCAAGGCTGAAAAGTATGAGCTTACCATCGGTTCAGGCTCATTCATCCCCGGCTTTGAGGAGCAGATTATCGGCCACAGCATCGGCGAAGAATTCGACGTAAACGTTACCTTCCCCGAGGCTTATGCTCCCGAGCTTGCATCAAAGGCAGCAGTGTTCAAGATTAAGCTTCACGAAATCAAGGTTAAGGAGCTTCCCGAGCTTGATGACGAATTCGCAAAGGATATGGGCGAATACGAAACAGTAGCCGACCTCAAGAAGGGTGTTGAGGAAGATATCCTCAAGAGAAAGCAGGAGAGTGCTCAGAATGCATTTGAAGATGCTGTAATCGAAGCACTTGTTGCAAACGTTGAAGGCGAAATTCCCGAGTGTATGTATGACAACAGAGCAAAGGAAGATGTTGATTCATTTGCTCAGAGACTTGCTCAGCAGGGTATCGACGTTGATACATACCTTATGTATATGGGTATGGATAAGGCAGCCTTCGAGGCTCAGATGAAGGAACGTGCGGTTTCAGAGGTTAAGATTGATCTTGCAGTTGAAAAGATTATTGAGCTTGAAGGTCTTACCGCATCAGCAGAGGCTGTTGAAGCAGAGTATGCAAAGATGGCTGAAATGTATCAGCTTGATGTTGAAAAGATTAAGGAGCTCGTTCCCGCAGCAACAGTTGAAGCAGAGCTTGTAAAGCAGGATGCATTCAAGGTTGTAATTGATTCTGCAAAGGCAAAGAAGCCTGCTGCAAAGAGAGCAACAAAGAAGAAGGAAGCTGCTCCCGCAGAGGAAGGCGAAGCTGAAGAAGCAAAGCCCGCAAAGAAGCCTGCTGCAAAAAAGACAACCAAAAAGGCAGCAGAAAAGAAGGAAGAATCAGCTGAATAATCGGCAGAAATTCTAACTATACTTAAATATGAGCATATAAGGATAAACCGGTGTAAAAGCCGGTTTATCTATTCTTAATTGCGGAGAAAGGATTGATTTTTATGGCATTGGTACCGTACGTTGTTGAACAGACTAACAGAGGCGAGCGTTCATACGATATTTTTTCGCGCCTTCTTAATGACAGAATTATCGTTCTCTCCGATGAGGTAAACGATGCAACCGCAAGCATTGTTGTTGCACAGCTTCTTTACCTTGAAGGTCAGGACCCCGAAAAGGATATCAGTCTTTATATCAACAGCCCCGGCGGTTCCGTAACCGCAGGTATGGCTATTTATGATACTATGCAGTATATCAAATGCGACGTATCAACCATCTGTATGGGCATGGCTGCTTCAATGGGCGCCTTCCTGCTTTCATCAGGTGCAAAGGGCAAAAGATTTGCGCTTCCCAACAGTGAAATTATGATTCATCAGCCTCTTGGCGGAGCAAGAGGTCAGGCAACTGAAATCAAGATTGTTGCGGACCACATCCTCAAAACAAGAGAAAGACTTAACAGAATTCTTGCAGAAAATACAGGCAGATCAATTGAAGAAATTGCAAGAGATACCGAAAGAGATAATTATCTCACCGCTCAGGAGGCTATGGAATACGGCCTTGTTGATAAGGTGATTGCAAAAAGATAAACTGACACAGGAGGCAAAAGATGCCCAGAGATGACGAAAGAAAGGTTTCCTGCTCATTCTGCCACAAAACACAGGACCAGGTAGATAAGCTTATTGCAGGGCCCAATGTATATATCTGTAACGAATGTGTTGAACTCTGTTGTTCAATAATTGACTCTGAGCCTGTTCACAGCCACGATGATTTTGATTCCGCATCGCTTCCCAAGCCTCACGAAATCAAGGCAAAGCTTGACGAATATGTTATCGGTCAGGAAAGCGCAAAGATTGCTCTGAGTGTTGCGGTTTATAATCACTATAAGCGCATCAGCACCAAAGGTGCTACTGATGTTGAAATCCAGAAGAGTAACATTCTTCTGCTTGGCCCCACAGGTGTAGGTAAAACTATGCTTGCACAGACTCTTGCCAGGATTCTTGACGTTCCCTTTGCCATTGCAGATGCAACAACTCTCACCGAGGCAGGCTACGTAGGCGAAGACGTTGAAAATATTCTGCTCAGAATTATTCAGGCGGCGGATTTCGATATCGAGCGTGCAGAGAGAGGCATTATCTACGTTGATGAAATAGATAAGATTGCCAGAAAGAGCGAAAATCCCTCAATTACAAGAGACGTAAGCGGTGAAGGCGTTCAGCAGGCATTGCTTAAAATAATTGAAGGAACGGTTGCCAACGTTCCTCCACAGGGCGGAAGAAAGCATCCTCAGCAGGAGTTCATACAGATTGACACCTCAAACATTCTGTTTATCTGCGGCGGTGCTTTTGACGGTATCGAAAAGATAATCGAAAAGCGTTCAGAGGGTACGGCGTTGGGCTTCGGTGCACAGATAAAGAGCAAATCCGAGGCGGCAAAAGAAAATCTCATGGCAAAGGTTGTTCAGCAGGACCTTGTAAAGTTCGGCATTATTCCTGAGCTTGTAGGACGACTTCCCGTTGTTACAACACTTCAGGAGCTTGACAGGGATGCACTTGTTGAAATCCTCACAAAGCCCAGAAATGCTGTTGTAAAGCAGTATAAGGAGCTTTTTAAGCTTGATGACGTTGAACTTGATTTTGATTTGAGTGCACTTGAAGCAATTGCCGAAAAAGCACTTGAAAAGAAAACGGGTGCAAGAGGACTTCGCTCAATTATAGAGGGTGTTCTTATGCCGGTTATGTATGATGTTCCCTCCGATCCTACGGTTGAGAGAGTGTGTATAACTGCGGCAAGCGTTAATGAGGAAGCTGAGCCTTTGATTGAACGCAATCCCAACAGCAGAAGGGCTAAAATGGCACCTCCGCCAAAGGTTACAAATCCTAAAAGTGCAAGTTAAATTACAACGGACTGTTCATTTGTGAGCAGTCCGTTTTCTTGACAAAAAAATATAACGGTGATATACTTTAAAATGTATATATAATAACGTTTTAGGAGACCCTCAAAACCGATGAAGCGGAATATTTATCTTTCCCAATTTAACGTAACATACTGTGATTTTGCTTACCTGCCATACGGTGCGGGCTGTATTGCCGCATATGCGTGGAATGACGAAGAAATTAAAAGCAGATTTCGTCTGGGTGAGCTGTTTTTTATGCGCGAAAAGCCCGAAGACGTTTTGGCACGTATTGAAAATCCCTTTATATTCGGCTTTTCCTGCCTTGTGTGGAATATGGAATACAACAAGGTGCTTGCAAAGAAAATAAAGGAAAAATATCCCGATTGCTTCATTGTTTTCGGAGGTCATAACATACCCTTTAACACTTCCGTTCTTGAAGAATGTCCGTATGTGGATGCCCTTATTCACGGTGAAGGTGAAAAGAGCTTTGCAAACCTCATCAAAGCGGTTGACAGCGGTGATTTTTCATCACTTACCAACACGTCTCTTCGTCTGAACGGAGAGATTATCACAACTCCGGAGGAAAGCTTCTGCGTGCCTCTTGACGATATGCCGTCACCTTATCTCAACGGTTATTTTGACGGCTTTTTCCGGGCATTCCCCAACGTGGAATTTCACGCAATACTTGAAACCAACAGAGGCTGCCCTTATTCCTGTGCTTTCTGTAACTGGTGTTACACCGAAAAACTCCGATATATTCCTATGGAAAGGGTAAAAGCGGAGATTGAGTGGATATCTGCACATAAAATACCCTACTGTTACTGTGCAGATGCCAATTTCGGTATTTCTCAGAGAGATCTTGAAATTGCACAGTATGTTGTTGATACAAATAAAAAAACGGGCTATCCCAGAATTTTCAAGCCCTGCTATGCAAAAAACAGTGACGAAAATGTTTTTGAAATCGGCAAGCTTCTCAACAACAGCGGAATTGATAAGGGAGTAACTCTTGCTTACCAGTCCCTTAACCCTGAAACGCTTGAAAATATCGGCAGAAAAAATCTTGACGTTGAATACTATACAAAGCTCAATTCCAGGTATTCCGCAGAGGGAATCCCCACCTACACGGAATTTATACTCGGTCTGCCATGCGAAACCTATGAAAGTTTCTGTAACGGACTCTGCTATCTTCTTGATGCGGGTCAGCATAACTCCATGGCGGTTTATACCTGCCAGGTTTACTGTAACGCACCCGTTGCACAGCCCGAATACAAAGAAAAATTCGGCATAAAGTGGGAAAGAGTTCCTTTCCTGGGCTTGCACTATTCGCCTAATTTTCAGGGAATTCAGGAATATTACGATGCCATTGTCGAAACCTCAACCATGAGCAAGGCGGATTGGGTCAAGGCAAACGTATTTTCCGCCGTGCTTCAGGGCTTTCATCATCTGGGTATGCTTCGTTGCTTTGCCGTTTATACAAGGTATGAGCTTGATATGCCCTATTACGAATTTTATAACAGGCTTTATGATTACATCTTCTCGGATGATACAAAGTATATCTATTCTCTTTTTGAGTCGATAAGAGAGAAGCAGGATGATACCGTTAAAGCCGAATGGTATTATCAGAATGACCTGTTCAGCACCGTAGGCTGGTATTTTGAGGAAGGCGTTTTTCTTGACCTTGCCTATCACTTTGAAACCTTCTGGGATGAAATATATGATTTTCTTCTCTCTCTCGGCATAGAAGAAAATATTTTTGAAAATCTTTACAATTATCAGAAAAGCATAATCCGTCTGCCCGGTCAGAGAACCGTTACGGTTGAAAGCGATTATGATTTCTACAATTATTTTGAGAATGTATATGGAAATAACCGTCAGCCTCTTGAAAAGAAGAAAAACAGATTGAATATTGTTCTTGAGAAAGAGATTGACTGCTGGGATGAATATGCCAAAGAAATCATCTGGTTCGGCAAACGCAGAAGCGCAACCCTTTGCACAAACCCAAGGGAGAAGATAACGCTTGAATATACGGAGAACTGATTATGGCAGAGTTTAAAAACGTATCAATTCTGATGGGTGCCGTTGATGAAACGGAGTCTCTCGAAAATGCAGTCAGCGAAATACTCCGCCTGTGCAAACCCGATGATATCAAAGAAATAATCATTCTCAAAGCTCCCCATATAACTTCTGAATGTGAAGCGGTTGTAAACCGAATCAAACAAGAAGATGAAAAGGGTAAAATAGTTGTTGCCAATCAGAAGAAAAGGGGAATCGGTGCTCTCGTAGAGCTTTTTGATATTGCAAAGGGTTCTCACTGTATGATCGTTGCGTCGGATAACGCCCTTGACCTTGAATGTGTTCCGCAGATGATAGAAAAAGCGAAAGAAAACGGCGATATTATAGTTAAAACCTCCCGCTGGCTGCCCGGCTGCAGATTCATAAATTACAGCAGATCACGTTATGTTATGAATTATCTGGGTCAGAAGTTTCTGACGGTTTTGTTCGGAAGAAAAATGACTGATTTTACAAATCCCAATCAGATTGTGCCTACGGAAATTTACCGCAGTATAAAATGGGAGAGTATGGGCTTCCCGATTTTGCTTGAGCTTGTTCTCAAGCCCTTGAGGCTTGGCTGCAGATTTGTCGAAATACCCACAAACTGCTACGGCAGAAAGCAGGGCAAATCAAGTAATTCATTCAGACAGACCGCAAAATATTTTTCAACCGCGCTTCATATCAGATTTATGAAAAAGCAGGATTTACTCAAATAAAAAAGGTGGTGACGATGTTGAAGATAATGCTTATAAATCCTCCGATGCCCGTTTTTATAAGGGTGCCCTCTCTGCCCCTCGGGCTTCTTTCAATTGCAAGCTATCTGAAGCATTACGGCCACGAAGTGAAGCTTGTTGAATGTCTTGCAGAGGCAAACGACGTTGAGGCAAGCATAAAAGAATTCAAGCCGGATGTTGTGGGCATTACCGCAATGTCATTTCTTGGCAGCATAGAAGCAAAAAGGCTTACCGAAAAAATAAAGGGTATGGGGATAACCGTTGTATGGGGCGGTCAGGCGGCAACTGCAATGCCCGAACTTATTCTCAGAGAAGCGAAGCCCGATTTCATAACTCTTGGAGAGGGTGAAATCACCTGGCTTGAGCTTGTGAATACGCTTGAGTGCGGCTCAGATGTTTCTGCTGTTCAGGGTCTTGCTTATACCGAAAACGGAAAAATTAAATATACCGCGCCCAGAGATGTGGCGGATATTTCGCTTTTTCCCGATATTGATTGGAGTATGGTGAAGGTTGAAAAATATTTTTCATCATTCTTCGGTTGTGATAAAATGGTGTATCTTCACGCTTCAAAGGGATGCCCTGCACGGTGCACCTTCTGTTCAAACCAGCAGTTTCATCAGAACAGAAACAGGTGCAGAAATCCCGAACAGATAATCCGCGATATAGATTATCTTTACGGCTGCGGAGTTAACGGAATTTATTTTTCCGATGAACTGTTTCTGCCTAAACGAGAACTTCGCACAAAGCTTTGTGAAATGCTTATTGAACGCAATTACAAGCTCATATGGGGCTGTCAGATGCGCTTGGGCGTGCTGAACGAAGATGATATAAAGCTTATGTATAAGGCAGGCTGCCGCTGGATTCTTTTCGGTATCGAAAGCGGCGACCCCGAAAGAATAAAGAGCATAAAGAAGAATATCGACCTTTCCTCCGCCAAAGAAACAATAGGCTGGTGCGAAAAGGCAGGCATAACCGTTCAGGCATCTTTCATAATCGGATTTCCAGACGAAACACCTGAAGAAACAAAAAGAACGGTAACCTTTGCCAACGGATTGGGTGCAAGCCTTGTTGTTATGAATATTCTTACTCCGCTTCCGAATTCGGAGATTTATGACCGTGCAAGGGCAGAGGGTAAATTCAGTTATCCCGACACAATAAAGGATGTTGCGCTTAAGGTTGAGCAAAGGGCTACCGATAAGATAATAGTGAATCTTTCTGCTGTGCCCGATAAGGATCTTAAGGTTATACACCATTATTTTCAGTGGAAGGCATTCACAGGCAAGGATTCTGTCAAGGATGATTCCTTCGGTATCATCAAGAAGATGGCAGGGGATGCAATAAACAGAATTTTCAGGCACGGAATAAAAGGCTTTTTTTACGGTACATATGTATCTGCAAAGCAGTTTTTGACGGTTTTTTATTATTCCAATATGCACAGAAAAATACTGAAAAAATACGGCCTTAAATAATGAAACGGCTTGTACGGATTAATGTTCCGCACAAGCCGTTTTTTATGTTGATTTTGTAACTTTTTTTATCCAGTTGAATTTATTGACCTTCACCACTGCAACCGCACATTTCAGCACCTGATCTGCCTTGAGGCAGGCAAAAGTAACAACAACGGGGAACTTGAAAACAAAGGCGCTGAGTATGCTCATTGGCAGAACGATAAGCCACATAAAGATTATATCATTTTTTAGCACGAAGGACGTATCGCCGCCGCCCGAAACAATTCCGCAAAGGCTGGGGGCTTCATAAGCCGTGCCGATAATCGTAACACAAAGCACCCATATAAACTGATTTGTGATGTCAACGGTCTGCGGCGTTGCATTGTAAAAATCAATGATAAGATTTTTTGTCAGCAGGAGAATTGCGCTTGATACAATACCTATACCCAGGAAGATAAGCTGAAGCATTTTGCTTCGGCGTTTGATAATATCAAGAGATTTGTTTTCGCCTATGGTTTTGCCTATAAGCACGCAGGCTACATTGCTTGAAGCGTAGCAGATAACCGTTGCAACCTGAAAAATTGTGGTGGCAATGCTGTTTGCCGCAATAGCGCTTTCGATAAGTCTGCCGATGATTGCTCCCTGAATGCTCATTGCAATGCCCCAGGATACACTGCTCATCATAAGAGGAAGCCCTGTTTTGAAATAATCTTTCAGCATCTGAGCATCTGTTATAAACAGGTCGCGAAGCTTCATTTTCAGCTTTTTGTCAACAAACAATATGTATATTACAACAACCGCAAGTTCAATCGCCCTTGAAACAAGGGTTGCAAGGGCCGCACCTCTTATTCCCATTTCGGGTGCGCCGAATTTGCCGTAAATAAGCATATAATTGAGAAGAATATTGACTGCAAAGGATGAAAGCGAAACGTAGAATCCTATTCTGACGGTTTCAACGCTTCGCAGAATTGCAAGCATTACTGTTGTCAGTGCAAATAATAAATAGGTATATTTTATAATATCCAGGTAAAGCACAGCCTGCTCAATAACCGCCTCTTTATCCGTGAAGAGTCTTATGAGGGTTTCAGGGGCAAGGGCGGCAAAGCCGAAAATCAGCATAGAAAAAACAATGCTTATCCACATTGCAACTGCCGATACCCTGTAAATGGGCTTTTTTTCTTTTTGACCCCAATACTGAGAGGCAATAACCGTCATACCGGAGGCAATGCCCGAAGCCGCCATATTCAGAAAGAACTGAATGTTGTTGCAGATTCCCACTCCGCTGAGTGCGGTTTCGCTGTATGCACCCATCATAACGGAATCTGCAAGGTTAACACCGAATACGATCAGATTCTGCACCGCCATTGTGAGTGTCATTGTGAAAAATACTTTGTAAAATGCTCTGTCTTTGATTTTCATTCTCGTTTTCTCCGTGATTGATTTGAACTAATTATATCACCTGTTTTTAATAATTTCAACTTGTTGAAAAATTGATTATAATCAAGTATAATACACGTAGGTGATAATATGAACGTTTATGATTTTGACAACACGATATACAAAGGCGAATCCGCAATAGATTTTTTTCTTTACTATATGAAGCGTGACCCGAAATTACTTTTGTATTTACCGAAGGTTATTGTTGCTTTGCTGAAATACAAGGCGCGTAAAATCACAATTAACGAGGCGCTGAATGAATACGGTACTCTTGTTGAAAGCTATTGCCGCGGTGTTGCCGACCTTGAAGGGGATATAAAGAAATTCTGGGATAAGAATATCGGTAAAATCAAGCCTTTTTATGCGGAAATAAGAAAAGACGATGACGTTATTCTTTCGGCAGGGTTTGACGTTGTTCTTGAAGAAATGGGAAGAAGAACGGGAATAAAGAATATTGTTTCCACCGAAACAGACCGTGAAAATTTTGCGATTAAAAATTTCTGCTTTCGTGAGAACAAGGTAAAAATGTTCAAAAAATACTATCCCGATGCGGTTATTGAGAATTTCTATACGGATTCTCTCAACGATCAACCCATAATTGACCTTGCGCAAAACGCATATCTCGTAAAGGGCGATAAAATAATAAAAATAAAATAACGGATATAAAATAAAAAAGCCTTGGGTTTCAATGACGAAATCCAAGGCTTATCGTTATTATGAATATTTCTTTGCCCATGCGTAGGGTGAGAAAAGCATAAGCATGGGAATAAGCTCAAGTCTGCCTGCAAGCATATCAAAGCTGAGCACAAGCTTGCTGAGAATCGAGAAATCCGCAAAATTGCCGTAGGGTCCTACCGCACCCATACCGGGACCGATATTGCTCATACAGGCAATAACGGCAGTTGTGGTTGTTTCGAGGTTGAAGCCGTCAATCGAAACAGCCAATACGGATACTGCAATAACAAGCATATAGGTTGCAAAGAAAACAGAAACGCTTTTCACAACAGGTTCTTCAACGGTTCTTTTATCGATTTTTACGGTTTCTATGCTTCTTGGATTAATTGCTTTTTTTATGTCACGAAGACCGCTTTTAACAAGAATAACAAGTCTTGAAACCTTGATACCACCGCCTGTTGAACCTGCACAGGCACCTATAAACATCAGAAACACAAGAGTGAATTTTGATATTACGGGCCAGGTATTGAAGTTCGCCGTGGAAAATCCCGTGGTGGTTATGATTGAAGAAACCTGGAAAAATGCAAGTCGGAACGAATCTGCAACGTCATTGCTTGTTGAAGTGAACAGACTTACGGCAATAAGAAGTGTTGAGCCTGCAACAATTCCGATATACCAGCGGAGTTCTTCGCTTTTTATCGCCTGTTTTCCTTGCCTTACAAGGAACATATAATAAAGATTGAAGTTAACGCCGAAAAGGAGCATAAACACTGCGATTACCATTTCCGAGTAAACGCTGTTATATCCTTCAATGCTGTTGTTCAGAACGCCGAAGCCGCCTGTACCTGCGGTTGCAAAAGCATTTACAATACTGTCAAAAAGAGGCATACCGCCGGCGAAAAGCATAATAATCTGAATTGCGGTCATAACACAATAAATTCCGTAAAGAATTCTTGCGGATGCACGCAGCTTTGAAACAAGCTTGCCTACGGTGGGGCCCGGTACTTCAGCCCTCATAACGTGCATTGAGGAACTTTCAGCTTTCGGCATAATCGCAATAACAAAAACAAGGATACCCATACCGCCTATCCAGTGAGTGAAGCTACGCCAGAAAAGAAGGCTTTTGGGCAAGGCCTCGACACTTCTGAGTATGGTTGAGCCTGTTGTGGTGAAGCCTGAAACGGTTTCAAAAAACGCATCGGTAAAGCTGGGAATATGGCCGCTGATATAGAAGGGAAGTGCGCCGAAAAGCGACATAAGTATCCAGGTGAGTGCAACGATAACGTAGCCTTCTTTGGCATAAATCGAAGCCTTTTCGGGCTTTTTGCGTACGGCCAGCATACCGGTGAGTGTCAGTGCGCCGATTGTTACCGCAAAGGAAAGCAGTGTTCCGTCACCGTAAACCAGTGAACCGACGGCAGGAAAAATCAGAAGAAAAGCTTCAATAAGCAGAATCCTGCCGATATAATATGATATCATTCTGTAATTCATACTGTTCCTCCGGATGAATCAGACGAAAATATCGTGAAGGTCTTCGATTATTCTGCCTGCAGTAACAACGATAACGCTGTCGTCTGCTTTCATAACGTCATTACCGCCGGGGAAAATGGTTTTGCCGTTGCGGATGATACAGCCTATAAGAATATTGGGCAGCAGATTAAGGTCCTTGAACGGAATGTTTTGGTAGCCTGCACCCTCGGGAACAATAAATTCTACGGCTTCAACCTTGCCGTTAACCAGCTTGTGAAGTGTCTGCATCTGTGAATTGCCTGCGGAATTGTGAAGGGCACGGACGTAACGGGTAACAAGGTTACCTGCAACAATCTGAGGCGACACAACGGTTTCAAGACCGATATCGTTGAGGATTGAATATGAGTGGCGGTTAACCTTGGTTATAACCTTGTTAATGCCCTTTGATTCGGCATACATTGAAACGATAATATTTTCCTCATCAATACCCGTAAGCGAAACAAGGGCGTCCTGCCTTTCAAGACCCTGTTCGTCAAGCAAATCCTGATCCGTTCCGTCACCGTGAACAACGGTAACGTCGTCAAGCATATCTGCAAGGTTATAGCATCTTTTATCGTTGTTTTCAATAAGCTTTATATTTCTGCCCGTATCGGAAAGCAGCTTTGCAAGGTAGTAGCCTATTCTGCCGCCGCCGATAATCATAACGTTTTTGATTCTTTGCTTATAAACTCCCGTCTGCTTCATAAAGAGGGAAAGCTCCGCCCTCGTGCCCGTTATGCTGATGGTATCGTCACATCTGATAACAAAATCACCTGAGGGGATAAAAACCTCGTCGTTTCTCTGCACTGCGCAGACAAGCACCTTAGCCTTGCTTTTTTTACGCAAATCGTAAAGGGGAGTGTCGCAAAGTGCGTTGTCGGAATGAATTCTGATGCTTGCGATTTCAATTTTGCCTCTTGCAAAAGAATCCAGATTTGCGGCAGATGGGAAGCGTATGATTCTTGAGATTTCGTTTGCGGTTTCAAACTCGGGATTAACAATCATACTTATGCCAAGCTCGTTACGCAGAAACTGCATTTGTGCCGCATAATCCGGATTGCGGACACGGGCGATTGTGTTTTCGGTTCCCATTCTGTTTGCAATAAGACAGCAAAGAATGTTCATTTCATCGGATGCCGTTGCGGCAATAATCAGTTTTGCCTTTGCCGCACCTGCGGTTTCAAGAGCTTCGCAGGTAGCACCGTTTCCGCATACACCCATAACGTCATAGGTATCAACTGCGGAGGTCAGCTTATCGTTATTTGTGTCAACAACGGTGATGCTGTGACCTTCCTTGACAAGCTGCTTTGTCATTGTAAGACCGAGCTTGCCCAAACCGACAATAATAATATTCATTTCAGATTTACCTTCTTTGAATCGGATAGGTGTTTACTGTGCCCTCTGCTTCTTGAATTCCTTTGCAAGGAAGAAGAGGGGAATTACGATAAGCGCACCGACTGCCGCAGCGGCAAGGTAGATGTGAGGTGCGGGAATGTTAACCATTTCGCCGTAATCGTTTGCATACTGTGCGGTTGCGTACATATCCGTAACCTTAACTGCAATTTCGGGGCCGATTGTCATAGGCAGAAGAACCGAGAATATCATTCTGATGCCCTGAAGCTGACCTGCCTTGTCCTCGGGTGTGAAGTCACGTACGGCGGCATTAAGCATAATCATAAGCAGACCGTAGCCTACCAGCGCTATAATTGCCGCAAGTGCAAACCAAATGATGTTTCTGTCTGCAAAATATATGAGAATAAGACCGATTACAAAGAATGCCGCAGAGGGGAAAAGGAAGGGAGCCTTACCTTTTTTGTCGCTGAGAAGAACGATTGAAATAAGTGCGGCAACGGCACCGACAACCACAACAACCGCAAGAATGATTACGGGTGCTGTGAGCTTAAGGGTGTTCATATCGATGTAGTGAGCAACGTAGATGAAAAGATAGGGGAAGAATACCTGGCTTGCAACTGCGAATATACCCATACATACAAGCGAAATGTAAAGGCTTTTGTTATTTTTGATAACGGAAGGTCTGAAGCCGTAGGTAAGAGCCTGAGTGAAGTTAACCGTCGTAACAACACCCGTTCTTGATTCTTTGATTGAGAATATGCCTACGATACCGCAGATTGTAACGATTGCACCCAGACCGATAAAGCAGGCAGGGTAACCGAATTTGCCCGAGAGTGAGCCGAATGCGGCAGTAACCGCAACCATTGCGATAACGGGAAGCAGTGCGAGAATGGATTCGGTCTTTGCTCTGTTTGAGGATGACGTGATATCCGTAATCCAGGCATTGAATGCGGCATCATTACTGGTTGAACCCATAAAGGTCATAATGCAGTCCATAACGATTACGAGGATAATTGTTGTTGAAACTGCGGCGGCGGGAGTAGTGCCCATAACCTTTGCTACGTTTTCGGGAGAAATAAGGGCAAATGCCATAACGGTAAAGCCCCATACGATGTAGCCTGCACAGATAAAAATTTTACGCTTGTTGATTTTATCGCTGAGGCTTCCCATAAAGAGGGTTGTGAGCACGGCAACAATCGAGCTTGCCATAACCATATTTGAAATATCCTGAGGGGTGCCGCCTACTTCGTTGAAAAGAAAAAGGTTGAAGAAATTGTTTTCAACTGCCCATGCTACCTGACCCATAAAGCCGAAAAGGAGTATGTTCAGAATAAGCGAGGGACTGAGTTTTTTTGCTTTTTCCATAGTGTTAACCTCCGAAATGTTCTATAAGATATTTGACAAGGAATGCAATACCGGTTACGCCTGCTGCTGCAAGTGCGAGATATCCCAGCACGTGCATTGTAATAACCTGTCTGTCCGTGAAATGCCTCATAACGAAGCCCAGGCTTTCGCTTTTCAGACCGAACTGCTTGAAGCGCTTGAGCTGCTGCTCAAATTTTGTCGGGTTCTTTTCGTCAATGGTAACAAGCCTTACACAGCTTCTGCAGCCGTCGGTGTATGCACGGAAGCCTGCCGTTTTATGCTGAGCCATAAATATTCCGTCAACGAAGCCTGAAAAATCGTTAAGATGGTCGTGACCGAAAAACGCGCCGAGAACTCCGCCGACCTTTTTCCAGCTTTCAAACTGTCCGTTGTTTACGTCGGGTGAGCAGGGGCCTTCGCCCACGTAATCCGCCGTACCCTTTTTGCCGACGTAGAAGGTTTTTCTTTTGGTGTTATATCCTCTTACCGAAACGGGAAGTTCCCAGAAATGAGCCTTTCGCAGAAGCTCATATTCTTCGGGAACGGGAGTATGCTGAAAAATAAACGAAGGCATAGGCTCTCCGCCGTTCAGTTCTTTAAGCTTTTCGCTTTCAGCCTCAAACCACTCAATCTGATCCGTGTGAACGTAATCATAATGCGAGATTTCTCTGTTTTCGTGGCAGTTGTTCGAGTCGATGAACCAAAGGCAGAAAACGGGCTTTTCTCCGTCGGATGAATAGATAAGCTCCTTGAAGTTTGCGTTGCCCGTAACCTCGTCGGGGGCATCGTTTCTTGTTATTATACCCAGCTTACCGTATTCGGCAACGATTTCGTTCTCGTGCCCGTGGTCGTGCTCATGATTGCCGAGAACCGCCGCAACGGGAATGCTTCTGCTTGTGATGGGTGCAACCACATCTTTGAGCATTTCTCTGAATTTTTCAGGGTCTTCCGTATAGATACCCGTGTTGCAGTTATCGCCGAGAAGAACGCACAAATCGGGCTTGAATTCATCCAGTGCAGCGTTCATAAGCTTCTGCATATCCTTGAATTTCGGGTTGGTTTTGTAATCGGTATGTTCGTGAATATCTCCGAAAAGAAGAATTCTGAACTTGCCGTCGGAATTGAACTTAAATTTCATAAGCGTCACCTTTTTATGCGTAATTAATCGCCACGGCAGTAAGCATAAGCGCAACGGAGGCAATTCCCTCAAGAGCGAAAAGCTTCCAGGAAAACTTAAGCCATTTGCCGTATGAAATGTTTACAAGGCCGATTGCGATTATCATTATACCGCTTGTGGGGTAAAGCAGATTTGTGAAGCCGTCGCCCAGGCAGAATGCAAGAGTAACACTCTGACGGGTTACGTTTACCATATCCGCAAGGGGAAGAACAATAGGCATAACGAGGAATGCTTTTGCGGTGCCGCTGCCTACGAAGAATTCAAGAATTACTATGAATGCAAAAAGCATCAGCATTGCCCAATACGGTGAAAGGCCGCTGATAAGATTGTAAACGTAGTTTAGAATAGTGGGGATGATGTTTCCTTCATCAAGAATGTACGTGATGGAAAGAATTATGAGGATAATGGGAATGATAGGGGCAACGGTTTTGATGCCCTCTCCGAATTCTTTGAGAAGCTGCTTGCCGTTCATTCCGGAGAATTTACCTGCCAGCATTCCGCCCGTGAAGAAAAGGATTGCCATACCGGGCAGCGATATGCCGCCTTCCGCACCGAGAACAAAGTCTGCAATTATGCATACAAGCACGCCGCCGAGGCAGCAGATAAATGCTTTTGAAGCCTTTTTAATCTGAGGGTTACTGAGTACGGCAATGCTGTCGTCGAGATTATATTTTTCACGCAGGGCAATGTCCGTTTCGTAGCACAATGATTTCTGCGGATTTTTTTCGATTTTTTTTGCATAAAGCGTCATAAATCCCGCAAGCACGAGATAAACAACTATGAAAACGATTATTCTGTATCCCGTACCCGAAAAGACGGGGATACCTGCCATTTTCTGAACGGTAACAACATTGAAGGGGTTGAAGGTTGCGGCAGTGAAGCCGAAGGCAACCGCAATAAGGCTCATACCAAGCCCCACAAACGAGTCCCAGCCCAGTGCAAGGGATATTGCAACCGCAATAGGCACAAGGGTGACGGATTCTTCAAGTATGCCTGCCGTTGAGCTGAGCACCATACATACAAGAATCATAAGGTTGAGAAGAAGGTATTTGCGTTTGCCGAATTTTTCGATTATTGCCGCCATTATGTATTTGAGAACACCGCATTTGTCAAGAATGAGGAAGGTTCCGCCTATGAGCGTTATAATCAGAATTATTCCCACACCCGTCAGTGCCGTTTCGGAGCCGAAAACAAGAATGGGTGCAAGGAAGATTTTCCATATGGGGAGCTTATCTTCAATCTGTGTGTAAGTGCCGTTGATTATTGCGCCTTCCGCATCGGTTTCGTAAACGCCTCTGGGAAGCACCTGAGTAAGCACGCCTGCAAATGCCATAATTGCCGCAAGCAGAACACAAATGAGAATTACGGTCTTTTTATTTATTTTCAGACCTGCCTGTTTGTTTTCTGTTTCTGTCAAATAAATCATCCTCTCGTTTCGGGTATTGTACCACAAAACTGCATATGTTTGCAATAATATAATTAAAAAATATAGAAATAATGAAAATTTATAGGTTGTTTATTCAGAAAGTTTATGGTAAACTGAATAAAAAAGGGCGTACCGCCACAAAAAGGAATGAATGGAATGAAAAAATTTATTGCGGTTATTCTTTCGGTTGTAATGATTTTAACGGTTGTTTCACCTGCGGCAGTTGCGGCTGACGGAGCCTGCGACTGCGGAGTGCTTCCCACGATTTACGTAGGGCCTCTGGGCAACACCGATATTTACGAAAACCCCGGTGCTGAAAATGAAAAAACTCTTTTCAGACCTGCAACGGATACGATTATCACCCT
The DNA here is from genome assembly GCA_017548045.1 of Clostridia bacterium. GTDB lineage: Bacteria > Bacillota > Clostridia > Oscillospirales > Acutalibacteraceae > CAG-177. Next base: position 42,841 of record JAFYNR010000022.1, on the reverse strand, counting down.
TGTGCTCAAGCTTGTACCCTCTCTTTTCGGCTTGATTCTTTTCAAGGATTACGACAGCTTCGGTGACAGCCTCATCGATGCGGTAAACGATGCTATGGGTGCCATGGCGCTTGACGGCGACGGTAACTCTCTGCCCAACGTTGACGTTGTAATCGAGCTTCCTACCGAAACGGAGCACGGCAGGGACTATCAGTATTATTTCCACTATGACTGGCGACTTGACCCCGTTGAGGTTGCAGGTCAGCTTGACGATTTTGTTCAGCACGTAAAAAACCTTACGGGTCACGATAAGGTTAACTTCCGTGCATCTTCAATGGGTGGCGTTGTTACTCTTGCTTACTTCAATGAATATGGTCATAAGGATGTTGATGCCTGTATTTTCCAGAGCTGTCCTCTCCTCGGCACGGATGTTGCAGGTGATTTGCTCAACAGAAAGCTGGCCCTTGATGAAAGAGCCCTTCTTGAGTATGCAACCGACGGCTATCCTCCCTTTACAGCAGGCGATACCGCACTCTGGGCACTCTTCAATATGCTTTATTACAGCGGTCTTGTAGACCTTGTTTACGGTTTTGCCGACGATATTCTCGAAAACCTGCAGGAAAGAGTTTTTGATGAGCTTCTTACTCCCGTTTTCGGTACGCTTCTCGGTCTCTGGGCTTTTGTTCCCGACTGCTCATATGAATCCGCAAAGGCAATCAACCTTGACCCCGAAACTCAGGCAGGTCTTATTGCAAAGGCTGATTATTACCATTATCAGATTCAGTGCAGAGCAGATGAGATACTCAACGAAGCAATCGATAACGGTGTCAGAATTATGATTGTTGCAGGCTACAATATCCAGAGAACGCCTCTCGTTGAATCGCTCAACAACAACAGCGACGCAACCGTTGATACAAAGTACGCATCCGCAGGCGCAACCGTTGCACCTCTCAACGAAACTCTCGGTGAAGATTACGTGCAGGCTTGCACGGATTGCGGTCATAATCACCTTTCACCCGACGGCGTGATTGATGCGTCAACCTGTATTCTTCCCGAACACACCTGGTTCATCAAGGATATGCTTCATTCAAACGCTCACGACGGTATAATGGAGATGTATTATTGGTTTATGTATGCGGATGAATATTACGACGTATGGTCAAATCCCGCATATACCCAGTTCCTTCAGAATGATAAGCCCAACCTCAGAATGTTCCCCATGGGTAACTTTGCGGAAGGTGCTGTTGCACCCGAATACGAAGAAGGGGATTCTTTCTACAATAAATTTGAAAAATACGTTATGCCTGTAACCGACAGAATTTTTGCTGTTCTTGACAAGTGCAGAGAAGTAATCGGTCTGTAAAGCGCATAATTAATCGAAAAAGCAAAAAAATAATCGGGAAGCGCAGATGCTTCCCGATTTTGTTTTTTTTTGTGGTGATTGAATGAATTCAAGAATAAAGCTTTCCGCAAGGTCTGCCATTTGCGGCGCATACGGAAAAATACTTCCGCTGTTTTGTGCAGGCTTTACGGCTTTGGTGTTTTTCTCTCTGTGTAACGGAATTCTGAACAGATTTTTTGCAGTTGAAAACAACGGTATTCTTCCTGCTGTTGCGGTTGTTACACTGCCTGTTTTCGTAGCGGTGGTGAGTCCTATCAGTCTTGCGCTTCAGGTGAAGCATATTCTTCTTGCAAGAGGAACAAGGTACGGCACGAAGCCGCAAATCGGCTTTGACGGCGGACTAAAGGCCTGCGATTTATCCGTAAGGCTTTTCGCTGTCAGAACATTCTGGCTTTTGTTTTTTGAGGCAATTCCCGTGTGCCTTTGGCTTATGCTGCTTTTTCAGATAAGAATTACCGATGTCAGCGTCAATGCGGCTTTCACCGTAACGGCAGGTATTGTTCTGCTCGGAATATCAGGTCTTGTTTTCTGGCTGATTTTTATTCAGCGATACTCAAAGGCAATGTTTTTTCTTGCCTGCTACAAGGATTTTACGCCTGCGGATGCCATAAGAGAAAGCGTCAGAAGAACCAAGGACTGTGTGGCGGAGATTTTTCTTTTCAAGCTGAGCTTTCTGCCCTGGTTTTTGCTTTGTCTGTTGGTTTTGCCGGCATTTTACGTTATTCCCTACTACAAACAAAGCGTCACCTGCTTTTTTCTTCGCAGGTGACGTCAGCTTTATATTTTGATTTTGAAAACGGCTTTTTTGATTTTGTCCGTACCCATTCTGATGCAGGGCTTGTGAGTATCTGCAGGAGCAAGGAATGCAAAAGTTCCTTCCGTCAGTGCAACCCGTGTTGCGGCCGCGGTCTGCTGTGTGAAGAATTCAATGTCGGGCTTGTAGCCTGTTGAGTTTCTTGCAAATTCAATGGGAAGAACGTCGATTGCTTCTTCACCCGTAATTGCAAGCTGAAGGTCGTGAAAATCTCTGTGCGCTTCAAAATCTCCGCCGTTTGCAGGCTCGTATTCCGAAATGCTTACCTTGATTCCCTCGGCAACGTCATAGCTTCCGCATTCAAGGGCTTTAAGGTCGTTGTTTTCGATGAATTCGGCTATTTTCCCGAAAGCAGGGTTGAAACCGTTATAAAGCGCAAGATTTTTCGCAGTATCAAAAATCATAAATACATCTCCTCGGATTTGATAATTCAATTATATATCTTTACTTTGAAAAGTCAATATTTTAATTGACACGCAAAATCATTGATGATAAACTGAAACAAAAGGGGGAGTGAGATGATAAAATACATCTGCATTGTTCTTGCCTGGCTTCAGGCATTCGCTTTTTCGGTTTTTACATCAGAAAAAAATCAGACGATCGGGGTGAATAAGTTTGTGAAGCATCAGACCTTTGAAGGCTTCGGCACAAGCTCCGCCTGGTGGTCGCAGACGATTGATAACGAAGAAACCGCAAGAGAAATTGCAAGGCTTCTTTATGACGATGAAACGGGCCTCGGTCTTGATATTTACCGCTACAACATCGGCGGCGGAGAAAAAGAAAATTCCCGTTGTCGCATAGGTGACCCCAACAGGCGAACCGAAAGCTTCTTTGTTCTGAACGAAGAAACGGGAGTTTATGAATACGATTTTACCCGTGATGCCAACGCCCGGAGAATGCTTGATATGGCAGTGGAATACGGTGCGAAAGAGGTTATTCTTTTCTGCAACAGTCCCCATTTTTCGATGACGGCAAGCGGTCACGCATCGGGCGGCCTTACCGAATATGCATCCAATCTTCCGAAAGAGAATTACGGTGCGTTTGTTGACTACGTTCTCACAATAGCGGATTGGTTTGTGGCGCAGGGCTACCCCGTAACCGCAATTTCACCCATAAACGAGCCTCAGTGGTCGTGGGGCGGTGATTGGGTCGGTCAGGAGGGCTGCCACTACACGGCGGAGGAAACCGTTGAATTGCTTGAACTTTTTGCACTTGAAATGCAGAAGCGCAATTCTCCCTACAAGCTCAACGGTCCCGAAAGCGGTGAGCTTTCACCCGGGTATTATGAATACATAGATAAGTTTTTTGAAAGTGAAATTCTCAGCGGCTTCTGCGAATATTACAGCGGCCACAGCTATTGGATTGACAATAATATCAATCTGAAAACCGAGGTGGGCAACAAATTCGCAACTCAGTATCCCGATAAAAAGCTGGAAATGAGCGAATGGTGTGAATTACCGCTGACAATCGATTCAACGATAATTGACAGCGGACTCTATATGGCAAACATCATTATTCAGGATCTGAACCTTATGAATGCGGTTTCCTGGCAAAGCTGGACCGCGGTAAACGGTGACGGCCTTATGGAAATCAAGGACGGTAAACTCGTTGTTTACAGCAGATACTATGCCTACAAGCATTTTGCAAATTTTATAGAGCAGGGCATGGTAAGGGTTGACGTTATGGACAGCCTTGAGTATAACAGCAAGGTTGCCTCGACTGCGTTTACCGACGGAGAAAAAACCGTTCTGGTGCTTGTCAACAATGACGAAAATCTGCAGGATATAAGGCTTTACGGATGCCTTTCGCCGTCTGAAATCCGTGTTACGGATGCAACGCGCAGCTTCGAGAAAATATCAACCGAAAAAATGCAGGGAAAAATAAATCTCCCTGCAAAAAGTATAGTAACGGTAGTTGCGGAATAACAACAGGCTGACTCGTTTATGCGAGTCAGCCTGAATTTTTTAATAGTCTTTTGTTATAAGCGTCGGATTATTGGTAAAGCCGAATTCAAGAATCATAAGGTCGGGGTTGTAAATCATATATGCACCGTAGGTTGTGCCGTCAATATCCTTGACGGTGTCAACGGTGGTGACCTCAAAGCCGTCAACCGTTGAAATGCCGATGGGTCCGCTGAATTTCGCTTCACCCAGAAGATCGCAGTATTCGTCAAATTGCTCCTCGGTTACGCCGATAAAAGCATTGCCGGCGTTGCCCGTGCAGAGAAATTCCCAGTGCCAGTTGGGGTTAAGATTATCGCCGGGTGTGGTCGATACGGATTCCAGGCTTGCATCGTGACCGCAATAGAGTCCGGGTCCCACACAGTATCCGTCAAAATCGGGGAAGAACTCAAGAAGCTTTTCGGGCAGACCTTTTGTGCAGGGAACAACGTCCATTATCACTGTCAGAACTCCGCCTTCAAGGTGTGAACTGTTTACCTTTATGATGTTTGTTCCGTTTTGCCAGTAGCCGTGAACGCCGTTTCTGTAATAGATATTATCCGTTTCTTCAACCGTACGGGTTCTGCCTTTGTAGCCGTTTTCAATCAGACTGTTTGTGAAATTGAAAAAGTTAACGTAAGGGCAGGTGAATCTTATTCTCACCCAGTCGGAAGCATAATCGCTTGCATCTGTCAGATGATTTCCTTTTGCGATTTCAAAATTATAGGTACCCTCGGGCGGTGCGGGAAAATCCGCAGGCAGAAGGTCTGTGTCCCATTCTGAAATAATTACTTTTTCGCTTTCCAATGTTGTCTGAACGGCAGAGGTTGTTACGGTTGTTTCGCCCGTATCATTTCCTGTGCAGGCACAGAGAAAAACCATGGATATTACAAGAACAAAAGCAAAATATTTTTTCATATACACTACTCCAAAAAAATAAAGTGAACGGTATTTCTACCGTTCACTCTAACATAAAAGTGCAGATTTTTCAATAGGCTTATCTTACATAAAAGTATATGAGACTTGTGATTTCAGCGAAAAGGCTTAAAAAATATTCGGTTGCAATCTGAATATTGTAACCCCATTCACCGAAGCCGTAGTCCGTCAATTCTTCGAAGCTGTCACAATCCAGCAAAGCGATGAGTGACTGTCTGATATACTTTGAAACTTTGCTGAGGTTGTATTTTTCGTTGTTCAGAAGGGTCAGAAGGTTTTCGTCCGTGGAAGCCTTTGTTTCTTCGCAGTCAAAGGCTTTGATGGTTTCGCCTGCCGAGTCAACGTAAAGAGTGATGTTGCCGTAACCGTCATCCAGGGTGTAGATGTAATAGTAAATTTCGCTTCCGTCGGGAAGAGTTACGTAATTTTCACCGTATTCATAGTAGACAGATTCGGCTTTGCTTCCGTCACTGAAGGTAAATGTTACGGTTTCGCCCACAGGCAGACACATATCGTGTCCGTCGTAATATATTTTTGCGTTAAGATAATCCTCAAGGTTTGATATTTCAACGTCCTTGATTATTTCCGTAATAAAAATCACATCGGCTTCAAAATCAACGCTTTCACCGAAGTAAGAGTATCTGAAGGTGTTTGTACCTTCTTTGTATTCATCGGGTGCCGTTGCACAGATGTAAGAAAAAATTGTTGTGTTGCCCGATGAAAACGTTACCGAAGCATCGGCGTAAATATCGCAGGTTTCGTCATAAAAATAAATGTCGCGGTTAAGAAGCAGACTGCCTTCGTATTCTATTGATTCTACAGTTTCGCCCTGATAAATTATCTCAAATTCCTCGTTTTCAAACTGAGTGTATGCATCAAAGCAGATGTAGGTTTTGCCCTCATCAAGCTTATAGGTATATTTTGACGGCTCGCCGTAGCCCGAGTAAAAAAGATACTCAGCCTCGTTTTTTGCAGTAAAGCCGTTGATTTCTTCGGGTATACCTATCCATCCGTCAAATCTATGATCTGAGAAGCCTATGGTGTAGTAACCGCTTTCTTCAACGTTGAATTCGTAGCAGAAATAGTATGAATCCTCGGGAGAGGTGAGAGTGTTGACACCTGTTGTGATTTCGCCCGCAATGTCATAGGTGTATTCCGAATCATAATATTCCCATAAGAGTTTGCCGTTTTCTTCTGCCGCAAAGGCTGCCGTGCAGGTCATAACCGTTACCGCTGCAAGCATAAGTGCGAGCAATGTTTTCAGTGTTCTTTTCATAGCTTTGTCCTCCTCGTTTTGTTTGATTTAATGTTAACACGGAAAATATTTCCTGTAAACAGTTATTACGGAATTGAAACCAAACTGTAAATTGTTGTAATCTTCTGTAACGGTTTTGTAATTTTTGTGTGTACAAAGCCGCCGTTATGTGATATAATCGTGTGGCACAGAAAGAAGGGAGTGAGAGAATGTCAAGAAGCATAGATTACACCGTGCCTGCCGAGTATGAGGGCAGAAAGGTAGTGCATTTTCTGAGAGGGTATTGCGGCTTTTCGGCACGTGTTATGCGAAAGGTGAAATATTCGCTTAAGCTCAACGGCGTGCAGACAAGGACAATAGACCGCATAAAGTGCGGCGATGTAATAAACGTGGTTATTCCCGATGACGATATTCTCCCCGAAGCTCTTGAAGCCGACCTTGATATCATTTACGAGGATGATGATATTCTTGTTGTGAATAAATCTCCCTTTATGGCAATGCATCCCACACACAATCACCAGGGCGATACCCTTGCAAATGCGGTTTCCGCTTATCTTTCCCATAAGGGCAAAAGTGCCGCCTTCAGGTCTGTGGGCAGGCTTGATAAAGGCACCTCGGGAGTTGTTGTGTGTGCACTGAATCCGCTTGCGGCAAGTAAGCTTGCAGGGGGAGTGAAGAAAGAATATTATGCTCTTGTCAAAGGGAATCTCAGCGGAGAAGGAAGGGTTGACGTACCCATTTACAGACCCGACCCGATGAAAACCCTGCGTGCCTGCTCATATGAATCGGGCGTTGAGCCTGCGGTTACAAACTGGAGGGCGGAAAGGGAATTCCGCAACGCAACTCTGCTGAGCCTTCGACTTGAAACGGGCAGAACCCATCAGATAAGAGTGCATATGGCGTTTTGCGGCAATCCTCTCGCAGGTGACGGTATGTACGGCGATTTTATGCCGGAAATAGGGCATCAGCTTCTTCACTGCCGGAGCTGCACTCTGATTCATCCCGTTACGGGAGATAGTATGAAATTTGAAGCCGCGTTCCCCGAAGATTTTGAAAATGCGTTGAGAAAATGCGAAACAAATGAATAAAAATACAATTTTACTTTACATTTAATATAAATGCTGATATAATGTATCTATCAAAAATATATGGAGGCAACTCGTATGAAAAAATTCATTAAAGCTATTTCTGTTATGATGGTTGTTGCTTTGCTTGCAACTGCACTTTTTGCCTGCGGCGACAACACAACCAAAGACCCCGCAGCAGAGGCTGTAAAGGTTATTGACATTGAGCTTACTCAGGAAGAGTATGCATTCGGTGTTGATAAGACCCAGCCCGAACTTCTTGCACAGGTTAACGCATTTATTGCAAAGATTAAGGGCGATGGCACATTTGACGAAATCTGCAACAAGTATTTTGGTGACGGCACACCCACAGCAGTCAAGTCAGCAGCTCTTGACTCCACAAAGGACCAGCTTGTTGTTGCAACAAACGCTGCATTCGAACCCTTTGAGTACACAGTAGGCGAAGATTACTACGGTATTGATATGGAAATCGCAGCTCTTCTTGCTCAGGAACTGGGTATGGAACTTGTAATCAGCAACATGGACTTTGATTCAGTATGCCTTTCCGTTGGTCAGCAGAAGTGCGATATCGCAATGGCAGGTCTTACGATCAAGCCCGACAGAGAAGAATATGTTAACTTCACAGATTCATATTATGAAGCATCACAGAAACTCATAGTAAAAGGTGATGACACAACATTCGATGCATGCACAGATGCAACATCAGTTGAAGCAATTCTCAATACATACGATGCATCAGTTAAAATCGGTGTTCAGAACGGTACAACAGGTCAGTTCTATGTAGAAGGCGACGAAGAATGGGGCTTTGCAGGCTTCGAAGCAACTTGCGTAGGCTACAAGAACGGTTCACTTGCAGTTCAGGACCTTATCAACGGCGGTGTCAACTATGTTATCATCGACTCAGCACCCGCAGCCTGCATTACTGAGGCTATCAACGCTGTTCAGTAATCTCAGCAGTAAAACCGTTTAAATTAAAATGAAGATGTAACCTCACCAACGCGGTGAGGTTACTCTGTCAAAAGGGATAAATGCTATGAATTTTGAAGCCAAGATAAATAAATTTATCGAGATTCTCATTGACTACAAAGGCTATGTAAAGGTTATTGAAGGTCTTGAAAATACGCTTAAAATCGCAATTCTCGGTCTTGTTATCGGTATTGTTATCGGTACGCTTATTGCAACCGTAAGGGTTATACCCAAGTATAAGCGTCTTCCCAGAGTTCTCAACTCAGTATGCACATTTTACGTGGGCTTCTTCAGAGGAACTCCTATGGTTGTTCAGCTTCTGCTTTTCTATTACGTTGCCTTGCCTCTTATGGGAATAAACCTTCCTTCCGTCAGCGTCGCCATTGCGGTTTTCGGGCTTAACAGCGGTGCATACATATCCGAAATTATGCGAAGCGGTATTCAGTCTGTCGATTACGGTCAGACCGAAGGCGGCAGGTCTGTTGGTCTCAGTTTTTCAACAACAATGATGAAAATTGTTATTCCTCAGGCTGTCAAGAACATTCTTCCCACTCTGGGCAATGAATTTATTGTTCTTATCAAGGAGACCTCTATCGTTTCATTTATCGGTGCTGCTGACCTTTATGTTGCGTTCAACTATATCGGTTCAAACAGCTATGAATTTATGGTTCCGTATCTTGCAATGGCGATAATTTATATTGTTATCGTATGCCTTATCACGGTACTTATCAAATTTATGGAAAGGAGCTTGAAGAAGAGTGATAGACGTAATTAACCTCAGAAAGAGCTTCGACAAAAATGAAGTTCTCAAGGGTGTTGATATTAAAATCAACAAGGGTGACGTTGTTGTTGTTATCGGTCCTTCAGGCTCGGGCAAATCAACTTTCCTGCGTTGTCTTAACTGTATGGAAGACCCTACCGGCGGAAGCATTATCTTCAACGGTGTTGATATTGCGGACCCCAAGGTTGATATCAATATTCACCGCCGCCGTATCGGTATGGTGTTCCAGCATTTCAATCTTTTCAATAATAAAACGGTTATTCAGAACATTATGCTTTCTCCCGTTCTCTGCGCTAAGTCGGACAGGAGAAAGGCTGTTATAAAAAACTTCTTTTCCAAAAACAAGCAGCCCGTTCAGAGTGTTGCTCAGATTAAAAAGGATGCGGAAGAAAACGCACGCAAGCTTCTTGCGAGAATCGGTCTTGAGGATAAGGCGGATGCGTATCCGTCAACACTTTCGGGCGGTCAGAAGCAGAGAGTTGCCATTATCCGTTCTCTTGCAATGAATCCCGACGTTATCCTTTTTGATGAGCCTACCTCCGCCCTTGACCCCGAAATGGTAGGCGAGGTTCTTGAACTTATGAAGGAGCTTGCACAGTCGGGTATGACAATGGTTGTTGTTACTCACGAAATGGGCTTTGCAAAGGAAGTGGGCTCAAGGGTTGTGTTCATAGACGAAGGCATTATCAAGGAAGAAAACAACCCTGAGGAATTCTTTACCAATCCTCAGAACGCCCGTCTGAAGGAGTTTCTTTCAAAGGTTCTGATGTAATTTTTAGTTAAGGTGGTTTGGCTGATGAAAACAAAGGCTGCCAAAATATTTTCTTCAATAAAATACGAGCTTTGTATTTTTATTGTGCTTGCAGTTCAGGCGATATATAAGCTGTATCCCGATTTCAGCGTAGGTGAGTATACAAGGCTTTATTACCTTATCGACTATTCGATGGGTAAGACATCAAGACTTCTTGTGGGCTCAATCGTGAAGCTTTTTAATCCCGATCCTACCCCGGAGTGGATTGCAGGCTTCTGCATGATTGTGCTTGGGTTTACACTGCTTTTATCTGCGGTTGGTATAGGAAAAGTAATAAAATGCTCCGACAGTGAAATAAAGGTGCAGACCCTTGTGCTGGCTTTATTTGCGGTTACGGGAATGTTTACCTTCTCAAATTTTTCGGTTTATCTCGGAATTCTTGATATCTGGATGTTCGTTGTTGCGTTTGTTGCCTTGCTTTGCCTTGGCAATAAATATCTTCAGTGGCTTGTTCCCGTGCTTTGCGCGGTGGGAGTATTCATACACAACGGTTTTGCAATAACCTATTTTCCGCTTATTGCGCTTGCGGCATTTTATCTTGCAATTACAAAAGAGAAAAAGATTGCAACTTCCCTGGTGTTTATTATTTCCTGTGCAGTTGCCGTTGTTGCAACTCTCTGGGTTTCCGTTAAGGGTGCAGGCACCGCAGCAATGACTTATGAACAGCTTGTTGAAGCTCTCAGATTCAGAGGCGGATATACCTACACGGATTTCGGTATTGACAATATAGCCTTCTATCTGCTTGATATTCCTCCCGAAGGCACGGGTGTTACGCCTGAAATGGTTGCCGGTGCATCTGCTCTGGAGCGTATGAAGCTGATGGCAGGAGTAAACCTTGCAGATATTTCACTTACTCATACAATATCGCTTAGCATATTCGGCGGAGCAATTATTGCCGCATTCTGGGCGGTATGGGTGATGTGTATGAAGAATACGGAAAGCAAGGTCAGAAGATTTGTTTACCTGTGCTTTATGCTTTCTGTATTTACCATTCCTCTGGGAATGCTTGTTGCACAGGACTTTATCCGTTGGTTCCAGTCTGCAATCATAACTCAGTTTGCCATGGCAATGCTTATGGTTGTTACGAAGGATGAGCCCTTCAAAAAGACGGCACAGCAGTTGGGTGCATATTTCAAAGACAAAACCGTACTGCTTGCAATAATCTTTATTGTGTACGCTACGATGCAGCCTTACGGACTTTCGGCATAAAAAAAGAGGATGTGTTCAGAACACATCCTCAACAGAGATTATATATTAGAGAAGCGGTTGTTTTTGATTATCTGATAGGCTTTGGTAAGCTCGATAATTCCGTCATCAAGGGAGTATACGGGCGACCAGCCGAGGCTTTCAAGCTTTTCGTTTGAGACTATGTAATTCCGCTTGTCGGGGTCTTCGCCTACGGGAGCTTCTATATAGGTGAATTTTGGAATAATCGCCTTGATTTTTTCACAAAGTTCTATTTTTGACAGATTGGAGTCGGACAGACCGCAGTTATGGGTGCCGCCTTCCATTCTTTCAAAGTTTTCAATGGCAAACCAAAATGCATTTGCCGCATCTCTGACGTGAAGATAATTTCTTTTGAAATTGCCTTCAAAAACAACCAGTGTGCGGTCAAAAACGGCACGGTATACAAAATCGTTTACAAGCAGGTCGGTTCTCATTCTGGGAGAAGCGCCGAAAAGAGTGGCAAAGCGGAATGCGGTTGTACCGCTTTCGCTGAGCACGGCGGCTTCTGCTTCAACCTTGCTTTTTCCGTATATAGAAATGGGCTTTATGGGCGAATTTTCCGTGCAGAATTTTTCACCTTCACCCAAACCGTATCCGCTGTTTGTGCAGGGGAAAATGATGCGCTGACCCTTTTCTCTCAAACGAAGAATCATTTTGATTGCGTCGTAGTTTATGGAGTATGCCGAACACGCTTCCTTGTCACAGATAGGGAAGCCTGCAAGTGCGGCAAGGGGAATTATATAATCCTTACCCTTCATAGCTTCTTTAACTGCATTTTCGTTGCGTGCATCTGCATTAATCATAGTGAAATCAGGGTTTGCACAGCATTCAAGCAGAGGATTCTGATTGTAAAAAAGGTTATCGAGTACGGTTACGCGGCAGCCTTTTGAGAGGAGCAGGGGGACCAGCACGGAGCCTATGTAGCCTGCACCGCCGGTAACGAGAATGTTAAGCATAATGAGTCACTTCCGTATATTCTAAAGTACAGATACTTTATCACACTTTTTCAATTAAGTCAAATATAAATGATTTTTAATCATTGAAATTATAAACAGGGAGCCCGATGACAATGATAAAAAATGTTCAATGGGATATGAAAACAAAAATCAAAACCTTTCTGGTTTTATTCTTTACCGTTTTTGCAAAAATTGCTTTTTGGGGTATCGGTAAAGAGTGGGATTCCGGGAAGGATATTGTTACTCAGATTGCGGCATCGCTTGCTTTTGCAGCTTTTGTTGCACTGACGCTGAACGAAAAGGGAAATAAGCTGTTTTCGGCACAGGGAATACTTATGACGGCGGCAACGTTTATGACGCTTGGCGTAATAGTATCGCACCAAAATCTGTCCAGCGATACAATCCGGATGCTGGTCTTTATGCCCTTGATTCTCATATGCTCGCAAAAGGCGGTGCTTGTGCCTGTTTCGGCAGTGCTCAGCGTGGTTGCTGCGGCAGAATACAGCGGCACGGCGGTTATGTTTCTTTCGGCAGCATCAGGTGTTTCACTCATATATCTTTCGGAAGAGCTTAAAAAATCCGCACTGTGGAAGAAAATTCTTGTTGCGGTTTCGCAAGCGGTGATAATCGGTGCGGCGGTTTATACCTTCTGGTACAGACGCTATTCGTTTACCGTTCATTCTCTTGTTACGGAGTTATGGGATTCGGTTGCCATTGTGTTTTCGATAGCAGTTTTCGTAATTCTTGCAGTTGTTTCGATTAAAAAGAAAAGACCCGTTACGGAAACGGCAGGATATATTATTTCGGCGGTATTTTCGGTTGTGCCTCTGTTTATATACAGTTCCTACGCCTTCCCTGCAGGCGCATCGATGATTATGATGCTTGCTGTTATATGTCAGAACGGTCTTCTTCTTGAAGAACTGAGCGAAAACGCATTGAAATCCGTTTGTTCAAAATTTAAGAAATAAACGAAGAGAGAGCTTTGGGTAACCAAAGCTCTCTTCTTTATTTGTATTCAACTTTTACCACGGGATTGAAGGTGATTCCGTTTTTATTGAACCATACGGATTCGAGCGCCCATTCCTTCCAGTTATAGGGTACGGATTTATTCATTACCTTCACCGTGTTGGGCTTTTCTTCAAGCTCAACGGGACAGTCTTCAATAACACCCTTGAAATAATGGTGCCAGTTACAGCTGAAATCCTCGCTGAAATTGTTCCTTCCCGGCAATTTCAGTACGGTTTTCTGATAGCGGATAAGCTCATCAATAATGCTGTCGGGAACACCGTAGCCCTGAAGCAGGGGCCTGATTTCGTCATAGAAGGTGTCTATTCTGTATATTGTATCAAGGAATGCGAGAAGGTTGTTGCTCCAGGAAAGTTCTCCGAAAATATCGTTCTGATAAAGTGAGATAGGCTCGCTTTCGGTTATGGATTTATAGTAATCGTAAAGTTTTCTGTATGCGGAGTACGCAACCGAATTTTTATTTTCAAGTGAGGAATTTATAACGTCGTTATAGAATTTTTCATAGGGTATGTTAAACTTTGTGAAAAGATAAATTGCAATGAATTTGAGAATTCCGAAATGGTGGTAGGATTCTTCAAAGCAGGTGAAAATATTTGCCTTTATCCAATCCTCAGGGCTCATCGTATCGGTGCCGATGATGTATGACGTGGTTTCAACAACGTCATCCTCGTCATTTGTGTGAGCCACAAGGAACGGCACTTCAACCGTAATAATGCCGTGCTTTTCCACATAGTCGGGGTCTGCCATGGGGGAGTTGGGAAGAAGCACACACATATAGGTTGTGATAAGTCTGTGCTGACCTGCGGCAAGGAGCTTTCCGATACCGTTGCAGAAGCTTTCGTAGGTTTCGCCGGGAAGACCCACAATAAGCTCTGAATAAACCGTGATACCCTCTTTTCTGTAAAGTGAAAGAAGCTCGCTGAAGGATTCCAGATTCATATTCCTTCTGCCGATATTTTCAAGGGTTTCGGGGTTAAGGCTCTGGAATGAAATCGTAGCGCCTTGCTTGGTCAGATTATGCTGTTCAAGCTGCTTGTTGATTTCAAAAACTCTGAGAGGATTTGCCTTTGCATAGTTGATTCTCAGCCTTTCAGGGTAGCCCGTTTTTTCTCTTACGCCTACGAAATAATCAACAATGTCAAGGTCGCGCTCAAATGCTCCGAAGTTTGCATCCGCACCCCAGATGAATTTTGTTTTATGCTCTGCAAGCCAATCAATTTCGGCATAAATTCTTTCAATCGGGAAACGCTTGATTTTCTGATTGTTGCAGCCCCAGTCGCAGTAGGCGCAGGAGTTGGGACAGCCGCGGCTGGTTTCAAGTATTGCATCAAGCTGCATATCGGGATTTTCCTCATATATGCTGTCGAAAAGACCCGTAAGGTAGGGCGAGGGGTAGTCGATGCGGGTAAGCGTTTCAACGGGATTATGGATCGCTTTGCCGTCACGGCGGTATGAAAGATTGCTCACCGATGAAAAATCGGGCTTTTCTTTGCAAAGCTCACAAAGAAGGCTGCAAAAAGCATCTTCGCCTTCGCCTCTGATAAGATAATCTATGAAAGCATATCTGTCGAGAAATGAATTTTCGCCGCCTGCAACGTTGTGACCGCCGAAAACGATTACGCAGTCGGGATATTTTTCTTTGATTTTTTCTGCAAGGGTAAGGTTATATTTTGTGTTCCAGACATAATTTGAAAAGCCCACAACCGCAGGGTTTTCAAGGCTTGCCAATGCATTTTCAATTTTTTCGCGGATAAATATAAACCGCTTGAATTCGTAATTCAGTTTAACCGTTTCATTTGTGAATGCATTTGCAACCAACAGACCTACGGCGTAAGGCAGATATGCCGCCTTGAAATTCTGGCCCGAATAGGTGTTGGATGCCTGCACCATATAGATGTTTTTCATTTTCTCTCTCCTGATTTGTTATAAAAATGAGTCTGATACTACAGCACAGCATCCTGTTTTGCACGGTTTATGTAAGTACAGCTTGAATCCTTTCTTCCGTACCAGGCAACCTTCCTTGCAAAGTCTTCCCACGAGAGGAAGGGCTTTGCTTCTACGGAAACCGTGCATTTTTCTTCTGTCAGTGACGAACTGCGGCTGTTGATGATTGACTTGAAATAATCTGCAAAATTATAATTACAGACAAACGTAAAATCCTCATCAAAGGGATGCTTGAGCATCTTTTTCTGAAACTCAAGCAGCTCACAGAAAAATTCCGCATCCTCAAAATATTCCGAAAGGAAATCTTTTATTTCTTCATAAAAAAGCTCCGATTCATAAACGGTATAGAGAAAGGCGTATTCTTCGGGTGTCCACATTATGTTACCGAAGCGTTTATCAACACAATTGGGTGCATCTTTTTCGTTGATTACGTCATCCAGCTTGCGCTGAATTTCCGCGAAAGCTCTGCCGATTACGGTTGACGGCTTGCTTAATGCAAATTCAAGCAGAGAATTATAGAAATCCTTGTAGGAACAAATTCCGTGCTCGTAAAGAAAAATTGCAAAAAACTGCAGAATACCCATATGATGATAACACTGAACAACAGTGGAAAACAGATTCATTTTTTTCCAGTCATTACGGGACATAGAGTACGTTTCGGTGACTATGCCGGAGGCTTCGGGGATTTCATCCTTGTCATCAGCCTCTCTGTGGGGCTGATTAAGAGGAATATGCGACGTTCTTATGCCGTATTTTTCAACGTAATCCTTCTGCCCCATAATTGAGCAGGGGAGCCACTCGCAGTTGTGAATGTAAATGGAGTTATGCTGACCGAGCTGAAGAAGTCTGTCAATTCCGTCAACAAGGGTTTCGTAGGTTTCACCGGGAAGCCCCAGAATAAGCTCCGTGTACGTGGCAACGCCCGCTTCGTTATACATTCTCATAAGCTCCGAATAATATTCGATGCTTATGTTTTCTCTACCTATATTTTTGAGCACTTCATCGCTCATTGATTGAAATGAGAGTGTGATGCCTTTGTTGAGCCCGTTCTTTTCAAGCTTCATTCCGATGTCAAAAACGGTTTTAGTGCTGTTTTTTGCATAGGACGTCTGAAAGCCTACGGGTCTGCCCGTTGCCTTATGAGCCTCGACTATTCTGTCAGTTATTTCAAGGTCACGTCTGAACATTCCGAAGTTTGAATCGGCGGAGCCCAGACCGTAGACTCTGTTACTGCTCACCCAATCGATTTCCGCATAAACTCTTTCGATGGGGAATTTACGGATTTTTGATTTCATATTGCTCCAGTCGCAGTATGCGCAGGAGTTGGGGCAGCCTCGGGAGGTTTCGATAAGCGCCATAAAATCCGTGTCGGGGTTTTCTGCAAGTATTTTATCAAAATATCCGTTAAGGTAAGGTGAGGGGAAATCACATTCCTCGGATATCATCTGCGGGTTGGTGATGATACCGTTTTTTGTTCTCAGAGAAATGCCGGGTATTTTTTCGGCGTCGTCAAGCCCGATAAGCGAGCGCATAAGACGGCGCAGTGTTATCTCGCCTTCGCCGTGAAGAAGGTAATCGATATAAGGGCATTCCTCGAGCATACCGCCTCCGGGTGCAACGTGGTGACCGCCGAAAACGATTTTGCAGTCGGGATATTTTTCTTTTATTCTTTTTGCAACCGCCTTGTTGAAATTGCAGTTCCAGATATAGGTTGAAAAAGCAACGAGGAAAGGGCTGCTGATTTTGCTCATTACACTGTCAACCGAGTCGCGAAGAAAAAATATTCTTTCAAGGTGATAATTTTCCGCAACGTCCTTGTCTGCAAAAGCATATGCGGAAAGCTGACCTGCGGTGTAAGGCAGATGTGCCGCTTTGCCGTATGAATAATTAACCTGGAAAAAGTAGAAATTGCGTTTCAACTCATCACGAGCCTTTCGAAGTTTATACCGATTTTACGGCGGAGATGTTGTTTGTATAGAGGGTTGCGCCCTTGCGTCTGCCGTACCATACGGTTTCTTTGGCAAATGCAGGCCAGTTATCGTAAACCTTTGCCGCCTCAAAGATATAGGCGGTCTTTTTCTTTTCGGGAAGGGGATTTTCTGCGGATACGTTTGAAAAGTATGAAGCAAAATCATAGCCGCATTCAAAAGCCTTACCGCTTTCAAAAGGCTTTTTCACGGCGTTTATCTGGAATTTGCAAAGCTCTGCAAAAACGTCTCCGTCAATTCCCAGGCTTCTTACGTATCCGTCAATAATTTTTTCGTATTCTTTTGAGTCATAAAGAAGCTCAAGGAAAAGACCTTCTTCAAAAAACCAGGTTACGTTGCCGAAAACGGGGTTACTGTGATTCCAGTCACCCTCCAGCGAGCCGTCAAGCTTGCGCTTGATTTCTCTGAAAAGGCCGCCGATTCTGCCTTCGCTTTCAAGACAGAAGTCAAGAAGACCGGAATAAAAATCGTAATAGTCAAGGCTCAGCGCGTAGTAAGCGTAAATGGCAAAATAGCGCAGTAAGCCCAGGCTGTGAAAGCATTGAAGGCAGATAGAAAAAAGATTTGCGTAAACCCAGCCGTCACGGGGCAGGGTGCTTGTGGAACGGACAAGGTATGAATATTCGGGTATGCCGTCCTTTTTGCCGCTTGCGGAATGAATATGGTTAAACTGAACCTTCATAGGCTCAATTTTGTGCTCTTTCATAAAGTCGGGGTTGCACATGGGTGCGTTGGGCAGCAATTCGCAGTAATATACGCTTATGGAATTGTGCTGACCTGCCCTGAGAAGCTTGCAAAGGCCCTGACAGAAGCTTTCTGCCGTTTCGCCGGGTAAGCCGAGAATGAGCTCAGAATACGTGGGGATATTGGCTCTGTTATAGTCTGCCATAAGCCCCGAAAAATGCTCCATTGTCAGATTCTTTCGGTTGATGATTTTCAGCGCGTCATCGCAGAGGGTCTGATAAGCCATGGTTGCGCCCTTGTCAAGACCTCTTGAATTCAGAGCCTTTGAAATTCTGAAAACCCTCTCCGCACTGTTTTTTTCGTAGCAGGGGCGGAATACCTTGGGAAAGCCCGTCTGCTTGTTGAGCTCAACAATGTACTGTGCAATTTCTTCGTCACGCTCAAATATACCGAAGTTTGCATCGGCGCAGAAGCAATATTCTATGTTATGGTCCGAAAGCCATCGAAGCTCACCCTTGACCTTTTCCATAGGGAAAAGACGGAGCTTTTTATGGTTGCTCCAGTCGCAGTATGCGCAGTTGTACGGGCAGCCCCGGTTGGTTTCAATTATCGTATCGAACATCACGTCGGGATTTTTCTCAATGATTGAATCAAAAACACCCGTGAGATAGGGTGAGGGATAGTCCTCAAGGCTATCGGGGCAGTAGGGTGGGGTAAGAATGTTACAGCCGTCGGTATCTCTGAAAGCAATGCCTGCACATTCGGAAAGGTCGGTGCCGTCGCGAAGGGCACGGAGAAGATTTGCCGTTACTTCTTCACCTTCCCCGAGAGTAAGTATATCAATATAATCCTTTGAAAGGAACTCCATTCTGTCAGAAACACTGTGACCGCCGAAAACAACAATACATTCGGGATACTTTTCCTTGACGGCCTTTGCAAGCACTTTATTGAATTCAACGTTCCATACGTAGGTTGAGAATGCAACGAGATAGGGGTTATCCATACCGTCGGCTATTGCCTCAACATCATCCCTGCGGAAAATGATTTCCGGGAATGTGTATTCTTCCGCTATGTCAGGCTGTGCCTTGCAGTATGCAACTATGGTGCCTGTTGCATAGGGAAGGTAAACCGATTTGTCAAATGCAAATCCTACCTGAATGAAATAAACGTTTTTCAAATTCAAAACACCTGCTTTATATTGTTAACGGCTTCGTAAAGGCTGCCGTATGCCTGTGATGCAACGCCGTTTTCGTCTTTTTCGTCGTTGCCGATAAGAATGTTATTTTCAATTCCTGCATTTTTGCCTGCAAGAATATCTGAAAGTCTGTTGCCGATTGTGAAGCTGTTTTTCAAATCGATACGTATGCCTGTTTTCTCAAAATCCTCAACGGCTCTGAGTATAAGCCCGGGGGCAGGCTTTCTGCAGAGGCAGTCAAGGCGGTATTTCTCAGCAGCCGCATCGGGATGGTGGGGGCAGTAATAATAACCGTCGGGAATAACCGAGTAATTTTCGGAAAGAAGCTTATCGATATGGCTGTGAAAAATATGCATATCATCTTCTCCGTAAAGACCCTTTGCAATGCCTGCCTGATTTGTGATAATGATAACGAGATATCCCTTTTCTTTGAGCTCGGCAACGGCTTTATCCGCAAGGGTAAGAAATTCAAAATCCTCCGTGCGGTGGGTGTGAACGGTATCCTTGTTTATCGTTCCGTCACGGTCAAGGAAAACCGCACGTCTTTTGCGTGATGATATGAGTCTGCTTTTTTCTTTTTGCGCAAGGGTATAGGATTCGGGTACACCGATATCGATAAAATATCCGTCGCTTTCGTATACGCCGATACCGTAAGCTTTGTTTGCAAGAATATCGTTTTCAAATGAGAATTTATCTTCCGTTACCCCTTCGAGCAGTGTACGCTTTACAAAATAAACGCCGCCGTTTATGTGCCCGGAGGGTGCAACTCCGTTTTCGGTAAAGCCCTGAAGTCTGCCGTTTGAAAACTCAAGCAGACCCGAACGGTGAGCATTTTCAATGAACTTTGCGGCAAGAGTTACGTCACAGCCCGATTCTTCGTGAAACTTCTTCATTTCAAAGAGGTTTACGTCAAAAAATGAGTCGCCGTTGCAAACTATAACGTCATTTTCCTTGCACATTCTCAAAGCTTTTTTTATGCCGCCTCCTGTGCCGAGGGGAGTATCCTCAACGCTGTATTCGATTGTCATGCCGCGGTATCTGCCGCCGATGGCTTCCTCAACCTTTTCGGCAAGATAGCCCGTGGAAATAACCGCGCGGTGAACGCCGTTGGCATAGAGATAATCCAGCAGAAGGCAAAGGAAGGGCTTGCCGTCTACGGGCGCAAGAGGCTTGGGAATATTATCGATGCAGCCCTTCAGCCGTGTGCCGAAGCCGCCTGCAAGAACAACCGCTTCCAAATCAATCCGCCTCCGCAATTATATCTTTCGTACCGTCGGGAAGCTCAACCCCATTGTCATAAAATGCAACGAGGGTAGTATCCTCACGGTAAACGAATCTGTGCATAACCATAGGGTTAATGATGAACATATCGCCCTTTACGAATTCATGGCTTTCGCTTTTGCCGTCAAGGCTTACTTCGAGCAGAAATGCACCCTCAACAACGTAAAAGCCTTCTCTGTTCAGACGGTGAAAGTGGTTGCCTCTTTCAACGCCTGCCTTTGACGTGACAACGTTTATCTGGCGGTATCCTTCGTGAATAAGCTGAACGAGAGAGCCTCTGTCATCCTCGAAAATGAAATCGGGTTTTATTATTTCAATCATTATTCTGACCTCGGTTATAAGCATAAAAATTCACATTATAAGATAACATATAATAATGTAAAAGTCAAGAGAACAAGGAGCCGCTTCCTTACGGGAAACGACTCCTTGCTTTAATATTTGCATATGATTTTAGTGCCTTCATTTTCGAATCTGAAAGGAAATTCGTGCATACCCGAAAGAGCCTTCCTTACATCCTCCTGCCTGTCTTTTTCAGCATAAAAAAGCAGACATCCGCCGCCGCCTGCACCCAGAAGCTTGCCGCCCAGTGCACCTGCTTCAACGGCTTTTTTATAGGCAACGTCTATGTAATCCGTTGAGATTTCGGAGCTTATTTCCCTTTTTTCAAGCCAGGTTTCATTGAGAAGATAGCCGAAATCGTTGAGATTCCTTTCGGGATTTGTGAGTATATCCTCTGCCTCGTCAACCATTTTCAGCATTTTCAGAAGCCTGTCGATGTTACGGGATAGCAATTTTTTTGTTGTTTTCTGAACCTGAAAGGAATAGCGCGAAAGTCCCGTGAAAAAGAGCATAAGGTTTTCTTCAAGCTGCTCCTTTCTGCCTTCGCAGAAGGTGATGGGGGTTACGGTGTAGCCTTCTTCGGTGAAATCAATGCGGTTGAATCCGCCGAAAGCCGAGGCTATCTGATCCTGAATACCGCCGTCTTCATTGCAAAGCGTGCGTTCAAGATATATGGCACCGTCTGCAAGCTGACGCTTTGTTTTTTCTTCGCCCAGCATTGCATAAAAAGCGTTCAGCATACCTACCGAAAAAGCACTGCTTGTGCCCAGACCCGTTTTTGCAGGCACGTCGGCATCATAATTGAGGCAGATTTTTTCAAGACCCAGCCATTTCATTGCATTGCGTATGGCAGGATGCTGAACCTCGTCGGCAGAGCAGACTTTTTCTATTTTTGCGTAGGAAAGATAGGTTTTGTATTCGAATAAATCGGGCATCTCCCTGACGTTTACGTGACAGTATTTGTCAAAGGTTGTTGAAATAACCGCACCGGAATGTTCTCTGAAAAATTCGGGAAAATCCGTTCCGCCGCCGAAAAAGGACATACGCATGGGTGTTTGTGATATTACCATTTTTTATTCCTCACCATACGAGATTAACGGGGCTTCCGCTGAGAAAAGCCTCAACGTTTTTGCGGCATATACCCATAAGTCTTTCACGGGTTTCGAAGCCGGCCCAGGCAATGTGGGGTGTAATGAAGCAGTTTTTTGCGCCGATTAAGGGGCAGCTTTCTTTTGGCGGTTCAACCTCAAGCACGTCAAGACCCGCACCTGCGATTATACCGTTTTCAAGGGCGTGTGCAAGAGCCTTTTCATTAATGACCTGACCTCTTGAAGTGTTGATTAAAACGGCTGATTTTTTCATTTTTGAAAGAAAATCTTCATTTACCATACCCTCCGTAAGGGGTGTAAGAGGGCAGTGGAGAGTGACGAAATCGCTTTTTGCAAGAAGTTCATCCCTTTCACAGAATTGAACGTTTTCAAAGGGTGCGGGGTGATTTGTGGAGGCGACGACGTTCATTCCGAAGGCTGAGGCGATTTTTGCAACCGCCTTGCCTATTTTACCGAAGCCGATAATGCCCAGAGTTTTGCCGCAAAGCTCCGAGAGGGGAGCCTTCCAATAACAGAAATCCTTGCAGGCGCTCCATTCGCCGCCGTGAACGGAACTGCTGTGAAGAGCAACGGAATTGGTGTGTTCAAGAATGAGAGCAAAAACAAGCTGTGCAACCGCATTTGTGCTGTATGACGGTATGTTGCAAACGGGAATATTTTTCTCCTTGCAGTATTCCCAATCAACGATATTATAGCCTGTGCTCAGCAGACCCACGTATTTAAGGTCGGGAAGGGTTTCAAGCAGATTTTTGCATAAGGGTGTTTTGTTGGTTATTATAATCTGACAGCCTTCGCATCTTTCTGCAATAAGCTCGGGCGGTGTGCGGTCATAGACAGTGCATTCGCCAAGTCCTTCAAGCCAATCCCAGGAAAGGTCGCCGGGGTTTTCGGTATAGCCGTCAAGAACGGTGATTTTCATAAAGGTTCCTCCGTAGCAATATTATCTACTCATATTATAGCATAATTTGCGGAAAATAAAATACCAAAATATTTTGTTTTCTTATTGACCCCACGGCGATAATATTATAAAATAAATAGGATAAGAAGGTCAGAAAGCGGTGAACTTTTGAAAAAAACAAAAAAAGAAAAAAAGTACCTGCTTTTCGGCGGTCTTATATTGATTACATTGGGGCTTGCGGTGGGAGCGCTTCTTTTTTCGCTTCAGTACGACGAATTGTGGCGCTGGTACGCACAGACCCAGCAAAAGCTGCTGGAGCTTGAAGAATACATTGCTCATCTTGATAAGGTGTGGCAGTTCTTCGGTGCGGTAATGGTGCTTTTCGCCGTGAAAAGCTTTATCCCCATATACCCCACCTCTACAGTTTGCTTTCTTTCGGGTATCGTTCTTCCCGTTTACATCGCGATTCCCGTCAATGTTCTCGGGTTCACGGTGCTTATCACCGTGCGGTATTTCTGCGGCAAGTGCTTCGGTGCCGGCGGTGCGTGGAAGGTTATATGCAAAAACGAGAAGCTGAAAAATCTTATCCGTCAGGACGGCAGAGGCAATCCCGCGCTTCTCATTGCACTCAGACTAATTCCGGGTATGCCGGTCAACAGCATTTCGGGCATATACGGTTCGTTCAACTTCGGCTACGGTAAATTCGTTTTGCTTTCGGTAATCGGTTTTTTGCCGAAGCTTATTTCGTTTACTCTGGTGGGCCGTAATGTTTACGACCCCTTATCGGCAGGCTTCCTGCTTCCGATTATGATACTTCTGTTGGCTACGGGCATCTGCCTTCTTTCAGTCAACGGAGTGTGGACTACCGTGGAAAAAATTATGGAAACAATTAATAATCATAAGAGCATTTCAAAGGAAAGGAAGATTGAAAACAATGAAAACAACTGATCTCAAATCAAGGCTTGCAGGCAGTGAATTTGATGCAGCCCTTGCCGTAAACTATAAAAAAGAGGATATCGGGCTTCAGAAGGCAAGATATATCCGAATTGCCGAAAGCTTTGAAGAGCTTTACGGCGCAGACAGAGAGGTTCAGGTGTTCAGTGCACCCGGCAGAACAGAGGTGTGCGGCAACCATACCGACCATAACCACGGCATCGTGCTTGCGGCAAGCGTTAACCTTGACGCTGTTGCGGTTGCAGGTAAAAATGACGAAAACATTGTCAGAGTTAAGTCGGAAGGCTATAAAATGGACGTATGCGATCTTTCGGACCTTGGAGTTATGCCTGCCGAAAGAGGCAAGTCGGCATCCCTCGTAAGAGGCGTTTGTGCAGGCTTTAAGAACAGAGGCTACAACATCGGCGGCTTTGATGCCGCAACGGCTTCGGATGTTCTTTCAGGCTCGGGTCTTTCATCATCGGCAGCATTTGAGGTTCTTCTGGGCACAATGCTTAATCATCTTTATAATGACGGCAAAATCAGCCCCGTTGAAATTGCGCAGATTGCCCAGTTTGCAGAGAATGAATATTTCGGAAAGCCCTGCGGTCTTATGGATCAGATGGCTTGTTCCGTCGGCGGCTTTGTTATGATTGATTTCAAGGATCCCTCACAGCCTGTTATCAATAAGCTCAGCTTTGATTTCGGCTCCTGTGGTCACGCCCTCTGCATTGTTGATACGGGCGGAAACCACGCTGATCTTACCGACGAATATGCGGCTGTAAGATGCGAAATGGAAACCGTTGCTTCAAAGTTCGGCAAGGCAGTGCTTAGAGAAGTTGATAAGGCTGAGTTTGAAAAGAATATTTCTGTTATCCGTGATTCGGCAGGTGACAGAGCAGTGCTCCGAGCAATGCATTTCTATAACGAAAACATAAGGGTTGCAAAGCAGGCGGAAGCCCTGGGTGCAGGCGATTTCGAAGCCTTCAAGGCGCTTGTGATCGAAAGCGGTGCATCGTCCTATATGTACAACCAAAACGTCTACACCTGTAAGGCTCCTGCAGACCAGCCTGTAAGCCTTGCACTTGCAATCTGCCAGGATATTCTCAAGGGCAAGGGCGCATGGCGTGTTCACGGCGGCGGCTTTGCAGGCACGATTCAGGCATTTGTTCCTGCCGACGTTCTTGATGAATTCAAAGCAAAGATTTGTGCTGTTTTCGGCGAAAAATCCTGCTACGTTCTCAACATCCGTCCCGAAGGCGGAATTAAAGTTATCTGATAAAATCTATTGAGGGGTGAGCCTGTATGCACTGCTTATACGGGGCACCCCGAAGTTGTTCGGAAGGTATTTCTTATGAGTAATTACAGTGAAGTATCCGCTTTGCTCGAAAAGCTCTGCAGTGTAAGCGGAGTTTCGGGTGCGGAGAATGAAGCGGCGGCGGTTGCGTCGGAGCTTCTGAGCAAATATATGCCCGTAAGCATCGACCCTCTCGGCAGTGTTACGGGTACGTTTGAAGGCAAAGGCCCTCACGTTCTGCTTGATGCACATCTTGATCAGATAGGTCTTGTTGTGACGGCGATTGATAGTGACGGCTTTCTGAAGGTGACAAAATGCGGCGGTGCGGATATCCGTGTTCTTGCGGCATCGGAGGTTACCGTGCACGGAAAAGAAAAGCTTTTCGGCGTCATAACGTCGACACCGCCCCATCTTTCAAAGCCCGAGGATACAAACAAGGCAAAGGGCTTTGATGATATTGCGGTTGACATCGGTATGAGCCGTGAGGAAGCGGTCAGATACGTTTCTCCCGGCGACAGAATAACCTTTAACGGTGAATACAAGCGGCTTCTCGGCAACAGAATATGCGCACCCTCTGTTGATGACAGGGCAGGCGTTGCGGCGATTTTAAGAAGCCTTCAGCTTCTTGAAGGTAAACTGCACGGCTGCAAAATAAGCGTTCTTTTCTCGGTGCAGGAGGAAACGGGCGGAAGCGGTGCGTCGGCAGGTGCATTTACTATGCAGGCGGATGAAGCGATAGCTGTTGACGTGAGCTTTGCAAAAGCACCTTCGGTAAGCGGAGATAAATATGCAACTCTCGGCGAGGGTGCAATGATAGGCTACGGTCCGTCGCTTGACTACGCTATGAGCAAAAAGCTTGCTGAAATTGCAGAGAAAAACGGAATCGCAAATCAGACGGAGGTTATGGGCGGAAGAACGGGCACAAACTGCGATAATATTCAGATTGCAGGCAAGGGTGTCAAAACCGCGCTTATTTCCGTGCCTCTGAGAAATATGCATACTGCCGCAGAGGTCTGTGACCTTGCGGATATTGAAAGCACGGCAAGGCTTATTGCCGCATATATCGCTGAAAGGGGTGCGGCAAATGCTTGAAATGATTAAAGAACTCTGCGCGCTTCCGGGTATATCGGGCAGAGAGAACGCAGTACGTGATTATATAATTGAAAAGATAGAGGGCTGTGCCGAATACAGCATTGACCCTCTGGGAAATCTTCTTGTTTTCAAAAAGGGCAGGAAGCCTGCAAACAAGAAGGTTATGCTGGATGCTCATATGGACGAGGTGGGTCTGATAATAACCGCAATCACCTCCGAAGGCTATCTTCATTTCACCAAGGTAGGCGGCATCGATACCCGTGTTATTCTGGGCAGAACCGTCAAGGTAGGCGAAAAAGCAGTTAACGGAGTTATCGGCATAAAGCCCGGTCATCTTGTGGCGGAAAATGCATTGGCGGATATTCCCGGTGCAGATGAGTTATACATTGACATAGGTGCTTCAAGCCGCGAAGAAGCGGCTGAATACGTAAGCCTCGGTGATTCAGCCTGGTTTGCAGGCGGTTTTGTTGAATTCGGTGAAGGCTTTGTGAAATCAAAGGCGCTTGACGACAGAGTGGGCTGTGCGATTCTTGTTGAAATGATAAGAAGTGAGCTTGAATACGATGCCTGGTTTTCATTCAGCGTGCAGGAGGAAATCGGCACAAGAGGTGCACAGACCGCCGCATTCAGCATTGCACCCGACTATGCAGTGGTTGTTGAAACCACAACCGCCGCCGATATTTCGGGCGTAAAGGATGAAAAAAGAGTGTGCATCTGCGGTAACGGCGGTACGGTTTCGTTTATGGACAGAAGCACGCTTTACAGTAAAGAACTTTTTGACAGAGCCTTTGAAATCGCAAAGGAGAAGGATATTGCGATTCAGCCCAAGACTATGGTTGCAGGCGGCAACGATGCAGGTGCAATCCATAAGAGCAGGGGAGGCGTCAGGGTGCTGACTGTTTCCGTGCCTTGCAGATATCTTCATTCACCCGGCGGAGTGATAAAATACAGCGATGCGGAAGAAAGTCTGAAGCTTGTCAAAGCGCTTGCAGAGGATTTTGCCAAATGATAACTCTTATAAATGATATATGCGAACTTGATTTTCTGCCTGCCGACCCTTATGGTGCGAGGATTACCGCCCTTGCGGATACCTATGGCACTGCCCATGATTTTGCGCTTTTCTGGGTGCAGAAGGTTGAAGGAATGCCTGTTGCAGCAATAAGCAGAATCGACGGCAACGCAACGTTATGCTGCACGGAAAATGCGGATTTTGAAGAACTTTCGGAATTCCTGAAAGTGTCAGGTTATTCAAGTCTTACTTTTGATTCAAAGTTTTCCGTAAAGCTTGGTATCACACCGAAAAACACCTCGTTCACCGTGAAATATACAGGCGGAGCATCGGCTTGTAAAGATATTCTTTTTGACTACGATAAAAAAGAAATATATGCCCTTTTGTGTGAATGCGGATTTGAACTCGGTGATTACGGCACATTTCTTGCAGACGTATGCTCAAGGCTGAATAAATCCACAGCATCCCTTGCGGCAGCAGAGTGCGACGGCAGGCTGTGTGCCTGTGCGTTTGCACTTTTTGAAGGCAGAAAAAGTGTTCTTCTCGGTGCGGTGGGTACAAGCCCTGCCGTAAGAGGCAGAGGCTATGCTTCAAGGCTTGTAGGAGCCCTCGCCGAGTTAAAAAAAGGTAAGGAAGTTTTTCTTTTTTGCCGTAATGATTCGCTGGCTGATTTCTATTCAAGAATCGGATTTGAAATCTGCGGCAAGTGGGCAATTTGTTAAATGAATTAAGGGGGAGTTGTATGTCACCGTTCTGTATTGTTCTTGCGGTGCTGACGGTTGCCTTTGCGGCCGGATGTATTTCTTTGCGGCGCAAAAACAAGGCGTTTGAAGGTATGCTGTGCAAGTTTATGGCAAGCTTCGGCTTTATTTCAGTTGCGGTTGTGGGATATTCGCTTAATCCCGTTGATACATATTATTTCTGCCTTGTATGCTTTGCGCTGATGTTCGGATTCTGCGGAGATATCCTTTTGGGCATCAAGGAGATTGCACCAACCTTCAGAGGCAAGCTGGTGCCACTCGGATTGCTTTATTTCCTTGTTGGGCACATCTTCTATCTGTGTGCATTCATAAGGTCAAGCAGTTTCAGTTTTGTTGCTCTTGCGGTGGGTATTGTTTTCGGCATCGGAGCGTTCATCGCCATAAAAGCTCTGAAAATGAAAGCAGACGGCAAAATGCGGATTGTGATGTCGGTTTATTATGCGGTGCTTGCGTTCAAGGCGGCATCCGCGCTCAATCTTGCCCTTTCGGGCGGTCAGACGGCATATTGGTCTGCATTTGCAGGAGCCGTGCTGTTTATACTCAGCGATACTTGTCTCGGATTTTTATATTTCACACCTGTCAAGAAGAAAAACGTTTTTGTAACAGCAGAACTTTCAACCTATTACACGGCGCAGATTTTGCTTGCAATGTCGGTAGCACTGTTGAAATAAAAAGAGGAGGAAATAATAATGCTCAGTAAAGTTTTGATCTCAATTATGGTTATTTTTATGCCCCTTGTATCGTCTTTCGGCGGACTTTCGTTTGACGTCCTGTTTATCGGTGACAGTGCGGAGATTGAATACGTCTATGATAACGAAACTCCCGGCTCAGCCGCGGGTACCGTTACCGTTGCTTCAAAGCTGGGCGGCAGCTACGACCTTTATTGGGGCGATGCCGACGGCGAAAAGCTCAGCGAAAAAGTAGGCGATTACACTGTTTATTACAGTGAATTTGCCGAGGTTGACGTCAAAAACGGCGAAGGCAGTGTTGATATCTATGATTTCACCGCTATTCCCGAAGGTGCGGAAACAGTGCTTGCTTACAAATGCGGCACTCTTGCGGGCGAAACCGAAATTCCCGACGGAAAGGTTGCCGATTACGGTGAAATGCTTTATTCCTTCGGTGCACTCAGCGACGTACATTTCAACAGATACAACGGCTCTCTTACAGGTGATGATGCACTGCTGACCTTCCCCAATGCTCTTAACTTTATGGAGCAGATGGGTGTTGATATGGTCGGTATTTCGGGCGATATTTCCGCAAACGGCGAAATAAGCTCGTTTGAATACTACAACGACATCGTTTCGGATTATGATTTTCCCGTTTATACAAGCACTGGCAACCACGACGTAAACGATAAGTTTACGCTTCAGAACTGGCAGTCACTTATCAACACGGGTGTTTACGGCGAAAATAAGGCGGCAGGCGTGAAAGCGGTTGCCGATAACGGTCTTGATTTCGTATACAGCCCCGAAGGCTGCGAGGACGTGTTCATTTTCCTTTGCCAGTATCAGTGGTCTTACGGTGATGTATACAGCCGTCTTCTGACCGACGAACAGCTTGATTGGTTTGAAGCACAGCTTGAAACATATAAGGACAGAACTGTTTATCTTTTCTTCCATACCTTCCTCAATAACCCCGTTGAGGGTGAAAATCCCTATATGGGCGAAGGCAATCTTGAAAACAACGTGGGTCGCCATTACGACCTTCCTTTCACAGAGGATTGCCCCGATGAAATCAGAATGGAAGAACTGATGGATAAATATGAAAACGTTGTGTTCTTTAACGGACATTCACACTGGGCATACGATATGCAGGAGCTTAATCCTCAGCTCAATATAACAAACTACGGCGGAGAATACGCAACCATGGTTCACATTTCAAGCGTATCCTCACCCAGAAGAACAACGGCGAATATTGACGATTCTTCAGAGCATTATATGCGCTCGTCCGAGGGTACTCTTGTTGAGGTTTATGAGGACAGAATCGTATTCACCGCCTGTGAATTCCTTGAAGGTCAGTTCCTTTCATACGCAACATACGTAATTGAGAGATAAAAAAACGCCTCGTCGCACAGACGAGGCATTTTTTATGCCCTGTTGTTATCCTTTATTTTTTTGATTGCACCTTTTTCAAGCCGTGATACCTGTGCCTGCGATATGCCTATTTCACTTGCGACCTCCATCTGGGTTTTTCCCTGCATAAACCTTAGTGAAAGGATCTTTTTTTCACGGCTGTTAAGATTTTTTATTGCCTGTTTCAGCAATATTTCGTCAAGCCAGCTTTCGTCGGTTTCCGTGTCGCCTATCTGATCCATAACGTAAATCGTGTCGCCTCCGTCGGAGTAAACGGGTTCGCTTAATGAAACGGGCTCGACTATGGCATCAAGCGCCATAATAACGCTTTCTTTTGAAATGCCCAGCTCTTTTGCGATTTCTTCGGGTGTGGGGTCGCGTTCAAGCTCGTTTATGAGCCTTTCCCTCACCTGCATTGCGTGGTAGGCGGTATCCCTTACGGAGCGGCTGACTCTGACAGGGTTATTATCCCTCAGATGGCGCCTTACTTCACCGATTATCATAGGGCAGGCGTAGGTGCTGAAGCGCACGTCAAGGTTCATATCGAAGTTGTCAATGGCTTTTATCAGACCGATACATCCCACCTGAAAAAGGTCGTCGGGATTTTCGCCCCTGTTTGAAAATCTCTGAATAACACTGAGCACAAGCCGCAGGTTGCCCGTCACAAGCTCGTCCCGTGCTTTTTTGTCGCCGGCTCTTGCTTTTCTGAGCAGGTCCATTTTTTCACTTTCCTTCAACACTTTCAGTTTGGCGGTGTTGACTCCGCAGATTTCAACCTTGCTGAATTGCAAAAAATCACCCCGATACAGTTAATGGCAATAAAAGTATTGCCCGTTTGTATCGGGGTTATTATTTTATTTACTTGATTTCGTATGTAATATTCAAATCAGCATCAACCGTTACCGTAACGGTTACCGTTTCGATAACTTCACAGCGATCAAGATAAATGTCATATCTGTCCTCGCCTTTCACAAGGGGATACATATCAACCTTTTCAAGCCTGAATTCGGCAGTGCCTTCGCGGAGAGCTTCAATAACAACAGTGCTTGTGCCGTCAACGGGAACCGCACCGATAAGTTCTTTGAGAAGTTCGGTCATATCCGATGAGACGAAATCTTCGGGAATATAAACGCTTCCGAAGGAATCGGCGGTGAGGTAAATGTTTATGATTTCAGCAGAGTTGCTTTCTGTGCTGTCCTCGGCAATTCTCCACATTTCAAGCTTTGAAAAATCGGCAGGAAGCTCAACCTTTGCAAGCCTGCTTTCGTCAATGTAAGAAATTGTTCCATCTTTTTTGAGTGTGTAGGCTTTGAACTGTGTTTCAAGGGGATTACCGTCTTTGTCGTAATATGTGAAAAGTGTTGCGTATTTTTCGTCGGTCATTGATGTGTTGATAACATCAAAGGTGCATACACCGTTTACTGTTTCGGGGTCGGACGCAAGTTCAGGCTCCCAATCAGATAATCCCATACTCCAATAACCGCCTTCAACGGGAGTTTCTGCGGTGAGGGTTATACCTTCGTCATAGCCTATATATGTGCCGAAATCATAGAGGACATAAATCTGATAAAATTCTGTTTTGCCGTTATATGGATTAATTTCAGCTGTTGAATAAATTATGCATTGAGTTGTTTCGCCTTTTTTGTTGGTAAGGGTTACTTCCGTCTGACCTTCGCTTATGCCTTCCAGCACAAAAGTCTGGATTGTACTGCCTGTTTTTTCGCTTTTTACAACTGCGATGCTGTCATCTTCAATATCACATTCCCAGACATAACCTCTTTCTTCGTTACAGGTTACCATCAGCGTGCAGAGATTGTTTCCGAAAAGCACTGTGAAAAAAGATGAAACCGAAAAGAAAAACGCTAAGATTGCATAGAGAAAGTTGAACATAAATTTTCCTCCTTTGTATTCCTTACACTTTAATTTTAGAACAAATGGAACAATTTGTCAATATGCAGCGCCATTGCTCTTGCACAACATAATTATAGAACTGATAAGTTCTAATGTCAATAGTATTTTTCAGTTCTATGATATATTCGAGTCGAAAAGGTGGTAAATGCACATGAATTATTATCAGAGACTCAGAGATATCAGAGAGGATAACGACCTGACACAGGCAGAAGTAGCAAAGGTGCTCAATATTCAGCAGACTCAGTACAGTCGCTATGAACGAGGCGCAGCGCAGATGGGGATAGATAAGTATATTACTCTCGCAAAATACTACAATGTATCGCTTGATTATATCGCAGGTATCATTGATGAACCGAAAAGGATAAAATAATAGGAAAACTTTTAAAATATAAAAATCGAGAAAAACAGAGAAAAAAAGAGCATTAACGAGCAAATCGAAGAGAAATATTTGGCAAACCCGAATTGTAACGGAATTTTCACGGATTTGTTAAAAAAATTGTTGACATTTGCAAGTTTTTGCTCTATATTTTATTATATTATAATAAGCCGTAGTGCCGCTTTTGCGGCAAGGGCAGAGAGGGGCTGCATAATTGAAAAAAAATGCCATTATCGATTTGAAAAACATTTCCGTTACATTCGGAAATAATCAGGTGCTCAAAAACCTTAACCTTTACATCCGTGATAAGGAGTTTATTACTTTTCTCGGTCCCTCGGGCTGCGGAAAAACCACAACGCTCCGCATTATCGCAGGCTTTATTCAGCCTGATGAAGGTGAGGTTATTTTTGAAGATAAAGTAATCAATAGTGTTCCTCCCCACAAAAGGCAGGTTAACACTATTTTTCAGCGTTATGCTCTTTTTCCTCATCTCAATGTTTATGAAAACGTTGCTTTCGGTCTCAGAATCAAGAAGGTGCCCGAAAAGCAGATAAAAGAAACCGTTGAGGAAATGCTGGCACTTGTTAACCTTACGGGCTTCAACAAGCGTAACATCAATTCACTTTCCGGCGGTCAGCAGCAGAGAGTAGCCATTGCACGTGCTCTTGCGGTAAAACCGCGTGTGCTTCTGCTTGATGAGCCTCTTGGTGCGCTCGACCTTAAACTCCGTAAGGATATGCAGATTGAGCTTAAGAATATTCAGCAGAGATTGGGTATCACCTTCATCTACGTTACCCACGACCAGGAGGAAGCCCTTTCAATGTCCGATACGGTTGTTGTTATGGACGGCGGTGTAATTCAGCAGATAGGTTCTCCTCTCGATATTTATAATGAACCCAAGAATGCTTTTGTTGCGGATTTCATCGGTGAAAGTAATATTCTTGACGGTGTTATGATTGACGACTGCCTTGTTGATTTTTCGGGTCACCGTTTTGAATGTCTTGATAAAGGCTTCGGCAAAAACGAAGCGGTTGACGTTGTTGTACGTCCCGAAGACGTTGATGTTGTTGAGCCCGAAAAGGGTATGCTTTGCGGTGTGGTAACGTCCGTTACCTTCAAGGGTGTGCATTTTGAAATCATCGTTGATATCGGCGGCTTCAAGTGGATGATTCAGACAACCGATTATCAGCCCGAAGGTGCAAAAATCGGTCTGTTTATCGAGCCCGACGCAATCCATATTATGAAAAAATCCGAATATTCGGGCATTTACGGCGATTACAGCTCCTTCAGCGAAGAATTTGACGAGCTTTCAAATGCAGAGGAGGAAGAGGAATGAACAATCGATCAACTCTCGGCTCAAAGCTTGTTGCTTCGCCTTATATTGTGTGGTCGGTGCTGTTCATAGTTGCTCCGCTGATTTTTGTTGTGTACTACTCGTTTACCGATGCTTCGGGCGCCTTTACGCTCGAAAATATCACAGCGCTCAGTAAGTATGCTCCCACCTTTCTGCGTTCCATATGGTTCGGAATCGTGGCAACGCTTATCTGCCTCGTGATTGCGTTCCCTCTTGCGTATTTTATTTCGCAGAGCACTGAAAAAGTTCAGCGTACAATGGTTATGCTCGTTATGCTTCCTATGTGGATGAGCTTCCTTATCAGAACCTATTCGTGGATGGCGCTTCTGCAGGATACGGGTATTATTAACTCCCTGCTTGGTAAAATCGGCATTGACCCCATACATATGATTAACACCGAGGGTGCCGTCATATTGGGTATGGTTTATAACTTCCTTCCCTATATGATACTGCCCATTTATTCCGTTATGGCAAAGCTTGATCACAGTATGGTTGAAGCCTGCCAGGATTTAGGCGGAAACAGACTTACCGTTATCCGCAGATGTATTATCCCTATGAGTATGCCCGGCATAGTTTCGGGTATCACAATGGTTTTTGTGCCTTCCGTAAGCACCTTCTACATTTCACAGAAGCTTGGCGGCGGCTCATTCGACCTTATCGGTGACGTTATCGAAAGGCAGTTCCAGCAGTCGTATAACTACAATCTGGGTGCATCGCTTTCACTTGTTCTGATGGTGCTCATTCTTGTCTGTATGGCGGTTATGAACCGCTTTTCGGGTGACGAGGAGGGTATGGTTATATGAAAACTGCTTCAAGAATTTATACAACCCTCGTTTTCCTTTTTCTCTATGCACCCATTATCGTTATGATAGTTTTTTCGTTCAACGGTACAAGCAGCACCAGCGTGCTTTCGGGCTTTTCGCTTCAGTGGTACAAGGCGTTGCTCGAGGATGAAACAACGCTGAAGGCGCTGTCCAATACCGTTGTGCTTGCGGTTTGCTCCGCACTTATCGCAACCGTTCTCGGCACTGCGGCCGCGGTAGGCCTTGATAAATTCAGAAAAGGTCCTCTCCGTTCGGGTGTTATGGCGGTAACCAACATCCCTATGATGAACCCCGAAATAGTAACGGGTATCTCAATGATGCTTCTTTTTGTTTTCGTGGGTAAGATGGTAAGCGAGGATGCGGTTCTGGGCTTCGGAACATTGCTTATTGCTCACGTAACCTTTAACCTGCCCTACATCATACTCAACGTCCTGCCCAAGCTTCGTCAGACGGACAGAAACCTTGCGGAAGCCGCACAGGATCTGGGCTGTAAGCCTGTTTCCGCATTCTTCAAGGTAGTTCTTCCTTCCATTATGCCGGGTATGATTACGGGTATGATTACGGCGTTTACTCTTTCGCTGGATGATTTCATCATCAGTTATTTCACCAGCGGACCGGGATTCCAGACTCTGCCCATTGCCATTTTCTCAATGACAAAGAAAAGGGTAAAGCCCGATATGTATGCACTTTCTGCTTTGATTTTCGTAAGTATCCTTGTGCTTCTTATTCTCTATAACGTGGCACAGGCAAAGAGCGAAGAAAAATCGAGGAAGAAATAAGGAGTGGTTTTGTTGAAAAAAAGAATTGCATCCGTGCTTTTTGCGCTGATGTTCGCGCTTCTGCCTCTGAGCACCGCCTTTGCGGCAGAGCAGAGCGATATAAATGCCCTCAGAGGTACAAAGCTTTATGTTTATAACTGGGGCGAATACATTTCCGATGGTGCAGACGGTACTCTCAACGTTAACAAGGCTTTTGAAAAAAAATACGGCATTGAAGTTGTTTATGATACCTTCGACAACAACGAGGTTATGTATTCAAAGCTCAAAAGCGGCGGCGTTTCATACGATATCGTAATTCCTTCGGATTATATGATTCAGAGAATGATTACAGAGGGTATGCTGGATAAAATCGATTATTCCAATATTCCCAACTACAAATACATTCCCGAAAAATATAAAAGCCTTGCCCACGACCCCAAGAACGAATATTCCGTACCCTATACCGTGGGTATGGTAGGTCTGATTTACAACACCGCAATGGTGGATGAAGCTCCCGAAAGCTGGACTGCACTGTGGGATGAAAGCTATGCAAACAGCGTTCTTATGATTAACAATCCCCGTGATGCCTTTGCTATTGCACAGAGCGTTCTCGGTATGGATTTCAATAACGAATCCGAGGTTTCGTGGCGTGTTGCGGCAGAGCTTCTCAAGGAGCAGAAAAGCATTTCTCCCGCCTACGTAAACGATGAAATATTCCTTAAAATGGAGTCGGGGGAAGCGGCGCTTGCACCCTACTACGCAGGCGATTTCCTTACTATGCAGGAGAATAATCCCGACCTTGCTTTCGTTTATCCCAAGGAGGGCGTTAACTTTTTTGTTGATGCCGCCTGTATACTCAAAGGCTCACAGAATAAGCTTGCGGCTGAGCTTTACATAAATTTCCTGCTTGAGCCTGACGTGGCGCTTGCCAATGCGGAGTACATCTGCTACGCAAGCCCTCATACCGAGGTTTATTCAAACCCCGAGTATTCATTCTATGGTAATGAAATTCTTTATCCCGAAGACGGAAAGTTCAAAACCCAGCTTTTCCTCAACCTCAGCCCCGAAACGCTGGCACTTATGAGCACTCTTTGGGATGACGTTAAAAATCACGTGCCTTCACCTGCTTCAAGCAACCGTGCCTTCTTCTTCGGCGGCGCAACGCAGGCTGTTGCGGATGACGGTGAGGTTATGACACCCGAAGCAAGAAAATATGCACTGTATATCGGAATTTTTGCACTTATCTGTCTGGCATACGTCGTTTTCAGATACGCACGCAAAAAATACCGCGAAAAGGTTTAATTTCAGGAGGATTCTATGACAGAAAAAAGAAGCAGCTTTACCGGCAAAATCGGTTTTGTGCTTGCGGCGGCAGGCTCGGCGGTAGGGCTCGGCAATATCTGGCGATTCCCTTATCTTGCGGCAAAATACGGCGGCGGAATATTTCTGCTTGTCTATCTTATTCTTGCCGTAACCTTCGGCTTTGCCCTTATGGTGGGCGAAATTGCACTTGGCAGAAAAACAGGTCAGAGTGCGATTACCGCATTCAAATCCCTTGACAAAAGATTTTCTTTTGTCGGTGTGCTTGCGGCACTTATTCCCGCACTTATTCTTCCTTATTATTCGGTTATCGGCGGTTGGGTAACAAAATACCTTACCGTGTTTGTAAGCGGCGGTGCATCTGCCGCGGCGGCTGATGATTATTTTACGGGCTTTATTTCAAAAGCAGGTGAGCCCGTGGGCTGGTTTCTGATATTCATTGCACTTACTGCCGTGATAGTTCTTCTCGGTGTTGAGAAGGGTGTTGAAAAGGTAAGCAAGGTTATGATGCCCGTGCTTGTGGTACTTACCCTTTTTATTGCAATATATGCAATGTTTATGCCCGGTGCGTGGGAAGGCGTAAAGTATTACATCACACCCGATTTCAGCAAGTTTTCGGCAACAACCGTTCTTGCGGCAATGGGCCAGCTTTTCTATTCAATGAGCCTTGCGATGGGCATTATGATTACCTACGGTTCATATATGAAGAAGGACGTAAGCCTTGAAAAATCGGTAAGACAGATTGAGCTTTTCGATACGGGCATTGCATTCCTTGCAGGTCTTATGATTATTCCTGCGGTGTTCGCATTTTCAGGCGGTGATGAAGCCGCACTCAGTAAAGGCCCCAGCCTTATGTTCATTACTCTTCCCAAAGTGTTTGACAGTATGAAGGGCGGTACGGTTATCGGTGCACTTTTCTTCCTTCTTGTTCTCTTTGCGGCACTGACGTCATCAATTTCCCTTATGGAAACAGTTGTTTCCATTATCAAGGATAAAACAGGCTGGAACAGAAAAGTGATTTGCTTTGCAGTTCTGGTATTTTGTATTGTTCTCGGACTTCCGTCCTGCTTCGGTTTCAGCATATGGGGAGATTTCGCAATAAAAGGTCTTTCAATTCTTGATATTTTTGACTTTGTGACCAACAGTGTAATGATGCCCGTTGTTGCATTCTTCACCTGCATCTTTATCGGTTATGTCCTTAAGCCCAAGGCAATTATTGAAGAAGTTGAAATCGGCGGAGAGTTCAAAGCAAAAACACTTTTTACAATCGTTATCAAATACGTTGCACCCGTGTGCATTATCCTTATTCTTATTTCATCCGTGCTTGACGCACTGGGAATTATGAAAATCTGACAGTGAACCCCCGTTGCAATACGCAACGGGGGTTGTTTCATTCGTGTGTATATTGTCCGTGCAAAGCGGTTTTTTTGCCGCGGTGAATTGCAAATTCGGGGCAGCGGTGCAGACAGCCGAGGCACATTGCACATTTTTCTTTTACCCATACGGGTTTACCGTTTCGCATTTCTATTGCATCAACAGGGCAGAGCTCTGCACATTTTCCGCAACCGATGCAATTATCATTAACGGAAAGCGTTTCTGTTCTGCGCATATTTTCGTAATCTTTATAAAAGCCTTGGCAGAAGGGGAGCCTGTAAAAGTCGCAGTTTCCGTTTTTGCTGTTTTTGATTTTTCGGATTACAGCGGTAATGGTTTTGTCTGCTTTTTTGTTAATTTTTTCAATTTTATCTTTATCGGAAACATCATAAACGGGTGTCCAGGTATCGGGCATTTTTACGGAATAAGCCGCATTAACGCAAATCCCTTTTTCGGTCAGCAGGCTGTTCAGCATTTTTGTTGCGCTGCCCGAAAAGCCGCCGAAGGTAACGCAGGAGAAAACGTAATTATCCTTCAGATTAAGGTTTAGTTTTTTTATAAAGTCAATAACCGTAACCGGAAGCCCCAGATTATAAACAGGACACACGAAGCCGATTTTTTCGTTCGGCTGAGCAATGAAATTGAATTTTTCGTTTTTGAGGCAATCTGTAACAGGTATTGCTCTGTCACCGACAGCTTCTGCAATTCTGCAGGCTGCGTGTCTGCTGTTACCGGTAGCGGAAAAATAAAAAATCATTTAATCACCAAAATTTCTTTTTTTCTGAAAAGGCTTACTTTCCCCGAGGTGAATGTACCGATGGCTGTGGCGATAATGAAAAAGCCCATACCCTCAATTCCGAACATTTCCGCACACAGTATGCAAACTGCTGCGGGGCATTTTGTTACACTTCCCAGCATGGAAGCCATTCCCGTTGCGGCACCCAATGAAACGGGGATTCCCGTAACGGCTGAAAGTGCACCTCCTGCGGTTGCACCGATAAATAATGACGGAACAATTTCTCCGCCTCTGAAACCTGCGGATACGGAAATAACGGTAAAGAGTATTTTCAGAAGAAATGCAAACGGATAAACTTCGCCTTCTTCAAAAATTCTTTCTATCACCAAAATACCGCCGCCGTTATAGTCATTACTGCCTGTGAGCAAAGTGAGAATAACAACAATTACGGAACCGGTAACAATTCTTACATAAGGATTTTTTATTACCTTTACTGCCTTTTCTTCGCTGAAATGGAGAATGTGACAGAATAAAAATCCCGTAAGACCTACTGCAAGAGAAACAACAGCTATTCTCCAGAGTAAAGAGGGGGTTAAAGCGGGAACGGTGTGGATTTCAAACCTTTCCGCAGGTACACCCAATGCGGTTGCAACGGCATAAGCAGTAAAGCTTGATATGGCTGTAGGTACAAGTGAGCACAGCCCGAAGCTGACGTTTCTGACGGCTTCAACAACAAAAATGCAGGCACCCAAAGGTGTTCCGAAAAGTGCGGAAAATGTTGCACACATTCCGCAAACTGTAAGGGTACGGCGGGATTTGTTATCAAGATGAAACTTTTTCGACAGGGATGAAGAAATAACGGCACCGATTTGAAGGGCGGCACCTTCTCTGCCTGCCGATGCACCGAAAAAGTGGCTGATAACGGTGCCAGAGAAAATTGACGGAAGCAGAGAAAATTTCAGACGGTCATCGCCTGCTGTGGAGGCAAATGCATCTTTTGTGCCCATACCTTCCGTGTTGCAAAGCTTGTAAATTGCAACGGTTGCCGTTCCGCCCAACGGCAGAAGATACAATATCCAACCGTAAGTGTGCCTCAACTCGGTTACGAATGATATTGATTTTGAAAACAGTGAACCGATTGCGCCGCATATTGCACCTACGGCAAGGCTTAACATCAGAAGCCTTGCCGTAAATATTATTTTTTCTTTGATGTCTTTTGTATTTTTCATTATATTACCATCTTAATCAAGAAGTAAAAATCCCCGTTCTTAATGAACGAGGATTTTTGGTGGAAGAGGGTGGATTCGAACCACCGAAGTCGTTGACGGCAGATTTACAGTCTGCTCCCTTTGGCCGCTCGGGAACTCTTCCATATTTAATTGGAGCTGGTGGACGGACTCGAACCCCCGACCTGCTGATTACAAATCAGCTGCTCTACCAACTGAGCTACACCAGCATTTGCGGTGTTCCGTAGAACGCTTGACTACTATATCACAAAAAAACAGGTTCGTCAAGCCTTTTTTTGAAATTTTTTAAAATATTTTTTTCTTCACTGTTTTACTTCATTTCACGGAAAATCTTGACTAATTATGTTA
Organism: Clostridia bacterium; assembly: GCA_017548045.1. Classification (GTDB taxonomy): domain Bacteria; phylum Bacillota; class Clostridia; order Oscillospirales; family Acutalibacteraceae; genus CAG-177. Next base: position 2,810 of record JAFYNR010000022.1, on the reverse strand, counting down.
CAGTGTGATATTATTTATACATTATGAATAAATGGGAGTGATATCTTTGGATTTCAAAGAAAGTACCTTTATGTATGCACTGGCGCTCTGTGTCGTTGCATTCGTAACACTTCAGTCCGTGTTCTTTATCGTCAAGTCGTGGAAGCACGCAAAGGAACTCGGAATTGACAAAGAAAAGCTTAAAAACACTGTTGTTTCCAGCATCCTTTTCACTGTTGCACCTGCGATTTCAATTCTTGCAACGGTTATCGTTCTTGCAAATGCGCTGGGTATTGTTCTTCCCTGGATAAGACTTACGGTTATCGGCAACCTTGCCTATGAAACAACAGCCGCACAGACCGCGGTTGAAGCAATGGGCGGTACGCTTACAAACTCGATTGCTGATTATCAGCAGTTTTCAACCGTTGCCTGGGCAATGACAATCGGCAGCGTTGCTCCTCTGCTTATGCTTCCCTTTGTGTGCAAAAAGCTGCAGAACAAAATCGGTAAGGCTGTCAATAAGAACGAAAGCGCCGCAAAGCTCGGCGATGCAATTTCGGCAGCCGCATTCATTGGCATTATCGCCGCATTCATTGCAAGAGCCATCGCGGGCACAACCTCCGACGGTACAGGCAATGCAGGCTTTATGTCAGTCAGCGTGCTTATCGTAGCCGTTGTTGCAATGGTTATTCTTGAAGCAATCTGCAAGAAGTTTACCCTTGAAAAGCTCCGTCCCTTCACAATGCCTATTGCAATGTTCATAGGTATGGGTGCGGCAATGCTGTTTGAAGCAGTTCTTCCCGCAGAAATCGTTAACTTTGTTTGGAGATAAGGGAAAGGAGGATATGAATTATGCAGAAGAATTATTTTGATAAAGTTCACAGATGGGGTATCCTCTGGAACATCGGCGCATTGTTTATGCTCCTTGCCATTCCCGTTGCAATTTCGGTGCATTTTAATGCCTGGCCCGAACTGAGCACACTCTGGTCAGTTCTCAGCAAGCTTATGCTCCTTTACTGGGTTACGGCGGTTATTGAGGTTATCACCTACGTTCCCATGCTTGGCGCAGGCGGAACGTATCTGAGCTTTGTTACAGGTAACATCACAAACCTTAAGCTTCCCGTGGGACTTGCCGCTATGGAAAATGCAAACGTCCGTGCAAATACCGAAGAGGGTGAAGTTATTTCAACTATTGCAATCGGTGTTTCGTCAATCACAACAACCGTTATCATTGCAGTGGGTGTTCTTGCATTCTCGCCTGTTCTTCCTCTCATTACTGCGGAAGGTTCGGCATTCAAGCCTGCATTCGAGTGGGTTCTTCCTGCACTTTTCGGTGCACTTGGCGCAAGCTACTTTGCAAAGCATTGGAAGTTGGTTCCTCTGCCCGTTATCGTAGGCGTAATCGTTCTCATTTTCTCACCCACAATGGGCGTAGGCACACTTATGTTTGTAACCATCGTTGCCGCTGTCGGCGGTGCCTTCCTTATGGTTAAGAAGAATTGGTTATAATAAATCTTTGTAATCGACAATTTGTTGTGCAAAATCACACTTGATATTAGGTTAGTTTTAGGTTAATATATTACAGGTATAAATTATCATCTCTCTTGAAAGGAGAAATTCAAAATGATTAACTATTCACGCGAAGTACAGGAAATGTGCTGCGTAGCCAAGGGTCCCAACCACGGTCCCGCTCCCATCCCCGAAGAAGGCAAGTGGGTTAAGGCTTACGAAATCAAGGATATTTCCGCATTCACCCACGGTGTTGGCTGGTGTGCACCTCAGCAGGGCGCTTGCAAGCTTTCACTCAATGTTAAGAACGGTATCATCGAAGAAGCACTTGTTGAAACAATCGGTTGCTCAGGTATGACTCACTCAGCTGCTATGGCTGCTGAAATTCTTCCCGGCAAGACCATTCTCGAGGCTCTCAATACTGACCTCGTTTGCGATGCTATCAACACTGCTATGCGTGAGCTTTTCCTTCAGATCGTTTACGGCCGTTCACAGTCAGCTTTCTCAGACGACGGTCTTTCAGTAGGTGCAGGCCTTGAAGACCTTGGTAAGGGCCTTCGTTCACAGGTTGGTACAATGTACGGCACAAAGGTTAAGGGCGTTCGTTACCTTGAAATGGCAGAAGGCTACGTTACAAGACTTGCTCTTGACGAAGACAGCCAGGTTATCGGCTATGAATTTGTTTCACTCGGCAAGATGACTGACTTCATCAAGAAGGGTGACACACCCAACGATGCATACAACAAGGCAATCGGTACTTACGGCAGATTTGCAGATGCTGCTAAGTATATCGATCCCAGAAAAGAATAATTGCAGGAGGTAAGGAATAATGGCATTATTTGAAAGCTACGAAAGACGTATTGACCAGATCAATGCTTGTCTTAAAGAATACGGCATTTCTTCAATTGAAGAATGTAAAGAAATTACTCTTGCAAAGGGCGTCGATTGCGACAAAATAGTAAGAGAAACTCAGCCCATCTGCTTTGAAAACGCTGTTTGGGCATACACAGTAGGCTGCGCTATCGCTATCAAGACAGGTTGCACAAAGGCTGCTGACGCTGCTGCCGCTATCGGTATCGGTCTTCAGTCATTCTGCATCCCCGGCTCAGTTGCTGATAACAGAAAGGTTGGTATCGGCCATGGTAACCTCGGCAAGATGCTCCTTTCAGAAGAAACAGAGTGCTTCTGCTTCCTTGCAGGTCACGAATCATTTGCTGCTGCTGAAGGCGCTATCAAAATTGCTCTTAACGCTAACAAGGTAAGAGTTAAGCCCCTTCGTGTTATCCTTAACGGTCTCGGCAAGGACGCAGCTATGATCATCT
>JAFYNR010000021.1 GCA_017548045.1 Clostridia bacterium | reverse complement strand
TCATTTTCGGCACCGATTTTTTCAAGATGTTCTTTTGTAGAATCAAGTATTTCATCTTCAAGTTCATTCAGCAAGTCCTTCGGCTCGTTGTAGTGAGCATAGAAGGTTGACCTGTTCAGCCCTGCTGTTTCGCAAAGCTCTCTCACGGAAATTTTGCTGACGGAGTCTTTTTCTTTCATAAGATCCATCAAGGCATTTTTGAACAGCATCTTTGAAAGTCTTGTGCGCTGATTATCTTTTGTGTTCATATCATTATCCCGTCACTTTCACTGTGAAATGTCGGTCTTATAGCCATCAATATCCAAACTGATGATTGTTAAGCCAACACTATGTTGATATAATAATATTGTAATCTTATTGAAATGTCAAGCAAAGGAGAGTTATGTTATGACAAACAAGCTCAGTTCTCCGCTTTTTTTGAGCAGAGTAAAACACGATGATGTCAAGGCAAAGGAAAAGTGGCTCGGTTATCTTTTAGGCCCTGCCGGTGCACTTCTTCTGAACGCCGTTCTTGCAACTTATCTTAATGTTTATTATACCGACGTACTGAAACTAACATCGGTATGGGGCGGCGTATTTCTTGCTGTTTTTCCCGTTATTTCAAAAGTAATTGATGCAATTACCAACGTTATAATGGGCTACATAATTGACCACACCAAGACAGCACAAGGCAAAGCAAGACCCTGGCTTCTGCTTTCGGCACCGCTTCTTACGGTTTCGGGAATACTTCTTTTTGTTGTTCCCGAAAGCAATCAGACCGTTCAGGTTATCTGGGTTATGCTTTCGTATAACCTTTTCTATTCATTCGCATACACAATATTCAATATGAGCCATAACCTTATGGTTCCTCTTTCAACAAGAAATACGGAGCAGAGAGGCTCGCTTTCAGTATTCAATCAGATTGCAACGATTATGATGAGCGGTATTCTTGTTGCTCTTATTTTCCCGATGGTTATTATGCCTATGCTCGGTGTTGATAAATCCAAGTGGATTGTCACTATGAGCATCCTTTCGATTATCGCTCTTCCGTTGACACTTCTCGAATACTATTTCACCAAGGAAAGAGTAACTCTTGAGGATATTGACAAAGAGGTTGAGAAAGTACCCTATAAAAAGCTTCTCAAGGCTATTTTTACCGATAAGTTTATGGTTCTTATTCTTCTTTATTTTCTTATCTATACCGTCGGTTCACAGTTCAAAAACCTCGGTCTTGTTTATTACTGCAACTATGTTCTCGGCACGTATAACGACGGCACTACGCAGACTCTTATTTCCGTTATCGGCGGTATTCCGCTCGGTATAGGTATCTTTGCAGTATGGCCGCTTGCGAAGAAATTCGGTAAGAGAAACCTCACAATGGGCGGCTTTGTTCTGTATGCAATCGGCAGTGCAATCTGCTGGACAGCTCCTTCAAATATGGTTATAGTGCTTATCGGTCAGTTTATCAAAAATATCGGCGGTCTGCCTTGTTGTTATGTGTTTATGGCTCTGTTTGCCGATATTCTTGACCATATCGAATGGAAACATAAATTCCGTGTTGACGGTATAGCAATGTCAATTTACAACATTATTGCCGTTTCTTCCGTCGGTATCGTTACGGGTATATTCAATATGCTTCTTGCCAAAGCAGGTTACGTAGCACCTTCGCTTATTGACGGTGTTACGGTTGCGGCACAGCAGAGTGAATCGGTCAAAAACGTAATCACATTCTCCTTCGTAGGTCTTGAAACCTTTACCGCCGTTGCGCTTGTTGTAATTCTCGCTTTCATCGGTGTTGAAAAGGGAATTGAAAAGAAGCAGGCTGAAATCAAGGCAAGAAAAGAAGATACAGCGGAGATTTAAGATGAAAGCTATAAATATAAAAACGGAATATCTGAAAAACCCCATAGGGATTGACATTGATAATCCACGCATTATGTGGAACTGCGACTGCGGAATTACACAGACCGCTTATCGGATTATCACAGATGAATGGGACAGCGGCAAGGTTGAGTCAGGCTCAATGAAATGCCGAGTTCCGATTAAATTTGAAAACGGAAAAAGAGTGACATTCCGTATAAAGTTGTGGGATGAAAACGGCACTGAAGGCGAATGGAGCGAAGAAGCTTTTTTTGAATACGGAATAAACAACTGGTCTGCAAAATGGATTACGGGTAACTATAGTCCCGACAGCAGTATTGCCGATAAAAAGGCTAAAATCGGTAAATCGTTTCTGCTTCAGGGCGTTGATTTTCTCCTCAATATGAACAAACCCGAAACCCTTGAAAGACACCCTGTTGACTGCTTCAAAAACAATTTTACTGTTGAGAAAGAAATCACAAAAGCAAGACTTTATATTACCGCCTGCGGTGTATATGAAGCAAAAATCAACGGTAAAAGGGTCGGCAATTTCTACCTTGCACCCGGTATAACCGATTATAGGAAGCGAGTTCAATATCAGACTTACGATGTTTCGGATTTGTTGGAAAACGGCAACAATGAAATTACGATTCAGCTTGCAGACGGTTGGTACAGAGGCTCTGTCGGTGCGTGGGGATTAAAGCAGGAATACGGCTTTGAAACAAAGCTTCTTGCACAGCTTG
>JAFYNR010000020.1 GCA_017548045.1 Clostridia bacterium | reverse complement strand
GTCGACCTCTAGCGTGACAGGCTAGCGTTCTAACCAGCTGAACTACCGGGCCAAATGGTGGGAACAACAGGGCTCGAACCTGTGACCCTCTGCTTGTAAGGCAGATGCTCTCCCAGCTGAGCTATGCTCCCACGTTGGCGTTGCTCTCGTCAAGCAACGTACTGTATAATACACTACTTTTTCGGAATTGTCAACCCTTTTTTTGAAATTTTTTTAATTTTTTTCAAAAAAATTTTTTATTCTTTTACAGAATTATTTTTCAATGAGCTTCAGCACTTCCTCAGAAGTGAAATTATACTTCTTATCGCAGAAATGGCAGGATACTTCCGTCACCTTTTCCTGCGCCATTTCAAGCAGACTTTCCTTGCCCGTGCTGATAAGTGCCTTTGCAACTCTGTCTCTTGAACAGTTGCATCTGTATTCGGGGCTTGAGGTATCCAGCACCTCAAGATCAAAGCCTTTAAGCACACTGCGGCAGATATCCTCGGGTGTCATTCCGCCAGTAAGCATCTGCGTTACGGCAGGAATATCCTTTATACATTCTTCAACCTTGTCAATGGTATCGTCCATTGCGGTGGGCAGAAGCTGAATGATAAATCCGCCTGCCGCCTGAATTGACAAATCAGGGTTAACGAGCACGCCCAGTGCACACACGCTGGGAAGCTGCTCGCTTGTTGCAAAATAGCTTGTGATATCCTCGGCAATCTCGCCCGACACAATAGGAATCTGACCGATATATGGTTCATTCATACCCAGATCCTTCATAACGGTAAGAGTACCGTCCGTACCCACCGCACCTGCAACGTCAAGCTTGCCTTTGATGTTAAGAGGGATTTCAACCACAGGGTTTGAAACGTAGCCTCTTACGTTGCCCTCGCTGTCCGATACAGCTATAACCGAGCCGGCGGGGCCGCCGCCGTTAAGACGCAGAGTAATGCTGTTATCCTTACCTTTAAGAACGGCACCCATCATTGAAGCCGCCGTCAGAAGCCTGCCGAGTGCGGCAGAGGTTACGGCAGATGTTTGATGAATCTGTTCCATTCTGTTAACTATATCCGTGGTATCCGCCGCAATAACGGTGAGAGTACCGTCGGTTGAAATCATTCTGACAAGTTCACTCATATTATCACTTCTTCTTTGCTAAAAATACTGCCCTTTCACTGTCGGGTCTTACATCATTTGTTGTAAGGTCGTCGTAGATACCCACGACCTCAAAGCCTGCTTCCGAAAGCCATTCCGAAATATCCGCAAGCTCATATGCCTGCTCCGAAAAGCTTTCTGAGCTACGGTAATAAACGCCGTCCTCCTCCTCAAAAAAATCGAGGCTGATTTCAACGCTGTTATCGCCGCCGTTGTAATTATTCTGCCATACGCAGAACAAATCGTCAAATTCATAAACAAAAGCGTTATCCGCAAGTACGTTCCTGTGCTTATGGATTGTATTCACATCAAAAGCAAAAGCTCCGCCTCTGTTCATAAAAAGAGATACTTTTTCAAAGGTGTGCTTCACATCCTGCGCACTGCCCAGATGGTTAATACCGTCAAGCACGCAGATTGCACAGTCAACGGTGCCGTAAAGGTCGATATCCTGCATAGGCTGATTGAGAAGAAGCAGGTGCGTGCCGCTTTCAAACATCTTTTGCTGTGCCGCATTGAGCATACCCACACTGCTGTCAACACCGATTACATCGAAGCCCTTTTCCGCCATTTTAACGGACATACTGCCCGTGCCGCAGCCCAGGTCAAGGAGTATGCCTTCCTTAATTCCGCACAGTGAAAGAAGCCTGCAAAAATAATCTGCACGCTTCTCATACTCAACGTTATCTGTCAGACGGTCATAAAAACGGGAAAAATTATCGTAGGACATTATTTTTCCATCCTCTTGAATATTTCCTCATATCCGTTGCAGCCGTACTGCAATGAACGGTTGACACGGCTGATTGTAGCCGTGCTGGCACCTGTTGCGGCAACTATATCGCTGTAAACCTTTTTATCTCTGAGCATCTTGGCAACAACGATGCGCTGTGAAAAAGCCTTGAGCTCGGGCACCGTACAAAGGTCCTCAAAAAAATCATAGCATTCCTCAAGAGTCTGCAGATTAAGAATTGCGGAGAAAAGAAAATCAACATTATCGTCTTTGATTTTATTAGCCATTTTGCATACGTCCTTTCAAAACGCTTTTACACTTTAACATTTTAGCATACGAAACGCAAAAAGTAAATATTAAAATTCAAAAATTTCAGCCGATACAATATATATTACGGCACACATTATGAGAAAGCAGGGATAAACCGTTGCGAAAGCGGTTTTGCAAAGCCCGTCTCTGATGCTTCTGCCTGCCCTTCGTTTTTTCGTCATTGCATGGAAAAGCTCTGCAAGAAGATAGGGCACCGTACCTGCAAATATGAGTGCGAAAGGTCCGTAGCCGCCGAGAATTATATCCCCTGCAAAAACTCCGCCGCATACAATCAGCCCGACAGCGCCGCAAAGGGGCATATACTTTGACTCTGAAAATCTTTCAAAAACGCATTTAATGCCGAGAACGAGAATAAGCATAAATACTGTCATCAGCCTTGCCGCATACGCAGAGCCCGTAAGCACAAGAGCCATAGGTATTACATTATATAAGGTTCGTTCAATTCTGTCGCAGAGAAGAGTATCGTATTCTTTTTCTTTTCTGTCGCAGTAAAAGCCGTATGCATTGACGGCGATTATTCCTGCCGCAAGCAAAATTACCGCAAAAGGCATAAATCCTTCTGCCAATGCAGGCAGTGAATTCACACCATTTGAAGCAATCATACCGTTGATTTCCGCAATAATATCCGCTTTTCTGCAAAAGCCCAGCGCAATACCTGCGCCGCCGATTGCACCGAGAGTGAATTCCATAGTCTTCCAGCCGTCATAGATACCGTTTCTGAAAAAGCGGTCAAAAATATATTTGCCGTTACTCATAGGGAAAACGGACGCTTCGTAGAATTTCATTGCAACAAGCCAGCCTAAGCCGCCGCCCAGAAAGCCGCCCCATATCATTGAAAGCATAAGAGAATCGTTTCTGACAATGCCCAATGCCATAAGCGCAAGCAGGGTCACAAGGTTGCCGCCCCACTCCTCACGGCGGGTGCGTGAATAATAGCATTTCGGGTGAATACCCTTTTCCTTATCGTAAGGAGTATTGAAAATATAATATCCCGCAATCTGGAAAACGGGAATAAGAAGGCAGAAAATTATGATATCCGCAAGGGAATATTTACCGCCTGCCATTGACGAAATTGCAAATGCAATAAATCCGCCGCAGATTGAAAACCACAGTGCACCCTTGAGAAAAAGACCCGAATAGCCTTTTATCGGGCGGTAATCCCTGCCTGCATCACGGTGAAGCACAAAGCCCAGAGTTTCGCCGTAGGTTTCACTGCCGCCGTAGGTCATACCCATAAGACCTGCCGCCGCAACAACCCAATAATTCTCGTATATTCCGCCGCCTGCAAAACGGGCAAGTATCAGACCAATGAAGGCACCGGGCAGCATTGCGCCCTTTTCACCGCCGAGAACCGTACCTCTCATACCCCAGCCGTAGCTTGAAGCAAGCATCACAAAAAGAACGCATATAATTATATCGGAAATACCCATTGAATCATCTCCTTTTTACCATTTTAGCATATTAAAAGGAAAAATCATATAGCTTTATTAACAAAATTTAAACATAATGCTTGCACATACGGGAAGTAAAGTGTATAATGTATCTACCTTACAATGCAAAAAGAGGTATATTATGGCAGATACATATATTAAAGCCCTGCTCTCTTATGCGGTAAAAAAAGGGCTTATCGAAGAATGTGACAGACCTTACTGCACAAACAGCGTGCTTTATCTTCTGAAAAAGGATGCTTATGACGACACCTGCCCCGAAGCGGAAGGTGAAATAAACGAAATCCTTGACGGTCTTTGCGACTATGCAGCTGAAAAGGGCATAATCGAAGATTCGGTTACATACAGAGATTTGTTTGACACCGCACTTATGGGTGCGCTCACTCCCCGTCCTTCTCAGGTTATCGGTAAATTCCGTTCACTCTATGAGGAAAGCCCCGAAAAGGCAACGGATTATTACTATAATTTCAGTTGTGATACCAATTATATCCGCCGTGACAGAATCGCAAAGGACCTTAAATGGCAGTACAGCGGCGAATACGGCACAATCGATATCACCGTTAACCTTTCAAAGCCTGAAAAGGACCCCAAGGCTATTGCCGCGGCAAAGAATGCGCCTCAGTCGGGCTACCCCAAGTGCCAGCTTTGCAGAGAGTGTGAGGGCTACGCAGGCAGAGTTGATTTCCCTGCAAGGCAGAATCACAGAATCATCCCTATTACCATTGATAATTCGGGCTGGTTTATGCAGTATTCTCCCTACGTTTATTACAACGAACATTGCATCGTTTTCAACGGCAGTCATACACCTATGAAAATTGACCGCAGTGCTTTCGCCAAGCTTCTTGAATTCGTTACACTCTTCCCCCACTATTTCGTAGGCTCAAATGCAGACCTGCCCATCGTAGGCGGCTCAATTCTCAGCCACGAGCATTTCCAGGGCGGCAGATACGAATTTGCAATGGAGCGTGCTCCCATTGAGAAAAAGCTCACCTTCAAAGGCTTTGAGGACGTTGAGGCAGGCATTGTAAAATGGCCTATGTCAACAATCAGGCTTCTTTCAGACAGCCCCGAAAAGCTTGTTGACCTTGCAGATAAAATTCTTGCAAAATGGCGTGAATATACAGATGAGGATGCTTTCATTTTCGCGCATACCGACGCACCTCACAACACAATCACCCCCATTGCAAGGCGCAGGGGCGCAAAGTACGAGCTTGACCTTGTGCTTCGCAACAACATCACAACCGACGAGCATCCCATGGGCGTTTATCATCCCCACGCCGAGCTTCATCATATTAAAAAGGAAAATATCGGTCTTATTGAGGTTATGGGTCTTGCGGTATTACCTCCCAGACTCAAAACCGAGCTTGAAGCCCTTGCGGATGCAATGGTAAACGGCAAGAATCTGCGTGATAATTCGCTTACCGCAAGCCACGCCGATTGGGTGGAGGAATTCCTGCCTGCTTACGGCAAGGTTACAGCCGAGAACGTGATGAACATTCTCGAAGCGGAGGTAGGCAAGGTATTTGCAACCGTGCTTGAGCACGCAGGTGTATTCAAGCGCACGGAGGAAGGCTTTGCCGCATTTATGAGATTCGCGGAATCTGTTTAAGGAATCAATACCGATAAGGTATTATTATAATGTAAAGGAGATATTCCAATGAAAAAAATTCTTGCACTTCTGCTTGCACTTGCAATGCTTCTTGGCTTTGCAGCCTGCGGCGGAAACACAGAAGACGAAACCACCACCACAACAACAGCAGCAGAAGAAGTAACCGATGAAGCTCCCGTTGAAGAATCAACAGAAGCAGCATCAGACGACGTATCTGCAGAAGACCCCTCGGCAGAAGACCCTTCAGCCGCTGAGGAATCAACCGAAGCAGAATCAACACTTCCCGCAATCGAGAAGGCTCCCGAAACAACTGCTGAAATCCTTGCTCTTTACAACAAGACAATCAACGATGCATACGCTGCAAAGGTAGGCTTCAACAAAGAGCGTTACACAGATAACGAAACTCTTAACGCAGGCTTCCTTCTTAAAACATTCGGCGACCTTGTTTACAGCTTTATGGGCATCGGCGCTGAAAACAAATACACCATGGACGTGGCAAAGGGCGAATGGGAAAGCGATGTTCCTCACCACTACCTCAGAAAGAGCACTCTTACAGAGGCTGACCTTACAGGTGCAAAGTGCACAGAGAACAACGGCAAATACACAATCGTTCTCAACGTTAAGCCCGGCACCAGCAAGGCTTCAAAGTCAGAATCATGGACAAAGGCTCCCATCGACAAGTGCGGTATCTGCGTTGGCGATCTTGATAAGAGCTACTTCGACCACAAGACAGCTCCCGTTATCTACGCAGCAGTAGGTCAGGTTGTTTCAGGTGCAGTTATCGAAGAAAGCTACAACAACGCAGTTGTTAAGGCTGAAATCGATGCAGCAACAGGTCATCTCATTACTCTCACTGTTGAATTCGATATCAACGTTGTTATCGACACAGCAGGCGGCGGCAACGCAACAGGTTCAGCTCACGTATTCTACAAGAACTTCAAGTATTAATCCGCATACATAAAAAACACAGGCTTGTATAGGTTTTTCCTATGCAAGCCTGTTTCTTTGCTTAATAAAGTGCTTTTTTCAGTTCCTCTGCAAACTGCTTGGGGTCAACGTTGCAAAGCAGGTGGGCATCCGTTCCCATATTGAAGGTTACGCCCACTTCTCTGCCGATATTGAAATATCTGCGGTGGAAATCCGGATCCTTTCTCACGGCGGGAAGGTTGATTTCCCAGGCAATTTCACGGCTGTTTGCCTTTGCCATTATATCGCCCAGGTCGTTATCTGTATAAGCTCTCGTAACATCCTTGAAATCATCAAAAGCGTGAATATAGCCCGACATAAAGGGATGTGCAAAGCAATCCACTCTGCCGCTTTCGATTACGCCGTCAATGATGGCAAGCATATGCTCAACGTAGCCTCGGGGCGTTTTGTTTTCGGGGTGCTCCCAATACTTGAGATGGAAATGGTTGGTGGTGTAAAGCCTGTAATCCAGAGATTTATCGCAGGCAATATCGTCGGCAAATTTGCCGATTCCGTAGGCGGAAAGCTCCGCACCAACGTAAACCTTGACCTTTGTATCCATATCTGCAATTTCACGGAGAATATCGTATCTCTGCTGTGCAACCGCATTCTGCCTGTCTATGTAGTTATGGTCGGTCATAGCTATCATTTCAAGCCCTGCTTTTTCGGCGGTGAGAACGATATCCCTCGCCTTCATTTCGGGCTTTGCACAGCCCGAAAAACGGGTATGTATATGCAGATTATGCCTTGCGAGTTCATCAATATCATAGGTTTTTTCGTGTAAAAACATTTTTAAAGCTCCAATCCGAAAAGTTTATTTGCATTATCCCTTGTCAAACCAAGAATTTCCTGAGGTGTAACTCCCCTCACCTCGGCAATAACCTCTGCCGTGTAAGGTATGAAAGAAGAATCACAGCGTTTGCCTCTGAAGGGCACGGGTGTCATATAAGGGCAGTCGGTTTCGATAAGAAGCCTTTCGGCAGGCACGGTTTCCGCAACCTCACGGGGCTTGCGTGCGTTTTTGAAGGTTACCGCACCGCCAAGACCGATATACATACCCAGCTTCACGATCTCCTTTGCCATTTCAGCCGAGCCCGAAAAACAGTGCACAACACCCTTGGGTCTGTATTTTTTCAGAAGATTAAAAGTATCCTCGTGTGCTTCTCTGTCGTGAATAACAACAGGCAGGTCAAGCTCTTTTGCGAGGGCAAGCTGCTCTTCAAACACTCTCTGCTGAATGTCACGGGGCGAAAAATCATAGTGATAATCAAGACCGATTTCGCCTACCGCAACGCATTTTTTCTCCTTACAAAGCTTTTCAAGCACGGAAATATAGCCCTGCTTACAACCCTCCGCTTCGTGGGGATGCACTCCGCAGGCGGCATAAACGTAATCAAATTCATCTGCAAGCTCAAGGCTTTTCAGCGATGATGCCATATCACTGCCGCAATTTATAATGCCGCAAACGCCCTGCGTGGGCAGGGCGCTTAAAAGCTCTTTTCGGTCAGCATCGAAAGCCTCGCTGTCGTAATGTGCATGACTGTCAAAGATATTGTTCATAGTTTATCTTACCTTACTTCCTGCAGGAACACCGTCAACAAAGATAACCTTTACGTCCTCGCCGGCGTCGGCGGCAACGATCATTCCGTGGCTTTCAACGCCGCAGAGCGTTACGGGCTTAAGGTTTGAAACAAGAATAATGCTCTTGCCGATAAGCTCCTCGGGCTTGTAGTAAAGCGCAATACCCGATGCAACGGTTCTGGGGTCGCCCGTACCGTCGTCGAGAGTGAGCTTAAGAAGCTTCTTTGCTTTCTTTACGGGTTCGCAGGCTGTGATTTTTGCAACTCTCAGGTCAACCTTTGCAAAATCCTCAATGCCGATTTTTGCAATGCCCTGAATTTCTTCTTTAAGAGGATTTACGGGCTCAGCCGCAGCCTTAGCCGCTTCAAGCTCTGCAAGCTCCTTTTCAAGGTCGATTCTGGGGAAGATTATATCACCCTTCACAACCGTATAGCTTGCTTCCTTGCCGAACACGCCGCATTCTTCCCACTCAAAGCCGTCTGAAAGACCGAGCTGTGCTCTGATTTTCGCAGACGTTTCGGGCATAAAGGGAGCAATAAGAATTGAGATAATTCTGATGCTTTCGCAAAGGTTATACATAACCTCTGCAAGCCTTGCCTGCTTCGCTTCATCCTTTGCAAGTGCCCAGGGTGCGGTTTCGTCGATATACTTGTTTGTTCTTGAAACGAACTTCCAGATATTCGTAAGTGCAACCGAGAAATTCAGCTTATCAAGCTCAGCCTCGGCATCACCCTTGGTTGAATTCGCAAGAGCTTTGAGGTCAGCGTCAAACTCCCCTGCCTCACGGGCTTCGGGAATTGTGCCGCCGAAATATTTCTGCACCATTGCAACGGTTCTTGAAACAAGGTTGCCAAGGTCGTTTGCAAGGTCCGAATTTATTCTGTTGATGAGATTTTCGTTGGAGAAAATGCCGTCTGAACCGAAGGCGATTTCTCTGAGAAGGTAGTAACGAAGGGCGTCTACGCCGTATCTTTCCGCAAGAATAACGGGGTCAACAACGTTGCCCTTTGACTTACTCATCTTGCCGCCTTCAAGAAGCACCCAGCCGTGGCCGTAAACCTTTTCGGGCAGAGGCTCATCAAGTGACATAAGGAATGCGGGCCAGTAAATTGTGTGGAAGCGGATGATATCCTTACCGATAAGGTGAACGTCCGCAGGCCAGAATTTCTTATACATTGTGTCATCCTCGGAGCCGAAGCCCAGAGCGGTAACGTAGTTGGTAAGCGCATCAAGCCATACGTAGATAACGTGGTCTTCATTTACGGGCACGGGAATACCCCACTTGAAGGATGAACGGGATACGCACAGATCCTGCAGACCGGGCTTGATGAAGTTATTCACCATTTCGTTCTGTCTGCTCTGAGGCTCAATGAAGCCGGGATGGTCTTCGTAATATTTGAGAAGCTTGTCGGCATAGGCTGAAAGCTTGAAGAAGTATGCCTCCTCACGCTCTTTGGTGACGGGTCTGCCGCAGTCGGGGCATTTACCGTCAACAGCCTGGGTTTCGGTCCAGAAGGATTCACAGGGCTTGCAGTAAAGACCCTCGTAATGACCCTTGTAGATATCACCCTTTTCATACATTTTGGTGAATATCTTCTGAACTGCCTTTTCGTGGTAATCGTCGGTGGTGCGGATGAACTTATCGTTCGAAATGTTCATCAGCTTCCATAAATCCTTGATACCTGCAACAATATTGTCAACGTACTCCTTGGGAGTAACGCCTGCTTCCTTTGCTTTATCCTCGATTTTCTGACCGTGCTCATCCGTACCTGTCAGAAAGAAGGTGTCATAGCCCTGAAAGCGCTTGTAGCGAGCCATTGTGTCAGCCGCTACGGTTGAATAGGTGTGGCCGATATGAAGCTTATCTGAAGGATAATAAATCGGCGTGGTTATATAAAAAGTTTTCTTATCCATTGTTTTTTACCTCTCGGTGTGAATCAAAGCAGGCTTGCAGCCGCTTCGTCAAGGAAGATAACCGCATCCCCGTGCTGCTGAAGAATTGATGCGGGGCACTGAGGAGTAACGGGGCCGTTAATCATTGCCTTTACCGCCTCTGCCTTTGATGCGCCTGTTGCGATAAGCACGATTTTCTTTGACTTCATAATTGAGCCGATGCCCATTGTCATAGCGTAACGGGGCATGGGAATATCGTCAAAATAGATTGAGTTTGCTTCGATTGTGCTGTCGGTAAGCTTGATCTTGTGGCTTTCGCCGGTAAATTCGTCTGAGGGCTCGTTGAATGCAATGTGACCGTTTCTGCCGATACCCAGAAGCTGAATGTCGATGCCGCCCTTTGAAGCGATATCCGCCGCATAGCGTTCACTTTCCGCCTCGGGGTCAGGTGCATTGCCGTCAAGGAAGCCCACGTTATCAAGATTAATATCGAGCTTTGAGAAAAGGTTCTCGTTCATAAAGGTGTAGTAGCTGTTCTTATGAGTTTTGGGAAGGTCGCAGTATTCATCAAGGTTGAAGGTCTTTACGTCCTTGAAGCTTACGTTGCCTGCCTCATACTCAGCAGCGATGTAATTATAGGTGGGAACGGGAGTTGCACCCGTTGCGAGACCAAGTACGCAGGAGGGATTCTCCTTGACAAAATCGCAGAAAAGCTTGCCTGCTGCCACGCCGATTTCGGCATCATTCTTAAAAATTCTGATTTCCATAATATCTAACCCTTTCTTCAGGAAATTTTTATTTCGCAATGGTTTTCGGATGAATCGTATATTGCCTGCAATATTTTTGAGGTTTTTACCGTGCTGTCAATATACTGCTGATTTCTGTAACCCGATTTTATGCATCTGATGAAATCGTTGATTTCATTTTCATACATATTTGTTTCGCGTGCTTCAACCTTCGTTTCGGCGAGCATACCGTTTTTAACGCTCCACATTCGGAAGTTTGAGCAGTAGCTGAGGCGTATGCCTGCCTTATCGCCCAAAAAGTCAATATAGGTTTCGCTTTCGCCTATATTCTGTGCCCAGGCACCGTTGAAGGTGATAACAGGTCCGCTTGTACGCACAATGCCAGTAACGGAATCGTCAACGTCGTATGTACCGTTCATATCCGCCGTATCGCTCGCCCACATACCCTTGTAAGTGTAATTGGGAATATCCTTACCCAGCTTGCAGAATGCCTCACCCGAAGCGGTAAGAGGCTTGGGGTCGCCGCAGCAATACATTATAAGGTCAAGGTAGTGAACGCCCCAGTCAATGAGCGCACCGCCGCCGGACTTTGCCTTTGTGGTAAAATCGCCGCCGATACCGGGAATTGAACGGAAGGCTCTGAAGGATGCGTAAACGTGGTAAACCTCGCCAAGCTCGCCGCTGTCGATAAGCTCCTTGATTTTCATTACGTAGGTATTGAAGCGGTTGCATACGCCGATGTTGAGAATCTTGCCCGTTTCGTTTGCGGCCTTCTGCATTTCAAGTGCTTCCGAAAGAATTCTTGCGGCAGGCTTTTCGCAAAGCACGTGCTTGCCCGCCCTGAGGAAGTCAATGGATATTATTGAGTGAAAATCGTTGTGAGTGCAAACCGAAACCGCATCAAGCTCGGGGTCGTTGAGGAAATCGTGATAATCCGCAACTGCCGTGCCGCAGCCGTACTTTTCAACAGCCGCCTCGGCTCTTTCGGGAATAATATCGCAGAAGTATTTGATTTCAACCTCATCATTCTTAATATATGCGGGAATGTGGGCTGAATTCGCAATTGTTCCGCAGCCGATAACCGCAACCTTGATTTTTGACATACGCTTACCTCCGATAATATAATGAAAGTCAAAATTACCTATTAAATAATATATCACAAATTTAAAAAATGTAAAGTTAATTATAAAAAAAACTTGATATTCCGATAAACCTTTGATATCATTAAATCAAACTTTACCTGTAAGGAGAATAATTATGGGCAGATTTCCTATCGGTGTTATCATCGACAGTTTCAGAACAGATATCCCCACGGCAGTGAAGAAGGCTGCGGCGGTTGGCGCACAGGGTATTCAGGTTTATTCAACCAGAGGAGAAATGGCTCCCGAAAATATGAACGCTCAGAAAAGGGCTGATTTCAGAAATCTTGTTGCCGACAACGGCCTCGTTATTTCGGCACTCTGCGGCGACCTTGGCGGAGGCGGCTTCTGCTTTGCAGACAGAAACCCCGAAAAGATTGAAAAATCAAAGAGAATCATCGACCTTGCAAAGGAGCTGGGCACCGACGTTGTTACAACTCACATCGGCGTTGTACCCTCTGACAGCAGTGTTGACAGATACAAGGTTATGCAGGAAGCCTGCTTTGAGCTTTCACGCTATGCAGACAGCATCGGCGCACACTTTGCAATCGAAACAGGACCCGAAACCTCAGCGGTTCTCAAGGAATTCCTTGATTCACTGGGCTCAACGGGTGTAGGCGTTAACCTTGACCCCGCAAACCTTGTTATGGTTACGGGCGACGATCCCGTTCAGGGCGTTTACAACCTGCAGAAATACATCGTTCACACCCACGCAAAGGACGGCAAGCAGATTTTCTATAAGGATCCCGAAATCGTTTACGGTCTTAAGAAGGACGTTATAATCACGGAAGATTCCTTCCTTGAGGTTCCTCTGGGCGAAGGCAGTGTGCGCTGGCCCGAATACCTCAACGCACTTGAGGATATCGGCTACAAGGGCTTCCTTACCATTGAAAGAGAAGTGGGCGACGACCCTGCAAAGGATATCGGTGCGGCGGTTGAATTCCTTAAAAATCTCGGTTAATCAGGCGGTGTTAGAATGAAAATCGGAGTCAGCAGTTACAGCTTTCAGCAGCTTATTTCCGCAGGCAAAGAAACCCAGCTTTCAGTAATGAAAATCGCCAAGGATATGGGCTTTGACGGCATTGAATTTACCGATCTGAACGCACCCGAGGGGGTTACGGAAGCACAGTATGCCGAAATGATAAGAGAAGAAAGCGAAAAGCTTTCTCTGCCCGTTACGGCGTACACGATTTCCGCTAATTTTCTTAACGATGCAGGTGTTCACGCCGAGGCTGAGCGCATCTGCCGTAAGGTTGACGTTGCGGAAATTCTCGGCGCAAAAAATCTTCGTCACGATGCCGCATGGAGCGTACCCGAGGATATCAAGGCATTCGCAGGCTTTGAGCAGGTGCTCCCCGTTCTTGTTGACGGATGCAAAAGAGTTACGGAATATGCTCAGTCAAAGGGCATCACCACAATGATTGAAAATCACGGCTTTTTCTGTCAGGACAGCGAAAGGGTTGAAAAGATTATAAACGGAGTAGGCAGTGCAAACTTCGGCGTTCTTCTCGACGTAGGCAACTTTGCCTGTGCAGACGAAAACAGTGCGCTTGCCGCAGGCAGGCTTGCACCCTACGTTAAGCACGTTCATGCAAAGGATTTCCACATCAAAAGCGGCAACGGCTTTGACCCCGGCAAGGGATTTTTCAAATCCAGAGGCGGCAATTATCTGAGAGGTTCAATCATCGGCCACGGTGATATCCCCGTCAGACAGTGCCTTTCAATCGTAAAAAATTCGGGCTACGACGGCTTTGTAAGCATTGAATTCGAAGGCCTTGAGGATTGCCTTAAAGGTATCGAAATCGGCTTTGAAAATCTTAAAAAAATGTTGTAAGAAAAGCACCCTCGGGGGTGCTTTTTTATGCGAAGCTCTATGCCTTATACACATTCAATCCGAAGTGTGCAACTTTATACCAAAATCCCCAAAATGTATTAGTATTTCTTCAAACCGTCCACAATATTTAGAGAATTCTTAATAATTTATTCCTTGATTTTTAATATTGCGTATGCTAAAATACAGAATGTTTTGTTGTAATTTATCTTTATTTATATAAATATGTTACATTCAGGGGGGCAGTATAGTGAAAATCAGTGACAACCGCGTAAAAAATGACAAAAGATTCTACAATGTAAGAAAAATCACTGACCTGAGAGACCTTATCAACCAGAGCGTTGAGCTTTATTCCGACAAGCCTGCTTTCACCGTCAAAAAGAAAAACGGCGAGCAGTATGACATCAGCTACAAACAATACGACGAAGAAATCAAAGCTCTCGGCACTGCGCTTACGGATATGGGTCTTGCAGGCGAAAAAATTGCCGTTGCAGGCGACAACAGCTACGAATGGTGCCTTTCATATATGGCAACCGTTACGGGCGTAGGCGTTATCGTTCCTATCGACAAGGAACTGCTTTTTGACGACATCAATATGATTCTTAACGTTTCGGACGTAAAGCTTATTTTCTGCGACAAAAAGATTGCAAAAAAGCTTTCCGAGAGAAACGACGAAATCAAGCCCGACCTTCAGATTGTCATTATCCACGCAGACAAGGAGAAAGGCGTTACCAATATCACAGACCTTGTTGCAAAGGGCAAGGAGCTTCTTGCACAGGGCGATACACGCTATCTCGACGCAGAAATCAACCCCAACGAAATGTGCTCACTTCTTTTCACTTCGGGCACAACGGGTATGTCGAAGGGCGTTATGCTTTGCCACAGAAACTTCTGCTACGAGGTTATGGCGGCAATGGGTATTATCAAAATCACACCCGATGACTGCGGCATTTCAATGCTTCCGCTTCATCACACATACGAGAGCACGATTATTCTTTTCTTTGCGCCCTACTGCGGCGTAAAGGTTACATTCTGCGACGGATTCAGATACGTTCTCAAGAATATGAAGGAGTTCAATCCCTCCGTATTTGTTGCGGTTCCTCTGCTTCTTGAAACCGTTCACAGACGCCTTATGAAGAAGATTGCGGAAAGACCTCACGGACTTACAATGTTCAAGGTTGGCAGTGTGCTTGTCAAAGCGGCGGCAAAGGTAGGCATCGACCTCAAAAAAGTATTCTTCAAAGAAATCATTGATACCTTCGGCGGCAATATGCGTCTTATCATCTGCGGCGCCGCCCCCATAAACCCTCAGATTCTTAAGGATTTCGATGCATTCGGAATTCAGATTATCTTCGGCTACGGTCTTACTGAATGTGCTCCCCTTGCAATTCTCAACCACGATAAGCTTCACCTTGCGGAATCCGTCGGCGAGGTTATCCCCGGCAGTGAGGCAAAGATTCTCAACCCCGACGAAAACGGTGTTGGCGAAATCTGCGTGCGCGGCGATATGGTTATGCTGGGCTATTATAAGAACCCCGAAGAAACCGCAAAGGTTATTGACGACCACGGCTGGTTCCACACAGGCGACCTTGGCTATATGGACGAAAAGGGTCATTTCTACATTTCGGGCAGATGCAAGAACGTTATCGTTACAAGCAACGGTAAAAACATTTACCCCGAAGAGCTTGAATACCATCTGGGAACCGATACAAGAGTTGGCGAAAGCCTTGTTGTTGCCGATGAAAACAAGAAGGGCGAGGTTGTTGTAGGCGCAAGAATTTACCCCAACTTCGAGGAGCTCAGCGAGCGTTACGGCAAGAGTGAGGATGAATTCACCGACGAAGAGCTTGACGAAATCTTCAAGGAAGTTATTGATGACGTCAACAAGAAGCTCCCTCCCTTCAAGAGCATTCTCAAATATAAAATCAGAAGAACGGAGTTTGCTAAAACCACCACTTCAAAGATTAAAAGACACCAGAACAAGGATTGATTATTTCGGAGCTGTGTAAAAAACAGCTCCGTTTTTACAAGGAGAAAAGAATGGCAAAAAAGAAAAAATCACCTCTCGAAAGAATTATTACGGCGTTCGCCGCAACAGGTGCAATTTGTCAGTTAAGTGGTGACCTGTTCATCAAAAAAACTCTGAGCAAAGAAGCGATCAAGGAGCTTATCGCAAAAGGCGGTCTTATGCCAAGCGAAGAAAGTGCCTGCTTCTATGAATCCGATGAAGCAAAGGCAGGCATTGAATTTTTTCGCAGACATACCTATAAGGATGTTTTTACGTTCAACAAATATTCGGAATGTCTTCACGCCATATTCTATGAAAACGAGGGCAGTGACGTATATGCAATATCCTGCCACGGCTTTACGGGCGACCCCTCCCAGAACAGCATTTATACAAAGCATTTTTATGAAATGGGCTTCAACGTGCTTCTCCCCTATCTTCGAGGTCACGGCAAAAGCGAGCACTCCCACTGCACTATGGGATGGATGGACAGACTTGATATAATTGACTGGATAAGCTTCATCATAAAGAAAAATCCTAACGCAAAAATCATTCTTCACGGTGCTTCAATGGGCGCGGCAACGGTGATGAACGCAACGGGCGAAAGCCTCCCCGAAAACGTGAAATGCTGTATTGAGGACTGCGGCTTTACAAATCTTTGGGATTTATACACCGTTCAGATAAGTGCCGCAACAAAAATCCCCGCAAAGCTTATTCTTGCTCTTGTCAACCCTGCATTCAAGGTTAAACTCGGCTTTGACATAAAGGATGCTTCGCCTCTCAATCAGGTCAGAAAATCAAAAACACCTACCCTTTTTATTCACAGCGATAAGGACACGGTTGTGCCTTTCGGTATGAATTATCCCCTCTATGCGGCGGCAGGCTGTGAGAAGGAAAGGCTGATTGTTGAAGGGGCAACTCATTGCGCAGCAGGCTACCTTTTTCCCGAAATTTATTGGAGCAAAATCACCGAATTCATAAACAAATATCTTTAATCCATAAACTCCCGTATGATTTGCGGGAGTTTTTTGTTATATATAATGTTTTTAATATATTGAAATAAAGATAACATTGTGGTATAATTAATCGGTTAAAATCAACTTTCTCAAGAGGTGAAAATGATGATTATAGGCGAATCAGCTGAAAACTACCTTGAAACAATACTTATGCTCAGCCAAAAGAAAGGTGCGGTGCGCTCTGTTGACATTGCAACGGAGCTTGGTTATTCCAAACCCAGCGTATGCGTCGCCATGAGAAATCTCAGAGAGCACGGCTATATCACCACCGACGGCGACGGGCTTATCACCCTTACGGAAAGCGGAATTGAAATTGCAAAAAACGTTTTTGACCGCCACGAAACCATAACCAAATGGCTTATGGGTATGGGTGTCAGCGCTGACCAGGCGGCAATCGACGCATGCCGCATTGAGCATGTTATCAGCCACGAAAGCTTTGATTGCATTCGCAGGGCGGTAAATAAGGGTTGATTGTATAATTTACATAAATAAAACCGCAAACGTTTCGATTTAGCGTGGTAAATCGCTAATTGACTAATACAATAAAGTGTGGTATACTTTCTGCCATACTCATATTATCAGGAGAAGATTATGGAAGAATTTCTTGCAACAATGTCAAAAGAAGACAGCCTCAATTATGAGCTTTCAATGCTCTATAAGCAGTGGGGCTACAAAGAATACAGAATGGCAAAATTTGAGGAATACAGCTTTTACAGCGACAACAGAGATTTCCTTTCGGGCAAAGGCATACTCGCCTTCAATAATTCAGACGGCAGACTTATGGCACTGAAACCCGATATTACCCTTTCCATCGTCAAAAACGCAAAGCTCACCTGTGCACTCACAAAGCTTTACTACAACGAAAGCGTTTTCAGAATGAGTGACAGCACAATGGACTATAAGGAAATCAAGCAGACGGGCGTTGAGGTTCTGGGCAAGGTTGACGATTACCTTGTTGCCGAGGTGCTCAGCCTTGCGGCAAAAAGCCTTAAAACCATTGACAAGGATTTCGTGCTTTCCGTTTCTCATATGTCGTTCATCCCCTCACTTCTTTCAGAGCTTGGCATCGGTGAAAATGCAAGAAAAGAAATTATCCGCTGTGTAAACGGCAAAAACACTCACGACCTGCGTTCAATCTGTGAAAAGAACGGAGTTTCCGCTGATAAGACGGAGCTTCTCGCAAAGCTTGCAGGCATCAACGGCAGATTTGACGACGTTATTCCCGTTCTCGCCGACCTTGCCTGCAACGAGGAAATGAAAAAAGCCTGCGACGAGCTTTCGTTCATTGCCGCTTCAATGAGAAAAAGCCCTCTTGCAGAAAGACTCCGCGTTGACCTTTCGGTGCTCAACAACACCGAATACTATAACGGAATTATTTTTCAGGGCTACGTTGAAAAGGCTCCCTCAGCCGTGCTTTCGGGCGGCAGATACGATAAGCTGGCAGGCAAGCTCCGTGAAAACACACAGGCAATCGGCTTTGCGGTTTATCTTGATAACCTTAATCTTTATTACAATAAGAAGCGTGAATACGACAGCGACATTCTTATTCTTTTCGATTCGGCAGACAGCAGTGAAAATCTGCTTGCACTGGTTGAAGGCTTCGTTGACAAGGGCTTTTCCGTGCGTGCAGAGCATACCGTACCCGAGGGATACAGAGCGAAAACGGTTTACGCATATGAAAACGGCGCACTCAAGGAGGTAACGTCATGCTGAATATAGCTTTACCCAAAGGCAGACTGGGCGATAAGGTTTACGAGCTTTTCGCTTCAATCGGTTATGACTGCAGTGAGATTTACAGCGACAACCGTAAGCTGGTTTTCGAAAACGAAGAAAACGGTGTCCGCTACCTTCTCGTAAAGCCCTCCGACGTTGCGGTATATATCGCTCACGGTGCGGCGGATATCGGCGTTGTTGGCAAGGATATCCTTGAAGAAGGCGACTTTGATATTTACGAGCTTCTTGACCTTGGTCTGGGCAAGTGCAATATGTGCGTTGCCGCCCCCAACGATTACGTTGAAGATTTTGACAGACCTCTCAGAGTTGCCACAAAGTTTGTGAACATTGCGAAGAATTATTACATTTCTCTTAACCGTGAAATTGAAATCATAAAGCTTAACGGCTCAATCGAAATCGCTCCCCTGCTGGGCCTTACCGACGTTATCGTTGATATCGTTGAATCGGGCAAAACCCTCAAGGAAAACAACCTGAGAGTTTATGAAAAGATTATGCCCATCAGCGCAAGACTCATTGCAAACAAATCATCATATAAATTCAAGGGTGCAGACATTGACCGCCTTATGCAGAAGCTTCAGGAGGAACTTGCAAAATGATTAAAATAATCAACATAGAATCCGCCGAAAAAGGCGATATTCTTACCCGCGATATAAAGCTTGAAAGCGGCGTTGAGGCAATCGTTGCCGACATTATAAAGAACGTTAAGGAAAACGGCGATGCCGCACTCAGGGAATACAGCGCAAAATTTGACGGCGTTTGCCCCGAAAGCCTCCGTGTTACTCAGGAGGAAATCGATGCCGCATACGAAAACGAGGACAAGGCACTGATTGAAACTCTTGAAATCGCAAAGAAGAATATATGGAATTTCCACGAAAAGCAGCTCAGAAGCGGCTTTGAAATCAAGGGTGAGGACGGCACCGTATCGGGTCAGAAAATCACCCCCATCGAAAAAGTGGGTATATACGTGCCCGGCGGCACCGCAAGCTACCCTTCAACCGTGCTTATGAATGCCATCCCCGCAAAAATCGCAGGAGTTAAAGAGATAATTATGGTTACTCCCCCCGATAAGCAGGGCAACATTCCCTCGGCTATTCTCTGCGCCGCAAAGGTTGCGGGAGTTGATACCATTATCAAAACAGGCGGTGCACAGGCTGTTGCCGCCCTTGCATATGGTACGGAAAGCGTTCCCAAGGCAGATAAGGTCGTAGGCCCCGGCAACGTATTTGTTGCCACCGCAAAGAGAATGCTTTACGGTCTTGTTGATATCGATATGATTGCAGGCCCCAGCGAAATTCTTGTTCTTGCGGACGGCACCTGCAACCCCGTTTACGTTGCGGCTGACCTGCTTTCACAGGCTGAGCACGATAAGCTGGCAAGCGCGGTGCTTGTAACCGACAGCGAGGAGCTTGCCTATGCGGTAAGCGAGGAGCTTGAAAGACAGATTCCTCTCCTGCCCCGTAATGAAATCGCAAGAGCTTCCATTGATACAAACGGCAAAATCATAATTGCAAAAAATCTTGAGCAGGGCGTTGAAATTGCCAACGAAATCGCACCCGAGCATCTTGAGGTCTGCGTTGACGATCCCTTTGCGCTGCTTGATAAAATCAAGAATGCAGGCTCCATTTTCCTCGGCAAGAACACTCCCGAGGCACTGGGCGATTACCTTGCAGGCACAAATCATACTCTCCCCACCTCGGGCACCGCAAGATTCAGCTCGCCCCTTTCAGTTGACGATTTCGTTAAGAAATCACAGTATATTTACTACACCAAAGAGGCTCTCGGTAAGGTTAAGGACAATATCGTTCTTTTTGCAAACCGTGAAGGTCTTCACGCACACGGCAAAAGTGCGGCAATCAGATTTGAGAAATAAGGTGACCCCATGAGCAGATTCCTTTCAAAAAATTACGATGCCCTCGTTCCCTATATACCCGGCGAGCAGGTTAACGTTAAAGTTATAAAGCTTAACACAAACGAATCCCCCTTTCCGCCCTCACCCAAGGTTAAAGAGGTGCTCAGCGGTGAGGTTATCGATAAGCTGAATCTTTACTCCGACCCCGAGCTCAAGGAGCTTCGCAATGCCGTAGCAAAGGAATTCGGTGTTACTGCGGATATGGTATTCTGCGGCAACGGTTCGGACGACGTGCTTGCATTTGCGATTATGGGCTTCTGCGGCAGAGGCGGTAAGCTTTGCTGCCCTGAAATCTCATACGGCTTCTACCCCGTTTATGCGGATATCTTCGGAGTTGAACTTGAGCAGATTCCCCTTAAAGAGGATTTTTCAATCGACGTTAACGACTACGTTGGCAAGGGCAAAAACATTGTTATTGCAAACCCTAACGCTCCCACAGGTCTTGCACTGAGCTTTGATGACGTTGAGAAAATCGTTGCTTCAAACCCCGATAACATCGTTATTATGGACGAGGCATATATGGCATTCTGCGGCGAAAGCTGTATGGAGCTTGTGAATAAATACGGCAACCTTCTCGTTACCCGTACCTTTTCAAAAAGCCACTCCCTTGCAGGTCTGCGCGTAGGCTTCGGCATCGGCTCAAAGGAAATCATTGATGACCTTAACAAGCTGAAATATTCGTTCAACCCCTACAACGTAAATACCCTTTCTATCAAAGCGGCTGCCGCGGCAATAGCGGATAACGAATATTACGACGATAAGATTGCAAAAATCGTTGCCACAAGAGAAAAGACTATGGCACAGCTTCGTGAGGCAGGCTTTAACTGCACAGATTCAAAGGCAAACTTCATTTTCGCATCAAGCGATAAAATTGCTGCTTCCGACCTTGCATCGGAGCTTCGCAAAAGAGGTATTCTCGTCAGATACTTTAACAAGGCAAAAATCGATAATTACCTTCGCATCACCGTGGGCACGGATGAGGAAATGCAGACACTGGTTGATGCAATAAAGGAGATAACAAAATGAGAGAAGCCCATATCAAAAGAAAAACCAACGAAACCGATATTGAAATGACCCTTAACCTTGACGGTACGGGCAAAAACGAAATTAACACGGGCTGCGGCTTTCTTGACCATATGCTTGAGCTTTTCGCACGCCACGGCAGAATGGATTTAACCGTCAGGTGCGTCGGTGATACTCACGTTGACTATCACCACACCGTTGAGGACGTAGGCATTGTGCTGGGACAGGCATTTGCCGAGGCTGTGGGCGAAAAAAGAGGCATTTCCCGCTACGGCAGTATTCTTCTGCCTATGGATGAAACTCTTATTCTTGCAAGCATTGACATCAGCGGCAGGGCTTATCTTAACTATGACGTTCACATTCCCACACCTGCGGTTGGCGGAATGGATACCGAGCTTGTGGAGGAATTCTTCATTTCATTCGTAAGAAACAGCGATATCACGCTTCACATAAAGCAGCTTGAAGGCAAAAACAGCCACCACATTATTGAAGGCATTTTCAAGGCATTCGGCAGAGCACTCTGCAAGGCGGTTTTTGAAGATAAAACCCTGGGCGGCGAAATCCCCTCAACGAAAGGAATTCTGTAATGATAGCAATAATCGACTACGGCTGCGGCAATCTTTTTTCACTTTCGTCATCCCTCAGAAGCCTCGGTATCGAGTGCAAAATAACCGGTGACAAGGATGAAATCACCGCCGCAGATAAAATAATTCTTCCCGGCGTAGGTGCATTCGGCGATGCGGCAAAGAAGCTCCGTGACTGCGGAATGGTTGAGCTTCTCCGTGATCAGGCAACACAGGGCAAGCCCATATTGGGCATATGCCTGGGAATGCAGCTTCTTTTTGAAAAAAGCTTTGAATACGGCGCCCACGCAGGTCTGGGTCTTATCAAAGGCTTCGTAGGCCCTCTTGAAGGTCAGGTTCCCAAAGGTCTTAAAATCCCCCATATGGGCTGGAACAAGCTGAACCTTGCAAAGGCTGACCCCATTTTCAAATACATTGAGCCGGGCGATTATATGTATTTTGTTCACTCATTCTATGCAAGAAACTGTGTTGAAAACACTCTCGCCTTTGCGGAATACGGCGTTGCCGTGCCTGCAATAGTCAGAAGCGGCAGTGTATACGGAATGCAGTTCCATCCCGAAAAAAGCGGCGCAAAGGGTCTTGCACTTCTCAAAGCATTCTCAGAGTTATAAGGAGTACAAATTATGCAGATTTTTCCCGCAACGGATATATTGGGCGGCAAGGTTGTCCGTCTTACGAAGGGCGACTACAATCAGGTAAAGATTTATGCCGATTCGCCTGCAGAAATGGCTCTGGAATTTATGAAGGACGGAGCAACCAACCTGCATATGGTTGACCTTGACGGTGCAAAGGACGGCACTCCCGTTAACTTTGACGCAATCAAGGAAGCCGCAAAAATCAAAGGTCTTTTCATTGAGGTCGGCGGCGGAATACGCAATATGCAGAGAATTGAGGAATACCTTAATCTGGGCGTAAAGCGTGTTATCCTCGGCACGGCGGCTGTGCGTAACTATCCCTTCGTTGAAGAAGCGGTAAAAGAATTCGGCAGTGCGGTTGCTGTTGGCGTTGATGCAAAAAACGGCTTTGTTGCCGTCAGCGGATGGCAGGAAACAACAAACGTCAATTCTGTTGAATTCTGCAAAAAGCTCCGTGACACAGGCGTATCAACCGTTATTTATACAGACATTTCGAAGGACGGTATGCTTTCGGGCACCAACCTTGAAATATACAAAGAGCTTTCGGAGATCAAAGGTCTTGATATCGTTGCTTCAGGCGGCATAACCTTTGCACACGAGATTGAAACCCTCAGCAGAATGGGTATCTACGGCGCAATCGTGGGCAAGGCGGTTTACGAAGGAAAGCTCACCCTTAAAGAAGCCCTTGCGGCAGGAGGTGCAGTATGATTACAAAAAGAATTATCCCCTGCCTTGACGTAAGAAACGGCAGAGTTGTAAAAGGCGTTAACTTTGAAGGAATTCAGGATGTTGCCTCACCCGTTGAGCTTGCTCATTTCTATAACGACAGCGGTGCGGATGAGCTTGTTTTCTACGACATAACCGCTTCATTTGAGGGCAGAGCACTTTTCACCGATGCACTCACTCAGGTTGCAAGTGAAATTTTCATCCCCCTTACCGTAGGCGGCGGCATCAACACTCTTGATGACTTTGACCGTGTGCTCAAATGCGGTGCAGATAAAGTATCCGTTAACTCCGGTGCAATCAAAGACCCGTCAATCATCGAAAAGGCGGCAAAAAAATACGGCGACCAGTGCGTTGTGCTTTCAATGGATATAAAGCGTGTTGACGGCAAATTCCATATTTTCAGCAAGGGCGGCAGAATCGATACGGGCATTGATGCTCTGGAATGGGCAAAGATGGGTGAAAATAACGGCGCAGGCGAGCTTGTTGTGAACAGCATCGATACCGACGGCGTAAAGCAGGGCTTTGACCTTGAAATGCTTCAGAAAATCAGCGACCTTGTTTCAATTCCCGTTATCGCCAGCGGCGGTGCAGGCAAGAAGGAAGATTTTCTTGAGCTTTTCCGTGCAGGCGTTGCGGATGCAGGTCTTGCGGCTTCGATTTTCCATTTCAAGGAAGTCAACATTATGGATCTGAAGCGTTACCTTAACGAAAACGATATAGAGATGAGGATATAAAAATGGTTGAACTTAAATATAACAGTGACGGACTTATCCCTGCAATCGTGCAGGACCATTACAGCAAAAAGGTGCTTATGCTTGCATATATGAATGCGGAAAGCCTTGAAATCACAATCAAAGAGGGCAAAACCTGCTTCTTCAGCAGAAGCCGTCAGCAGCTCTGGAGAAAGGGCGAAACCTCCGGCAACACACAGCAGGTTGTTTCAATCCGTACCGACTGCGATAAGGATACCCTTCTTATTGACGTTATCAAAAACGGCCCTGCCTGCCATACGGGAAGTGAATCCTGCTTCTTTGAGGACGTTGTTGCACCCGAAGCGGAGGAATTCAGCTACGAGGGTCTTTATGAAATGCTCCTTGGCAGAAAGATAAACAAGAAGGAGGGCTCATACACAACCTACCTTTTTGAAAAGGGAATTGATAAAATTCTCAAAAAAGTGGGCGAAGAATGTACCGAGGTTATTATCGGCGCAAAGGGCGGCGACAAAGCAGAAACCGTTTATGAAATCGCAGACCTTCTTTACCATGTTACCGTGCTTATGATTGAAATGGGCATCAGCCTTGAAGAAGTAACCGCTGAGCTTGCAAAGCGTCACATTGTTGACCATAAAGTAAAGCAGGAAAAAATGCAGTAAGGGAGATATAATTATGAGTCTTGAAAAATATAAGGGCATATTCCCCGCCTTTTATGCTTGTTATGACAGCACAGGCAGTGTTTCAACAGAAGCAACAAAAAAGTATGTTGAATATCTTATCAAAAAAGGTGTTGACGGTCTTTACGTAGGCGGTTCATCGGGTGAATGTATTTACCTGAGCGTTGAAGAAAGAAAGCAGACACTTGAAGCCGTTATGGAGGCTGCAAAGGGCAGAATTGCAATCATTGCTCACGTTGCCTGCAACAACACCGATGACAGCTGCGAGCTTGCACGCCACGCTGAATCATTGGGAGTTGATGCCATTGCCGCAATCCCTCCCATCTATTTCAAGCTCCCCGAAAGAGCGATTGCAAAATACTGGAACGATATTTCCGACGCCGCACCCAACACGGATTTCGTTATCTATAACATTCCTCAGCTTGCAGGTGTTTCGCTCACTCTCAGCCTTTTTGACGAAATGCTGAAAAATCCCAGAGTTATCGGCGTCAAGAATTCATCAATGCCCATTCAGGATATTCAGATGTTCAAAAGACAGGCTGCAATCAACAAAAAAGAAATTGTTGTTTTCAACGGCCCCGACGAGCAGTTTGTTGGCGGCAGACTTATCGGTGCAGACGGCGGTATCGGCGGTACCTACGGCGTTATGCCCGAGCTTTTCGTAAAGCTCAATTCGCTTCTTAAAGCAGGCGATTTTGAAAACGCAGGCAAGCTTCAGAACGATATCAATGAGGTTATTTACACAATGTGCTCTGCAAACGGCAATATGTATGCAGTTGCAAAAACAGCTCTCATTGAGCTTGCAAGTCTTCGCCTTGGCGGAGTAAGAGCTCCTCTTCTCAACCTCTCGGAAGAAGACTATGCTGTTGTTGACAAAACCGTTTATCTTGTTGCCAAAGCAATCGAGAAGTGGGTATGATAAAATTAAGAGGGATGCACAGGCATCCCTCTTTTGATTTCAGACACAACATTCACTATATATTTTCTGTAAACGGCACAATATTTGGTGAATTTTTTAATTGACATATTTCCTGCCTTTCTGTATAATAAAAATACAAAGTTTACATGACTGACGGAACAGCGGAGCACCGCAAGGGAATGTAAACATATACTTTAAGTTTTAAAGTATTTTATATGCCGACCGTCTGGGCTATTCAGTTTTGATGAACTGAATAAGCCCTTTTTTGTTTTTTTATTCCTAATTAAGGAGGCAGTTACCTATGGAACACAAGAATTGGACAGGCTTTAATCCCGGTGTGTGGCAGGACGAAATCAACGTCCGCGATTTCATTCAGCAGAATTACAGCGCATACGAAGGCGACAGCAGCTTTCTTGCAGGCGCAACCGAGCGCACAAACGGCCTTATGAAAAAGCTGGAAAATCTTTTTGCCCTTGAGCGTCAGTTCGGCGGCGTGCTTGATATCGACACCGCAACCGTATCCTCGCTTACAAGCTATTCACCCGGTTATATCGATAAGGATAACGAGCTTATTTTCGGTATGCAGACCAACAGACCTCTCAAAAGAGGCGTTAACCCCTTCGGCGGTATGCGTATGGTGCGTCAGGCCTGCGAGGCTTACGGCTACAAGCTGAGCAGAAAGGTTGAGGAAGAATTCCACTACCGCACCACCCACAACGACGGCGTTTTCCGTGCATACACAGATGAAATGCGTCAGGCACGCAAATGCCACGTAATCACGGGTCTGCCCGATGCATACGGCAGAGGCAGAATCATCGGCGATTACCGCAGAGTTGCCCTCTACGGCGTTGACAGACTTATCGAAGAAAAGAAAAAAGATAAAAACGAGCTTGCAGGTCAGGCTTTCAATACGGAGCAGATCCGCCTTGATGAAGAGCTTTTCCGCCAGATTGCTTTCCTCGGCAAGCTTAAAGAAATGGCATCAATGTACGGCTTCGATATAAGCGGCCCCGCATCAAACGCAAAGGAAGCAATTCAGTGGACTTATTTTGCTTATCTCGGTGCCATCAAGGAGCAGAACGGTGCCGCAATGTCACTTGGCAGAGTAAGCACGTTCTTTGATATTTATATTGAGCGTGATATTGCAAACGGTACTCTTACCGAAACAGACGCTCAGGAGCTTGTTGACGATTTTGTTATGAAGTTGCGTATTGCACGCCACCTGCGTACACCCGAATATAACGAGCTTTTCGGCGGCGACCCCATGTGGATTACCGAAGCCGTAGGCGGTATGGGTGAGAACGGCAGAACACTTGTCACAAAGAGCAGCTTCAGAATTCTCAACACTCTTTACACCCTCGGCTCGTCACCCGAGCCTAATCTGACCGTTCTCTGGTCAAACTCACTGCCCGAAAACTTCAAGAAATTCTGCGCCAAGGTTTCGGCAGATACAGACTCGATCCAGTATGAAAACGACGATATTATGCGACCCATCTACGGCGACGATTACGCCATTGCCTGCTGTGTTTCCGCAATGAAAATCGGCAAGCAGATGCAGTTCTTCGGCGCACGCTGCAACCTTGCAAAGCTTCTGCTTATTGCAATTAACGGCGGCTACGACACCACAAGCGGTATCCATATCGGACCTCAGATGCCCGTTATGGAGGGCAACAAGCTGGATTACGACGAGGTTATGAAGCGCTTTGATATTTATATCGCATGGCTGAGCAATCTCTACGTCAACACAATGAACATCATTCATTATATGCACGATAAGTATGCCTATGAAAAGCTTCAGATGGCACTTCACGATACTGACGTTGAGCGTTTTATGGCATTCGGCATCGCAGGTCTTTCGGTTGTTGCCGACTCACTCAGCGCAATCAAATATGCAAACGTAATTCCCGTTAAAAACAGCAACGGCTTCATTACCGAATTCAGAACCGAAGGCGATTTCCCCAAATACGGCAACGATGACGACAGAGTTGACCTTATTGCAAAGGATATGGCTCATAAAGTTATCACAGAGCTTCGCAAGACTCCCACTTACAGAAAAGCAATCCACACCCTTTCCGTACTTACAATCACGTCAAACGTTATGTACGGCAAGAATACGGGCGCAACACCCGACGGCAGAAAAGCAAGCGCTCCCTTTGCTCCCGGTGCAAATCCCATGCACAACAGAGAAGAAAACGGTGCCCTAGCATCCCTTAACTCCGTTGCAAAAATCAGCTATGACGACTGCCGTGACGGCGTTTCGAACACCTTCTCAATCACTCCCGAAGCACTGGGCAAGGATGAGGATGAAAGAACCAATAACCTTGTTTCAATCCTTGACGGCTACTTTGCAAAGAAGGCTCATCACATCAACGTTAACGTGCTTAACCGTGAAACGCTGATGAAGGCATACGAAAACCCCGAGGATTACCCCAACCTTACCATAAGAGTTTCGGGTTATGCGGTTAACTTCAACAAGCTTTCACGCGAACAGCAGAGAGAAGTTATCAGCCGTACCTTCCACGAAGCAATATGACAGGTTACATCCACTCATTCCAGAGCCTCGGCGCAACGGACGGCCCCGGCATACGCTTTGTGGTGTTCATGCAGGGCTGTAATCTGCGTTGCGGCTGCTGCCATAATCCCGATACGTGGAAGATGAACGAGGGCAAGGAATACACCGCTGAGGACGTTGCGAACCGCGTGGTGAGATACAAAGAATATTTCGGCAGTGAAGGCGGTATTACCGTTTCGGGCGGCGAGCCTCTGCTGCAGGCGGATTTTGTGAGAGAGGTTTTTGAGCTTTGCCGCAGGGCAGGCATCAACACCTGCCTTGATACGTCGGGCAGTATTCTCAACGGCAGCGTAAAAGCACTGCTTGAGGTAACGGACAGAGTGCTGCTTGACGTAAAATACACAACCGATGAGCTTTATAAGGAGCACGCAGGCTGTGAAATGAAATCCGTTCTTGAATTTCTTGACTATCTTAACAAGAAAGAAATCCCCGTTACCCTGAGGCAGGTTATTATACCCACGCTCAACGATAACGAGGAAAATATTCTTGAATTAAAGAGGATAGCGTCAAAGCACCTGTGCGTTGACAAAACCGAGCTTCTCCCCTTCCGCAAAATCTGTCAGGTGAAGTATGACAAAATGGGAATCGTTTTTCCCTTTGCGCATATCCCCGAGCCTTCGGCGGAAACGATGAATAAATTAAAAAATCTGTTATAAAACATTAAAAAGGTCAGCCGAAGCTGACCTTTTTTCATTAGATAAGACCCTGAGCCATCATTGCATCTGCGACCTTGATGAAGCCTGCGATGTTTGCGCCTGCTACAAGGTCGTAGCCCAGACCGTATTTTTCTGATGCTGCAGCAGAATTATCGTGGATATCCTTCATAATCTGCTTAAGCTTTGCATCAACCTCTTCAGCAGTCCAGCTGTATCTCATTGAGTTCTGGCTCATTTCGAGGGCTGAAACGGCAACGCCGCCTGCGTTAACTGCCTTTGAAGGAGCAACTGCCTTGCAGTTTGCCTTAAGGTATGCAAGAGCCTCGTTGGTTGTGGGCATATTTGCAACCTCGATGTAGTAGGGAACACCGTTTGCAACAAGCTTTTCAGCCTCTGCCATACCGATTTCGTTCTGAGTTGCGCAGGGCATTGCAACGTCAACCTTAACGCCCCAGGGCTTCTGACCTGCAAAGAATTCTGCGCCAAACTTATCTGCATAATCCTGAACCTTGTCACGGCCCGATGCTCTCATTTCGAGCATAAAGTCAATCTTTTCGGGTGTGCTGATACCGTCTGCATCATATACATATCCGTCAGGACCTGAAATGGTAACAACCTTACCGCCAAGCTCTGTAATCTTCTGAACGGCACCCCATGCAACGTTACCGAAGCCGGAAATTGCAAAGGTCTTGCCCTTGATTTCTTCACCGAAATGCTTGAGCATTTCAACTGCGTAGTATGTAGCACCGTAGCCTGTTGCTTCGGGTCTAATAAGTGAGCCGCCGTATGAAAGGCCCTTACCTGTGAGAACGCCGTTTTCGAATGCGCCTCTGATGCGTCTGTACTGACCGTAGAGGTAGCCGATTTCTCTGCCGCCTACACCGATATCACCTGCGGGAACGTCAATATCGGGGCCGATGTGTCTGTAAAGCTCGGTCATAAATGCCTGGCAGAAGCGGAGAATTTCTGCATCGCTCTTGCCTCTGGGGTCAAAGTCGGAGCCGCCCTTTGCGCCGCCGATGGGAAGACCTGTAAGGCTGTTTTTGAAGGTCTGCTCAAAAGCAAGGAACTTCATAATGCCGATGTATACCGAGGGATGGAAACGCAGACCGCCCTTGTAGGGACCGATTGCGCCGTTGAACTGAACTCTGTAACCTGTATTAACCTGAACCTTGCCGCTGTCGTCAACCCAGGTAACGCGGAATGAAATCTGTCTTTCGGGCTCTGCCATTCTTTCAAGCAGTGAATACTTTTCGTATTCGGGATGCTGGTCGATAACGGGCTTGATTGATTCATAAACCTCTGTAACGGTCTGAACGAATTCAGGCTCGTTTGCGTGCTTCTTTGCAACTGCTTCAATGGTACGCTTGATGTAATCCATAATTGACACTCCTTACCAAGCTGTCGGGGATTGGTCGGCAGCCCGTATAAAATACGGAATTTTCCGTTCATTTAACGCTTTAATGCACTGATAATAATTATGTGGTATATTTTATACCAATAAAGAAAAAAATGCAACAAAAAATGTGCAACTTTCATAATTTTGTGAGAAATGTTGAATATTGTAATCTGAGCGGCTTAAATTTGCAACATTTAACAAAGAATCTTTCACAATCCTGCATTTTATTCGCAAAACAAAGGATTTTTGCAGGAATTATTTGAGTTTTCCACTTGATTTGGTGCAAACTGTGTTATATAATAATATAGTTATTTGTTCAAACAAGGTGAAAGGGTGTAATTGAGTTGAAAGTAAAAGGATTTGACAATGCTCTGTATATCAGCCTTCAGTCGGAGGAAATACGCAAGCGCATTAACAAATTCGGCGGCAAGCTTTATCTTGAATTCGGCGGCAAGCTCTTTGATGATTTTCACGCTTCAAGGGTTCTGCCCGGTTTTGCTCCCGACAGCAAGCTGCAGATGCTTAAAAGCCTTGCAGATAAGGTTGAGGTTGTTATCGTTATCAGCTCTGCTGATATTGAAAACAATAAAATCCGCCGCGACCTTGGCATAACCTACGATGCGGACGTGCTCCGCCTTATTGATGCTTACAGAGGCTCAGGTCTTTACGTGGGCAGTGTTGTGCTCTCTCAGTTCAAGGGTCAGCCCGCCTGCATTGCATTCAAGGCAAAGCTTGAACAGCTCGGAATCAAGGTTTTCACTCATTACACAATCGAGGGCTATCCCTATAACGTATCCCACATCGTAAGCGAGGCAGGCTTCGGCAGAAATGAATATATCGAAACCTCAAGACCCCTTGTGGTTATCACCGCACCCGGCCCCGGAAGCGGCAAAATGAGCACCTGCCTTTCACAGCTTTATCACGAAAACCAGCGCGGCGTAAAAGCAGGCTATGCAAAATTCGAAACCTTCCCCGTGTGGAATCTCCCCTTAAAGCACCCCGTTAACCTTGCATACGAGGCCGCTACCGCAGACCTTAACGACGTCAATATGATTGACCCCTACCACCTTGAAGCCTACGGCAAAACAACGGTCAACTACAACAGAGACGTTGAGGTTTTCCCCGTGCTTAACGCTATTTTTGAAAAGATTGAAGGTGTAAGCCCCTATAAATCACCTACGGATATGGGTGTTAATATGGCAGGCTACGCAATCTGTGACGATAAGGCGGTTATCGAAGCCTCAAAGCAGGAAATCGTGCGCCGTTACTTCAACGCAATGTGCGATTTGCGTATGGGCAGAGGCAAGCAGGAGGCTGTTGATAAAATCGTCAGCCTTATGAATCAGGCAGGCGTTGAGGTTGAGGACCGCAAGGTTATCAAAGCCGCCCTTGAAAAGAGCGAAGAAACCGAGGGTCAGCCTGCGGTTGCAATCGAGCTGCCCGACGGCAGAATCGTTACGGGCAAAACCTCTAACCTTCTCGGCGCATCCAGCGCCGCACTGCTTAATGCCGCAAAGGCAATAGCAGGTCTGCCCGAGGATTTGCTTATGATCGCCCCCTCAATCATCGAGCCTATTCAGGAGCTGAAAACAGGCATACTCAAGGGTCACAACCCCAGACTCCACTCCGACGAAACGCTGATTGCCCTTTCAATGAGCGCCAACACCAATCCCCTTGCAAAGCAGGCACTTGACGCCATTGAAAAGCTGAAGGACTGCGAGGCTCATTCAACGGTTATTCTTTCTCAGGTTGACTCCGACGTATATAGAAAAATCGGTATTAATCTTACCTGCGAGCCCAGATATCAGACGAAGAAGCTTTATCATAAATAAACACTCTGCCGTGCCGTTACATCTGTAACAGTGCGGCGTTTTTTATTGATATTATACGCCCCGTATGATATAATTATTACTATTATGACTGATTCGGAGGGTATTATGGGTAAGAATATTATTGTTGCAGGTCTCGGTCACGGCGGTATTGCCGCTGCCGCACTTCTTGCAAAGGCAGGCTACGACGTAACCGTTTATGAAAAGAAAAAGAAAGGCACTCTGGGCTACGATTGGACGGATATTTTTGCTCCCGATGCGCTGAAATATGCCGAAATCGATATGCCCGACGATGATAAATACGAATACAAACAGGATATGACTTTCTTCGGTCCCACAAGCGAAAAGGCACTTCATCAGCACGTGCCTGAGGATCAGCTTGAAATCAAGATGGAGCGCAGGGATATTTACGAGCTCCTTATAAACAACGCACTTAAATACGGTGTTAAAATCGTGTATGACTGTGAGGTTGAAGGCCCCATCGTGCTGGGCAACAGAGTTGCAGGCATTAAGACGGAAAAGGGCGACGTTTACGGTGACCTTGTCATCGATGCCTGCGGTATGAATTCTCCTGTAAGGCGCAACCTTCCCGAAAGCTTCGGCATTGAAAAGGATGTTGCACGCAACGAA
This sequence comes from Clostridia bacterium, assembly GCA_017548045.1. Classification (GTDB taxonomy): domain Bacteria; phylum Bacillota; class Clostridia; order Oscillospirales; family Acutalibacteraceae; genus CAG-177. Next base: position 58,876 of record JAFYNR010000020.1, on the reverse strand, counting down.
AAAATCACCATTTACCGTGCGTTTTTCAACGTTGCCGAGGACGTTGCCGTGAAAGCAAAATTCAAGGTTATGCTTTTCAAGGGCGGCGAGCAGGGAATCAACTGGGTTGCCTCGGAAGATGACCACACCGACCTTCTTATAGGCAGATTTGAGGATTTCGACCTTGAGCACGCTCAGAAATTTGCAGATTATCTCCGCGCCGAAAATCCCCGTCTGGGCACGGAAATTCTCCGCGGCGGTCAGTTTGTTGAAATCCCCGTGCGTCAGCCTCTTTCGATTATGGTTGCAGATGGCTATGCCGCCATCGGTGACAGCGCATTTATGACGGTGCCCGTTATCGGCTCGGGTATTGCAAACACCCTCAAAGCCGCCAAGGTGCTGGCAAATGCCGTTATCAAGGATAAATCCGATTCATTCAGCGCAGATGCTTTGTGGAATTATCAGGTGAATTATTTTAAGCTTCTCGGTGCAAGCCTTGCTCCCCTTGCACAGGCAAAGCTTCTTCTTCTCAAGCTTACGCCCGACGACGTGGATTACCTGTTTGAAAAAGAAATCCTTACAGACGACCTTATTACAATGGGTGCGGATTTCACGGGTATCGGCAACCTTAAGGTTGACCCCAAGGACCTTATCAACAAGGCGAAGCAGGTATGCAGTGACACAGAGCTTCTCAAAAAAATTATTGCCTGCGGCGTAGGAATGGGCAAGGTTGCCGCAGTATGCTCAATGATGCCTAAAAAGTGGAATGTACGCAGGGTTCAGAATTGGGCTAAGGTATATGAATTTTCATTCAGATAAGGTGGATTTATGTTCAGAGATATAAGACGCTTCAAGCAGGCGCTTTCAAAAGAAGAATGTGAAAAAATACTCAGTGAAGCAAGCTCGGGTATTCTTGCGGTATCGGGTGACGACGGATATCCCTACACCGTACCTATGAGCTATTTTTACGAGGACGGCAAAATTTATTTTCACTCTGCCAAAAGCGGCCATAAAATTGACGCAATCAGGTCAAACCCCAAGGTTTCGTTCTGCGTTGTGACGGTTGACGAGCCTCAGCCCGAGAAATTTTCGGGAGATTTCAGAAGTGTGGTTGCCTTCGGCAAGGCAAGAATCATTGAGGATGACAAGGAAAAATGGCAGATAATGGACGTTATTACAAAAAAATACGCCCCTCTTGCATCGCAGACCGACGTTGACGCAAAGATTGACGTAAGATTCAAGGCGGTATCAATTATCGTTATGGATATTGAACACCTCAGCGGAAAAGAATCAATGGATCTGGTTAAAATGAGATAAAACAATCCCCGAAAAGGCGGTTGCCTCTTCGGGGATTCTTCTTTTATATAACTCTGAACGTTTTAACCTGGAAGGGCTTGATATTGAACGAGAAGCCGTTATCCTGAGCAGGAATTTCAGCAATATCCTCTTCAATCATATTGCACTCATAAACCTTATCAAATGCAAAATTCAGCTTCATCTCACACTCGCCGCGCCTCTGCTCTTCCTCAACAACACGGATGATGTATCCTCTGCCGTCCTGAGCCTTCTTGATTGCATCAACGGCAAGGTTATTATCAAGCCAGGTAACAAAGCGGATTTCGTTGCCGAAAGTGCCCTCGGTTGTCTCTGCGTTGTAGACCGCAACGGGAGGAACGTTGAAGGTGATTGCCTGCTGAACGGTATCAAATCTCCAGTCATCCTGATGGGGATGGAACGCATATTTGAAGGTGTTTATGCCGTGGTCGCCTGTTCTGTCAGGGCAGGTGGGCGCACGCATAAGGGTTATTCTCATATGGCTGTTGTGGATATCGTAGCCGTACTTGCAGTCGTTGATGATACTGCAGCCGAAGCCGCCTTCCGAAAGGTCAGCCCACTTGTGAGCCGCAACCTCGAAACGGGTAAGGTCAAAGCTTGTGTTCCAGTGGGTAGGTCTTCTGATTGCACCGTGAGCGATGTCGTATGTTGCATCGGTGTCGATAACGGAAACGTCGAAGCCTGCCTTGAGAACCTTGTCGCTTTCGTGCCAGTCAACGGTTGTATCAAACACAACGCTTTCGCCGTTTGAATAAAGGATAACGTCCTGCCAAATCGTTGATTTATTGAACTTATAGGTTGCTCTGATAACGGCTCTTACGGAGTTGCTCTCAACAAGCTCAAGGCTTTCGGCTTTAAGCTCCCACATCTTCTTGTAGTAGTTGAGCTCAAGATTCCAGGCGGTTTCGTGAATACACTTATCAAGGCTGATTGTGAGAATATTACCTCTGCCGTCAAGTGCTTCACGGGAATTGATTTTATCGTAAATGCTTGTGATTACACCGCTTTCGTCAAGCTCAATGCGGAGATTTGCGTTTTCAAGCCAATTATCCCCTGCATCAACGGGCGCATAAATGCACTCGCCCTCTTTGAGCACATAAGTCTTACAGCTCATAGGCTCGATGTAATCGGGAATGAACACGAATTTGCCGTTTACGTAAGCACAGGGAAGCGAAAGGCCGCCTGCCGTTGCAACGTACATACCCTCGGGAACACCCTCAACCTCAACAGGCTCATAGCTCCTTGCGTTGGTCAGATTCCATACGGTGATGCTGTTTTTATCTGCGGTAACCGCACCCGAAAGAGCCTTGAGAGCGCCGTTATAGATATCATCACCGATTTTGTTCATTACGGCATAATCCTTGCGGCAATCCTCAAACACCTCGTGGATTGACGAGCCGGGAAGAATATCGTGGAACTGGTTGGTCATAAGAATTCTCCAGCCCTTTTCAATTTCCTCCTTGGGATATTCCTTGCCCAGAAGCTTTTCTGCGAACACGCTGAGCATTTCGCCTCTTGTGAAAAGATACTCGCCTTTTCTGTTGTTCTTCTTTACGAATGCCTGGCTTGTGAAGGTGCCTCTGTGGTTTTCATAGAACATTTCGCCGTTCCATACGGGAAGCTCGTCCTCTATGCCGTGATAATGCTCAAAGAATTCGTCAACGTGGCCGATTTCGGTTTTGGGCAGACCGGGGAAGTTACGCAGACGCTTGCCGCGCTCCATCATCTCTCTTGTGGGGCCGCCGCCGCCGTCACCGTAGCCGTACATACCCATTGAAACGTTAAGGTCACTCTTGTTGTTACATTCGTTATCGAAGGTCATAAGCTCCCAGATGTTATAGGTGCAGTTATAGGCAGGTCTGAGAAGATGAGCGTTGACTCTGTCGCCGTTATTGCCCTGCCACATAAACATACTGTAAGGGAACTTGTTGGTATCGTTATAGCTGAGCTTTGAGGTAATGAAATTCTCCATACCGCAGCCCTTGATAATCTGAGGAAGTGCCCAGGTGAAGCCGAAGCAGTCGGGCAGCCAGTAGGTTTTGGATACCTTGCCGAATTCTTTTCTGAAGAACTCGGTACCGTAAAGCACCTGACGGATAAGTGCCTCGCCCGAAGCAAGGTTTGTATCTGCCTCAACCCATACGTTACCGCAGATATCCCACTGATTATTTGCAACCTTCTCCTTAATCTTTTCGTAGATTTCGGGATAGTGGTCCTTCATCATCTGATAAAGCACAGCTTGACTCTGACCGAAGGTCATATCGGGATAAACGTCCATAAGTGACGTAACGTTCATAAAGGTTCTTGCACTTTTGCGGATGCTTTCCTGAATTCTCCAGAGCCACGCAACGTCGATATGGCTGTGACCCGTAAGGATAATCTTGCTCTGTGCCGCCCAATCGATAGCGGCAATCTTCGAAAGATAATATTTTCTTGCCTCGGCAATGGATTTTCTGACCTGAGGCTCGTCAAAATCATAATCAACAATGTGAAGGCTGTCGTCAATAGCGGCATAAACCTTTGCCTTGATGTGCTCATCCTTGATAAATTCGAGAGCCTCAAAGCCTACCATAATGTCAATAAAATAGCCTTCGCAATCCTCATCGGCAACAAAGATAAATGTATCGCCCATACGGCATTCCTGATACTTTGCGCCATCCATTGCGGCATCGCAGAAATACATTGAGTCGCAGGTTGCTTCAATTTCGAAACTGAGAACCTCCCCTGCCTTGTGAACGCCGAGGGTAACCTCGGTTCTGTCGGGGATAATATCTCTTGTTGTTGCGCCGGAAATATATTTGCCGTTAAGCTTTACAAGTGCTTCGCCGCCCACCTGCAATTTTGCACGGATTTCTTTTCCGTCCATTTCTTCGGGCACGGTTACGGCAGCCTTGAAGAAATGTGCCGAATCGTAGGCGGCATACCATCTTTCGCCGCTTTTGATTTCGCCCTTAAAATCCTCCATTTCATAGCCGTCGCCGAGGAAAGTTCCTCTGGTATATTCCCATACGGGAATGTTCTGCTTGCAGAGAAATGCATATCTGGCAAGCTGTTTGTGCATATCTTTAAGTACGCCGGGTTTTATCGTGTGCATAACAACACCTCTTTCGGAAAATTATTTATTATTCGGTGGGAAGACCTTCCTTATCGTACATACAAGCCGCTTCAATCATAATTTCGATACCTGCGGCGATTGCATCCTCACGGAGCATATCAACGTTGTCAAGCCTTGTGTGATAGTAACGGGGAGGTGTGGGGTCCATTGCGGCAAAGCCCGTTGCAGGGATGCCTCTCTGGGTGAATGCGGCGGCATCGCAGGCACCGATATAAATTGATTCGAATTTAAGTTCGTAGCCGCAATTCTTGCCTGCATTCTGAACAAGGTGCTTTGCACCCCAGTGATGCTTGATTGTGCCGCTCAGGTCACGGTCATAAACCGCCATTGTTTCAAGGTCACGGAAGGTGTCACAGCCGATAACGCAGGTTTCAACCGCTTTAAGCTCATCCTCGTGAGCCTTTGCGTATGCCTTTGCACCTCTGAGGCCTGCTTCCTCCGAGCCTGAGCAGATAACAACAAGCTCGGTGTTTTCAAATCTTGTATCGGTTTCAGCCATAGCCTTTGCAACCGACATGCCTACGTAACAGCCCGTAAGGTTATCGTTTGCGCCGGGAACGCTCTTTGTATAGCTCTGGAAGAAAAGGAAGCCAAGCTGGAAGGGAATGAATACACAGCCCACAACAAAGCCCAGAATCATAAGCCAACGGGGCTCGGCGGCTTCAAGAGCACCGCCAGTACCGGCACAGATAATGCCGATAATTGCAATGATAAGGTCGGCAACAAGGCCCACAACTGCAGGAATAAGCACAAGCTTCATACCTACGCCGCCGAGAAGATAGTTGAGAGTCCATTCAAACTGGCTGTCTGCGTGGCCGATGATTATAAAACGCTTCTTCACTTCGCCCTTGGGAGCCCTTCTTGCAATAACGTTGTGGCTGGGATGAGCGATGAAAAGAGGGTCGATAAACTGCTTATACATAACGAATTCAAGCAGCAGAGGAATAAAGCCGAGAACAACAAGGATAAGGGAAATAATCGGGCTTGCGAATGCATATGTAAATACACTTGCCACTGCACAGGCTACGGTAAAGGGAATAAAGCCCATAAATGCCTGACGGTGAACCTTGAACTCTTCAATATTCACCTCGTCGCAGGATTTTGCAAGCTCCTTTGCCATAAGCTCCTGAGCTTTAAGCTCCTCGGGTGAGCCGGGCTTACGGGGACCGATTTCGTTGCAGATTCGGGTAATACCCTTCACTGCAAAGCGTGAAAGCTTTTTAATATCAAACTTATTGCTGTATTCAAGTGCGGTTTTCATCAAGATTCCTCCGATGCGAAATATAATAAACAATGTTATCACAAAACAACAAAAAAATCAATGACATTATTATGTTTTTTATATATTTTATTGTATTTTTACGCAGAAGATGTTATAATTTACAGGAGTAAATTCAAGGAAAGATGAAAATGAAAAACATTAACTTTTATCTGGTTACGGATACCCATTATTTCGAGCCCTCTCTGGGTGCATGCGGCAAGGCATATGACGAATATATGAAGCGTGAGCAATACTTTATGGCTGAAAGCAGCGATATAGTAAAGGCAACCTTCAATAAGCTGGCGCAGGATAAATCAACCGAACTTGTGATTATCCCCGGCGACCTTACCAAAAACGGCGAAATCGAAAGCCATAAGGGCTTCATAAAGGAGCTTTACAGGCTCAAAGAGGCAGGCAAGCAGATTTACGTTATCACCGCAGGCCACGATTACGGCGAAAAATCAAGGGCGTTTGTTGGTGATGAGTGCATTGAGGTTGAAGGCACGCCCTTTGAAATCATCCCCGATTTATACCGTGATTTCGGTTACGGCAACGCTCTTGCCGTTGACAGCCGTACCCTTTCCTACGTTGCAGAGGTTAAGGAAGGCATAAGAATGCTTGCAATCAACTGCGACAGCCCCGATAAGCAAAAGGGCAGTATTGACAGCGAGCTGTATGAATGGATGAAAATTCAGCTTGACAAGGCAAGGTCTGATGGTTGCTGCATGTTTGCAATCTGCCATTATCCTCTCATCCCCTCAGTGCCCGTATTCGACCTTGTGGGCGATGCAAAGCTCCGTGACTGGCGCAAAGCCGCTTCATTCCTTGCGGATAACGGGGTGGAGCTTATTCTCACGGGTCATATGCATATTCAGAGCATCAACGAATTCGTTTCGGAAAACGGCAACAGGATTGTTGACGTATGCACCTCCTGCCTTGTGGGAAGCCCTGCAAAATACAGAAAAATCACCGTTGAGAATTCGGTGATGAGGGTTGAAAGCCTTGACACTCCCCCCTTCGGCATTGATACAAACGGGCTCACACTTCAGGAGTATTTCGACAGGCAGTTTAATTATTCAATCAAAAACCGTATAAACGGTGCCCTTGACGGCGGCGGAATAAAGAAAATCGCAAAGAAAATTCTCAACAAAATCACCGTCGGCACTCTGGGCAGACTTCTTTTCATAAAGGTTGACAAATCAATAAAAAAGGTGAAATTCATTGACCTTGCAGGCGAAATCGGCATTTCCATATTCAAGGGCGATATGCCCTTCGTCGAGGGCAACCCCGTTCACGCCGCAATTTCAAGGTTTCTGAAAAGATTCCGCTTCATAATCGGAAAAATCGAACCTAAGCTTTCCAAAAACGGAGCAAAGGTCAATCTGACGGAAATGCTTATAAACACCATCGGCAACAACAAGGATTTTTCAGACAACAACACAGAAATAATCTTAGGAGGAAACAAGTGATGTTCAAGATAAAAAGCCCCTATGCAGAGGTTGAAAAGCTGATTCCCGTCAGCGATAACCACTATAAAACCAATCTGCACACCCATTCAACATACAGCGATGCCAACAACACAATGGCGGATATGATATTTGAATTCTACGACAAGGATTTTGATATTCTTGCCTTTGCGGAGCACGGAATTCTGGGCAAGGCGTGGGATAAGGAGCCCTCAATCATTCCCCTTTTCCGCTTTCAGTATCTCTGGCACGGCAAGCGCAGATACCTTACAACCTCCGAATTCAAAGCCGTTCTTGACGGCACGTATAAAACTGAAAAGAATGCCCGAACAAAAAGCAGAGGTCTTATGTGCGTAACAGACACCATTGAGGCAAATATGTTCACACTTATGAAAAACCACGTCAACGGCTATTTCACAAACGACGTGCTGGAAGGAATTTACGGCAAGGAAAACGATTTTGAAATTCCCATTGCAACCGTCGAAAAAAGCGGCGGTATTTCTCACATAAACCATCCTACCGACTGGCTGGGTGCATACAAAGACCCCGAATGTGCAAGAGTGCCCGAAAACGTGGCATACTTTGCGGATTTATTCAGACGCTACAAATCCTGCGTGGGTATGGAGGTTCTGAATATGTACGACAGACCCAACCGCAGTGACAGAATCCTCTGGGATGAGCTTCTGATGACTCTTATCCCCGAGGGTGAGCGCACCGTATGGGGATTCGGCAACAGCGATGCACACAGGGTGACGGAAATCGACACCGCCTTTATGGATTTTATTCTGCCCGTATACAGCGTTGAAAATCTTCGCGACGCAATGGAAAAGGGCAAATTCTTTGCCGTTGCACGTTATGCAAAGAATGAGCTTGGCGAGGATTTTGAGGGCAAGGGCGATTATCCCCGATTTACGGCATTTGAAAGCGATGAAGCCGCACAGAAAATCACCGTCAAAGGTATCAACTGCAAGGCGGTTGAATGGATTGCCGACGGTAAAATCATTCACGCCGACACAGCCGAAAATGACGGTGAAATTGTTTCCGTGCTTGACCTTACGGCTTATGCGGATAGGATAAGCTGCTACGTAAGATGTCAGCTCAAAGGCAACGGCGGTATATGTATGAGCCAGCCCGTAACCCTTGATGCAGGCAATTTTGCGGATATCGTGAAGCCCATACCTACCAAAAAGGTTCTCACAAAAAAAGAACAGCGTAAAGAAAATTTCAACAACACAAGGCTTGGTGTTATAGTCAATAAAATTAAAAATAAGTAAATATGCCAAAATCCCCGACGAAGTTATGATACTTCATCGGGGATTGATTTTTTATCAGATGCTGTTGAGAATTTTAAGAACACATTCAAGCTCTTCGGGCTTCACCTTTTCAACGGGCTTGTTATTCTTAACGCAGTCTGCAAAATAAATTATTTCGTTTGCATATGCGTCACTCTTGGGCAGGTTGATTGCACCCGTGTCGCCCTCTGCCTGCTGAGAAAGGTCGATTTTCTCGTCATCCTTGAGATAAATCATCATTTTGCCGTTTTCGTTTGAAACAACCGCATCCTCAAACTGGAATCTGAATTCTGCGGTGAAGGGATAGCAGGTTGCATACCAGGATGCCTCGGAATTGATTGAAAAATCGCCGAAATCGTAGGTAAGGCTGATGAAATCCTGCTTGGGAAGCTTTGAACGGTACTGATGCGAAACCTTGGGCATACCGAAGGCATAAACCATAAAGTCAAGGTCGTGAATGTGAAGGTCAAAGGGTACGAGACCGCTTCTCTTTTCGTCCATCATCCAGCCGTCCCAGCTCCATTTGGGGTAGCCGCCAAGTCTTATCATAGTACCCGAAAGAAGCCTGCCGTATCTCTTCGAATCGTAAATCTCTTTGAGAAGCTCATATTCGGGCCAGAAACGGAGCACCTGAGCAACCATAAATTTTACGTTATTCTTCTCTGCGGTTTCGTAAACACGCTTCACATCCTCTTCTTTAAGAGAAATGGGCTTTTCGCAGATAACGTTTATCCCCTTTTCCATAGCCTTCACCGCAAAATCGGCGTGAAGATAGGTGGGAAGGCAGATATCGAGAATATCAAGCTCTTCATTGGCAAGCATCTCGTCAAAATCGGTGTAATGATGCTTGTCGGGGTATTTTTCCATTCTTTCGGTACGGATATCGCAGATTGCAACAAGCTGAGCATCCTGCATTTCTTCCCAGGCGGGAATATGGGCACCGCTGATACCGCCAACGCCCACAAGACCTATTTTAAGCATAGATTATTTTCCTTTCTCTTACGCTCTGAGGGTTACGCCGATGTTCGCAAGGTTGGCAAGGATTGTGTCAATCCAGCCCTGAACCTCTTCCATTTCAAGGGTTCTGTCCATAGCGGCAAACACAAGGCGAACGGTAATGCTCTTTATACCGTCTTTTTCGTAGGTATCAATAACCTTTGAGCTTTCAAGCTCTGCAAGCCCCAGAGCATTCCAGCAAGCGGCAAGGTCTGAATATTTTGTGTTTTCGGCAAGAACCAGTGACAGGTCGTAGTATGTTGACTGCTGTGTGCTGGGCTCACGGAAATGAATTGAATTTGCATTGATTGCGCTGAAATCATCCATATCGATTTCAAAGCACACTGCGGCGGCGGTTTTGTCAAGCTTTGCGCGGTTTGAGGGATGAAGTGCACAAAGCACGCCCACCTTCTTGCCGTCAATAAGGATTTCGGCAGTGTTCTTGGGATGCTGCCAAGCGTGATCGGGAGCAATCTTTGCGTAGCCTGCCTGCTTCTGCTTGATGTTGCCTACGATGCAGTTGATGATTTCAACAGCCTTGAGGTATGCGGCCTTTTCGTTGCCGCCCTTATCGTAGATTACTGCGCCGAGGCGCTTCTTCTCGTTGCAAAGACCGTCAACGGTGCCGTCAACAACTCTGCCGATTTCGAAGATGCTGTATTTATCTGCAAAATCCTTGTTCTCCTGTGCCATAACGAGAAGTGTGGGAAGCATTGAATTACGCAGAACACCGTTATCGGAATTTTCGATATTGAGAACCTTTACGTTATCCTCAACCTCAATGCCCAGCTTCTTGAATTTTCTGCCATCGCACCATACGTATGAATGCACCTCGTGGAAGGCATATTTCTTAACAAGAATATCCTTGATTTCAGCATCTTCAAGCCTTGCATAATCGTTGGGAACGGGCTTCAGGGGGCTTGCGGTTGTTGAAATCTTAAAGTTATCGTAGCCGTAAATACGGGTAATTTCTTCAATGATGTCAGCCTTGATTGTAACGTCCTTTGTTGCACGCCATGAGGGAACCTTTACGGTGTATACGCCATCTGCATAGTCAATGCTGAAGCCAAGTGCGGTAAGGGTTTTAACAATCTGCTCGTGGCTGATGTCAATACCCGTGTAGCGGTCAACATATTTCTTATCAAAAGTAAGGCTGATTTCGGGATATTTTCTGACGTACTTATCCGTAAGCTTTGATGCAACCTTTGCACCGCTGTCAATATCCTTTACGAGCTTTACGAATCTGCCAACCGCATCAAGGGTAAGCTCGGGGTCAAGCATCTTTTCGTATCTTGCGCTGGCATCGGTTCTGTGACCAAGTCTTGATGATGACTTACGGATGCTTACACCGTCAAAGTTTGCACTTTCAAGCACAACGGAGCCTGTATCCTCAACGATTTCGGATTCAAGACCACCCATAATGCCTGCAATGCCTACGGGTTCTTCGCCGTTGCAGATCATAAGTGTTTCTTCGTCAATAAGTCTTTCAACACCGTCAAGGGTCTTGAAATTCATTTTCTCCTTGGGAGTTGTGACAACGATTTTATCGATTGAGCCGCCTGCAAATGCGTGGGTAGGCTGACCGATTTCAAGCATAATGTAGTTGGTTACGTCTGCAAGAAGGTTGATGCCTCTCATACCGCAGTAGTAAAGGCGGATTCTCATATCAAGAGGGCTCTTGTTCTTTGTGATGTTATCCATCTTGATGCAGGAATATCTGTAAACAAGGTCTTCTCTGCCGACGGTAACTTCAACTTCCTCATCGCCGTCATATGAAAGGTCGCCCATTTCAAGGGGTTTAAGCTCTCTGCCTGCAAGGGCTGCAAGCTCTCTTGCAATGCCGTAATGACCCCAGAGGTCGGGGCGGTTTGTGAGAGATTTATTATCAACTTCAAAAATAATATCGTCAATGGGGAAGATATCCTTGATGCTTGTGCCGTTTTTAAGTGAGGGGTCAAGCTCCATAATGCCTGCGTGGTCGTCGCTGATGCCAAGCTCTTTTTCAGAGCAGCACATACCCTCTGACTCAAAGCCTGCAACGGTTGCAACCTTGATTTCGCCGCCGCATACTCTGCCGCCTGCAAGCGCAAGGGCAACCTTCTGACCTACGGCAACGTTGGGTGCGCCGCATACAATGTTGCAGACCTTCTCGCCTGCATCAACCTTGAGAAGATGAAGCTTCTTTGAGTTGGGATGGTTTTCAACGGAAAGGATTTCGCCGACAACTACCTTGTCGATATCCGCACCCTTTTCGATGATATCTTCAACCTCAGCGGTTGCAAGAGTAAAGCTTTCGATAAGCTTTTTGATGTCTATTCCGTCAAGGTCAACATAATCTTTAATCCAGTTAATTGATACAAACATTTCTTATGCCTCCTTGCTTTCTTCGGGTCTTGTGAATGATTTTTCGGTGAACTGCGAAAGTGATTTAAGACTGCCGCTGTTGAACACACGGATATCCTTGACGCCGTATGTCATCATTGCAAGTCTTGTCATACCCAGACCGAAAGCGAAGCCGATGTATTTTTCGGGGTCAATACCTGCGGCGGTGAGAACGTTGGGGTGAATCATACCGCAGGGACAAAGCTCAAGCCAGCCCGAATCCTTGCAGGAGGGGCAGCCCTTACCCTTACAGATTGTGCACTGAATATCAAGCTCGAAGCCGGGCTCAACAAAGGGGAAAAAGCCGGGGCGGAGTCTGACGGTAATATCCTTCTGGAATACCTCTGAAAGCATTGTTTTCATAAAGTAAATAAGGTTTGAAATTGAAATGTCCTTATCAACCATAATGCCTTCCATCTGGAAGAAGGTATTTTCGTGGCAGGCATCAATCTTTTCGTTTCTGAAGCATCTGCCGGGGAAAATCGCACGGATGGGATTACCGTTTTCAAGATTCTTTGCATACTTGCGAAGAATTGTATTCTGAGCCGCCGAGGTATGGGTTTTGAGAAGCTGACCCGTGCTCAGATAATAGGTATCCTGCATATCTCTTGCAGGGTGATGCTTGGGGATATTGAGTGCCTCGAAGCAGTTGAAATCATCGGTGATTTCGGAATAATCCTCAATGGTAAAGCCCATGCTGAGGAAAATATTCTCTGCTCTGCGGCGGGTAAGAGTGATGGGATGGTATGAACCGAGGTCGGCATCGGTAGGCATTGATTCGTCGTAACTTTCCGCCGAATCGATAAGCCTCTGCTCTTCAAGAGCTTTAAGCTCTGTGATTTTTTCGGCAATGGCCTGCTCAATAAACTGCTTTGTTTCGTTTATTTTCTGACCTGCCTCTTTCTTCTGATCGTTGGGCACGTTGCGAAGCTCCTGCATAAGAGCTGCAACCGAGCCTTTTTTGCCCAAAAATTCAATTCTGAGCTGTTCGATTTCCGCCGTTGCCTGAACTGCGGCAATCTTTGCCTCAAAAAGTTGCTTTAATTCAAGTGATTTCTGAGTCATTTTATATCATCCTTTCATAATTTACAAAATAAAAAGTCCCCCGTCAAAGACGAGGGACGAATAAAATCCGCGGTACCACCCTGCGTTCACGGTAAATATACACCGTGCGCTTTATGCCCGTAACGGAGGCTACCGTCACACCCTACTGAATTCAGGTGCACCGCTAACGGGTGAACTTCGGCAAAGCCCTGCACAGTCCGCTTACAGCCGATGACGGACATTCTCTGTGTGCACTGAAATTGCTTACTCTCCCGATCACTGCGTTTTCATATCCTTGGTATTCTATCATATAATAATCATTTTTTCAAGGTGTAATTTAAACAAAATGCAAAAAAGCTCCCCGAAGGGAGCTTCTGAACCTTGCATTAAAAAAGATCTTCCTGGTTTGCGGTTTTGATTCCTGCGCCTGCAAGGGCTGCAGCGGCAAGCTGATTATCGTCAACACGGAAAATCATATATGCACCCGCCTTTGAGGAGTTGAAGGCATAGGTATATTCAACCGTTACCTTTGCTTCCGAAAGAACTTCAAGAATTGCCGCAAGGCTGCCGGGAGTATCCGAAATTGCAGCAGCAAGAACGTCCGTTACGGTTGTGATGTAACCGCCGTCTTTCAGTGCGGCATCTGCCATTTTAGGGTCATCGCAGATAATTCTGAGGATACCGAAATCCTGTGTATCCGCTATTGAAAGGGCTCTGAGGTTGATGTTGTGGTCTGCAATAAAACGGGTAGCCTCTGCAAGCTTGCCTGTTTTGTTTTCAATGAAAACCGAAATCTGTTTAACGCTCATTTTCAATTACTCCTTTCATTAATCGTGAAGCTTACGCTTGTCGATAACTCTTACTGCCTTGCCTTCGCTTCTGGTAATTGTCTTGGGTGCAACAAGGTGAACCTTGGGAACGATACCAACCATAATCTTGATTGCGTTGGCAAGTGATTTTTCCTTCATTGAAAGGTCTTTGACCGTATCGGAGAACTGCTCGGGAGTAAGCTCAACTGAAACATCAAGAGTATCCGAATTGTTCACACGGTCAACCTCAATAAGGTAGTTGGGTGAATAGCCCTCTTTAAGAAGAACCGCTTCAATCTGTGAGGGGAATACGTTAACACCGCGGATAATCATCATATCGTCGCTTCTGCCCATGGGCTTTGCCATTTTGATAAGGGTTCTGCCGCAGGAGCACTTCTTTCTTGAAAGAACACAGATATCTCTTGTGCGGTATCTGAGGAGAGGGAAGCCTTCCTTATCAAGGCTTGTGAACACAAGCTCGCCCTTTGAGCCTTCGGGAAGAACCTCACCTGTTTCGGGGTCAATGATTTCTGCAAGGAAATGGTCTTCGTTGATATGCATACCCGTCTGTTCTTCACATTCAAAAGCAACGCCCGGTCCTGTGGACTCAGTAAGACCGTAAATATCATAAGCCTTTAATCCAAGTGATTTTTCAATATCACGGCGCATTTCTTCTGTCCAGGGTTCAGCACCGAAGATACCTGCTTTAAGGTCAAGCTCATCGGGAGAAATGCCCATTTCCTTGATTGTTTCGCCCATATATGCCGCATAAGAAGGTGTGCAGCAGATAATTGTTGAGTGAAGGTCCTGCATAAACTGAACCTGACGCTCCGTATTACCCGATGACATAGGCAGTGTAAGGCAGCCTACCTTCTGTGAACCGCCGTTAAGACCGAAACCGCCTGTAAAAAGACCGTAGCCGTATGCAACCTGGCATACATCTTCATTTGTTGCACCTGCCGCAGTAAGAGCACGGGCACAACAATCATCCCAAAGTTCAATATCGTTTTTTGTATAGAAAGCAACTACTCTTCTGCCTGTTGTGCCGCTTGTGGAATGGATTCTTACACAGTTTTTAAGGTCTGTGCCGAGAAGACCGTAAGGATAAGCGTCGCGAAGGTCTGCCTTCGTAAGGAACGGAAGCTTGTAAAGGTCATCAATGGACTTGATATCGTCGGGTGTAACGCCCTTCTCATCCATAAGATTGCGATAATATTCAACGTTTTCGTAAACGCGCTTTACCTGCTTTACAAGTTTTTCGCTTTGAAGTGCTTTCATTTCTTCAAGGGATGCGGTTTCAATTTCAGGCTGATAATATTTTGCCATTGGGGTCATCTTCTTCCTTTTGAAAAATTAGAATTTGTCAGTTATTATATCCCATTTCAAATGCCTTGAGGTTAAGGTCAAGGAACTTTGCGGGAACGCTTTCACGCAGAGCTTTAAGCCATACTTCCTTATCAACGTCTGCCATATTCTTTGCCATTGCACCGATAAGCACAACGTTTACCGCCTTTGCGGTGCCTGCTTCAACAGCCATGGGCAGTGCGTCAAGGGTTTCAACGTCTGCACCTGCGGCTCTGATTGCGTCGATAACACCTTCGGGATATTCTGCCGCACCCATAACAACGGGCATGGGGTCCATCTGCTGAGTGTTGACGATGATTTTGCCGTCGGGCTTAAGGTATTCAAGCCATCTTGCGGCTTCAAGCTGTTCAAAGGCAAGGATAATATCTGCCTCACCCTTTTCGATAATGGGAGATGCAACCTTCTCGCCCCAGCGCACATACGTAACTACCGAGCCGCCGCGCTGGCTCATACCGTGAACTTCGGAAACTTTTACATCGTAGCCGCAGTCAAGCAGTGCCGCGCCGAGAATACGGCTTGCGAGCAGAGTACCCTGACCGCCTACGCCTACAATCATAATTGATTTGTTCATAGTAATTCTCCTCCCCTCTTATTCGATAGCGCCGAACTTGCAAAGCTGACTGCATACGTTGCAGCCAAGGCACTGTGTGAAGTCGATCTGAGCCTTGCCGTCCTTCATGCTGATGGCAGGGCAACCGATCTTCATACACATTTTGCAGGATTTACACTTATCCGCATTGACTTTGAGAGGCGGATTATGCTTGACGGTTTTAAGAAGTGCACAGGGTCTTCTTGAAATAACGACCGCAGGGCCGTCTGCTTCAAGTGCCTGCTTGATGCCTTCTTTTGTTTCTGCAAGGTTGTAGGGATCAACAACGATAACATTCTGAATACCGACAGCCTTTGCAAGGGCTTCAAGGCTTACCGCATTTGCAGGCTCGCCCTTGATATTCTTGCCCGTGGTGGGATTCTGCTGATGGCCTGTCATACCTGTAATGGAGTTATCAAGAATAATAACAACGGAATCCGTTGCGTTATATGCAATATTGATAAGACCCGTAACACCCGAATGGATGAAGGTTGAGTCACCGATAACGGCAACGCTCTTCTTTGCGTTTTCGGGGTCTGCGGCGTTTCTGCCGTGAAGTGCGGATACGGAAGCACCCATACAAAGAACGGTATCAATCATACCCAGAGGCTGTGAGAAGCCCAGAGTATAGCAGCCGATGTCGCCGCTTACGGTAACGTTAAGCTGCTTGAGTGCGTAGAAAAGTCCTCTGTGGGGACAGCCTGCACAAAGCACGGGAGGTCTGGGAACGATGTTAACGTCTGCCTTCATAAATTCAGCATCCTTGCCCAGAATAACCTTTGCGATAAGGCTCTGTGAATATTCGCCCTGAAGAGTGAATGCATCCTTGCCGATAACATTCACACCGTACTTACGGCAATGTGTTTCAATATAATCGTCAAGCTCTTCAATAACGTAAACGGTTTCGCACTCTGCAGCAAAATTCTTAATCATATCAACGGGCAGAGGATATACACAGCCCAGCTTGAGGTATGATGCGTTTTCGCCCAGTGCTTCCTTTGCATACTGATAGCAGATGCCCGAGGTGATTACGCCGATTTTTTTGCTGTTATACTCAACGGTGTTAAGACCGTCGGCGCCGTTTTCGCAATAAGCAATCTGGTCAAGGATTCTCTGCTCAACAACAACGTGCTTTTTCTTTGCGTTGGCAGGCACCATAACGTATTTCTGAGCGTTCTTTTCGTATGCTTTAAGTCCGTTGTCAACTCTTTCCTCAACGGGAGCAACGCTTCTTGAATGGGCAACTCTCGTTGTGAGGCGGATGATGACGGGAGTATCGAATTTTTCGGAAAGCTCGAATGCTTTCTTTGTATATTCAAGACACTCGGCGGAATCCGAGGGCTCAAGCATCATTGTTTTTGAGCCCATTGCATAGTGACGGGAATCCTGCTCATTCTGTGATGAGTGCATACCGGGGTCATCGGCAACAAGGATAACCATACCTGCGTTTACGCCTGTGTAGGACGCTGTAAAAAGAGGGTCTGCGGCAACGTTAAGACCAACGTGCTTCATTGCGCAGAAGGAGCGTGCGCCTGCAACGCTTGCACCGAAGGCAACCTCCATTGCCACCTTTTCATTGGGTGCCCACTCCGAAAAAATTTCATCGTATGTAGCGGCAAACTCAGTTACTTCCGTACTGGGTGTGCCGGGGTAACTTGATACAACGCGGCAGCCTGCTTCGTAAAGACCTCTGGCAACCGCTTCGTTACCTAAAAACAGCTTTTTCAACCTGTTTCCTCCTAATCTCTGTTTATATTGATGAATAATTATACCATATTTATGTATATGTTGCAAGAATTAATTTGAGGAGTTCAGCCTGCGCTTCACAATTACCTCCGTTACGTCCGTCAGCACAAGCTCGCCCTGCTGATTCGTGACGTAAAAGGTAACCTCAACGATTCCGTTTTTTGCATTGCGCTCGGTAAGCCTTGTCACAACCGCCTTGCCCGTCAGCTCATCCTCTGCAAAAACAGGTCTGAACCACTCGATTTTGGTGGATTTGCCTGCCAGAAGCTCATCGGCAAAAATATCGTTTTCAAGAAATTTTGCCCACACCGTCATAAATGACATAACTCCCGGTGCAATCAGCCTGCCGAAATGGGTTGACGCCGCATATTCCTCATCGGTATGAATGGGGATATTATCATACTTCAGCCCGAAATCAAGCATATCCTTCTTGCAGATACGCACGGGCGGAATTCCGATAACGCTGTCAAGAACAAAATCTTCAAAATACATTATTTGTTAACCTTCATTTCAACCTGAGTTGCAACAACGCTTTCGCCGCAGTAAATCTTGCGGAGCTTGGGCTTTTCAATCTTGCCCGTGGGGTTGCGGGGAACTTCTGCAAAAATAAGCTTATGAGGTCTTTTGTATCTGGGCAGGTCGCGGCAGAAATCGTTGATATCATCCTCGTCTGCGGTAAAGCCCTCCTTGATTTCAATAACGGCGGCGGCAATTTCGCCCAGACGTGCATCGGGAAGACCGATAACCGCAACGTCCTTTATTGCCTCGTGCTTACGCAGGAAATCTTCAATCTGAACGGGATAAAGGTTTTCACCGCCGGAAATGATAACGTCCTTCTTACGGTCAACAAGATAAATGAAGCCGTCCTCATCCTCCTGTGCCATATCGCCGGTGTAGAGCCATTCGCCGTGAAGCACCTCGTTGGTTGCCTTTTCATCGTTGAAGTAGCAGAGCATTACGCCGGGGCCTTTAACCGCAAGCTCGCCTACGTCGCCCCTTGCAACCTCGTTGCCGTTTTCGTCAATAATCTTCGTTTCCCAGCCGTAGCCTGCCTTACCGATTGCACCTACCTTGTGAACGTTTTCAACACCAAGGTGAACACAGCCGGGGCCGATTGATTCGCTCAGGCCGTAGTTTGTATCATACTGATGGTGAGGGAATACGCTAAGCCATCTCTTGATAAGGCTGGGAGGAACGGGCTGTGCACCTACGTGCATAAGCCTCCACTGGTCAAGAGTATATCTGTCAAGCTCAATATCTCCCCTGTCAATGGCGTCAAGCATATCCTGTGCCCAGGGCACGAGAAGCCATACGATTGTGCACTTTTCTTCCGAAACGGCCTTGATAATCCATTCGGGCTTTGCGCCCTTGAGAAGAACCGCCTTACCGCCCGAGAGAAGGCTGCCGAACCAATGCATTTTTGCGCCTGTATGGTAGAGAGGCGGTATGCAGAGGAATACGTCGTCCTTTGTCTGGGAATGGTGAGCCTGCTCACATTTACAGGAATGAACAAGCGCCTTGTGAGCGTGAAGAATAGCCTTGGGGAAGCCCGTTGTGCCCGATGAAAAATAGATTGCAGCGTGGTCATCGTCGCTGATTTCGATGTCGGGCTTCTTGGACGTGCAGTATGTAACAAGCTTATTGTAGCTTTCCGCAAAGGTGGGGCAATCCGAGCCGATATAGAAGCGGAGCCTTACCTTGGGAATTCTGTCTGAAATCTGCTCCATTCTGCCTGTGAATTCGGGGCCGAAAACAATGGCATCGCTTTCGGAAAGCTTGAGGCAGTATTTGATTTCATCCGCAGTGTAGCGGTAGTTGAGGGGCACTACAAGTGCACCTGTTTTGAGAATACCGAAATATACGGGCAGATATTCAAGGCAGTTCATAAGAAGAACCGCAACTCTGTCGCCCTTCTTGATACCTCTGGAAAGAAGAAGATTTGCAAAGCGGTTTGCTTTTTTATCAAAATCCTCCCAGGTGATTTCGCTTCTGCCGTCGCCGTTTGCGCCCTGCTCGATAAGCGAATATTCGCGCCAGGTCACACGGCTTTTCTCCTGCAATTCGGGATTAATCTCCACAAGGGCAACGTCGTCCTTGTAAAGCTGTGCATTTCTTTCAAGAAATTCTGTAATGGGCATAAAATTTTACCTTCCTTATAAACACCACAAACGGAACGCCGCAAAGCATTCCGTTTATGAAAAAATATACTTTTTTATTCTGCTTCAACAACACCGTTGTAGAAGAATTCGGTTTCTTTTTCGTTGGCATCCTTCGTAACTGCACTGACGGCAACGCAGATGATTACGGAAGCAACCATTGCTATGCAGGCGAAGAGTGGGCCTTTGCCTGCAAGAGAAACGATAGTATCGTTTGCGGCAAAACCGCTGATAATCTTTGCCGCCGCAGGCACGAGAGCAATGAGGAAGCCGCCGATGATACCTGCCCAGGCACCGTTTTTGTTCATCTTCTTCCAGAAGAGGGAGATAACGTAGGGTGCCAGGAAGGAGCCTGAAATGATACCCCAGGAGTAACTCATCATATCGAGAATGGGAGTATCGGAATTAGCGATAAGATAGGAGCATATTACAAATATAACACATAAAACCTTAATTGTAAACGAAGTTTTTTTCTCGCTCATATCCTTTTTGAAATGCTTTATGAAGTCAATGGTAAGAGTTGAGCTTGCGGTAAGGGTAACGGAGCAGAGGGTTGATACGGATGCTGCTATGAGAAGAACAAGAACCACACCCAGAAGCACTGAGGGAAGCTCCGACTGTGCAAGCATATGGGGAACGATATAGTCCTGAGCTATATAGCCCTCTGCGGCAGGATTGTTAAGCTGTTCAAAGGTGAAGAATCTGTAACAGAGTGAGCCGATGAAGTAGCCGCCGCCTGCAACGAGAACCGCGAAGAAGGTTGAAATGGTGATACCCTTTTTAGCCTGCTTGTCATCCTTGATGCCGAAATACTTTGTAACCATCTGAGGAAGTCCCCAGGTACCGAAGCTGGTCATAAGCACGGTTGCAAACAGTGATATCCACTGGGATGCGCTAAGCTGAGGAAGTCCGTTTTCTGCACAAGGCTGCACACCCTGAGTTTCCATATACTCTGCAAGACCCTCAAAGCCGCCTACGGCTTCACAGCGCACAACGCAGACGATAAGGAGCACAATGCCCACCATCATTACGATACCCTGCATAAAGTCTGCCCTTGCCTGAACAAGATAGCCGCCGAAAATAAGCAGGAATGCGGCAACAACCGCAATAATAATCATACATACATCAACGTTGATACCGAGAAGAACCTCCGCAACCGAGGCAAGACCCTTGTAAACGGATGCCGAATAAGGAACAAGAAAAACAAAAATTACGATACAAGCAAAAAGCTTCATAGCAGTGCTGGTGTAACGCTTGTCAAGATACTGAGGCATTGTTTTGAGCTTGAGCCTTGACGAAGCATCTCTCGTTCTGCGTGCAAGCACCTTCCATGCAAGCCAGGAGCCGAAAACAGCGTTGCCGATACCTGCAAGCACACCCCAAAGGCCGTAAGCCTTACCCGTGCCGCCTGCATAGCCTACGAACATAACCGCTGAGAAATAGGCTGTGCCGTATGAAAGAGCTGAAAGCCACGCGCCTGCATTTCTGCCGCCTACGGTAAGGTCGGCAATGCTTTTAGCCTTTTTGCCCTGTGTGATGCCGATAACCGCCATAAGAACAATGTAAACACCTATAGTCAGCCAGATTGCTGTTTTTTCGCTCACTTCACTTCATTCCTTTTAACCATCACTGCTTTAACGCATAAAAGCGTTAAAGCGTGACTACATAATATACCATATTTTTCGTTTTGTCAATAGGGTTTCAGAAAAATTTTTTAGGTTTTTTTGCAGGAAACAAGCTTCGATTTTAAGTGAAAAGTGAATAATGAACAGTGAATAATCACGCATTGAAATCCGCTTTGCCGTATAAATCGTTATTCACCAGTGCACGGTAATAATGGTCGCAGGTTGCAGGCGCATTGTAAAGGGCGGTAAGCATATACGATTTTATGTTTCTCACCGAAGCGGTGTTCTTTTCAAGGCTGTCGATAACGTAGCATACGTAATCCGCATCAAGCTTTGCAAATCTGGCTTCAACAACCCTTCTGCTCATAAGCTCGCCGCCTATTCTTATCTTTTCGGATTTACCGTAAAGGGTGTCGCAGATAACCGTTATTATTTCGTCAACGGCAATTTTATCCCTTACGGAGCAAAGATAATCATAATCAACCTGCTCCTCAACTCTCATTCGTATCTCATCGTATCCCTCACCGCAGATTGATGGATTGTTATTATTAAAATCATTATTACTATATTCGTTATTATTACATTCTGATTTCCCGACTTGCTGAATTCTGATTTCCCGACCTTCTGAATCCGTATTTTCCGACTTGCTGAAGTCGGTTTTTCCGCTATGCTTCTGAAAGTAAATAACAGACGGTTTGCCCAGACCCAGCCGCCTGCGTTCAATCAGCCCCGCTTTTTCAATTTCTCTGAAAAGACTCAGTATTTTATCCTTGCCGAAGGAAAGCTTCTCTGCCGCCTCCGCAACGGTAAAATAAAGAAACACCCTTCCGTCCCGTGCAACCCAGCCGTTCTTTGCAGAAAGATGTGATCTGTCAAGAAGCAGACCGTAAAGCAGCTTTGCATCGGTTGAAAGAATGTTTCTGTATTCATCGCCGAAAAGGAATTTGGGAATCTTATACTTTTTGAAACGGTAATCGATAAGGTTTTGAACGGAACCTTTCCGCCCTGTCTGCGTTGAAAATTCTTGAAATAGCCTCGTATTTCTGCAAATTTTCGCCTTGACACGGCAAAAATTTTCTCGTTCAAAACTGCTTTGCATCTGAAATGCAACAGATTGCGTGCAGTCGGGCATTTCTTCGATGCAGGCATACGGGCGTATGTCAAAGAGAAAAATGCCCGAATGTGCGTGATATTGTTGTATTTCAGACTTATGGGATTATCGTTTCAAAAAGTATAGAAAGCCTCGGAATTTTCTCCTTTATTCAAATTTTTACCTCCGTAAACATATTGTGAAGTCATCTCCACGCCCACTATTTTAGAGAACGTTTGTTCTTTTGTCAAGCAAAAAATTGTTTACAATTTGTTAAAAAAATAAAATTCACCTTTTGTATATTATAATTGTTTTATATATGGGTGTCTTTTCGGATATCCTATCCGATTTTGATGAAAGGGGGCATATTTATGGCTGAACGCAGATTCACCAACGAAGAAATAAGCGAGCTTGTTGACCGCTACGGCTCGATGATTTTCAGAATCGCATACTGTATTCTCTGCAACAAGGACGATGCCGAGGATGCCGTTCAGGATACCTTTATGAAATATATGACCAAGGCCCCCGAATTCACCGACGAGGAGCACCGCAAGGCGTGGCTTATCAGAGTATCCGCAAACATAAGCAAAAATATGTTCAAGCTTCGGATAAGGCGGCATACGCTGAGCCTCGAGGAAGTCAAATCCGCAGGTATTCCCGAAAGCGACTTCGAAGCCTTCGAAATCATTTCGGCTCTGCCGGCAAAATATAAACCCGTTATGACCCTACATTATGCAGAAGGCTACAAATGCAGTGAAATCGCTGAAATTCTTGGCATAAGCGAGGACGCCGTAAAGAAGCGTCTGCAAAAAGGCAGAGCACTTCTCAAGAATGAAATTGAAAGGACAGAATAATATGACAGATATCCAGACTGCGGAATTTATGAAAATCATCAGCTCCGTTGCTCTCTCCCCCGAGGATAAGGCGGAAATCACAGGCAGACTTATCAAGAGTGCCGACAGCAAAAATATAATAACCAAAAAGCGTGCCGCCGCTGCAGGAATTGCGGTTGCCATTGCGGCAGGCTTTGTTATTCCCTACGTAAGAAATAAATCAAGATAAAGAGACAAGTGAGGTAAAAAATGAAAAATCAGAATCCGTTTTTCAAATTCGAAAATCCCGACTCTCCTCTCGGCTTTGACATTCCCGACGTATCAATGTTCGGAATGCTGAAGGTCACAGCCGAAAATCAGCCCGACACCTACGCATACGAATATTTCGGCACAAAATGCACCTACCGTGAGCTTATGAAGAAAATCGAAAAGGTTTCGGCTTCCTATGCGGCGGCAGGCGTTAAGAAGGGCGATATCGTAACCATCGTTATGCCCAACACTCCCGAGGCTGTTATCAGCATTTACGCTCTCAACAGAATCGGCGCGGTTTCAAACATTCTTCATCCCCTTTCGGCGCAGGAGGAAATCAGAAACCACATCAACAGAGTAAACAGTACCGTTCTTCTTGCAGTTAACATCTGTATGGAGAAAATCGCAAACATCATTGACGAAACAAAGCTCAGAACCGTTATCGTTGCAACACCCGGCAACTCAATGCCCTTCGTTATGAAAAAGCTTTATGCCCTCAAGTGCATCAAGGATTTCAAGTATGACAAGAAGGATAAGAGATACATTGCCTGGAACGATTTCGTGAAGAATTCAAAGCTGGTGAAGGAATACACCCCCACAGGCAAGCAGAACAAAGAGGTTGCGGTTATTCTTCACAGCGGCGGCACAACAGGCACACCCAAGGACATTATGATTTCAAACAGCAATTTCAACGCCTTCGGCATTCAGGCTGTTCTTACTCTCCGCGACGTTCACGCTGAGGATAAGATTCTTGCAATTCTGCCTATATTCCACGGCTTCGGTCTGGGCGTATGTGTTCACGTTTCCTTCTGCTTCGGTGCCTGCTCAGTGCTTATCCCCCAGTTCAACGCAAAGCAGTTCACAAGCATAATCAAAAAATACAAGCCCTCTATGCTTTTCGGCGTACCTACCCTTTACGATGCACTCCTTAAAGCAAAAGGTATTGACAAAATCGATTTCTCTTTCCTCAAATATGCGGTCAGCGGCGGCGATACTCTCCCCGTAAAGCTTGAAAAGAGCGTTAACGATTTCCTTGCCGCCCACAATTCCGACGTCAAGCTCTGCGAAGGCTACGGTATGACCGAGGGTCTTGCGGCATTGAGCCTTTCAGTCGGCGATTGCTACAAATCCGGCACCATCGGCAAGCCCCTTATCGGCACCGAAATGTGCATCGTTGAGCCCGGCACAACCAACGTTCTGCCTGCAAACGAGGACGGCGAGCTTTGCGTAAGCGGCCCCACCGTTATGATTGGTTACAGAAACAACCCCGAAGAAACCGCAAGCACCCTGCGCACTCACGCAGACGGCAAAATCTGGCTTCACACAGGCGATATGGCTTCAATCGACGAGGACGGCTTCGTTCACTACAAGCTCCGCATCAAGCGTATGATGATTACCTCAGGCTTCAACGTATACCCCACACAGATTGAAAAGGTTGTCGAGGAGCTTGATTTTGTTGAAAAGTGCGTTGTTGTTCCCGTTCCTCACCAGTATAAGAAGGAAGTTGCAAAGGCTTACGTTATCCTTAAAAACGGCAAAGAAGGCAACGACGAAACCAAAGCTGAAATCAAGGCATACTGCAAGAAAAAGCTTATGCATTACAGCGTTCCCTATCTTTATGAATTTGTTGATATCCTTCCCAAGACGGCATATAACAAAATCGACTTTATGAAACTTCAAAAGGAAAGTGCAAAGGAGGCAATTTCCTGATGGCGCACCGCGGCAATGCAGGATTCAAGGCATTTTCAAAAATCCTGCTTCCCCTTTTCAAAATCATTTATAACCCGAAGCTTGTTGTTGAACACCCCATTCCCGAAGAGGGTGCAATCATAATATGCAGTAACCACAAGCACGTTATGGATCAGTGTATGGCGGCAATCGCCACCGAAAGACCCATAAACTATATGGCAAAGGCAGAATACTTCAAAGGTCCCTTTGCCTGGTTTTTCAGGGCTACGGGCTGCATCTGCGTTAACCGTAACGGCCACGACAGCGAGGCAAAAAGCGAAGCAACCGAGGTTCTTTCAAAGGACGGCGCACTGGGACTTTTCCCCGAAGGCACACGCAACCGCACCGATAACCTTTTGGGCGAGTTCAAATACGGCGCGGCTTCACTTGCCTGCAAGAACAAGGCAATGATAATTCCCGTTGCGGTTACGGGCGATTATAAATTCAGAAGCAAAAATCTGATGTCAAGAATCGGCGCACCCATTTCAACAGAGGGTCGCACCGTTGAAGAAGTTAACACACTTCTCAAAAAAGAAATTGCGGCCCTTATTTCAAGAAGCCTCAAGGAAGGTTGCGGCACCGAAGCCGAATATGAACGCATAAAGAAATATAACGTATAAGAAAAAGGCACCCGAAGGTGCCTTTTTTAGTGCAAAGTGCAAAGTTCAAAGTGAATAAAAATTAATTGTCCATCAGCAAATCGGTTATTTTTTCAACCGATGAAGCAATGTAATCAGCGCCTGCGTTTTCAAGCTCCTCACGGCTTCCGTAGCCGTAAAGAACACCCATTGAATCAATGCCGTTTTTCTTTGCGCCGATAATATCGTGCTCTCTGTCACCGACCATAATTACCGACGGTTTATCCGTCACGCCGCCCTCTTTCAGAGCGTATGCAATAACCTCCGCCTTGTCCGTCAGCGTACCGTCAAGATTTGCACCTGCGGCATAATAAAAATAATCGGTCAGACCGAAATAACGGAGAACCTCTTTTGCAAAAACTTCGGGCTTTGAGGTGGCGAGAATCACCTTTTTGCCTGCGGAGTTCAGCTTTTTCAGCATATCCTCAACACCCGTGTAAACAACGTTTTCGTAAATGCCCTTATCACGGTAGTATTCCCTATAATATTCCACCGCCTGCAGACCGTCAACTCCGTAAAATTCCTCAAAGGATTTATGCAGAGGCGGCCCGATGAATTTATAAAGCTCAGCCCTGTCCTCAACGGCTATGCCGTATTTTTTCAGTGCGTGGGCAACGGAATTGGTGATGCCGATACCGGGGTCGGTAATCGTACCGTCAAGGTCAAATAAAATCACATCATAATTTTTCATAAATCCACCTGCAAAAAAGGGCAGCCGAAGCTGCCCTTAATTTATTACTGAATGTTTGCCTTGAGAGTTTCAAGCTCTGACTTGAGGGTTTCGGGAAGTCTGTCAAACTTGCCGTAGAATTCCTCAATACCTGCGATTTCGTCTGCCCAGAGAGCATTGTCAACGCTGAGGATTTCTTTAAGCTGAGCATCGCTCACTTCATCTTCGATGCCTTCAAGGTTGATATCCTCTGCCTTGGGAACAAAGCCGATTGAGGTTTCAACTGCATCTACCTTGCCTTCGCAACGGTCAATAATCCAATCGAGAACACGAAGGTTATCGCCGAAGCCGGGCCACAGGAAGTTGCCGTCGTCATCCTTACGGAACCAGTTAACGTTGAAGATCTTGGGAGCCTTATCGGCTTCAAGACCTGCACCGATGTTGATCCAGTGCTGCCAGTAATCTGCCATATTGTAGCCGCAGAAGGGAAGCATTGCCATGGGGTCACGGCGAACAACACCGACTGCACCTGCTGCTGCAGCTGTTGTTTCAGAAGCCATGATTGAGCCTACGAATACACCGTGGTTCCAGTCTCTTGACTGATATACGAGGGGAGCAAGCTTTGCACGTCTGCCGCCGAATACGATAGCCGAGATGGGAACACCGTCGGGATTCTCAAACTCTGAGCTGATGCAGGGGCAGTTTACAGCGGGAGCTGTGAAACGGCTGTTGGGATGTGCACCCTTTTCTTCGCTTTCCTGACCGTTCCAGGGATTGCCCTTCCACTCGATTGCGTTTGCGGGAGGATTCTTGTCAAGACCTTCCCACCAAACAGTGTTGTTGTCAAGGTTATGAGCAACGTTTGTGAAGATTGTGCCCTTTCTTGTTGAAGCAAGAGCATTGGGATTTGACTTTTCGTTTGTGCCGGGAGCAACGCCGAAGAAGCCGTTTTCGGGGTTGATTGCATAGAGTCTGCCGTCTTCACCCTTACGGATCCATGAAATGTCGTCACCTACGCACCATACGCGGTAGCCGTTCTTATAATATCCCTCGGGAGGAATAAGCATAGCAAGGTTGGTCTTACCGCAGGCTGAGGGGAATGCGGCACAGATGTATCTGATTTCGCCGTCGGGCTTCTGGAGGCCGAGAATGAGCATATGCTCTGCCTGCCAGCCTTCGTTCTTGCCCTGGTATGAAGCAATACGGAGTGCAAAGCACTTCTTGCCGAGAAGAACGTTTCCGCCGTAGCCTGAGTTAACCGAGATGATTGTGTTATCCTGGGGGAACTGGCAGATGTATCTCTTCTCTTCGTCAATATCGCATCTGCAGTGAAGGCCGCGAACCCAATCCTCACTGTCGCCGAGAGCCTTGAGAACGTCTGTGCCTACTCTTGTCATGATAACCATATTAAGAACAACGTAGATTGAGTCTGTGAGCTCAATGCCGATTTTTGAGAACTTTGAGCCTACGGGACCCATTGAATAGGGAATTACGTACATTGTTCTGCCCTTGTAGCTGTCCTTGGCAATAGCGTAAAGCATTTCATATGCTTCTGCAGGATCCATCCAGTTGTTGGTGGGGCCTGCTTCTTCCTTTGAAGGAGCGCAGATGAAGGTTCTGCCTTCAACACGTGCAACGTCGTTAACAGCGGTTCTGTGAAGGTAGCAATCGGGAAGAAGCTCCTGATTGAGCTTAATCATTTCGCCTGTTGAGCAAGCCTCTGCACGGAGGGCTTCGATCTGCTCCTGTGAGCCGTCGATCCATACGATCTTATCGGGCTTAACGAGTTCAACTTTTTCGTTAATCCATGAAAGAATGCTTTTGTTGGTGGTCATATTTTCCATAGTTTTTCTCCTTTCACACGGGGAAATATACTAAAATTAAACATATTTGAGCAGACAAAAAATCGGATTTTGTGCGACTTGACAGACGCATCAAACTTCATTCTCATCCTCACCCACTATAATTATATCATAGTTTTTTGTAAAGTCAATATGATATGCAATTTTTGCATAAATTTATTCCTTAAAATTCATTTTTCGATAAAATTTACCGATAATCAACCGTCAATGGGCATTGTTGCGAAGGCGTTAAGGTCCGAGCCTGCAATTTCGCCCTCTTTGAATTCATAATAAGCCTGGGCTCCCACCATTGCCGCATTATCGCCGCAAAGTGAAAGATGAGGCATATAAAGCTGCCAGCCCTTTGACGCACAAACGTCGCTCATACGCTTACGCAGACGGGAGTTTGCGGATACACCGCCCGCCATAACGATTTTGTCAAAGCCGTAGCTTTCAGCCGCCTTCACGGTGTTATTCACAAGGCAGTCGGTTACGGTTTCGATGCAGGCTGCACCGAGGTCGGGAACGCTCACTTCAATCCCCTTCTGCTTTGAATTATGAATAATATTCACAACCGCTGTTTTCAGACCCGAAAAGCTGAAATCGTATTCACTGCCGTCAACTCTGGGATGAGGCAATTTATAAAGGCTCGGGTCACCTTCTGCGCTGATACGGTCAAGATTGACACCGCCGGGGTAGGGCAGACCCATTGCCCTTGCCGCCTTATCCATACACTCGCCTGCCGCATCGTCACGGGTTCTGCCGATAATCTCAAAATCCGTATAATCCCTGACGGCAACGATATGGCTGTGACCGCCCGAAACAACAAGGCAGAGGAAAGGAGGCTCAAGGTCGGTATGGGTTATATAATTTGCCGCAATATGTGAACGGAGATGGTGAACGGGCACAAGCGGCAGTCCTGCCGAATATGCAAGACCCTTGGCAAAATTGACACCTACAAGAAGCGCACCGATAAGACCGGGAGCATAGGTAACGGCAACGGCATCAATATCGCCGTAGCCCACACCTGCATCGGACATAGCCTTTGACACAACGCCGCTGATTGCCTGAGCGTGCATTCTCGATGCAATTTCGGGCACAACTCCGCCGTAAACGATATGTTCGCTGACCTGGGATGCAATAACGCTTGAAAGCACCTTTCTGCCGTCCTCCACAACGGCGGCGGCGGTTTCGTCGCAGGATGATTCTATTGCAAGAATTTTCATATGTTTACCTCTCAAAATTTTTCGTATAAATAATTCCGTTTTCCGTGGGGTCGGAATAAAAATTCTTTCTTACGCCCGCAACCTCAAAGCCCTCAGATTCATAAAGAGCGATTGCGGAAAGATTGCTTTCGCGGACTTCAAGGGTTATAAATTCACACCCTCTGCCTTCCGCACCCTTGCAGGCGGCTTCAAGAAGTGCTCTGCCTATCCCCCTTTTGCGGTAATCTTCAAACACCGCAACGTTGGTTATATAAGCCTCGCCGCAGATTTCCTGCACACCGATATAGCCTGCAAGCCCATCCGCAACGGCAACAAGGAAATGAGAATTTTCATTGTCAAGCTCCTCGGCAAGACCCTTTTCGCTCCAGGGCTGAGAAAAGCACTGCCTTTCAAGCTCCGCAACACGGGGAATATGCTCCCCCTTCATTTTTTCAACGGTGAAATTCATTTTCAATCCTCCGCCGTTATCTGTTCAAGCTGTGCGTTGAGGGCAATTTTAATGGAATTCGCACACATCATATAGGTTTCAATATCTCCGCCGTAGGGGTCGGGTATGCCGCCACCCAGCACAAGCACCTTGTCGGGGTCAACGTAGAGAGATAGGCTTGCGGCGTGGTCAAAGGTCATACAGACGAATTTATCCGTTTCGTCAAGCACAAAGGAGGTTATACGCCTTGCTCTGTGACCCGAAATATCAACACCGAATCTTTCGCAGGCCTTCACTGAATTGGGGGTTACTTCATCCCCCGTCATTGCAAAAAGTCCTGCACTGGAACAGCTTACATCCGTTATGTTTTTCTCGGCAAGGAGCTTTTTGAAAAGCCCCTCCGCCATTGGACTTCTGCAGGTATTACCCGTACAGACAAATAATATATTCATAGTTTTATTCCTTTGTTATTTTGATTCGTACCACGTTTTGCCTACGCCTACATCTGCCTGCATTGCAACACGCATCTTAACAGCGTTTTCCATTTCTTTTTTCACAATGCCTGCAACGATTTTGGCTTCGCTTTCGGGGGCTTCAACAATAAGCTCGTCGTGCACCTGCATAATAAGCCTTGCACTGAGGCACTGTTCTTTCAGCTTTTCCCAGACTCTTATCATTGCTATTTTGATGATATCCGCCGCCGTACCCTGAATGGGCATATTCAGCGCAACCCTTTCACCGAAGGCACGCATCATTCCGTTTGAGGATGAAAGCTCGGGCAGATATCTGCGGCGGGCAAACACGGTTTCAACGTAGCCGTTTTCTTTTGCTTTTTCAACAACGTCCGTCATATATTTACGCACACCGCTGAAATGGGCAAGGTAGCCCTTGATGTAGCTGTCCGCCTCTGCACGGGTAACGCCGATATCCTTTGCCAGCGAGAACGCACCGATGCCGTAAACAATGCCGAAGTTAACCGCCTTTGCACGGCTTCGCATAAGCGGAGTCACCATCATAAGAGGCATATCGAACACCTGAGATGCGGTGATGGCATGGATATCGTCACCGTTATTGAAGGCTTCAATCATATTTTTATCGTTTGCCATATGGGCAAGCACACGAAGCTCAATCTGAGAATAGTCCGCGTCAATCAGCACACAGCCGTCCTTGGCTCTGAAGAATTTTCTCATTTCTCTGCCAAGCTCGGAACGCACGGGAATATTCTGCAAGTTAGGTTCGGTTGACGAAATTCTGCCTGTGCGGGTTTCGGTCTGATTAAGGGTTGAACGGATTCTGCCGTCCTCACCGATAACCTTCAGCAAGCCGTCGCAATAGGTTGATTTAAGCTTTGCCAGACTGCGGTATTCAAGGATTTTTGCAACAACGGGGTAATCCGCCGCCAAGCCCTCAAGAACCTCCGCATTGGTGGAATAGCCGCTTTTTGTCTTTTTCTTTGCAGGCAGACCCATTTTCACAAACAGGGCTTCGCCAAGCTGCTTGGGTGAGTTAAGATTGAATTCACAGCCTGCTTCTTCATATATTTCTTTAACGAGAATTTCAATTCTGCCTTGAAGCTCAATGCCGAATTTTTCAATACCCTGTGCATCAACGAGGAAGCCCTCACGTTCCATTGAAGCAAGAACCTTTGCCAGAGGCAGCTCGATTTCTTCAAGCAGACGCTTCTGGTTATGCTCCTCAATGAGTGAATTCATTTTGGCAAAAGCCCCCGGCAGATATGCGGTGTAAAAAGCATCCTCATTCTCCGCTTCGGGCAATTCCGCATTTGCGTATTCCGCAATAATCCTTTTAAGATCATACGCACCCGACGAGGGGTTGATGAGATATGCGGAAAGCATTGCATCGCCGCAGATTGAATTGATTTCGATATCCTGCCTGTAATCGTAGTAAAAGGCATAGAGAGCCTTTGAATTGTAGGTATATTTTCTGATGTCACGGTCAAAAAGGAAATCGGAGCAGAAATGAGCATAACCTTCGTTTTCGGGATTTACTGTTGCAACACCGTTATCGGTCTTAAAAAGAAACACTCCGCTATCGAAGGTGAAATATGCCTCACCTGCTTTTTTCAGCAGATTGTAAAGCAACTTCAGATCCTCCTGCTCATAGCAGTCGGTGCAGGTTTTTTCTGCCTTGGGCTTGTCCGCTTTTTCAGCCGCTTTAAGGTCAAGGCGTTCAATCATTTTATACATTTCAAGATCAGCAAGAATACTTGTCACCTTGTAGGCATCCGCCGCCGAAGGCACATAGCTTTCGTATGAACCGTCAACGGGAGCATTTGTTTTGATTGTGCCCAGTTCACGGCTGAGATAAGCCATATCCTTATCTGCGGCAAGCTTATCGTGAACGCCCTTCTTTATGTCGATTGTATCGAGATTTGCATAGATTTCGTCTATGGAGCCGAAACGGCTGATTAAATCCTGCGCCGTTTTCTGACCGATACCCGCAACACCGGGAATACAGTCGGAGCTGTCGCCCATAAGGGC
Organism: Clostridia bacterium; assembly: GCA_017548045.1. GTDB lineage: Bacteria > Bacillota > Clostridia > Oscillospirales > Acutalibacteraceae > CAG-177. Next base: position 26,513 of record JAFYNR010000020.1, on the reverse strand, counting down.
TTTTATATCAATCATCTGCTCGGGAGCAACAAGATACTCCTCTTTGATTTTATCTCTGTCATAGCAGACACTCTGGGGTCTGCCCATTTTTGTTGAGGCAAGAAGCACGTTGACGTTATCACGCACAAGCTGAAGAGAGTCACGGTCACCCGTTGCGATGTAGCAGAAATCCCCCTCGCCGCAGTTTGCCGCAAGAGTGCCCAGAATATCGTCTGCCTCCCAGCCGGGGGCTTCGAGAATTTTGTAGCCCATAGCCGCAAGAAGCTCCTTCAAAGGAGGCATCTGCTGAGCCAATTCGGGAGGCATACCCTTACGGTTTGCCTTGTAGCCCGAATACATTTCGTGGCGGAAGGTGGGTGCTTTAACGTCAAAGGCAATGGCTACGGAATCGGGGTTAACCTCATCGCGAAGCCTTAAAAGTATATTGAGAAAGCCGTAAATTCCGTTGGTGAATTTAGTGCCGTCCTTGGTTGTGAGAAGCTTTATGCCGTAGAATGCACGGTTGAGAATACTGTTGCCGTCAAGTGCCAAAAGTTTCATTCAGAATCACCTCATTTTACATTATACCATACATTTTGTAAATTTCATCAATTTTATGAAAAATGTTGAAAATAATTTAATTTAATGGTAACATTGGTGACAGAAAATCGTTTGAGGGTAAATTTTATGAAAATAGGCAATTTTGAAATAAAAGGATATGCGGCACTTGCACCTATGGCAGGTGTTGCTGACCGTGCCTGCCGTGAGCTTTGCATCGAATTCGGTGCGGCTTACGTTGTGACCGAAATGGTAAGCTCAAAGGGTCTTACAATGCACGACAGAAAGTCCGATACCCTTATGGTGCTTGGTGAAACGGAAAAGCCTGCGGCGGTGCAGATTTTCGGCTGTGACCCGTCAACAATGGCTGAGGCGGCAAAAAAAGCGGCGGCAACGGGCTGTGCGGCGGTGGATATCAATATGGGCTGCCCTGCCCCCAAAATCGCAGGCAACGGCGGCGGCTCCGCACTGATGAAAGACCCCTGCCTTGCCGCAAGGATAACCGAGGCGGTTGCAAAGGCAATCGACCTGCCCGTAACCGTAAAATTCCGTTCGGGCTGGGATGAAAACAGCATTAATGCGGTTGAATTTGCAAGGCTTCAGGAAAATGCGGGTGCGGCGGCAATCACCGTGCACGGCAGAACGAGAAAGCAGATGTACGCACCGCCCGTAAACCTTGATATAATCAAGCAGGTCAAGGAGGCGGTGAAGATACCCGTTATCGGCAACGGCGATATCACCGACCCTCTTTCGGCAGAAAATATGTATAAGGCAACGGGCTGTGACTTCATTATGGTGGGCAGAGGCGCACTGGGCGCACCCTGGGTTTTCACGCAGATTAACGAATATCTGAAAAACGGAATTATCCTGCCCGACCCTCCCGTTGAAGAAAGAATGGAAATTATGATACGTCACATTTCAAAGCTCTGCGAATACAAGGGCGATTACGTGGGTATGCGTGAAGCGAGAAAGCATTCAGGCTGGTATATCAAAGGTGTGAGAGGCGCCGCATCCCTCAGGCAGGAAATCGGCTCACTCGAAAATATGGATCAGCTTCGTGCAATAGCCGAAAAGGTTATAAATGCAGACCGCACACTGTAAATATTAGACAAAAACCGGCACCGTTTATTGTGCTGAATAACAAAAATAAATCCGTCTTTCAAATTCCATTGAAAAGGCGGATTTGCTATGATAAAATCAGAATATTAAACACTGTACAAAAGGAGAATTGTTATGGCAATTTTAATGAAAATCGTCGGCTTTATTCTGGCACTCATCACTCCCCTTGCATCAATGCTCGTGTGGGATCCCACCGCATATTTTGACAAGGAAGTTCCCGTTGCTGAAGAAAAAATCGGCGGATTTATGAAGGGCGTATGCCACCTTGACCCCGATTACGACCTTATCAAAGAAGCTAACGTTGAATGGTTCCGTGATGATATTCCCTTCCCCTATCTGTCAGACGGCTCAATTTCTCCCTACTACGAAAGCTGGAAGAGAGAAGCTCAGGAATACGTTGACAACGGCATCAGAATTTTCGGCGTAACTCCCTACCCCGACGATTACATCGCATACGGTCTTGACCCCCGTGACCCCGAAAGCCGCGAAGGAATTCAGGAAATTGCAAAATTCTATATCAACGACCTTAAGGGTATCGTAGGCGTATTCCAGGTTACAAACGAAATGGGTATTGACCGCTTCACGCTTCCCCTTACTCTTGAAGAAGCCGCAGAATTCATCGGTATGCAGCTTGAAGCAATGTACCCCATCAGAGGCGACGTGCTTATCGGCTACAACCTCGGCGGTCTTTCGCTTCTTCAGCTTACACCCCTTATGGGCGACTATCATCAGTATTGCGACTATGTGGGCGTTGATATGTATCTTGGCTGCTTTGAGAACGTTCTCAAGAATCCCGACCAGCTTATCACCCTTCTCAGCTTCGTAAGAAAGAACACGGGCAAGCCCATCATTCTTTGCGAATTCGGTTACATCGGCTACGGCGAGCCCAAAACCGAGGCTGAAAAGACGGCTATCCTTCAGAAATACGGCTTCAACTCCGAAGAAGAAGCAAGAGCAAACATCTGGGAATTCGTCAACAACCTCCCCGATGACCTCAGAGAAGAAATCACCCGTGACTATTCGGACCGCACTCCCGAAGAGGTAGGCGACCTTATTTTTGACGGTGAATATTCCAACCACATTTACTGCGAGCTTCCCGACGGCTACGGTCTTTACGGCTATGAGCACACCCCCGAGGGTCAGGCAGAGCTTTACGATTACATCATCAAGAAGGTACGCAACCTTGACTACGTTATCGGAATGTGTCTCTATTGCTGGGGTGACAGCGACAGCTGTTACGTATGCGGCCAGGCAGACTGCCCCGTTGAAACGGGCTGGGGTCTTGTAGACGGCAAGGGCAATCCCAAGCCTGCATACTATGCGGTACAGAGAGGATTTGAAGATTAATAAAAGCACCCTTCGGGGTGCTTTTATTATTTGACTTCAACCTCAAATTCAAGGTCAAGGGATTTATGCTCGCCGTCGGGCTCGTCGAAATTCCAATTAAGGATTGCGGTGCCGCTGTATGTTCCGCCGCCGAAGGCGATAAGAGGCTCTCCGCTGACCTCAATCATCGAGCCGTCAACATAATAACCTGCCGCCATATTCATCTGCTGAACGTAGGTTTCGCCGTCCTTCAGTGTCATCATACCCGTATCATCGGTGTGGCACTTTCCCTGTGTATCAAGCTCAACAAAGGAATATTTACCGTCGGATATTTTTACTCTCACCTCAAAATGCATATCCGGTGTGCCCGTAGGTGTGTGGATATAAACCGTTCTGCCCGAATTATTTTCAACCGTTGCGGTGAGAACGAATTTTTCGCCCGGTGCAACGGGATTTTTGCTGAGCGCAACACTCAGCTTCACACCGTCCTTTGAAAGCAGTGACCGGGAAAGTCCGTTTTCCGTTTTGGTTGTGCGGTATTTGCCGATGATTTTGTTCATACGGTGCACCTGAGATTTTGTCAAAGGCATACAGCCGCTGTCATTATCCTTAACCGTACCGCAGGAAGAACTGTAATAATAAACCGTGCCCATATAATTTATCTTTGCATCGGGCAGGCAGTCATCATCCGAATCAGTCCACTTGCCTTCAAGCATATCCAGTATAAATTCTTCATCCTCACCGTAAAGGCACTTTGTTTCTTCAAGATAATCCGAGGTTATGAATACGGTATTGCCGCAGGCAGGCTGATTGAACATTTCATGTGTGTCGGTCATAAGCTGAAAGCCCTCGGGTGCGGTAGGCACAGAGCAAAGCTCATTTTGCGTCACGGATTCGACTATCTTTTCCGTCAGACTTTGTGCAAGCGTGCTTTCGGTTGTTAAATCCGTATCAGAGCCATCCTTGCAGGATACGAGAAAAATCAGCATAAACACACATAATATCGCAACTGCTTTTTTCATTTTTATTCCCCCTGAGGATTATAGGCAGGTGTTGTCATATAAGGCAGTGCGGCTGTTGTACCCTCACTCACGATACCACCGCTTTTGCTGATAAATTCAAGGTTTTCCGCATTGAGAATTATTTTGATTTTCGTATCACCTGCAATATACATAATGCCGTAGCTTTCTTCGCCCCCCTTGGTGCGTGTCACCGTAACCATAGGCTCGGTGCCCTCAACTGCTTTTTTCTCTGCATCCGTAAGGCAGTTTTCCGCCGCTTTGAGAATTTCTTCGTCTGTGTATTCACCCACGGACGAGGGCTTTTTTGTTACCGAAGGCTCACCCAATGCATCCTCACCAATAACGGTTTCAAGGGCAATTTCGGTTACTGCCTTCGTAACGTGATGAGCAAACTGCTTATTGCCCCACTCTTCGTTTTCAATTCTGTTTTCGGGTGCACCTGCATCATCAACAAAATTTTCACCCTCTCCACCCACTTTCTCCTCGGAGTATTCGGGCATGGGTCTGATATAGCTTTCAAGATAAGTCACAAGAATTTCGCCTTCGGTGTTTTCGGGGCTTTCGATAATTGCCACCGTCGTCTGAGCCGCTGTTTCTTTGGGTGCGGATTTCTTCATCATTTTCGGCATAACCGCCGCCGCAGTGCAGAAGCTGAGGGCTATGCATAAAGCCGCCGCAATACCGCCTGCCGCCTTCTTGCGCTTTTTCAGAATCGCATCTCTTTTGGCATAGATGCTTGCCGTGTATTCTTCTCTGCTTTTCACGGAAGCCTCGCCTCCCTTTCAAGTTCTTTTTTCAGGGCTTGTCTTGCTCTGTATACAAGATTTTCAATCTGTTTTTTATTCTTTTTCATAACCGTCGCCGCCTGCTCATAGCTCATATCTTCAAAATATATGAGGTGAAGCACGGTTTTGTAATCATCATTGAGAGTATTTATTGCTCTGTGAAGCTCACGCTCACGCTCTTTTCTGATGAACTCATCCTCAAGATTTTTTCTGTCGCTTTCATTCTCTATGTACTCATAGGCGCACTCAGGCCGCCGTGCACAGCGTCTTAAATAGCTGACGGCTTTATTACGCCCGATAGTGAAAAGATAGGTTTTCAGCGAGGTTTTGAAGTTATATCTTCGTTTATGAAGAAGAATTTCAACAAAAACGTCCTCCGAAAGCTCCTGAGCAACGGCAACGTTGCCTACGTATCGGTTAATGAAAAATATTAAATTTTCGCTGTACATATCGAGAATTTCCCCGAATGCACCTTCGTCTCCGTCAATGAAACGGCGGTAGCTACTTTCACCGTTACCCAATCCGAACACCTCCGTGTCAACACTTTCAACCATTATTCGCCGCAAATGAGAAAAACACTCGGATTTTCGGAAAAATTTTTCATTCCGAATCAATCTTATGCTTTAAGTGTTACATTTGTATCTGTAATTCTTATTGAAATTGTGTAAATAATGTGTTAACATAATATTATAGCGTTCCTTTAGTATGTTAAACCAATAAAGGAGAGGTAATTATGAAAAAAACCATCAGAAAAATCACTGCAGTCCTGCTCAGCGTTCTGATGCTTATTCCTGCGGTATCCGCAGGCGGCTACGCAGCATCATCCGCAAGCAGATACACAAGCCCCGTCATCGTTCACGAAAAGTGCACCGACTGCGGCGACGACTGCGAATTCTACCCCACAATCATCATCCCCGGTCTGGGTCAGAGCAACGTTATGGTTGCAGATGAAAACGGAGATTACGTTCTTGATTCCGACGGCAACACCATCTCCGCCTTCCCTGCTTACATTCAGCTTCCCGAAGTAATCAAAACCGCTGTTGTGCCTGCCGTGGCTTCCCTGCTTCTTCAGCGTGATGCAGGTCTTTCCGATGCCCTTGCAAAGGTAATCGACTCCTGCTTCGGAATCAACAAAAGCGACCTTGAGGCTCAGAATACGGGCAACGTGATTCTTGAAAGATACTATTGGTCATACGCCGAGTGCACGGAATACGAGAAGGAGATTATCAACCACCACATCCCCTTCAAGCTTTACCCCACCGACCTTCCCTATGACCATCTTTATTATTTCACCTATAACTCCTTCGGTAACCACATCGACGTTACGAAGGATCTTTACGACTACATTGAAATGGTCAAGGAGCAGACGGGCCACGACAAAGTAAATCTTGTTCCCATCAGCCAGGGCGGTACCTTTGCAAATGCGATTTTCGAATATTATCCCGAAGTTATGGACAGCCTTCACAAGGTGCTTTACATCGTACCCGCACTTGACGGTTCAACAATCATCGGTGACGTATTCACAGGCAATATCGAATTCCTTGACCCCGAATTCGTTTACAACGGCTTCCTTGAAAATCTGGGTCTGCTTGATAAGGATACCGCAAAGATAATTGAAATTGCTCTGCGTATCCTGCCCGACGAGGTGCTTATGGCAAGCCTTGAAAAGGCAGTGGGCACTCTTGTTGAGGACGTTATGATAAGAAGCACGAGCATGTGGGCACTCTGCCCCTCGGGCAACTACCCTGAAGCGGCTGAAAAATATCTTTCAGACCCCGAAATGGCAAGCATCAAGGAACAGACTTACAAATATTATCAGGCTCAGCTTCATTCGGATGATAACATCAAAAAGCTTCTTGACAAGGGCGTTCAGGTGTTCAACGTTGCAGAGTACAACTTCCCCATGATTGACGTAGGCGGCACCTGGGATTCACAGAATGCAGACTTCATCATTCACCTTGATTCAACCTCAATGGGCGCATATGCGGCAAACATAGGCGAAACTCTCCCCGAAGATTACGTTCAGAAAAATACGTACTGCTCAAACCCCGAGCATAACCACATTTCACCCGACAGAGTTGTTGACGCATCCGCAGGCGTTCTTGCAGACACAACCTTCTATTTCGTAGGTCAGCGTCACGACCTTACCCAGCACAACGACGTTATTCTTGAAATCGCAATGGAGCTTATCGCTCACGACGATATTACCGACGTTTACTCAGACCCCCGATTCCCTCAGTTCAATACAGGCAGAGATACGAGAAATCTTTACGCACTTCTTGAAGCCGCAGAGGATTTTGACACTGCCTCCCTTTCGGCAGAGGATGCCGCCGAATTCGCCGCCGCAGTAAAGCAGGCAGAGAATGCCCTTGAGGATACCACCGTTGAGGCAGGCACCTTTGAGGCTGCGGAAAAGAGACTTACCGCCATTCTTGCAACGCAGGGTCTTGCGGAGGTTACCGAAGAAAAAGAGCCTTCAGCCTTCCTTCCGAAGCTCAGCCTCTGGCTTTATGAAAACTACGGCACAAACGGCTTCTCCGAAATGCCGCTTATTACTCTCAAAAATCTTTGGAATATGATAACAGGCAAGTAAGAAAAGGCACCCGAGGGTGCCTTTTTCATTGCAAAGTGCAAAATACGATCAGAATAAAAAAACAAATTGTTGTTGCTATTTTTGATTTGCCGTTATATAATATGCGAGGTAAAATTTCATAACGGAGAATTCATATGAAATCAGATGCATTAAAAAATATAATCGGCTTTCTGAAAAAGAACGCCATCGTGCTTGTTGCCTTTCTTGCGGCGGCGGTCACAAGCATTATAGTACCCGTTGACAAAGAATATATCGGTTACTTCGATTTCAAAACCCTTGCCTGCCTTTTCTGCGTGCTTGCGGTTGTGTGTGCACTGAAAAACATTCAGTTTTTCTACACTCTTGCTCAGAAAATCGTTCAGTGCTTCAAAAATTCGCGGCTTGTTATTCTTGCTCTTGTCTACATAACCTTTATAGGTTCAATGCTTATTGCAAACGATATGGCACTTCTCACCTTTCTGCCCCTGGGCTACTTCGTGCTTCTCACAACAGAGAAGCGTGAGTATATGGCATTCACCTTTATTATGCAGAATATTGCCGCAAATCTGGGCGGTATGCTGACCCCCTTCGGCAACCCGCAAAACCTTTATCTCTACACAAAATTTAATATTCCCAACCTTGAATTTATGGGAATTATGGCTCCTCCCTTTATTCTTTCGGTAACGCTGATTACCCTGTGCTGTATCATTTTCATCAAATCGGAGCCAATGAAAATTGAGGGCGAAACCTCAAAGCTGCCTCCCCTTCGCACCGCACTTTACCTTGCACTTTTTGCACTTTCAATCGCCATTGTTTTCAGAGGAATACCCTACGTAATCGGGCTTATCGTCATCCCTGCGGTGCTGATTTTTGCAGACCGCAAGGCACTGAAAATGGTTGACTATCCTCTGCTTCTCACATTTGTATTCTTCTTTATTTTCTCGGGCAATATGGCGAGGATTGAGGTTGTGCGAAGCTTCCTTTCAGCCCTTATGGAAAAGAGCACACTGATTTTCAGCGTGCTTTCCTGCCAATTTATAAGCAACGTGCCCTCGGCAATACTTCTTTCGCAGTTTACAGAAAACTACGGCGACCTGCTTGTGGGCGTAAACATCGGCGGCACGGGCACGCTGATTGCATCCCTTGCAAGCCTTATCACGTTCAGAGAATACACCTGGCACAACCCCGGAAAAGCAGGCTACTACGTAAAGCTTTTCTCTGTTTTCAACTTTGCATTTCTGATAATTCTGACAGTGTTTATGATGGTAATACGATAAGAAAAAGCTCCCTCACGGGAGCTTTTTTCAGTCGAAAATTACGTATATTTCGTGCGCCAGTGTTTCAAAGAAATTACGGATTAAACGGATAATCTTCACAAATATATTTTCGCCCTTGTATTCCGCCTTTGTGCCGATACCGCCGTAGCAGCCGATGTTGTTGCTTGTAACCGCATCACCGAAGAAATCATACTTCACTCCCGTATCAACACCTGCGCCGATAAGTGGAGAATCCGATGAAAGCTTGAAGCTTTCGGGGTCTGAATAATCCGTGCCCGCAAAGCCGGGTACCGTATTCATTGCGCCAAGGTCAACAAGGGGGTTTGCAATATTATAGTAGCAGTTATTCTCAAATACGTTGCCTCTTGACGGGTCGATGTCATAGGCAAAGGTTGCTCCGTCGGAAGCGACTATTATATTATTTGCAATATACGCATTATAAAGATTCTTGAACTGGAATTCGCCGCAGTTAACGATTGTGTTGTTATAGAAGCTGAAATCGTGCTCACCCTGCGAGCCTACCGCCGTTGTTGTACGGCCCTTGTTATCGTTGACCGAAAGGCAGTAGCGAACCGTATTGCCGTGGTGTCCGCTGTGATTGGGGCAGTTGCACATAAAGCGGACGTTATCGTGGGAATAGATATACTGATAGGTACAGTTATGTGTATAAGAATCAAAGTCAACCGCCATACCGTCACCGATATTCTTCTGACCTGCGATTTCGCAATACTGAATGGTACTGTTCACGCTTCCCCAGAACCACATTGCGGCTGTGAAATATTCAACTTCTCCGTCAGGAAGAAGCTCTGCACCGCCCTGACAGCAGTTAATGGAACGGCAGTGGGTAACAAGCGCACCGTCACACATGCCCACAACAACAGCCTCCGCATCCATTTCGTGCAGATAACAGCCCTCGATAAGCAGACCCTCGTTGAAAACGGGGTCAATCTCGTCTTCCTCGCACCAGGGAGTCTGTGATTCATTCCAGGAGCCCCAGATTATGAAGCCGTTGGCGCAGTCATAAACCTCGCAGTCACGGATGGTAAGGTCATTGACCGCATACCTTGAATTTGCAGGCAGACCCTTTACCATAACCGCCGCCCTTGCCGCTGCCGCACCGTGCTGAAAATCGTCACGGCTGTGAACCTGATAATTCTGCATACCTTCAAAATAAACGTTTTCAATCACGATACCCTCGGAGGTCTGCTTGTAGGTATCAATCCAGATACCGCCGCCGTTGGGCGCCTTGAACTGAAGATCACAAACCGTTACGTAAGAGCAGTCAAAAAGACGAAGCACCTCGGTTTTTTCGTTTGTATAAAGCACCGCCCTTTCGCCCTCGCCGTAGGACGAAACCACAACGGGGTTATCCTTTGTTCCGTTGCAGGTAAGGGTTGCGGCACATTCGTATTCACCGCCGTTGCGGAAAAGGAAGTGGGTGCCGGGCTTCACGTCAAGCTCTTTAAGACCTGCAAGAGTTTTTACGGGGCTGTCAATTTCCGTGCCGCCGTTTGAATCGTCACCGTCGATTGCGTCAATGTAGTAATAGTTCTTACCGCTGTCTGCAAAAGCAAAAAACGAAACGGATGTAAGCACAATTACGGCAGAAAGAATTACGCTTATAATCTTGAATATCTTTTTCATTTTATGTGCCTCACTTTATGTGTTCAAGTGTTTTATCAACCGCTTTTTCAATGTCAACTGTGCCTACCCCGAAAATCGAGGTGTGGATTCTGCCGTTCACGGGTTTCCTCCAGTATTCATCGATACAGTCTATTCCGCCTCTCATACCGAGCACTGAGCCGACGGTTGCGCCGTTGCAATCCGTATCGAACGCACTTTCAACGGCAATGCAGATTGACCTGCCGAAATCACCCTCACCGTAGAGAAGGGCGGCAACAACAATCATTGCGTTTGAAATGGTGTGACACCAGCCGTGGTCGGTGTACTGGTCATAGCGTGAATTGATATACTCACGGCATTCATCAAGGGTTACGCCGCTTTTATAACCGTCAAAAATCCTCATAACCTCTTCAAAAAGCCTTGAGGTTGACGGAATCTGAGCAAGACCGCCCAGAATAATATCGTCAATGCTTTCCGTCACTGCGGCACAGGCTATCATTGCAGAAGCAAGCATTTCGCCGTAAATACCGTTTTTCACGTGAGAAATTCTCGCGTCGGTATACGCCATTTTTGCCGCCGCCTCGGGATTGCCCGGATTGATATAGCCGAAGTAATCGCCGCGTATTTGCGCGCCTATCCACTCACGGCACACGTTCTTATACATTGCGGATGCGGGAGGCTTGATGCAGTTGATGAAGTTTATGTATGCAATTCTTTCGGCAGTAAAATAGGAATAAACCGACTGATATTTAAGCCACGCCGTTGCAACATCCTCAGAGTCAAACTTTCTGCCGCAGTCCTCAATAATCTTCTGCGCAAGCACAACGTAATTCGTGTCGTCATCAACAGGCATACCGTCAACCGTATCGGCATAGCACTTGTCACGAAGCCAGAATTTATAGTGAGAGCAGACTTCATCGGTAATATCGGAGCTGAGAATATAGCGGTGCATGGGGTAATTTCCCGTTTCCTTAAGCAGAGGAATAAGCTCGTTGCTTCTTATACATTCAACGGGCTTCCCCAGAAGACAGCCGCAGGCTCTGCCCGTCCAGGCACCGAGAAGCTTCTTTCTCAGGGCTTCGGCATCGGGCATAACCGTTTTATACTCATAATGCTTTCTGAGTTTCTTTATACCTTTCAGGTCGTTGGGCTCATCATATTTATAATCGGCTTGCATATCCGCACCAATAACCGTTTCGTAAACAGTGTTGCTCATACGGTTTTTCTCCGCACCGCTTTCCATTGCGGCAACGGATTCAAACAGCGCCTTATATTTTTCAACCTCAATTCCTTCTTCAAGGCACTGATTATACTCCGCCATAATATCATCGGCATATCGGTTGAAGCCGTCGGCCTGATTATAGTCAAATTCAATTTCCGTATCGTAAATTTTGATAAACACAAAATCACCTCTTGCAGAAATTATCATACCACATCGAAAAGAATTTTCAAAGCACTTTTTATTCCGTTGACAAAAAAATTAAAAATGGTAAGATGTAAAAAGGAGGGATGCATATGATTTTATCTCAGACAACGGGCTGTGCCTCAAAATTCGGAGAATTCAAAGCCGTTGAGATGATTGCAAAGGCAGGCTTTGACGCAATAGATTATTCGATGACGTTTATGCTGAAGGAGGGTCACCCTCTGGGCACCGACGAATACAAAAAGCATATTGACCTGCTTTGCGAAGCCGCAAAAAAGAACGGCGTATATTTCAACCAGGCACACGCACTGACGAATATTCCTGCCGAAACCCGTGAGGAAGCCCAAAGACTTCTGCTTGAAAAGAACAAAAAGGTTATTGAAATTGCAGGGCTTATGGGAATTAAAACCCTTGTTGTGCATCCCGTGGGCACAGGCGAATACATCGGCAACGAGGAGCTTATTTTTGAGCGTAATATGAAATATTTCAAGGCACTTCTCCCCTATGCCGAGGAATACGGCGTGAAGCTTGCCTGCGAAAATATGTGGTATAAAGACAGTAAAGCAGGCACCACAAGAGGCAGCATATGCAGTAACCCCTACGAGCACGCAAGATACGTTGATGAAATGGGCAGTGAAATGTTCGTTGCCTGCATTGATACGGGGCACTGTGCCCTTGCCGGCAGAGAGCCTCAGGACTGCATAAGAGTGCTGGGCAAAAGGTTGGGTGCACTGCACGTACACGATAACGATTACAGGGATGATATGCACACTCTGCCGGGGCTCAGCGAAATGAACTGGGATGAAATCACCAAAGCGCTTGCCGACGTTGATTACAAAGGTGATTTCAACTTCGAAACCCAGCATTTCTTCGATTCCCTCAATTACGAAGAAACCGAAACGGGTCTGAAGCTTGCCGCACAGATAGGCAGAAAAATGATTGCAAAAATTGAAAATTACAAATAAAATAACCCCCTCGGTGAGGGGGTTTAATTTTTTTATCAGCCGAGTGCAACCATGCTGAAAACAAGGGCAAAAAGCGCAACCGTTTCGCAAAGACCGACAACGGTAATGTACTGTGAGAAGCCTTTGCCTGTTTCTGCAAGAGCATCTGCGCCTGCGGCGCCTGCCTTACCCTGAACAACGGCCGAAACTGCCATTGCTATGCCCGATGCGATACCGAGGCCGAAAAGGAATGCAGGGTCTTTATCCGCACCCGTCATCTGCTGCATAAGAAGGAAGCCGTAGATTGTCTGAGTAAGAGGAGCACCTGCGAAAACCGTAAGGATGAAGGGAGCCGCCTTGTTGCTCATATAACACTTTTTCCAGGCACCGATTGATGCCTGACCTGCAATACCGATACCGATTGCGGAGCCGATTGCGGCAATACCCATTGATAAAGCTGTTGCTAATAATCCTAAATTCATAACTATTCTCCTTAATTTTCAATTTGTTCTTCAAAGGGGCTGAATTTATGTCCGCTCCAGGACATATCAAGATGCGATGAGAATTCCAGTGTGTTGAGTCGTATTCCGTGAACGATAACTGAAAGAACGTTAAGAATCATATTCAGTCCGTGACCGAATACAAGAAGCACAATGGCAATTATCATAAACAGGAAGTTACCCAGCAAGGGGCTTGCAAGCTCGTTGACCGTTGCGGAAATTGCCGCACCTGCCAAACCGACTGCCCACAGACGGATATAAGACACGATATCCGAGAATACGTTGACAACGCCCAGCAGAACGGAAACGATGTTTTTCAGGCTTTCGAGAACCGATTTGAGGATGTTACCCTCGTAATTTGAAAATACGAAGCTCATAACGAAGCCTGCAATAACCATCACCAGCGCAACCGTGCCCACGGGCACGCCGCCGATTACAAGGCCGAAGGGAAAAACCTGCGCATTTACAACGAAGCTGAGCACAACGTAGAATATGCCCAGAAGCTGCATTATCGAGCCGATGTCACCGAGAATTTTTATTGATTTTCTGTTGCGTGAGGCAACCTTGATGTGCGCCACGGTAAGCTGAATAAGAGCCAGCGAGAAGCAGAAAATCTGAAGATTCTGGGCGGTGGTCAGGCCGTATTCGCCGTTTGTCCAGAAGGGATACCATATTTTATCCGCATAAACGTTGGAGATAACGGGAATTGACATTTTCTGAAGCCACAGAGGAAGCTGTTCGGGTGAAAGTCCGAACCAGGTGCAGGTTACGGTTCCCCACAGAATTGTTGATAAGCCGAACAGACCTATCAGCAGAAACGCAGGGGGAATCTTCTTTTTTGATGCAAGATTCTTTGCAATCAAAGCTCCCGTAACGGCAGTGATGAGAAGTCCGTAGCCGCCGTCACCAAAGATAATCCCGAAGAAAATGAGGATGAAGCCCAGAAACCAGCCCGAAATATCATATTCGAAATAACCGGGCACCGTGCCGAGAAAATCGGTCAGCGGATAAATAAGGCTTACGAATTTATTATTCTTAAGCTTTGTGGGAACGTTATCCTCCGGTGTGGGGTCTTCAATGAGAAGTCCCCAGGAATATTCCTTTGCGGTCTTTTTGAGGCGGTCAACGTTTTCCTCCTCAACGTAGCCCGTGAAATATGAAACGGTTATATCTGAAAGATTTTCATTAACCATTCCCGTTTCATAAATTTCAAATTCAATTTCCTTTCCGCAGACACCGATTACCTTTTTTATGCTTTCGGCAAAAGCCGCGAAGGATGAAATCTTTTCGTCAATTTCCCTGAGCCTGCCCTCAAGCTTTTCGGCTTCAAGCTTCATTTCAGCTGTTGATTTTTCGGGCATTTCAAGGCGGTAGGCTTTAAGAGAATTTACCGCTTCTTCTTCCGTTTCCGACTTGACAAGCAGGAATCTTACGGATGCTTTCGTTTTTTGCAAAGGCAGGGTCTTTGCGTTTTCGCCCAGCTTTGCGTATTCGGAGACGGGCATTTCATAAAGTACAAGGTCAATGCCCTTTTCAGCAAGAATTTCAAGCTCCGAGGGGTCGATTTCGCCCCAGACAGAAAGTCGGTCAAGCTCTGCGGCGAGAGTTATTTTACGCGCGGTGCAAAGCTTCTTTTCTTCCTCAAGGTCAATAATTTCCCTTGCGGCGGAAAAAGCCTTTTCAGAATCAATGCTTTCCTGCTGCGTTTTTTTGTTTTTCTTATCCGATATGCTGAACAAGGCACTTTCCAGCAAAGCCGCTTTTTCTTTGAGCATTTCAAGCCTTCTGCCCGAGCCTTCTGCCGCCTCAACGTGAAGAATGCCCAGCTTACGGAGCTTTCTGAGGGTATCGGATTTTTTATCTCCCGTAATTATGAGAGAAACCTTTTTCATAGGCACTATCATAATGACCACACCTCCGTTTCCGAAGATATTTCATTGCGTGCCGCAATTTTGCGTTT
Source organism: Clostridia bacterium (assembly GCA_017548045.1). Taxonomy (GTDB): domain Bacteria; phylum Bacillota; class Clostridia; order Oscillospirales; family Acutalibacteraceae; genus CAG-177. Next base: position 11,425 of record JAFYNR010000020.1, on the reverse strand, counting down.
TGAAATTTTTGAACGGACAACGGCGCTGACCTGCTGATCCGCCATATAGATTGAGATTTTTCTGATGTTCTCCTCCGTTTCGGGGATTTTCACCTTTTCAAACAGGTTCACTCTCTGGGAGGTTGCACGAAGCTCCTGCCCGAGAAGCCTTACCTGCTCATCCAACACTTCCGCCTCAAGGTCAAGAGACATTGCCTTTTCCATATGGTTTGCGGCAATATCCACCCACAGCGGAGTTTCGTATAAATCGTAATCGCCCCGCGAGAAATCCGCACCTTCGTAAACGGGAATGGAAACACCCGCTACGTTGCCCGTACCCTTACGGATATTGCGAACGGAAATTATCCCCTCGGGGAAGGCTTCCGTTTCGCTGAAAACGGCAATCCAGGAGGCAAAGCCTTTTTCAAGGCTTTCGCGTTCTTTTCTTACCGCCTGAGCTTTTGCTTCAATGGTGCGTATTTCAGCCTGAAGCTGCTGTTTTTTAAGTGTCAGAGTAGGCAAATATCTCCGATACATCTTGAGGGCATCCTTCTGTATCTTTAACTCATTTTTAGTCAGTTTGATTTTTGCCACTTATATCCCCCTTACTTGTTATACCAGAATTCGTCGGTAAGGTCGGATTTTATGCCTGTTTCATCCTTTTCGAAGCACCTTGCAAGAATTTTCCAGCCAAGGTCAAGAGCTTCTTCAAGGGAAAGGTTAACCGAAAGGTCCATAAGCTCGCTTTCGAAAAGCTGACCGTATCTGAGAAGCTTTTCATCCCAGCGTGTCATTGCAAAGCCCATATTCTTCTTCTCAACGGTTTCTTTGTATGAGGAATACAGGCGTATCATTGCATCCATAAGCGCACGGTGGTCCTTACGGGTTTTGCCGTTAACGTTCTGTTTGAGTCGTGAAAGTGAACCGAAAGGCTCAATGCGTCCGCCTTTGAGGTAATACTGACCCTCGGTGATATAGCCCGTGTTATCGGGAACGGGGTGGGTAACGTCATCGCCGGGCATTGTCGTAACCGCAAGAACGGTAACGGAGCCTGAATCGTTGAAGTCAACCGCCTTTTCGTAGCGTGACGCAAGCTGTGAATAAAGGTCACCCGGATAGCCTCGGTTTGAGGGAACCTGCTCCTGAGTAATGGCAATTTCTTTCATTGCGTCCGCAAAGTTTGTCATATCCGTGAGAAGAACAAGAACGTCCTTATCCTGAAGCGCAAACTGTTCTGCAACCGCAAGCGCCATATCGGGAATCATCATACATTCAACGGTGGGGTCCGATGCGGTATGAATGAACATAACCGTTTTGCTCAGCGCACCGCCGTTTGAAAGCTCCTCTTTGAAGTAGAGGAAGTCGTCATATTTAAGACCCATACCGCCCAGAACGATAACGTCTGCCTCAGCCTGCAGGGCAATTCTTGCAAGAAGCTGATTATAAGGCTCGCCCGAAATGGAGAATATGGGAAGCTTCTGGGAAACGACGAGAGTGTTGAACATATCAATCATAGGGATGTTCGTTCTCATCATACGGTTCGCCAGAATACGCTTTGTGGGGTTAACGGAGGGACCGCCGATGGGCTTCATATTGTCGGTAAGCGCAGGGCCTTTATCCCTGGGCTCGCCCGAGCCGTTGAAAATTCTGCCCAGCAAATCCTCGCTGAAGGAAACCTTCATTTCACTGCCGAGGAAACGGACCTCGTCGCCCGTTGAAACGCCCTGACCGCCTGCAAAAACCTGAAGCGAAACAATATCGCCGTCGATTTTATTTACCTCGGCAAGGGATTTGCCGAAACGGGTGTTTATCTGAGCAAGCTCGCGGTATTTTACACCCTCTGCTCTGACGGTGATAACGTTACCCGTAATGGATTCTATTCTGTTGAAAACCTTATTCATTATCACTCACCGTCCTTTAACAAAAGCTCTGCCGACGCGGACAGCCTGCCCTTACCGTCTGCATACATTGCATCGATTTCAGCCTCTGCACCGGCAAAAGCCTCGCTTCGGAATTCCGTATAATTCCAGTCAATGAACTTCTGACGCATACGGTTGAAGTAGCTTCTTGCGCCGTCTTTATCGTCAAGGGCATATTCACTGCCCAGCACGTATATCAGCTTATCCGTTACGTATCTCTGACGCTCTCTGGTGCAGTTTGCATCAACAAGGTCAAAGGAATTCTGCTGAAGATAAACGGCATCAAGCATTTCGGATTTAAGATAGGTAACATAATCCTCAATGGTTGTGCCTTCTTCGCCGATAACCTTCATCATCGAGCCGATTTCGTTGCCTTCAAAAAGAATATTCTTGCAGAAGGCCGATTTTTCGGAATCAGTAACGGTCTTGTATTTTGACCAGGAAATCAGCGGGTCGATTGCAGGATATTTTCTTGCATCGGAGCGTTCACGGGAAAGACCGTGGAATGCGCCTACAACCTTGAGGGTTGCCTGTGTAACGGGCTCTTCAAAGTTACCGCCTGCGGGAGAAACGGTGCCGCCGATTGTAACGGAGCCCTTGCTTCCGTCGGGAAGAATAACACAGCCTGCTCTTTCATAGAAGGCGGCAATATATGATTCAAGGTATGCAGGGAAGGCTTCCTCGCCGGGAATTTCTTCAAGTCTGCCCGACATTTCACGCAGTGCCTGCGCCCAGCGTGAAGTTGAGTCTGCAAGCAGAAGAACGTTCAGACCCATCTGGCGGTAATATTCCGCAAGGGTTACTGAGGTATAAACCGATGCTTCACGGGATGCAACGGGCATTGACGAAGTGTTGCATATGATAATGGTTCGTCCCATAAGCGAACGGCCCGTTCTGGGGTCGGTAAGCTCGGGGAATTCGGTTATTGTTTCAACAACCTCACCTGCACGCTCACCGCAGGCGGCGATGATAACGATATCAACATCCGCATACTTTGAGGTGGTATGCTGAAGAACGGTTTTGCCTGCGCCGAAGGGGCCGGGTGTGCAGTAGGTTCCGCCCTTTGCAACGGGGAAGAAGGAGTCGATAAGACGAACCTTCGTTTCCATTGTTTCAACGGGTGCAAGCCTTTCGGTATAGCATCTGACGGCTCTTTTTACGGGCCATCTGAACGACATTGAAACGGGAATTTCTCTGCCTCTTTCATCCGCAAGAACCGCAACGGTTTCGTTAACGGTGTATTCACCCTTTTCTGCAACGGATTTCAGAGTATAGGTGCCGAGAAGATTGAAGGGCACGAAAATTTTATGAGTAAAAGGACCTTCGGGAACGGTGCCGAAATATTCGCCTGCACGGAGAACGTCACCGACCTTGGCCGTGGGAGTGAATTCCCATTTCTTTTCAGCATTAAGACCGTCGGCATAATTTCCTCTTTCAAGGAACCAGCCTGCCTGCTCCGCAAGAACGGGCAGAGGATTCTGAAGTCCGTCGTAAACCTGACCCAGAAGACCGGGACCAAGCTGTGCGGAAAGCATTTCGCCCGTAAACTCAACGGCGTCGCCGCACTTTATGCCTCCCGTCATTTCGTAAACCTGAATCTGAGCGATGTCGCCGCGGATACGGATAACCTCGCTTTTAAGCTTTGTATCGTCAACGATAACGTAGCATATTTCGTTCATCGAAACGTTGCCCTCAAACCTTACGGATACAAGGTTGCCGTTAACGCTTACTACCTTACCTTTGTTTTCGGTCATTGTATAACCTCCGTTTTTTCACCATTCATAATGGAGTTATAGATATTTCTGTATGCGGCTTCTCCGCTTTCCGTGTCAAACTTTCTTATGCGCTCAATGAGCCTGAGCTTGAGCCCGTAATAAAATACGAATTCCTGCGAAAAAGAATCGGCAGGTCTGAGCGTTTCAAGAAAATCAAGACGGTATTTATTGAGGAATTTTTCAGCCTCCATTGGGCTTTCGCTTTCAACCGCCGTGCGTACAGCCTGCAAAAGCACGGGAGAGAAGCATTCCCCGTCCCCGTCAAAATTCTTATTCATCTTCTCCGCACGGATTTTCGCCAGCGCAAGGCGAAGATTCCTCTCCCCTTCATTCCATTTTTCCGCAAGGGGTGAAGATGATTTTTCGGGAATTCTGGGCGGTGAAAGAGTCAGCTTCAGAAATTCCGTCTGTGCCTTTTTGCCGAGAAATCTCAGACAAAGCTCCTCAAACCTTTCGGACGTTATGGGCATAGGCGTATTTTCGTTTATTCCGTCAAGCGACGGCAGCTGTGATACAAGATAATATTCAGCCATATTATTCAGCCTCTTTCAGAAGTGCGGCAACCCTGGGGCTGAGATATGCGGAAAGCATATCCGTAACAGCCTCGGCAGAATAATCGTAATAGATCGCACCGTTATTGACTGCAATACGGAAGCCGCCGTCAAAATTATCGTTTGCTTTAAGGGTAACACCGCCCGACATTTTTGCCTTGAGCGCCGCAAGAACGGTTTCTTCAAGCCTTGCAAGGTCATTGGCATTGAGAATAACGGTTATATCCTCTGCCTCGGGCTTGCCTGCCCAGCCCTCAACCGCAGTTACGATAAGCTTTGCAAAAGCCTCCGACGAATAAACTGCGTTCACGCTTTCGCCTGTAATGGCCTTAAGCTCCTTGGTAACGCTTTCTCTGAACGAAATAAGCAGATTTCTGCCTGCCTGACGCAATGCATCCTCGCCCGATTTCACTGTTTTTGCGTTTTCACTTTTTGCATCGGCAATCATTTTATCCGCCTGCGCCTTTGCATCGGCAATAATCTTTTCAGCCTCGGCTTTCGCAGAGCTTATTACAGCCGCAGCCTGAGCCTCGGCAGCGTCAACGCCATCCTTCTTAATCTGCTCAATAAGTTCGTTAAGTTGAATTTCCATAGCAGGTTCTCCTTTATAGTTAGTGTGTAATTCCCTCAAAAAAACATAAAGGAACCAATATCCTCTGCAGACAGCTGGTTCCTTAATTTTATTATTGATTTTATACCATTATAGCACGGTGTACGGTTTTGTCAATACTTTCGAAAAGTTAAATTTTACAATTCAAAATGCAAAAAAAGAAAAGCGAGTGTTCACTTGCATTATGAACACTCACTATGGCAAGAATGGACGGTTTTGATACAAGAAATAATTTTTTACCATTTCTGCTCTTTTTACATCTTCCATCTTTGATTTTTTACCATATTTCAGCTATTTTCAGTAAACTCGAAAAAATTTACCACGGAGGGGGGTTACATTCAAATCATACGATTTTATTTTTAATATTATTTAGAAGTATTTTGATAAGATTTCTCTATCCCATAACAACACTCCCGTTGCTTCAGCAAGAGATTTTGCGCTTTGTGTAAAAACAGAGTTTGTCATAACAACTCCAACATGACAATTGTAATATATTTTCCCAGCATGTACTTCTTGAACGCAGGTGTTACCTACTGGTGAATTATAATGCTTGCATTGAATAGCATATTTTATAAAACCTTTTTCGGCAAGTATATCAACACCTTGATCTCCTGTGTGCGGAGTTAGTTCAATGTTCTTGAACCCATTTTTTAAAAGTATCTCAGCACATAGTTTTTCAAATTCAATACCCGACATACAATCAAATTCGGTAATCGCCTCACAATTACACTCGTTATAATGACATCTTGTCCTAGAGCAATATTTCAGCTTTTTAGGTGTTCTAAATTCAAACAAATCGTCATAGTAACCATGTGTTGACCAAGAAACATTAGCGCCAAACGCATTAAGACTAGTTGCGATATCACAAGCAATGTCTTCTGGCAAACTCTCAAACAAGTATGGCACAAAGATATCTGAGGTTGCCATATTTTTCGCTTCAACGATTGATACATCAAAATTATCCATTTAGTATGCTAATGATTTTTTGAGGATTGTAATTGGCTTGATTCTTGTATACGCCAGTAAAATACACATCATAAACATCAATAAAAGGCTCTTTGCAATGCCAGCAAACCATTGATGGAAAAGGTGTTGTTTTTCCACAAAAAGTACATTTTCTACTCAAACTATGCACCTCCAAAAGACATTGAATGCTACTATGCATAACTACTATTATATGATTTAAAACTACAATAAAAATTTTATCATATAACAATTATTAAATCAACTATCTACGCTAAACAAATCATCAACCGTTGTTTTATAGAACTTTGCGATTTTTAATGCCAATTCGAGTGTCGGGTCTTTTTCACCGTTTTCGATTTTGACAAGGTATGTTTTGGATATCCCGAGCAAGGTTGCGGCTTCGTCAATCAGAAGCCCACAGTTTTCTCTGCACACCCTCATTTTTTGCTTTCTCAGATACTTTTCGTTTCGTGATTTTTTAATGTATTTCTCAAGCTCACTTGCTGTTGTGAAATACACTCCGCCAACCCTTTCCACACACGCAGATTCAATAGAATCTTGCGGTGTTTTTTCAGGCATCGGAATCATTTCACCGTTTACAATCATACAAATTTTTCTTTTATTTTCCATAATGGTATATCTCCTTTTATTGTTTACAACAAAACAATAGCATCTTATGTGTCCGTTAATCTGTACAGAATAAAAGAAAAAGTACCGTTTCGATACAAATTGTATCAAAACAGTACTTGTACTATGGTGCAGCCACTGCGTTAATATCCGAACCGATGCCCGATTTTTCAAGATCGGCAAAGGTAATTGTTTTCGTTTGTTCTTTATAATTGAATGTGATGACCATTTTATCATCATAGAGAAAGATTGCATTTACAAAACTGTCAATGAGTCTGCGTCTGTGTTCCACTCTGTTTGTGTTTAATTTTCTGAACTGGTCAATGTAGCAGAGAATATACTCTCTCGTTATTGTCGGTCTCGCCAATTCTTCTTTCATTATTTCAACAGAAAGTTCCGACTTCTCTTTTTCGAGTTCATCTAATCTCTGTTTTGTTGACGGGGTTATTATTCCCATCTGAATAGCATTGACAAGATTATCAATACCCTTCTGGGCTTCCTCAAACCTTTTACGAAGTAACGGTAAAACCGTGTTTTCCTGATTCAGCGCCTTAAGTGCTCTGTTTACAAAATCCTCAATTATTTCGTGATTATCGAGAAGTTTTTTCGTTTCTTCAACCACGATATTTTCAATCCATTCCTTGCGAACCGTTTTCTTGTCGCAACCACGATGACGTTTTACTCCCACACATTTGTAATATCTGTGCACTTCTTTCGTGCGACTTGTTCCGCTTTCACCAACCATCATAGATTGACATTTACCGCAAAACAATTTCGTTGTAAGCAAATAATCATCTTCTGCTTTGTGACGGGCAGGAGCTTTTTTATTTTCCTTCATTCTGTCCTGAACCTTGTCATACAAATCTTTCGGAACGATTGCTGGAATACCATTCGGTTGAACAATATCACGATATTTGTATTCACCAATGTATTTGCGATTGTGAAGCATACGGGTTACGCTGTTGGCACTGATTTTTCCGCCCATTTTCGTACGTACACCTTTGATGTTAAGTTCATCTGCAACTTCACGCATTGTTGCTCCGTTTGCATAACTCTTGAATGCATCAAGAACAGCAGGAGCAGTAATCGGGTCAATCTGAAAAAACTGATTGCTGTCAACATAATAACCGATGGGCAAAGTGCCTCCGTTATATTTACACTTGAGCGCATTTTCAGTAAGACCCCTTAAGACTTTTTCCGAAAGCTCTGCCGAATAATATTCCGCATAACCTTCGAGCATGGACTCAAGCAAAATGCCTTCGGCATTCTGAGAAATCAATTCCGTTGCCGACAAAACTTTGACTCCGTTTCTGCGAAGAACGTTTTTGTAATAAGCGGAATCAAATCTGTTTCGTGCAAATCTGTCAAGCTTCCAGACAAGCACAATATCAAATTTTTTATCAGCGCTGTCCTTAATCATTTTCTGAAAGTCAGGACGGTTATCCGTCTTAGCTGACAATGCACGGTCTGTGTATGTACCGATAATCTGAATATCATTTTTCTCGGCATAATCCTTACATTCTCTGAGCTGACCTTCAATTGATTCTTCTCTCTGATTGTCCGAAGAATATCTTGCGTAGATAACTCCTCTCATTTTTCACCAACCTTCTTTTTGATTTTTATTTGCAGCCGTGGAAATATGGAAAAAATTTCCCACATTACCACAGCAATGCTACTACTGTAAAAAAGCCTTGATGTTACGTTGATTTTGTCTGCTTGCTAAATTAGCAAGCAGGGCAAGTGTATACACACTTTGCAAATTCTGCTTGCAAAACCGTTCGGGTTTTCAACCATTCACTAACTTTGCAAGCAGGGCAAATGGATACCCAAATTTGAAAAATCAAATTTTTGCACCACTCTTTTTGCCGCTTGTTGGGGGCAACCCCAATCCCCGAAATTAAAATAAATTTTTGCAAAATTATTTCAAGCAGCGCTTCTTCGAAGCTTATGTTTTTATAAAAATCAAAACTACTGTTTCATCGTCAGAACAATTGTTCGATTAACAAAATTATACTTGTGACCAACTTTTTTGTCAAGGATAGTGTTGGGCACAAGTTGATTGTTAACAGAAAGTTTACAATTAAATTCATTGTTTTTTAGCAAAACTAACATTATTAAAAAGTTCATCAAAAACAAAAAGTTGTGAATCTGAAGCAGAATCACAACTTTTTCTTATAGTCATATTCATTCAACAATTTTTTGCAATAAGAAATCTCGGTAACTTTTCATTTCACTATCATTGGGATTTAATTGCAAACAATGATTTACCTTGCCTAACATTTGTTGGCAATATTTACGCTTGTTGGTATTATTAGAAATCTTTTTGCTTTTTTTAATATGATCCTCAATACCATACCTCATACAATAATGCATTTCTAATCTAATTGAATGTCTATATGGTTTAGAAGCTTGAAGTTTCTGATTTACTACAACACCAGTAACAACTTGACGATTGGAGTTTGGAATAACAGCAGTTTTTTCTTTGTTAATCTTAAGACCGTGTTTTGCAATGATTTTTACAACACCTTTAATAATATTAGTTGGAATCATATTCCCAGATATTGAAATATCATCCGCATACCTTGTATATCGTAGATTACCATTTTCTTTGCAAAACAAATAAATATCCTCATCCAATTCTCTAGTCAATAAATTTGACAAATAAGGACTAGTAGGTGCACCTTGAGGTAAGGCTTTATTTAAAGTGCAAAGTTTTGCCAACAAAACACTCACTGAATCTTTATACCCTAAATGATGAAAAAATTTATACACACGGTGTTCATCTAAACTAGGGAAATAATCTTTTAAATCCATTTTTATAAGAACTGGTTGATTTCTATGAAATTTTGCATTTGATTTCAGCTTTGCACCCGGTTTATATGCCTTTGAATAAACACTGCAGGGAACCTTTAATAAAATGTTGTCAAGAATAAAATGTTGAATTTCTTTTAACAACGGCAAAGGTTCTGCAATTTTTCTGCTTTTTCCATTGCTTTTAGAAATTGAAAAGAATCGATAATAATCTTTTTGACTATTTGATATCGAAATCAAAAAATCCAAACGAATACCCAAAAGTTTACTTAAATGTACATCATCATAAATTATAGGAAGACCATTTTTATTTAGGTTCCTAGCATAGTTCAAGCACTCATCAATATAATATTCACTCTTGCCGCTCAATTCGGCTTGCTCTTTAAACTTTTGCTCATAAGTTAAAAAATTCATATAATCACCTAAATAAAAAGTGCCTTACTACTAAAAATATCTATTGACTTATTGCATTTGAAAAATTTTTAACATTTTTCAAATGTAATAATCAATAACCAACTTATTTTTCATATTTTTCAAAAAAATAAGTTGGTTCAGTTAAACGGGTATTTGGGCGTCCTCGCCAAAAGAGCAGTTTAACTGAGGCTTGAAATCAAGAAAAAATTCGTAATACGAACTCATATTACTATCGAAAATTCGAAACACTAGTAAGGCACTAATTTTATTTTATCATATTTTTTCTGGTAAGTAAATATCGTCAATTGATATTTTTTTGATATATGCATTAGGTAAGAAGGCTATCTCTTTATCCACACCTTTTCTACCAAGTTTTTTATTGGCTTCATCTATAAACAAATTACCTTTTTCTGTTAAAAAAAGTTCTTTTCTATCCTCAACAATAAACTCTTGTTTAATTGCTTCAGCGCACAAGTAACCAGTAGTTCCAAATGATAGATGATTATTTACAAACTCTGGGTTGCCGTTATTTTTTATGGATATCAATAAAAGCAACATATCTTCAGTGCTATATAACATATTATTTCTCCTTTCGTCTTTCAAAAGGTGCATTAGCAAGACGACTCGAATTTTTATACCAAAACACCGGCAATGTATTATTGGGTGTTCGAATTAATGAAACAAGATTTCCTGATCTGTTATATCCAAATGAGAATTCTTCATCAACTGATAATGATTTTTCAATTTCACTCAACAACTTAATATCTTTAGGAGAAAGTTTGTTGATTATATTTTCAACTTTTTCAACGTATTCAATTAAAAATCCAGCTTCTTCAATTGCTTTCGCTCCATTTTCCGAAATAAAAAGAGAACAAATAATAATATTAGATTTTGGTATTCCTCTTTTAATTAGCTCTTCAGCAACACAAAGTGCGTACCTACCAGAACCGATATAATCATCAAGTACTATAAATGGTTTATTTACAGATTTATGTTTTGGAATAAGATCTGTATATTGGGTAACTATTTTAAATGTTTTATTGCTAAGTTTGTCAATATGTTTAATATGTGTTGCTTTGCAAAGATAAGAAATAACATCAGCGCTTTTGACACTATTGTGATCGCCTTCTTTTTTTATTGGATATACATAGATATGTTGAGCAGAAATATTGTAATTAGTCACTACTTTTACTAATAGCTTAGATAACAAATCTATATACTCATTCAAAGTAACCCATCTGAAATTCAAAGATAAATTATAAAACAAATCTCGCTCTTCGTCATTAAGTTCTTGGCACCGCTCTCTAAATCTATTATACAAACTGCATTTGTTGGTATTATCAATCAACCAGCCTTTGTCTTCAAAAATGCTATGTATTTTTAATTCATCCGAGTAAGATAGACTGTACTTATTCGCCATAACTTTCACTTCTTTTTTACTTTTTGTTCATAAAATAATCTATATCTTAAACATTATATCAAAATCATAAGGTTTATTCAACAAATTTATTTTTTGCTAAATTTATAATATTCATAATCTTACGAAATCGTAAGATTATGAATATTGAAATGAGAACGAAAAACTTATATAATGAATAATGTATTTAAATAGCTGACACAGGCAGGTGAAATTATGAAACAGAGAATATTGCTCGTTGAAGACGATTCGTTTTTGCGTGACGGATTGACTGAAGTTTTGCAAGGCGAAGGTTATGAGGTTATCAGTGCTGATAACTGTATGAAAGCCCGTGAGCTGATGAAATTTTTCTCTTT
>JAFYNR010000019.1 GCA_017548045.1 Clostridia bacterium | reverse complement strand
GAGCTGTGGACAAAGCTTGCAAAGCTCAAGGGTCTTTCTGCACTTATCAGTGTAACGGATGTTGTTTCGGATTACGGCACGTCCTATGCAATTATCGAGCATTTTGAGGGAATAACACTCAGAGATTTTCTCCTCAGAAGCAGCACGGGTTACATTCCCTGGGAGAAAGCAAGGCAGCTTCTTATGCCCATTCTCTCAACACTCGGCACACTTCATTCCATCGGAATTATTCACAAAGGAATTTCTCCGTCAACTCTCGTCATTTCACCTGACGGCAAAATAAAAATAACAGGATTCTGCATCGGAGCGGCACGAACCGCAAGAAGTGACCTCAACAGTCAGCTTTTTGACGGATATGCCGCCATTGAGCAGTACGGATTTGACGGAAGCCAGGGCACTTGGACGGATATTTATGCCTTTGCGGCTGTTCTTTACCGTACTCTGATAGGCAGTGACCCGATTTCCGCAAAAGAAAGAATGACCAACGACCGCCTGATGGTGCCCGGCAAATTCGCCGAAGCGCTTCCCGCATACGTCATCAACGGTCTTATCAATGCTCTTCAGATTCTTCCTGAGGACAGAACCCGCACCGTTGAGCAGCTCAGAGCCGAGCTTTCTGCTTCACCCGCCGCAACAGCGGCAAGCGGTCAGTATCATCAGAGAACCGTTGTTCCGCCCGAAGCTCCCTCCGGCTCACCCTCTCCGCAGAAGAAAAAGCCTGCATCCGCTTCTTCGCCTGCGAAAAAAGGCAAAAAAAACGGCAATGCTCAGATTATCATCACTTCCGCAATTATCAGCTTCGCAGTTTGTCTTGTTATATGCGTAATCCTCGCATTTACTGTGTTCCGTGACAGAGTTTCAATAGATTTCGGCGGTCAGAACAGCAACACCGAGGTTACCGTTCAGCAAACACAGGCAGAGCCCGTTGCCGTTCCCACTTTCGTCGGAAGAAGCTATCTCGACATCTCGTCAAACCCCGTATTTGCGCAGAATTTTGAATTCGGCGACCCCGAATATGTTTATGATGACGAGGTTGCGGAAGGCTACATTATCGGTCAAAGCATTCAGCCTAACGAAATGGTTACACCCGGAACAAAAATCACTCTTTATGTAAGCAAAGGCAAAGAAGAAATTATTCTCCCCAACGTTGTCGGTTCGGATTACGAAGAAGCTGTTCTTCGCCTTGAAGAGCTCGGATTCGTCTGCCAGAAGAGCGAAACCTCTCACGGCAACTACAGAGAACACGAAATAGTGTCAATGTCGCCCAGTTCGGAAAAAGCATATTCTCCCGGAACAACCGTCTATCTCATAGTTTTCGTTCCGGAAGCAGAAACCGTGACAAATGAATTCGGTGAAGTTATCACCACCGAAGAAAGCATCCTGTCAGAAGAATAAAATTTTAACGGGTGGCTGACACAGTCGCCCGTTTTTTGAAATGAAGAAATGAAAAACACTTTTCCATCATATTATAAAGAATTCACCTGCATTGCCGACAAATGTCCCGACACCTGCTGTGCGGGATGGGCAGTTGTTGCAGATGACGAAAGCCTTGAAAAATACAGTAAAATATCATGTG
>JAFYNR010000018.1 GCA_017548045.1 Clostridia bacterium | reverse complement strand
TGAATTGTCAGTTGAAGTCATCGTAATGTTTTCGCTGCTTAAAATTGCATTTTCAACTTCTTGGCCCAGCTGTTCAATTGTATCTTCATATTCACCAACATTATCGTTAGTTATACAGCGAATACTAAAACTACCCGGCACAATACCTTTAAAACCTGTTGCTGTGTATGCATCAAGATCTTCGTTATATTCACATAACAAGGCATTGTTTCCGCCTGCTTTTTGGCTGACAACATAAACAGCCTTTACAGCATCGGGATTATCAACCTTAATAATAAATGAAAACGATGAGCCGGCTGACCAGCTGATTACGGGTAATTTACCTTGATTTGCAATCAGGTCATATTCATTACCTCTGTAAATCATTTTGGCTGATGTTATCATAACTGCGTCATTCGAATATATAACAATTGCTGATGCTGTGTTCTTTCCGTTGTTAATCTTTGCCTCTACGGTAAAGGTTTCGGTGTTTTCGCCTGCAGGCAGAGTTATTTTTTCGGAATATGCGCCTGTTTTTGATGTGATAACGGTTTTGCTGTATTCTCCGTTAACATAAAGATCAACATTCTTCTCAGGCGAAGCCATGCCTGAAACAGTGATATCTTTTTTGCTTGTTTCGCTCGGAGCATTAAGAGTAATCATATCGTTAATTGAATTGATTATTCCGATTACTTCGTCATATGATTTGTTGCCGAGCTTGTATCCGATTTTTGCATAGCTTACAAAATAGCTTGCATCGGTAAGAATAACCTTAAATTCAATTGTTCCTGATGAAGGAACATTTTTTATTTCTAAAATTGTTCCGTTGCTTCCCGTTGAAACATCTGACCATTTAACACCGTTTACTGTTACTGTGGATGTATTAAATGCAACTGTAGACGGAACTTTAACGCTGACATTACAGTTTGAAATGTTATTCTTTACAGTTTCTTTAAAATCATATTTAAGTGTCAGAGAAACACCGTTTTTTCCTGAAGAAAGTTTCTGTGATAATTTATAATAAGTATTATCTGAATTCAGATTTCTGCCTTCGCTGTCTTTTATTCCGGTTTCATTTATTTCAAACGGCCAACCTTCATCAATGATTCTGACAAGCACTTCGGGTTCTGCAGTGTCCATATAGAGTTTAATTGAACCGCATTTATCAAAAGCATCTTTACCAAGTGACTTAAGGGTTGAAGGAAGGATTACCTTTGATAAAGATGTGCAACCGTAAAACGCATTATACTCTATAGTGGTTGCGTTTGTGTTGTTCAAATTGATATGTTCAAGAGAAGCACAGCCCTCAAAAGCACTGTATTCAATTGTTTCAAGCTTTTCGGGAAGAACGATATTTGTCAGCGAGGAACAGCCTTTAAATGCAGCTCTTCCTATTTTGCTGAGATTACTGCCTTCTTCGAAAGTTACGGTTTTGAGGTTAGTGCAACCCCTGAATGAGTCGCAGCCTAATGTTTCAAGAGATGCAGGCAGAGTGATTTCTGTAAGACCTGTGCAACCGCTGAATACAGCATAATCATTCAACGATTTAAGCTTGCTGTTTTCTTCAAAAACAACAGACTCAAGTGATGTTAAGTTTTCAAATGCACCCCAGTGTATTTCTTCCACACTTGCGGGAACAGCAATGTTCTTTATTATTGTTCCGATAAAAGCTTCCTGCGGAATATATGTAAGCTTGCTGTTCTCACCGAATGTAACAGCTTCAAGTGAAGAACAATTCTTGAAAATCCTATTGTCTATTAAAGTTACACTTGCAGGAATAGTGATATTTGTTAAAGCAGCACAGCCCTCAAAAGCACTGTATTCAATTGTTTCGAGCTTTTCAGGAAGGACTATATTTGTCAATGAGATACAGCCTTCAAATGCAGCTCTTCCTATTTTGCTGAGATTACTGCCTTCTTCGAAAGTTACGGTTTTGAGGTTAGTGCAACCCCTGAATGAGTCGCAGCCTAATGTTTCAAGAGATGCAGGCAGAGTGATTTCTGTAAGACC
>JAFYNR010000017.1 GCA_017548045.1 Clostridia bacterium | reverse complement strand
TTGATATCTAACATCTTTGGATAACCTCTCTTTCTTGATATAGTCCAATCTTACATCCTGATTTTGTTTATTTAACCGTTTTATAAGATTGTGTCGGTGACTTGAATACGGCGAAGAATATTTCAAGTCCTCAAGGTCTTTACCTGTTCATCGGTATCACCCTTTCCTTGACTATAATATAGCATATGTTTACGCTTCTTTCAAGACGGAATTTTGTACAAAGTTGTTGCTATTGTTTTGTGTACAACAGAGATTCTTGTTTATGTTGCACATAAATATTTGAGATTATATTGACTTTTGTGAATTGTATATGGTATCATAAATATGTTAGGCGGTTAAAAAAACCGTCTTTTTTTATTTCTACCGGTGGTTGAAAAATATCGTTTGAACAGTTATTGATTATTTCTGCTTGTGATTTATAATTAAAACAGAGAACGTTCTTATCTCGATAAAAAGGAGTTTATATATGGAAATCAGAATAGGAAGCAAAATTAAATTCATGCGAAAAAAGAACGGATTGACTCAGGAACAGCTTGCAGAAAAAATAGGAGTATCTTTTCAGGCTGTAAGCAAATGGGAAAACGACATTGCTCTGCCCGATATAACGATGTTACCCATTCTTGCTGATTTTTTCGGAGTTTCAACGGATGAAATTCTTTCGTATAATTCAGCCGAAAAAGACAGGGAGGTTATGGATTATGCCAGAAGGTCACAAAAATACAGGGAAACCGATCCAAACAAAGGTAAAGAAATATTGGAGGAAGGCTTAAAAAAGTATCCCGATAATGATATATTACTCTGCAATATGCTTTATGTGATGAATTATAATGAGAATTTGGGTAATTATTGGGATGAAACTTTGAAAATCGCAACAAAACTAATCAACGAAACAGGTTCCGATGAAATAAGATATGATGCACTGCGTTTTCTTGCATATGCATACAAGGCAAAGGGAGATACCAAAAGTGCTGTTGCCGCATTGGAACAGATTCCGGAAATGTACTTCACCAAACTTTCCGAAATGGCTTTTATGCTTTCGGGTGAAGAAAAATATACGGCTGCGGAAAAACAAAAGTGGATTTCATTTGAAACGCTTTTGCAGATGATGTGGAAACTTGCGGAGTTTTACCGTGACGGTGGCGATACGTTGAAAGCGACTACGGAAACAGAAAGAGCGTTAAGGCTGATTGAAGCAATGAAAGGTGAAGAAAAAATCGATAGATTTGATAATTATAAAGAATATTTTACAAAGCAAATCAAGTTGTTGAAATGAAAATCGGCTGCCTTACGTTTGTAAGACAGCCGTAATTTTTATGCCATTTCCGAAAGAAGAACAGGTCTGCCCTCCGCAACGGATTTCTTTGCTGCAAGTGCAACGAGGATTGAATTGAGTCCGTCCTCACCGGTTGTGGGTGTGGGCTTATCTTCGATAACAGCCTCAACAAACTGAAGCATTTCATCTCTGAAGGACTGCATATATCTTTCAAGGAAGAAGTAGAGGGGCTTATCTGCAACAACACCGTCTTCGCCCATAAATACAACGTTTGTGGGTGTATCGTTTGACGCAACCGCGGCACCCTTGCTTCCGAATACTTCAATTCTCTGGTCGTAACCGTAAGCGGCACGTCTGCTGTTATCAATAACACCTACTGCACCGTTTGCAAATTTAAGGCTGATAACTGCTGTGTCAACGTCACCTGCTTCACCGATTGCAGGGTCAACAAGGCAGGTTGCGTTTGCATAAACCTCTGTAACTTCACTGCCTGCAAGGAAGCGAGCCATATCAAAATCGTGAATTGTCATATCAAGGAACATACCGCCGCTGACAGCTGAATATTCTGCCGGAGGGGGAGCAGGGTCTCTTGATGTGATTTTAACAATGTGAACATCACCTATTTTACCGTCGTTAACCATAGCTCTTACGTTTGCAAAGTTATGGTCAAAGCGGCGGTTGAAACCAACCTGAAGTTTAACGCCTGCCTTCGCAACTGCATCAATAACAGCGTTAACCTTTTCGGGGGTGAGGTCAACGGGCTTTTCACAGAAAATGTGCTTGCCTGCCTCTGCTGCCTCGATGGCAATGTCTGCGTGTGTGTCGGTTGACGAACAAACGAGAACTGCCTCTACCTCGGGGTCTGCAAGCATTTCTTTGTAATCATTGTAAATCTTGGGAATATTGAGCTCGGCGGCAACCTTCTCTGCATTAGCCGTAAATACGTCAGTGATGCCCACTACGGTAGCGGTGGGAACATTATACGTAATTGACTTTGCGTGAAGTGAGCCGATTCTGCCGGCACCGATGATGCCGATTTTAAGCTGCTTCATAATAACGTTCCTTTCTGTTGTAAGTTAAGGTGTGAACCTCAATTCCGATTAATTTTATCACAAATTTTTCTTTAATTCAATAAATTTTTAACCATTATTTGAAAACTTCTGCTTTGTTGCCATTCCGCCTCTTATATGTCTTTCGGCTTTGTTTGTATCAAGGATTTTTCTTACACTGTTATAAAGCTCGGGATTAACTTTTTTCAGACGCTGTGAAACGTCAATATGTACCGTACTTTTTGAAATACCGAATTTTTTTGCAGCAGTTCTGACGGTAGCTTGGTTTTCTATAATGTATTCAGCAAGCTCAACAGCACGCTGTTCAACAATTCCCTTCAAATCAAAAACCTCCCGTTGATATATCATTAAATGTTATGATACCTACGGGTGGTTTATTACTTTGTGAATTGTGATGTTTATGCCCTGATTTGCGTGATTCGGTTGACTTTATGTATTTTTTTTATATAATTATAGTTGTAAATTCCTTGTTAAGGAGATTGTTATGGCATTTATAAGTGTTTTTGAGGTCATAGGGCCCAATATGGTCGGCCCTTCAAGTTCTCACACTGCAGGGGCGGCATCCATTGCGCGCCTTGCGTGGCGAATGATGAATCCGAAAATCAAAAGAGTTCATTTTACTCTTTACGGTTCGTTTGCCCGTACATATCAGGGCCACGGCACAGACAGAGCCTTGCTTGGCGGTATGATGGGCTTTGAAACCGATGATGTAAGAATCCGTGATTCATTTGAAATTGCTGAAAAAGAGGGTATAGAGTTTTCGTTTACCGCCAATACAACCGAAACGGACGTTCATCCCAATACGGTTGATATGGAAATCGAAGATGTCACGGGCAGAAAAATGACCGTAAGAGGAGAATCTGTCGGCGGAGGCAAGGTAAGGCTCACAAGAATTGACGGAGTTAAGGTTCTTTTTACGGGCGAATATCATTCGCTTATCGTTGTTCATAAGGACCATCCCGGTGTTATTGCGAACGTTACGACAATTCTCAGCAAATGCCACGTTAATATCGCCTATCTGCGAGTATACCGCGAAAACAAGGGCGGCATTGCATATATGATTATTGAATCGGATGAGGAAATAACCCTTGAAACCGTTGAAGCGATTGAAAAAAATCCGTTTGTTAAAGATACAATGCTTATCAGAAGGTGAAAATTATGGATTTCAATACTGCAGAAGAACTGCTTGAAATATGTGAAAAAGAAAATAAACCTATTTCAGAGATTATGCGTCTGCGCGAAATAATTTACGGCGAATCGGATGCAGACACAGTTGATGCCAAAATGAAAAAATCTCTTGAGATAATGAGAAATTCCGTTCATAAGCCTCTTACGGAAGTTGTACGTTCAATAGGCGGTATGATAGGCGGCGAAGCAAATAAACTTGAAAAAAGACGCGTTGAAGGCAAGTCAATCTGCGGAAGTGTTCTTACAAAAGCGCTTATTTATTCTCAGGCTGTGCTTGAAGTCAATGCGTCTATGGGTGTTATTGTTGCGGCTCCTACTGCGGGCTCGGCAGGTGTGCTTCCTGCGGTGCTTTTTGCCTTGCAGGATGAATTCGACCTCAGCGATGAAACGCTTCTCAAAGGTCTTTTTACCGCAGGCGCGGTGGGAAGTCTGCTGATGAAGAATGCTTCCGTGTCTGGTGCAGAGGCAGGCTGTCAGGCTGAAATCGGTTCTGCGGCTGCTATGGCTGCAGCGGCGGCAACTGAAATGATGGGTGGCTCACCCGAGCAGTGTCTTGATGCGGCTTCCATCACAATCAGCAATATGCTTGGTCTTGTATGCGACCCCATTGCAGGCCTTGTTGAAATGCCGTGCCAAACGAGAAACGCATCAGGTGCATCGAATGCACTTACAAGTGCGGAAATTGTGCTTGCAGGTATAAAAGCGGCTGTTCCTTTCACTGAAATGACTGCGGCAATGTACCGTGTCGGCAAGGAATTGCCCTACGAGCTTCGTGAAACCGCATTGGGCGGCTGTGCGGCAACTCCCACGGGATGTGCACTTAAATGTAAGATTTTCGGAGGATGTAATTGAATGCAGTCTGCTACGTTAAATAAAATCGGCAGAGAGGTTATGTTTTTAGGCTCCAAAGAGGGTAATCCCCGTAACGGTGAAGGCACTTTTCTGCGATTGAAGGATAATTCAATTCTTTTTGTCTATTCAAGGTTTACCGGCGACGACTGGCACGATGAGTGCGCCGCAGATATTGCAGCCTTTACTTCGTATGATGAGGGTGAAACCTGGACGGACGAACGCATTATCTTTGCTCACGATGAAGGCGCAAGGAATTTTATGTGCCCTTCGCTTGTCAGGATGAATAACGGTGACGTGGGTTTGATTTTTCTTCGGAAATCAAAGGAAAATGAAAGCGGAATTCCATATTTTGCACGTTCTTCCGATGAAGGTAAAACTTTTATAACTCCCAAAAAGTTTATTGACGATAACGAGAACTATTTTGTAATTGAAAATGACCACGCTGCAAGACTTCAAAGTGGCAGAATTATACTGCCTGCAAACATTCATTCAAAGAAAATCAACGGCGAAATGAGAATTGTTGAGCACGGTCTGAAATGTATTTTCGCTTCCGATGATGACGGAGAAACCTGGCGCGAAATTGCCGAAAGGCAGGATATTCCTTTTGCGGATAAAAGCCAAACGGGTTTGCAGGAAACAACTGTTTATCAGCATCAGAATGGCGTAATTCACGCTTTTTCAAGAACGGATCTCGGCTTTCAGTTTGAGTGCTTTTCATATGATAACTGTGAAACCTGGACTGAACCTTCGCCCAACAGATTTTTCTCATCACCCGATGCACCGCTTCTTATGAAAAGGGC
Organism: Clostridia bacterium; assembly: GCA_017548045.1. GTDB lineage: Bacteria > Bacillota > Clostridia > Oscillospirales > Acutalibacteraceae > CAG-177. Next base: position 6,261 of record JAFYNR010000017.1, on the reverse strand, counting down.
AGGGAAGTATACCCTTGCGGTATTTAACCCCATTCCGAATTATACAACAAGACCCAACGCAGACGGCAACACCTGGGGAAGAACTCCTCTTGTGTGTGCCGTCAGTGAGGATGACGGAATTACCTTTGACCGCATCTTTGCACTCGAAGATGACCCGAATAACGGCTATTGTTACCCGGCAATAATCGAAGGAGAAGATTATTTTCTCGTATCGTATTATCATTCCAATAACGCAGAATCACCCTTGACCTCCTGTAAAATGGTTAAGGTTATGTTTGATGAGATAAGAAAGGATAGTTTACAATGAATAAATACGCAAGATTCAGATATCAGCCCTGTATGCCTCTCGGTGAGGACGGACGCTGTGCAACCGCATCCAGAAAGCATACTCAGCTTTCACGCCGTGCCGCAACGGAGGGTATGGTTCTTCTTAAGAACACTGATAACGCTTTGCCTCTTGCTAAGGGTGAAAAGATTGCTCTTTTCGGCAAAGCAACCATTGAATACATAAAAGGCGGCGGAGGAAGCGGCGACGTTAATTGCCCTTACATCCGCAATGTTTTTGACGGCTTCAAGGAGAAAGAAAAAGAGGGCAAAGCAGAGGTTTATATGCCCCTTGTTGATTTTTACAAGGATTACGTAGAGGCGGAAAGCGTTAACGTTCTTACGGAAGAACAGATTAACGCAAGATGGGATATCGTTAATGCCATGGAATTCTGCACTGAGCGTGACGATATGACCTATGATACCTTTGCAGCTATGCACGTTAAGGAAACTGCTGTGCCAGATGAGCTGATTGATTCCGCATCTCAGTGGGCTGAAACCGCAATTTTTACAATCAGCCGCTTCTCCGCTGAGGGTGTTGACCGCAGACCTCAGGGCGGCGATTACTATCTTTCGGATATTGAAAAAAATCTGATTGACACCCTTTGCGAAAAATTCAAGAAGGTTGTTATCGTAATTAATTCGGGTGCAACGATTGACTGCGAATATTTTGCAGAAAACGATAGGGTATCTGCCGTGCTTTTCGGCTGGCAGGGCGGTATGGAAGGCGGTATGGCAATCGCTGACGTGCTTTGCGGTGACGTTAATCCTTCGGGTAAGCTTTGCGATACAATCACCAAATCATATGACTTCTACCCCTGTAAAGAGGAATTCTGGGAAAGCTTTAAGTTTATTGATTATTCCGACGATATTTATGTAGGCTACCGCTATTTTGAAACTGTTCCGGGTGCGAAGGATTATGTGCGTTATCCCTTCGGTTTCGGTCTTTCTTATACGTCGTTCTCAATCAGCGGCAGAGTCTGCTGTGAAAGCGAAGGCAAAATAATTGCGGTTGCAACCGTTAAGAATATCGGCAATGTTGCAGGTAAAGAAGTTATTCAGCTTTATTACAGTGCACCTCAGGGTAAACTCGGTAAGCCTGCAAAGGAACTTGCTGCTTATAAAAAAACAAAGCTTCTTGTACCCGGTGAAAGCGAAACCGTTGTTGTCAGCTTTGACGTTAACGATATGGCAAGCTTTGATGACCTTGGTAAAATCGCAAAATCTGCCTATGTGCTTGAAAAAGGAAACTATGAATTTTATCTGGGTACATCCGTAAGAGACAACGTTAAGCTTGACTATGTTTATACGGTTGAATCCGATACGGTTATACAGCGGCTTAAAAACTGGTGCAAGCCCTTCAGGCTCGCAAAGCGTATGCTTTCAGACGGCAGTTTTGAATCCCTTCCCACAGGTGATGAAGAATATTATTACGCGGTAAACGAGCCTTCAACGGCAAAGGCACCCGACGAAATCGTAAAGTTTGATATGGTTGGTGAAACAATTTCTCTCGATGAATTTGTTGCACAGTTTACCGATGATGAGCTTATGGATTTTGTAGGCGGTAAAAGACCCACAGGCGTTGCAAACACGGGATGCTTCGGCGGACTTGAACGTCTTGACGTTCCTCCCGTACCAACTGCAGACGGCCCTGCAGGACTCCGTCTTGATACCAAAACAGGTATCCCCACAACCGCTTGGCCCTGTGCAACACTTCTTGCCTGCTCGTGGAATCCCGACCTTATTTATGAGGTTGGCGCGGCGGCAGGTACGGAAATTGCCGAGAATAATATCGGCATCTGGCTTGCACCTGCGCTTAACATTCACAGAGATCCTCTCTGCGGCAGAAATTTTGAATATTATTCGGAAGATCCCGTTGTATCGGGTAAGAGTGCGGCGGCGATGACAAGGGGAGTGCAGTCTGCAAAAGCAACCGTTTCTATCAAGCATTTTGCCTGCAACAACAAAGAGGCAAACCGCTATGATATTGATGCCCGTATTTCCGAAAGAGCACTCCGAGAAGTATATCTCAAAGGCTTTGAGATTGTTGTCAAGGAGTCGGATCCCTGGACGGTTATGACCTCATATAACCGCATCAACGGCCAGCATACTTCCGAAAGCTATGAGCTGATTATGGGTATTCTCCGCGGCGAATGGGGCTTCAAGGGTATGGTTGAAACCGACTGGGGCGTTAAGAATGATCCTGTTAAGGAGGTTAAAGCAGGCAACGATATGAAGATGCCCTGCGGTTACCCCGATGACCTTAAAGCGGCTTTTGACAAAGGCGAACTGACAAGGGCAGACCTTGAGCCTTGCGTAAAGCGTATTCTTGAAATGACAATGAAATTTGCATAAAAAGAAAACAGGCAGTTTACTGCCTGTTTTTTTTATATAAATTCTGCAACTACCGGTAAATGATCTGCGTAAATTTCGTTAACCGTTTCCGATTTTGTGCAATCAAGATCCCTGTAAAAGATATAATCAATCTTAATTTCGGGCTTATCAGACGGAAAAGTAGGCTCCGAAGCGTCAACGCTTTTCAGCTTTTCAAACAAAGGGGCAAGCACTTTGTCATCGGGGGTTGTGTTGAAATCACCCATAAGAATAACGGGCAAATCCGTTGAATCAAGAATCCTGCATATTGTATCAACCGCCATTATTCTTTCTCTGTGTGAAAGACCCATATGGCATACCATAACACATATTCTTCTGCCGTTAATTTCAACAGTTGCTTTAAGCACACATCTCGGCTCGTGATAAGAAAACGGTGATTTTAATTTAACCTTTGGGATATTAACCGTTTCGGCGGATATAATCGGATATCTGCTCACAAGTGCGTTACCGTAGGGGCTTGTTCCTTCAACCAAAACAGCCTGAGCGAAATATCTTTCATATTCAAGTGCATCGGCAATAGCGCTTGTCTGGTCGGTATAACCGTCAAGCGGACCGTTTCCTCTTCCTCGTTAAGACCGCAGAGATCAATTCCGTTTTCTTTTATTGCATTTGCAAACAAATCGGTGTTTATGAATTTTGTTTTGAAATCAAGTGCGTGCTGAATATTGAATGTCATTACTTTCATTTTTGTCACCCGTTGAGTATGGGAAAACCGTTTTCATCCCATAAAACTTTTCTTTTTCTTGCACTTCTGCAAGGGTCATAGAGCGAATCATACCGTGAATATCCGCATTCACCGTTAAAGCATTTTTCATCTCTTGAATGGTAAACAAAAATCCAGTCGCCGTTTTCGTCCTTCACAAATGAATTGTGCCCCGGACCGTATTCACCGACAAGATCATGGGAGGTCAGCAGGGGAGTGTCAAGCTTTGTCCAGCTTTCAATGTTCATCAAATCCGCATTTACATCAGCATACATAAGACCTATGCAGTATTCGGGCCCTGTTGCCGATGCGGAAAAAGCAAGAAAAATCTTACTGCCGTGTATCATAGCGGCAGGCCCTTCATTAACGGGAATTCTGATTCTTTCCCAATCATATTCGGGTTTTGTGAGAAGCATTGCGGGGCAGGTGGTTTTCCAAGGAGCATCGGGATTAACGGTTGCAAGATATACGTTTGAATTGCCGCCGTTCTGCGCCCAGGCAACGTAATGAACACCGCCGCACTCAAAATGTGTCATATCGAGAGAAAACCCTCTGAACGAGAACACATCACCCTCGCAGGCAGTAAATTTGCCCATATCAATCCATTCATCGTTATAGGGATCGCCGTTGCACATAATAATGTGACAGTCAATATCCCATACGTTGTTTTCACTTCCGCTTGCGGCAAAAAGTACGTACCATTTGCCGTTTATCTCGTGTATTTCGGGTGCCCAGATAAAGCGGAATGCAGTGTCGGAATTTTTTTCGTGCCATATAACTTTTTCTTCCGCAGTTGCAAGAGTGTCAATGGTTTGAGATCTTCTGAGAATTATGCGGTCATATCCTTCCGCATCGTTTTCGCCGTACATCGGATAGGAAGCCGTAAAATAGTAATACCCGTCACTGCCTTTTGCTATAAACGGATCAGCTCTGTCTTTTATAAAAATATCTGTTTTGGTACTCATAATATCACCTCACGGTCTTGTTAATTTTACCATAGTTTATTTCCGATTTCAAGTATGCTGCTTTCTTGTCCTCGGGAACGGTGATACCGATTTCACCGAGAATGGTATAAATGTCTTTCATGCTGTTTCCTTTCTACATGATTTTTATACAGCTCTGTCTGCTGTTGAAAGTAAGCCGTATATACCCACGGCAAGGGTAGATTTGGGTATAAAAAAAGCCGACCTCAACGCATAACGTCAAAATCGGCTTTGATTATTGAAATATGGGTATGAAAAAACCGCCTGCACACAGCAGACAGTTAATCTGAATTTTGTTTCCAAAGCGGCTTATATGTACCGCTGTAAAGTTCATTAAGATGAGTATTTAAATACTCGCGTTCTTTTTCGTATTCTTCAACCGTCATTCCATCACGCCAAAAAGGCTGTTCTTTAAGTGAAGGCGGTGCCCAATCATTTTTTTCTGCCATCAATTTCTACAAGTCCTTTCGTATAATCTCGCAAAAGGTTGTTTACTATCGTTTCTGCAACTTTCACAGTTCTTATAGCAGGGGTAATTTCCCCATTTCTTGACTGTCTGTTGATTTCTTCTAAATCAGATGAATAAAGATTGTTATAATTTGCAATATTCGGCAACATTTTCGTTCTTTCTGCTTCATAAATAACCGAATCATTTCTTACTGCAATCATAACAGGAATTTGCTTATTTGTCAACAAAGTTCGCATATCCGTTTCGGAGAAAAATGTATCATTATTGTGATTATGAACAAAAGCAAATGATTTATCAGGGTTAGCTTTTAAGTATTTCCAAAGTTCTGCATAACCAACAGAATCCGAAACACCCTCTTCGGAGTATGTAATTTTTCCGTCAGATAAATTTACGAGATTTAAATGCTCGTTTCGACTTTTGCTTCCGAGTTTTGCAACATTATGAGCTGCTTTTGAAAGACCGTTATTTACCTCATCGGAATATCCGTTAAGCTTTATTTTATAACTATTTTCGGGATCATAGTATGTAGGATTGAAAGTATTTTTTATTGCGCTACTTGCAGCTTTTGTTGCTTTAAAAGTATTCATTCTGTCATAATGAGTATCAAGTCCTGCCTTTTGAGATATCTCATTATACTTATCTTTCAGCAGTCTTATTTTGCGGTTACATTCACGGACACCCACATCATCGCCTGCCGCTTTCAGGATCTCTTTGCGGTCTTTTTGCTTGCGGATTTTGGTTTCAATCTGCCTTTGCAGTTGAGTGCACTGATATCGGGTGTATTTTTTGCCGTCAATATCAATAAGCTCATTACTCTTGTGCTTCATTTCCTGCAACTGTTCTTCTGTATATGTGGGACGTGAAATGCCGAGAATGATTACGGTTTTTGTGTGATAACAGTTAAGGGTGCTGATAGGCCTTTCAAGACTTTCGTTCAGCTCGTTGAATTCTTCAAAAGAATACTGTCTGCCCTGGATATCTGCGTGGTCGGGTGCAGGGTTCATATGTGCGGATATTTCGTAACCGTTTATCAAGATTGATTTTTCAATTAATAAAAAATTAAAAAAACATATTGACAAATGATTTAGTATTTGATATTATATTTATCGTTGCAAATGAGCAACGCATGGGCCATTAGCTCAGTTGGTTAGAGCAACCGGCTCATAACCGGTTGGTCCGGGGTTCGAGTCCCTGATGGCCCACCATAATTTAATATAGGGGTATAGCTCAGTTGGTAGAGCAGCGGTCTCCAAAACCGCGTGCCGAGGGTTCAAGTCCTTCTGCCCCTGCCAAAAAGAAACAGTCGCTTTAGCGGCTGTTTTATTTTTTATCAAGGAAGGACTTGAAGGACGAGCGGTACAGAGCAACAGTCCGGTGGACTGTTGTGA
>JAFYNR010000016.1 GCA_017548045.1 Clostridia bacterium | reverse complement strand
GTGGACTGAAAATCCACGTGTCGCTGGTTCGATTCCGGCCGGAGGCACCAACAGGTGCGGATGTAGCTCATCTGGTAGAGCGCCACCTTGCCAAGGTGGAGGTAGCGAGTTCGAGCCTCGTCATCCGCTCCATTTTTTTAGCATAAATACCTGTTGGCTTTCATAACTTAATAATGTGTGGTGCCATAGCCAAGTGGTAAGGCACGAGTCTGCAAAACTCTGATTCCCCGGTTCAAATCCGGGTGGCACCTCCAAAAAAACTCCTTGAGATTTCTCAAGGAGTTTTTTAGTTTTATTCGCCTTTGGCGAGTTATATTGCTTCGCAGTGTTATTGTACTTCGCACAGTGTTATTCGCTTCGCGAGTTTATAGGCGAATATAATATCACTGAAACCGTTGGTTTCAATATCACTTTCACGAAGTGAAAATATCACTCTGCCGCCAGGCAGAATATCACTAAAACAATGTCGCCCTTCGTGCAAACGGATTGACTTTTTTAGATGTATATAATATAATATGCAAAATCGAAATGCAGTGTCTGTATATATTGATTGGAAGAAATGATGTTATTTCTTCTACTTTCGGCTTATGTATTCTATGTTTTCGACAGGAGAATATAGTATTTCTTATTCCAAATTCAACAGGAGGCTTTTAATATGGATGAAAACAAACAAAATCCCAATAAAACAAAAATATTCATCATTATAGGGTTGTTTATAGTTGCAACAATCATAAGTTTATTTATTGCCAATGCTTGAATTCCCTCGCTTACACAGGATGAGGTGAAGGATTTAGTTATTGAACAACTTCAACCGCAAATAGACTCACTTGAGAAGGAACTTGGTATATCGGATATAACAGTAGATTTTGATATTTTTTTTTATGAATATAAAAAGCCAACAGTTTTCACAAAAGGCAAAATTAAATTTGATATGGATGATTACTATGTTAGTAATTGTTTTACAGAATTAGATGAAGAGATCTATACTGCAGAAACTTGTGATAAGTATAGAAAAATTCAGTCATTAAATTATTATGATATTGATACATCAAGGTATAATATCTATATTTACAGAAGATTTTCAAGTGCACCTACCGGCTTCAAAGATAGCGATGGAGATGAATATTCTTTTGATAAAGATCAGATTTTTAAAAATGGTGATTTTGTTTATGGCGAGTCCCAGTTTGAGTATATACCTGAAGATGAAAAATGTATAAGATGTAATGGAACAGGAAAGGTCGTAGTTCATTTCGGAAACTCTTGGAATGATATTCCTGGATATGGATATGGTGATGTTTGTGGCGGATGTGATGGAACTGGTCGTACTAAGTAAATATAAAACAAAGGTTCCAAAGTGAGACGTACTGCCAAAAAATAAAGCAAGTCGAAAGACTTGCTTTTATTTTTTGTGTTTATGTCCGCAGGACATAACTCCGTTTATCTGCTTTAGCAGATAACTTCATTTGAGCGTAGCTCAACTTCATTCCGCTTGCGGACACAAAACGATGTTTTGACTTCGTCAAAAACGATGTGATGCTTGCAGGTTGGCTTTTGTGCGGTTGAGTCAATAATTCAGTCTGAATTTTTTTGTTGAAAAATAATTAAATTCATTGTAAAATATCCTCATAAGGGAGGAAGATAAAATGAGCAAGGAACTTAAAAGAACCTATGTGCCCTTCAAGGATTGGGCAGAAAAATCAAAGCAGACCGAATATACCGAAAGTACCCCTCTGCTTAATCCTGACGGCACTCTGAACGCAAAGGGATGGGCAAAACGCAATGTTTTTGAGTACGACCGCAATCTGGTTAAAACGGGCATTATGAGCCGTAAGGAATGGGATTTCTATACCATTTACGACGGAGAAATGCAGATTCTTGTCAGCTTTGCAAATATCAATGTGGGCGGCTACGTCGGCGCAAAGCTTACAAACATCAGAACGGGCGAAATTATCTGCGATTCCATGCAGTATTTCCTGGGTGCCAATAAGCACGTTCCTCCTGCAAAGGGTGATGTACCCAACAGATACAAGGATAAAATCGGCAAAACCGAGTTTGATTTTGATACAAAAGAAACAGAGAGAACTCTTTGGTACAAAGGCAAGTATAAGGGCAAGAGCGTTGAGGTCAACGTATCAATGGATATTATGCCCGGTCTTGAAAATATAACAACTGTCTTTCCTTTTGACGGCGACGACACCAAGTATTTTATGACAACCAAGCAGATGTGTATGCCTTGCGAGGGTAAATTTGTATGCGGCGATTATGTATATGAATTCTCAAAGGATGCCGCATTCTGCACACTTGACTGGGGAAGAGTCAATACCGTTCACAAAATGGTATGGTATTGGGGCAGCGGTAATCAGTACATAACAGATGAAAAAGGCGAAAAACATCTTCTCGGCTTTGAAATCACCTGGGCAATCGGCAATGAAAGCAATGCCACTGAAACCTGCATTTTCTATGACGGCAAGGTTCATAAATTCGGTGCGGTTGACGTTGAAAAATTCCCCAAGGACAGATTCCTTGAACCCTGGAAGTTTGTTTCCGAAGACGGCAGGTTCAATATGACTATGATGCCCACCTTTGATAACCATACGGATGTTGATTTCAAAGTAGGCAGGATGAACTGCCATCAGGTTTTCGGAATATGGAACGGCGATGTTACCCTTGATGACGGCACAAAGATTGAAATAAAGGATATGAACACCTTCTGCGAATACGTTGAAAACAGGTGGTAAGGTAAAATTTAACCCCGTACAGATTTACTGTACGGGGCTTTTTCTTATTCTGTTACTTCGCGTCTTACTCTGAGGTCCTTATACATAACGTCCAGCTTTGATTTGTTAAGAGGATAGCCGAATTTGAAAAGGATGAATACGAGCGTGTAAACGATTGCAGGGATGATTGTGCATACGAAAAGGATGCCTTCGCCCACGCCTTCAACGTAGCCTGCGGAGCCGTGGATTGCGCCGTTATAGCCTGCAACCGCACCGAGAAGCTTGATGCCGCCTACGTCGGCAAGGGTTTGTCCGAGTTTACGGCAGAACGTATAAACTGCGTAAACCTCGCTTTCACTTCGGATGCCTGTTGTGTATTCCTGATAGTCGATAACGTCTGTAATAATTGCCCAGTTTGTGATGCTTACAAATGAATAACCGAAGCCGATTATGAAGGAGAATATCATAAATACAACGGGTCCGCTGCCCAGTCTGTCGCAACGGGGGATAATGAAGAACATCAGTATGGAAGCGAGAGCTGAGAAGAATGTGCCCACGCTGCACAGCTCCTGCTTACCGAATTTTTTAACGAGCTTGGGCATAAACAGAATCATAACTGCCATGGGCAGGTAGTTTGCTATTGTGCCGATAATCGAAAGGTCGGTGTTTTCAAAAAAGTTTTTGTAAAGATACTGGTTAAGAGAAGCAAACTGAAGCTGACCGCTGATAAGTATGCCCGAAAGTGCGGCAACAATGAAAGGTCTGCTTTTAATCATACCCAGATACGTTTTCTTTGTGTCAACCTGAGGTGTTTCGGGTGAAGCAACTCTTTCTTTGGTTGTACCGTAGCAGAAGAAGTAGAAAATTACCGAAAGTATGCTCATAATCAATCCGAAGCTGAACATACCGTCTGCATCTGCCGCTTTAACTTCAACACCCTGACTGTTAACGCCTGAAACGGTGTAAATAATCATGGGACCGATAAGCAGGGGGATGGCACCGCCCAGACCTGCACCTACTGAACGGAAGGTTGAAAGAAGGGTTCTGCCGTCGGGGTCATCGGTAATAACGGATGCAAGTGAACCGTAAGGAATGTTCATTGCGGTATACATCATACCGAAGCCTATGTAGGATGCGTACATAAGGGCAAGCACAACGGCTTCGCTGGTTGTGAAGCTGCGGAAGTTGACGAAGCAAAGCATTGCCGTAATGCCCAAGGGAATTGCACACCATTTCAGATACGGTCTGAATTTGCCGTTTTTACCGGGTCGTTTCTTTGCAACAATGTTGCCCCACATAGGGTCGTTGATGGCATCCCAGAGTCTTGATACAAGCAAAAGGGTCGAAATTTTATTCTCTGAAACCTTAAGAATATCCGTGTAGAAAACCTTCAGGAAAGATGAAACGTAAGTAAGAACAAAAAGGTTTGCCGCATCGCCGAATGCGTAGCCCAGACCGTCTCTGAATCCGATTTTGTTCGGGTGCTTCATTTCGGCGGCTTCAAGTGAACGCTGTTTTTCCACTGTGTTTGACCTCCTCAGAATGCGAAATATTTTTCGCGCTGTTTTTTGATTCTTCCGCTGATGAATTCAAGGGTTTCCTTTGCGCCCTCGATTCCGCAGGCATAATCCTTCATTGCTCTGCCTTCCTCATAGCAAAGGTCATCGTGCAGGGGGAAATAATCCTGAAGAAGGAAGGTGGCATAGCGTGCAAGTCTGAAATCGCCTACAAGTCTGAATTCCGTGCTGATGGTGTCAATGGCGATTGAATAATACTTTTTGATTGAATCGATAATCGCCTCGCACTCGTTGGCAGGTGAGAATACCATTGTTGAGCAGATGAATGCGTTGCGGTTGTTGACCGAGCTGTGGCTGTCCGTGCTGCCCACGATGGGGAAGTTGTAGCCCTGAGCCTTGATTTCGTAGTATTTGTGAGTCTGGAAGCCGTTGTGCTCATAGTAGTTTTCGCCGCCCAGAACCTCAAATGCATCAAAGGGAATTGATTTGAGCATATAGTTGGTTATGTTTTCGGGCACCTGATGAACGTTTGAAAGCCAGTAGGGATGGCAGAATATTCCCAGACCCTCAGCCTTTTTGATGTGGTTGAACACCCATACACAGCTTGCGTACGTGAAGGGCTCGATGCCCTCGGGAATATCGAGAGTTGCGGCAAGTGCGTCAACCTCTGCTCTGTATTCATCCTCGGTAAGCTGAGCGGGGGCGGGGAAGCCGTTAATACGGCGCTTGTCAATATCGCCGCCGATTTCTTCCGTATGCTCGTCAAGAAGAATAGCATTGACCGAATATTTGCCGCCGAAGTTAACGATGTGGATATCGTTGATATGATCGGGAGCAAGGTCGGGCAGGTGAACCTCTTCACCGGGGCAGATGTTGAATTCAATGGGAACGTCCTTGTAGGTTTCAATAGCCTCAAGCGAGGGGTAATATCTGTTATGGTCGGTAATTGCGAAGAAATCGTAGCCGTGCTTTCTGTAATTTGCACAAACGATTGCAGGGCACTGCTTGCCGTCTGAACGGCAGGTGTGCATATGAAGGTCACCGATAAGGGGATATCTGCCGCAAAGGTCCTCATCAAGAGCATAAACGCTGAGCTGAAGAAGTCTTTTGCCGCTGTCCCTATCCATAATTCTCACGTAATACTGCTGCTCACGGGGGAAGGTGTGAGTGAATTTTATGCAGCCGTCAAACTCGAAGGGGAGCTCGTAGCCGTTGCCTCTGTGAGGGTAATCTCTGGGATTGCCGTCGTCAAGGCCGTAAATGTGAAGCGAAATCTTATCGGGGTTTTCGAAATCTGCGTGATAGCCGAGGGGCTTTATTGTAATTGTAACCTCTTTACCCGCAGGGAAAACCTTGGGGAATATGTCATAATAATGAAGCTCGGTTTTCATTTTGTTCTCCTCTTTATTTTATTTCAACGGTTTTGCCCGTTTCATATGATATGTAGGTGTTTTCAAGAAGCTCTGCAAGAGCAATGGCATCCTCCATACCCAGACCCTCGGGCGAGCCTGTGCCGTTGATACAGGCATCAACAAAGCGGGTAATAGGCTTTTCATCCTCTTTCGGAAGATTGTCGGGTGAAATAAAGCCCTTGTTCAGCTTTGCGGTTTCGGTTGTTTTGTATTTGATTTCGCCGCCCTGCCACAGAAGGATACCCTCCGTTCCGTGAACTTCAATGGTGTAGGGTGATGAGAAAGCGACGAATGACGTTTCGGATACGCCGATGATTCCGTTTTCGAATTCGATAACCGAAATTGCATTTTCGTCAACCGCAGTGCCGAAAAGAATGTTTGAAATGCCCGTGATTTTTTTCGGCTTGCCGCAAAGATAAGACAGCAGATACATGGGGTGGCAGCCTAAATCCATCATTGCGCCGCCGGCACAGTCGTCCTTGACAAACCAATATTCGGGCAGCCATTTACCGCTTACGCCGTTGTGTGCGTTACGGATTCTGACGTTTGTAACTCTGCCGAAATCTCCGTTTTCGATATGCTCTTTTGCAAATTTAACAACCGGCCAAGCCTTGTGAGGAAATGAAATAACAAAGGTAACTCCGTTTTCTTCAACGGCTTTTGCAATCTGTCTGCATTCCTCAACTGTGCAGGCGAGAGTTTTTTCGGTAAAAATGTGCTTGCCTGCCTTTGCGGCACGGATAAGCACGTCAGTGTGCATTGTTGTGGGAGTGTCACAGCATACAGCGTCAACGTCATCCCTTGCCAGAAGCTTATCGAGGTCAGGCTCAAAATCCGCACCGAGCCTGCCAGCCCATTCTTCGCCCCGTTCGGGCTTTTCATCCCATACGGCTGTAATTTTTACCTTCCCTGTTTCAACCAGTTCTCTTGCATAGCCTTCGGCGTGAACGTGCCATTTTGAAAGCATTGCCACTCTGAGCATAAAAACGCCTCCTGTTTTTGCGCTTTAACGCAATAATACTAATATATAATATCATAATAAAACAAAAAAGTCGAGATATATTCCCGACTTTTTTGCAATATTGAAATAATAATTTCTCTGTGGTATAATCCTATGTGTTATTCTTTTGTTTTGCGGCGTATTCACAGCCCAGAGATGCGAGAAAGGCAATAACCGATGCGGGTCTGCAAAGGGCAAGCAGGCTTTCGCTCAGGTCAACGGCGGCGTAATAATCAAATATTCCGCCTGCACCTATGTAAAGCACCGCTGAAGCCGAAAGTATAAGAATAACCGCAGTCCAGCAGACGGCAAACGTAATTTTTGTTCTGCGGTGAAGATTTTTAAATATTTTTATCACGGCAAGTCACTCCTTGGCTTCATTATACAGCAAGCCTGCCGTGTGTTCAAACCTAAAATATTACCAACTGAGGAATGAAAGCAATGGATTTAGGAATTTCAACCTCCTGCCTTTACCCCATGCCTACCGAAAAGGCACTCGAAGTTCTCGGCAGGGCAGGGGTTAAAACAAGTGAGATTTTTCTCAATTCAATCAGCGAAACCACTCCGGAGTTCATAAAAGAGCTGAACGGAATAAAAGAAGAATACGGTATGAAAATTGTTTCCGTTCATCCCTTTTCATCGTTTTCCGAAACCTTTATGCTTTTCGGCAATTATGAACGCCGCTATTTCGATGCCCGTGAATTCTATAAAAGGTGCTTTGAAATGACAGCCCTTGCAGGTGCGGAAATCTCTGTTATTCACGGTATGAAGCTGCCGGGTCAGATTGATAAGGAGGAATATTTCAGCCGCTTCCGTTGGCTTGTTGAGGCAGGCAGGGAATTCGGTGTGACAGTCTGTCAGGAAAACGTTCATTCCCATTTCAGCCAAAGTCCAGCTTTTCTCCGTGAAATGCGTGATGCACTGGGCAGTGATTTCAGAATGGTTTTTGACGTGAAGCAAGCGGTAAGGTCGGGCTTTGAGCCTCTTGCCTTTGCGGAGGAATTCGCAAGCAGTATTTCGCATATTCATCTCAGCGACCATAATGCACAGAGCGACTGTGTTGCACCGTCAAAAGGTAATTTCGATTTTAAGAAGCTTTTTGAGATTACCGAGGCTTCGGGCTACAAGGGGTGCGGTGTTATTGAGCTTTACCGTACAGGCTTCGGGGATGAAAGGGAGCTTACAGAATCCCTCAGGTATCTGCAAAATTTGTGAAATGGCTTGCAAATTCAACAAAATATGTTATACTGAAATAAAATATACAACTTCCGAGGAGTGTGTAGATTATGAAATGTCCGTTTTGCGGCTGTGAAGAAAGCAAGGTTATCGATTCAAGACCTACCGATGAAGGCGAGCGTATCCGCCGCCGCAGGGAGTGTGTAAGCTGTCAGAAGCGTTTCACAACATACGAAATAATCGAAAGCGTTCCCGTTATTGTAGTCAAAAAAGATAAGTCCAGAGAAGTGTTTGACCGCAGCAAGCTTTTCAACGGTATGCTCAGAGCCTGCGAAAAACGCCCCGTTTCTCTTGATGCCATTGAAAAAGCTGTCAATGAAATTGAAGCAACGCTTCAGAATTCGCTTGACAGAGAGGTTACCTCCGTTCACATCGGTGAGCTTGCAATGGATAAGCTCAGAGAGCTTGACGAGGTTGCTTACGTGCGTTTTGCGTCGGTTTACCGCCAGTTCAAGGATATCAACACGTTTATGGACGAGCTTGCAAAAATTCTCAGCGAGAAAAATTGATTTTGTGGGGAGTATGGTTGATGCCATACTCCTTTTTTGGGAGAATATGAATGAAAAAAATATCTGCATTTCTGCTTGCGCTTATGCTTTTGTTTCTCTGTGCCTGCTCCGATAAGGGGGATGACAGAGTGATAACAGCCGACATGCTCAATATTACCAACACCGATAAGGATTTTCAGGGCTGTCTGAGCAGATTTGAGGCGGTATTATCCGCAATGAGCGCAAAAATATCAATACTTGAAGAAGCACATAACAAGGTTATAAGGTCGGAAAATAAGAATGAGTATTTTCTTGATGAGAATTATATTCTCACTTCCTTTGAGCCGTTCATTATCGAAACTCTTTCGATTACCGAAGGCTTTACGGCCGATATGACAAATCAGACCGCGCAGGATTATTATAAGCTTCAGAGTGAGGGAATGGATATCAGCTTCAGCAGTGACGGTGCAAATTATGAACTGACCTTTGTTTCGGAAACAGCGTCAAAAAGCTACACTGCCGAGTATGACGAAGAAACCGACAGCCTCCGCTATACCTATGCCGTTGAAGACGGTGACGAGGAAACCGTTGAGGAATTCCTTGAATTTTCTAAGACGGAAAGCGGTGCTTACGTCATTCAAAGCCGATGCAGCCGATGCTATATTGAGTTCAACAAGAATGATGAAATCGTTTATTTCTGCTGCGGCACGCTTTATGACGGTGAGTTTACTCCCGATGAAAGCATTTATCCCGAGAGAGAAAAAGAGCCCGACGGCTACTGGGTTATTTCCAGAGGAAAAAGCTCGTATTCGGGTATTCACACATTTGAGGATAACGTGCTAATCCACGAGGACAGAAGCGGCGGACCCTGGAAAACCGTGAGAATCAACGGCGAAAATTTTGCTTCGGCATTTTTAGAGTGATTGTATGAGCTTGAGTGAAAAAGCATTATCGGTATGCGCTTTTCTTGATGAAAAGGGAATAAAATATGATACCGTAACCCATCCGCCCGTATTCACGCTGGAGGAATGTCAGGCGGTAAATGAGCTTATCGGCGGCAGAATATGCAAAAATCTTCTGCTTAAAACCGATTCGGGCAAGGTGTTTTATCTGCTTATGATAAGGGATGACAAACGCTTTGTGACGAAGGATGTTTCCAAAAAGCTGGGCTGCTCAAGGCTTTCCTTTGCATCGGGCGAATATATGGAAAATCTGCTCAATACTTCTCCCGGCTCCCTCAGCATTACAAGCCTTATGTTTGACACAGAAAAGAAGGTGTCCCTTGCCGTTGACGGTGACGTGCTGAAGGAGGAATACGTCTGCTGTCATCCGAGCGATAATTCCGCAACGCTGAAAATAAGAACCGGGGATGTGCTGAATATTCTTATCCCCGCACTTGGCGTTAAGCCGCAGATAATTGAAATATAAAGCGAAACGGTGAGCCTGCGCTGTGCAAGCTCACCGCTTTTTTTACACTATTAAGTTATCCAGCACCGCAAATGCATCGGCATAATCGTCGTCGGGATTCAGCTTTGAAAGCCTTTTGAGAATGGGAGCATAGAATTTCTGCTCCGTTTCTTCTTCTTTGATTTGCTGTTCCTTGCGGTATTCGGCATACTTTTCTTTTAATTCAAACAGGAAATTTTCTTTGTCAATTATTCTGAATCTTTCCATCCCCAGCTGAGCACCAAGCTCCTCAAGCTGTTCAAGGGCATCCGCACCGTATTCGTCAATCATAGCTCTGAATACGTGGGGCTCAAAATAAAACTGTCTGCCCGAAAGATAGCCGAATGCCTTGCGTGTGTCAAGATATCCCATCGTAAGGCGCCTTTCATACATTTCTTCGCTGAAATCAAAGGCGGCGCCAAGATCATCGATATCAAAGGGGCGGATGTAGACAAACTCTGCGTTTGTCATATCGCTTTTATGCCCAAGACCCTTCATTGACGAAATATCAACAACGATTATACGGTTGTAGCCGTTTTTGCGAAGAAGTCCGATGGGAGCATTGTCGTATACACCGCCGTCGAGGTAACGCTCATCCTCGGGACCGATTTTGCTCACGCCCGGCACCTTTGACGACGCAAGAAGAAAGTCAACAAGCTCGCCCTCGGGAATTTTGTCAACAAATATTTCAACAGGTGTAAATTCGCTGAGGTTGAAGGTTACCATACCGAATTTTATATCTGAGCGTCTTACCTTTTCTTCGTCAATAAACTGAAGCAGAAGGTCCTTGGTAGGGGAGGCGTCTATGCCCTTGTTACGCATTATTTCTTTAAGCAGTACGCCTGCATTTCTGAGGCTGAAAAGGTTTTCGGGGTCTTTCAGCTCGCCTGCAATTTTAACGCCCTTGTCTACCGATGCACATTGCCACAGGGCAACGGCGTCGTCATAGCAATCCGATGCAATAAGAGCACCGTTTATTGAGCCTATTGATACACCTGCAACGACGCTGAATTTTATTCCAAGCTCTCTCATTGCTTTCCAGGCGCCAAGCTGGTAAACTCCTTTTGCACCGCCGCCTGCAAGCACAAGACCGTATTCTTTCATCGGAAAAATCACCTCTGTATATATTTTAACATATTCAACTGTTACAGTAAATATACAAATGTCACAATTGAAGACGTTAACAAAAAATTCAAATTCAGGTTGACATAGTGTAAACAAAGTTATATCATTAATTAAAATATCCCCGAAAGGAAAGATTATATGAAAATTCCTGCCTGTGTTGAGAAAAGAATGGACGAATACTGCTCCGTTATTGAAAAATACAGCGAAAAGCTGGCAAAGCTTTACCGCAACTGCTACCCCAATACCCTTGAAACCGCAACGGAGTTTATGCCCGACGGCTCCGTTTTCGTGCTTACGGGTGATATTCCCGCAATGTGGCTGCGCGATTCAACCGCCGAGGTTTCACACTATATTCCTCTTGCAAAGGATAATGAGGATATCCGCGAAATAATCAGGGGAGTTATCAAAAGGCAGAGAATGTATATTGCAACGGAGCCTTACGCAAATGCGTATAAAAAAGAGCCCGATGACCACAAGGAGTTTGACGATTACCCCGAAAATCATCCTATTGTGTGGGAAAGAAAATACGAAATAGATTCCCTTTGCTATCCCATCCGCCTTGCCTATCTTTATTGGAAGGCAACGGGGGATTGCAGCGTGCTGGGTGAGGATTTTGTTGAAAGCACGAAAATCACCGTTGACCTCTGGCGTACGGAGCAGCACCATTTTGAAAAATCACCTTACAGATTTTCAAGAAAGAACTGTCCTCATCAGGATACGATTCACAACAACGGTATGGGCGAGCCTGTTGACTACACGGGTATGACCTGGTCGGGCTTCAGACCCAGCGACGATGCCTGCCGTTACGGCTACCTTGTTGCTTCAAATATGTTTGCGGTTGTTGTTCTGGGTTATCTTTCCGAAATGCTCAATGCGGCATATCCCGAAGAAGCCGCACTGATTGCGGAATGTGAGAGCCTTAAAAAGGATATTGCAGAGGGTATAGAAAAATATGCGGTTGTCGAAAGCGAAAACCACGGCAGAATATATGCCTGCGAGGTAAACGGCAAGGGCGATTACTTCTTTTTTGACGATGCAAACGTACCCAGCCTTCTTTCTGCACCTTATCTGGGCTTCTGCGATTATGACGATGAAATCTATCTTAACACACGCCGCTTCATTCTCAGCAAGGATAACCCCTATTACTACGAGGGTAAGTTTGCAAAGGGGGTAGGCAGTCCCCATACACCCGAGGGCTACATATGGCATATTGCTCTTTCAATGCAGGGTCTTTCAACCAACGACCCTGATGAAATCCGCGATGTTCTCCGTATGCTTGAAACGACTGACGGCGATACGGGCTATATGCACGAGGGCTTCGATGCCGACGACCCCGATAAATTCACAAGAAGCTGGTTCAGCTGGTCCTGTGCACTGTTTGCAGAGCTTGTTGAAAAGGCAGTGGATAAAGGAATTATATAATATTCTGAAAAAATTTTAAAAAACACTTGAAAAAATCAAAACATTATGGTAATATAATTTGCGTTCGGTATGAACAGTGAAAATTATCATAATTTGCTGCTATGGCTCAGGCGGTAGAGCGCATCCTTGGTAAGGATGAGGTCGGCGGTTCAAGTCCGCCTAGCAGCTCCAGAAAAAACCTCTTTTGCAATGCAAAAGGGGTTTTTTCAATGATATCCGTTTCCTGCTGAACGGATGATATACCCTGTCGGGTATGATATCTGTCTTGCAGATGATATACGCTTTGCGTATGTAGAAACGGATATTATATCACACTTGCAAAGCAAGTATATCATATCGCATATGCGATATATCATTAACCAAAGGGTGATTTTATGTCAGAAAACAACAAATGCCGACGAACTGAAAAAGTACAAAGACTTGCTTGACAGCGGTGCAATATCACAGGAAGAGTTTGAAGCAAAGAAAAAAGAATTATTAGGTTTATAATATCAACAGGGAACAGCTTTAAGCCGTTCCCTATTTTTATGTCTCCGGTTATATTTATCCCACATCCGAATGAATTCAATGACGGTGATGATGACCGTTTTTGTTATGCTCAACGGTGCATACTTTTTCGTCACAAGGCTCATCCGCGGCTTCAAGCTCAAGGGTTGCGTGGCTTATTCCGTGCTCACGCAATTCCTCACGGATTGCTTTCTTGATTTTTTGCGGCTCCGAATCGGTGACAATATGCATGGTTGCATAATTGCACCGCCCGTCAAGACTGCGCAGGTGAATATGATGAACGTCAATAACCCCGTCAACGGCGGAAATGTGTTCCGCAATTTCTGCAACGCTTATTCCGAGAGGTGTTTTTTCAAGGAACAGGTCAACGGTCTCCTTCAGATTTTTCGCGGCATTAATCAGAATAAATATTGATACGCCTACGGACATAACGGGGTCAATAAACCACCAATCCGTAAAACGCATTATTACCGCACCTGCAAGAACAACTGCCCACCCGAGCACGTCTTCAAGCATATGCAGGTTAACGGCCTTCTGATTGAGCGAATCTCCGCCTCGTGTGAAGTAAGCGGCGCAAAGGTTTATGCAGACCCCCGCAACGGCAAAAACAATCATTCCGTCGAAGTTGATTTCCCTGGGGTTTATCAGCCTGCATACGGCGTTATAAATTACCGCCGCCGAGCCGAAAAGCAGAATCAGGGTTGTGATTAAACTGCCGAGAACCGAATACCTTGCGTAGCCGTAGGTGTGGCTTTCGTCGGGCTGCTTACGGCTTTTCTTTTCAAGGAAATATGATATTCCGATTCCTGCCGCATCCCCGAAATCGTGAACTGCATCGGATATTATTGCAACGCTGCCCGTAAAAATTCCGCCTGCAAGCTCAAAAACCGAAAAAGCGGAATTCAGTATAAATGCCGTTAATATTTTTTTCTCCGTTTTCATAAAAACCTCCTGTTGACACTCTGCGGATTATGTTGTACAATAAGTTATATACTGAACAACCTGTTCGGTTATATTGTACCACGGCACAAGCAGTAATCAATATACGATACCGCTTTGCTGTTCATTACTGAACAGTTTCGGAAAAATGTCTTTTATCGAAGTAAAAACGGGAGGTAATATGGACAGACGGCAAAGAAAAACAAGAGAAGCGATATTCGCGGCGTTTATCGACCTGCTTTCTGAAAAGAATTTTGCGCAGATAACCGTAGGGGAGATAATTGAGAGGGCGGATATAGGCAGAGCAACCTTTTATTCTCACTTTGAAACGAAGGATTTTCTTTTGAAGGAGCTGTGCGAAGAATTATTCTGCCATATTTTTGATGAAATGACCGAAGAAAAAAATAATCACAATCATATTTTTACCTGTGATGCTCCCGATTCTGTTTTTCTGCACCTGCTTGAGCATCTGAAAAGAAACGATAATAACGTTCTTAAACTGCTTTCGAGCAGGAATAACGAATTGTTTCTGCAGTATTTCAAACAAAATCTGAGAAAGCTTGTTGAAAGCAGGCTGGCTATGTTTGAGTCGGAAAGAAGTGCAAAGCTGCCCGAAAGCTTTTGGGTAAACCATATTGTTTCAACCTTTGCTGAAACTGTCAGATGGTGGATTGACAACGATATGAGTGAATCGCCAGAAACCATTGCCGAATACTTCTTTTTGGCTGTGCTTTTTGAAACGATAATCCTATAAGTCTGAAATACAACAATATTACGCACATTCGGGCATTTTTCTCTTTGACATACGCCTGTATGCCTGCATCGAAGAAATGCCCGACTGCACGCAATCTGTTGCATTTCAGATGCAAAACCTTATTGATTATCGTTTCAAAAAGTATACTTTCCGAAGAAAAGAGTTTTATATGAAAATTATTGCACATATTCACACCGATTTCACTTCAAAATTCGGTATTCCCCGTCAGAGCGGTCTTGTTGACGAGCTTGAAGCAACAATCATATTTGAGCCCAAATACCGCATACCCGAAGCCCTCAGAGGTATTGAAGAATATTCCCACATCTGGCTTTTGTGGCAGTTTTCCGAGTGTGTCGATAAGGAATGGAGCCCCACCGTAAGACCGCCAAGGCTGGGAGGCAACAAAAGAATGGGTGTTTTTGCAACCCGTTCACCATTCAGGCCCAACCCCGTGGGCCTTTCAAGCGTAAAGCTTCTGGGCGCTGAGAAAACAGAAAAATACGGAGTTGTTCTCCGTGTGGCAGGTGCGGATTTGCTTGACGGCACGCCCATTTACGATATCAAGCCTTATCTGCCTTACGTTGACTCCCGTCCCGAGGCAAGCAACGGCTTTGCTCTTGACGAAAAAGAGGGCAGGCTGACGGTTGAAATTCCCCACGGAATTATTGACGTGATACCCGAAAATAAGCGTAATGCCCTTAAAGCCGTTCTTGCACAGGACCCCAGACCGGGCTATCAGAATGAACCCGACAGAGTATACGGCATCGACTTTGCAGGTTTTAACATAAGATTTATCGTAGACGAAAACATACTTGCTGTTGTTTCGGCAGAACAGATTAAATAAAAATAACACCGCATTGTGCATCTGCACTCTGCGGTGTCTTTCTTTAATAAATATAATTTTTGGGGTTCTGGGTTTCGCCGTTGCGGATAACCTCAAAGTGAAGGTGGGGTCCCGTGGAGTTGCCCGTTGAACCTACCTTGCCGATTGTCTGACCCGCTTCAACGTAATCGCCTACGGAAACGGTGATTGAGCCTTTAATCATATGGGCATATCGTGTCTTGTAGCCGTCGCCGTGATTGATAAGCACCATATTGCCGTAACCCGAACTGCTTCGCTGAACAACTTCAACTCTGCCGCTTTTTGATGCGATAACGGGTGTGCCCGATGCACCGCCGCCTGCCTTGACAAGGTCAATGCCGTTGTGCCAGCCGCTGCTTCGCCAGCCGTAAGGTGAGCTTACACGGTGACAGCTGGGTGCAGGCCATAAGAAGCCCGAGTCCGAAGCCTCGCCGATGTATACGCCGCCGTATGAGGTGCGTGTACCGACTACCACAACCTCTGAGACGGGTTCGGTAATGGTTTCGTAAATATACTCTGTATCCTGCAGAACACCGTCAATGTAAATCTGGGTTTTGATAACTCTTTCACTGCCGTTTACACCATTGACAAGCACCTGTCTGTATCCGCTGTATTTGGTAGCGTCACGCCTCTTGATGGTTTCATACTTGATATCCTGAACGGTGGTTGTGGTAACGATTTTTCTGATGCTTACCAGCTTTTCCTCGCCGCCAAGAACCTCGGCAAGCTGAGAAGCCTCCCACATAACGTCGTTATCGTCGCGGTAAAGACCCTGAACGTAGTCAATGTTTTCCGCAAAGCCGATTGAATAGCCGTTAGCCTCAGCATCCGCCTCGTAGGGTTCAAGAATGTCATAGAATACGGTTTTGGCATCCGCTTCGTTCTTGACCGCGCAGATGAATTCGCCGTCGATATAAACACCGCAGGCGTTGGTAAGGTTGTCAACGGAATTTTCGATGATTTTATCTGAAATAGCCTGAGCATCGTTAAGCTCATCAACGGATACGATGCTGAGGTTGTAGCTTGCGTTAAGGTTGGGCGATGCGGCAACTGTTGCTTCAACCGTTGATTTATCCGCATACGCACTGCCTGTCAGACGGTCCTTAACAAGGCTTTTTGCCTCAACGTATACCGATTCGTTGCTGATATATCCGATGCTTTTGTCGTTGTAAATAACCTCTAGTGCAAAGGTGGCACTGCTCCAATAATTGATCGTTATAAGCAGAATTGCCAGCGCACCCACGGGTAAAAGTATGTTTGCCGCAGATTTCAGCAGACCGCTGTGTCTGTGCACCGCAAGCCTGAAATAGCGGAAAAGCACCGACGGAAGGGAAAGGGGCTTTCTGAAGGCACGCCTTATGGATTTACCTGCGTGTTTTATTTCTTTACGGAAGTTTGACGCTTCCTTAACGGTGTTTCTGAGCTTTACTGCGGTTTTGCGCTTTGTGCTTTCCGTAGACCTTGAAAGTAATTTGTAAAAAGCGGCAAAAGGTTTTTTTATCAACCCGAAAACTGCCGCGAAAACCGCACTGAGCACGGTGCATATTGCATTGCCGTAGTTATAAAAAAGGGCGTAAACGGGGTTCAGCTCATCGGTGTCAAGGATGATATCCCCGGCTGCCTTTTTTTTGCGTTCTTTTTTCTGCTTTTTCTTTTTTTCTTTCTTTACGGTTTCTTCCGTCTGCTTTTCTTCCGCTTCGGAAAGGTGCAGAGAACCGTCGTTGATTATGCCGTCGATTCTTTCCAGCTCTTCCTTTACCGTTTCACGGCTGTCAAAATCCTTCGCCTTTTCCTTGACGGGCGAGGGCTTCTTTTTCGGTGAAGCCTTGCTCTGAGCCGTTTCAAGCTGTAAAGCGTATCTGCGCTCGATATCCTCCTTTATTGCCTGCATTTCAAGGGCACGTCTTTCTTCGTCCCTGCGTTTGAGCTCCTCCTCACGGGTAAGAGCTTTTTTGGGGGCAGGCTGTGAATAAAGCTCGGACAGGTCATAAAAGCCGTCTGCGATTTCATCAAGAGCCGATTTGTTTTTGCCTTCTGTATTTTCAGCGTTATTAACTTTTCTTTCTTCGTTATTCATTAAAACGCTCCGAATTTCATAATATCCTGTATATTATAATAGAAAAACGGCATATTTACAAGACCGAATTTGCAGATATGCCGTTTGCTTAAACTAATTTATATTGCTGAGAAATCTTTTGAGTGCATCCTGCCAACGGGGCAGGCGGTCAAAGCCGTTTTCATCAAGAGATTTTTTTGAAAGACGGGAGTTTGCCGGTCTGACTGCAACGGATTTATATTCCGCACTGCCGATGGGAAGGATTTTGGTATCCGTACCCGAATATTCCATAACTGTTTTTGCAAACTCAGCCCAACTGCAAAAGCCCTCGTTGGTGGCGTGGTAGACACCGTATTTTTCGGTTTTTATCATTTCGCACAGAAGCTTTGCAAGGTCTTTTGTATACGTAGGTGAGCCGATCTGGTCGCATACAACGGAGATTTCAGCCCTTTCTTTTGCAAGACGGAGCATTGTTTTGACAAAATTTCTGCCGTTTTCACCGAATACCCAGGATATTCTCACAACGAAGCATCGTTCACATTCGTTCATTGCAGCAATTTCACCCTCGTGCTTGGTTACGCCGTAATAATTGCAGGGTGACGGCAAGGTATCCGTCTCAAAAGGCTCCGTACCTTCACCGCTGAAAACGTAATCCGTGCTGATGTAAAGCAGCTTTATTCCCTGCTTACGGCAGGCTTGTGCAATGTTGCGGGTGCCGTCAACGTTTATTTTTCTGCAAAGCTCACGCTCCGTTTCCGCGGCATCAACGTTGGTGAAGGCGGCGCAGTGAATAACGCCGTCTGCATTACTTTGAGAAATGAAGCCTTCAACGGCTTCGGGGTCGGTTATATCAAGCTCGGACAGGTCTGCTTCAACAGCCTCGGCGCCGATTTCGCAAAGACGGGTAACAACGTCGGAGCCAAGCTGACCCTTTGAGCCTGTGAC
The DNA here is from genome assembly GCA_017548045.1 of Clostridia bacterium. Lineage (GTDB taxonomy): Bacteria > Bacillota > Clostridia > Oscillospirales > Acutalibacteraceae > CAG-177. The sequence goes on along the minus strand of JAFYNR010000016.1, from coordinate 101,880 downwards.
AATTATTTTCATAACGGAAAATTCCTTTACTTTTTTTGATATTTTACCATATTTTTGACCCGTTAACAATATTTTTTTGAATTTTACTGTTGCAATCGGAAAAAATGTGATATTATATACGGGCAAGGGGGGTGCCGGATATGGCTTTCAAAAATATTATTGACCTTCATACTCACACCGATAATTCCTTTGACGGACATCATTCAACCATGTTTCTTGCCGAAACGGCATATATGAATGGCCTGAGGGCGGTTGCGTTTACCGACCATCTTGAAATGGATGCCTTTCATAAAGGCAGCTTCAACCGTACCGCAATCCAGTCTTTTTTTGAGATAGCCAAGGCTCGTTCCGCCTTCAGCGGCAAGCTGATAGTTTGCGTGGGTGCGGAGTTGGGTCAGCCTGTTTACGATATACCCCTTTCGGAAAAGCTTCTCAGTACGATGAAATACGATTTTGTTATCGGTGCCATTCACAATCTTCCCGAAAAGCAGGATTTTTGCCATATGGATTTCAGCGATGAAAGCATTGATTATATTAAGCTGCTTGACGAATATTTTGAATGGGAGCTGAAGCTTGCTCAGTGGAGCGGATTTGATGCATTGGCACATCTTACCTACCCTTTGCGTTATATTGTCGGAAGATACGGCAGGACGGTTGATATGAGCAGATATTCCGGAATAATCGATGAAATTCTGCTTGAACTTATAAAAAACAAGAAAGCGCTTGAAATAAATACGGCAGGTCTTCGCAGAGAAATCGGCGCTACCTCGCCCGACGAAAGCATATTGAGAAGATACAGGGCACTTGGCGGTGAGCTTATCACCATTGGCTCCGATGCTCATTTTGCCGAGCATATGGGTGCGGATATTGACAAGGCCTATGAGCTTGCCCTTCGATGCGGCTTCGATATGGTTGCGGTTTATCAGGACAGAACACCAACGCTTATTCCCATTGAATAAAGGAGTATGACGGATATGAAAATAACGGTTAATGCACCTGCAAAAATCAATCTTTTTCTCGATATCATAGGCAGACTCGACAACGGCTATCACAGCCTGTTTATGGTTATGCAATCCGTTGACCTTGCGGATACGGTTACTGTTGAAGCCTGTGAGGAGAAGGGAATATTTCTGACCTGCTCCGACGGCAGACTGCCCACGGACCAAAAGAATATTGCATATAAAGCGGCGCAGAAATTCTGCGAATACGCAGGCATTGAGCCTTCATTCAGAATACATATCGAAAAGAATATACCCTTTGCCGCAGGACTTGCAGGCGGAAGTGCGGATGCCGCTGCGGTTATTACGGGGCTTGACTCTATGCTTGATACAGGCTTCACCCGAAGACAGCTTTGCGAAATCGGTCTTAAGGTGGGCAGTGACGTACCCTTCTGCATTGTGGGAGGCACTCAGCTTTCCCAGAGCACGGGCGGCGTGCTTTCGCCTCTCAAGGAGCTTGAGGCTTGCTTTATCGTGCTTGCAAAGCCCGAGGTGGGAGTTTCCACGGCAGAGGCCTATGCCGCGGCAGATAACACACATCTTTACAGACCCGACTGTATGCGTATGCTTGATGCCTGCGAAAAGGGTGATTTTGAAGGCATATGCAGATATGCCGGCAATGTTTTTGAGCAGGTGATTGAGGTGCCCGAGAGGGTTGAATTCAAAAAGATAATGAGAGAATGCGGAGCTTCTCTTTGTCAGATGAGCGGAAGCGGGCCCACGGTTTTCGGCATTTTCAAAAATGCGGTGGATGCGGAAAAATGCTTCGGAAAGCTTAAGGAAATCTGCGATGATGTGTATATTACAAAGCCTGTAAATCACGGCGCAAAGATAATATAAAAAATAAGAGGGACTGTCTTGGGTTAATAAGACAGTCCCTTTTGTTCAGTTTGCACACCAGAGGTTTCTCAGCTTGCTGTTAAATTTTTCTTCACTTATCTCATCAATATTTTCAAAAATTCTTATATCCATAGCATCACAGCGTGCTCTGATATATGCCTCGTTTTCGCCCATCTTTTCAAGTTCCGTTACCGCAAGCACCTTACGCACGTATTTTCCGCCGAATTTTTCCGCAACAACGGACAGCTTATAGAGTTCATCCATTCTGACCATACCGTTTTTGCAGGAAATGAAAACGGGCGTAAGACCTTTCATAAGAATAACGTCGATTTCGTTGCTGACGTCAGCGGCATCTTCGCCGTGAATATCGCGGTCCCAATCAATAAATACACCTGTCATAACGTCTGAATACACGGGGTTACCTTCATCGTCGGTCAGCTCAGCGGCTTTGAGAGCGATAATAAGTTCAAGTATCTGACCTGCTTTTGTCAGACATTTCATAACCTGCTCGTTTTTGAATGTGAAGCTCATACTTTCGTGAGTAATATTCAGATTTTCTATAACACCCAGGTCAAAAAGCTTTACGTAAAAATCGGTTTTGAATTCGCATTTTTCGCCTTTTTCGTTAAGCACTTCCTTTGCGTCGGCAAAATTGATATAAACCGAAAGAGTGTCGGATTCAAGATAAAAGCTTCTCAGCTTATCCATAATGCTGAGCTGGAAATTCCAGGCTGAAGGATTCTGCCTGCACAGTGACCACATAACGTAAATATCATCGATAAATTCTTCGGTGAAATCCCACGGGTATGTGCTGTTGGGTTTTTCGCTGCTGTAAACAATTCTGCCGCCGTTAATCTTTACGGTTTCTTCAACCGTAAGCTCAAGGGGTGCCGAATTGCAGAGAATTCCGTCTGAATCGCAATCGGTCATTGTGCTGTTGGTAATATTGAAGCGGTGAAGCCTTAATTTATCGGCGTTATCGCAATAGACGACGCCTACCGCAACCAGCGAAAGGTCATCGCCGCCGCTGAGGTCGATAATGCAGTCGTCATTTTCTTCAAGCACCTCTTCAATAGCACTCACTATTGACATAAGGTTATTTTTATTGATTGCCTTTGACGAGAATTCAACGTTGATTCCGCGGTTCTTGGCAATCTCCTTGTAGCTTTCGCTGATGCGGTCAATCTTTTTCTTGCCGTCACCGAGAAAAACCACCTTGTCGGGAGCACACAGCAAGGTGCTTATCATATTTTCAACGGGAGATTCCCAATCAAAAAATTCAATTACGGTCATTTAGCTGTCGCCTTTCTTTCTGAACCTGATAAGACCTATAACTATTGAAATAAGGTTAAGAACCTCCGTAACAATGCCTGAATACGATGAGCAGATTACGTTATAAACCAGCCACATAGCCGAGGTGGGCATTGTCAGTGCTCTTAGCTGCTGGGTTTTGGGGCTCCATATTACGAAGGAGGAAATCATCATTGCCGCCATAGGCAGAAGGGAAGCAGGGCTTGTATAAGTGGCGATACCGCCCAGACCTGCAAGAATCGCAAAAACAACGGGGCAGGCGATATGGTCAACCGCTTTCGACCTTCCTCTGAACGAATAAGCAATACTTCTTGTAAAGCCTACCACGTTGCCTATCATTCCTTCGTATGCACCCAGCAAAAAGTACTGAACCGCAAACAGAAAGCCTGAGCACGCCTGCATAACCACAATGCGTCTGTGAGTGCGTTGCTGGAATGAGAGAAGGAGAAGTGCGGCGGCAACAAAGCCTATAAGCTGTGAAATGATGAATTTTGTATCTTTACCCGAAAAATAATTCGTCAAAAAGTCCATATGTACCTCTGTTTTCCGTATTTTAGTCAATTATAATCCAACACGTTGAAAATGGCAAGACTGAAATAAATAAAAGCCGTATCACATCTTCGTGACACGGCTTTCTGTGTTTAATCTTCTTCTTTTTCTTCTTCAGCAGTTTCTTCGTCGGGAACGTCAAGCATAAGCTCTTCTTCCGTGATTTCAACCGCATCCTCTTTTACCTCGGGAATATAAGGCATAGGCGGTGTGTAATCGGGCACAAGACACATTCTTCTTCTGATTCTTGCAAAGTAAAGTGCTGCAAGGAAAAGGGCTACTGCCGTAAATACGGAAACGCAGATGCCCATTATAAGTCCGTCGGGCATAAAGCTGATTTCGATATCGTGCTCACCTGCGGTAATGTTGAAGCAAAGGTAGGCTTCGTTAAGCGAAATATAATCCTCCTTGCTGATTTCCTTGCCGTCAATCTTGACGGTCCAGCCTGTATCGTAGGGGATTGACGTGAAGAAGATGCAGTCTTCCTCAAGCGTTACCGTACCCTTGATTTCGGTTTCTTCAAATGAGGTTACGTTGAGCTGACGGCTTTTAAGAATTTCATAGCCTTCATTGAGGGCTTCCTCGTTTACCGAATAGGGGTAGAAATCGATGTAACCGTATTCCGAATCCTCGATTTTGATTTTTACCTCAACGGTTTCGTCGGGATTCACAATACCCAGGTCATAAATATAAGGCTCGTCAGTGTCCTGAGTCACTTCAATGTCATTGTTGATGATTGTAATGCTGTCAAAATCTCTTGAATTTACGTAAAGATAGCTGTGTGCCGTTTCTTCACTGCGGAGAATGAAGGTAAGTTCGCCTTCGCCGGCAGGCTTGGTGTAGTAAATATCGCCCGTTTCAAGGCCTGACGTGATTTCATCCATATTGTAATAGATGACTTCGTCAATGCTCATCATCCTGAACACGTCGGAAACGCCCGTGGAATATTCGAACCAGTCGCTCTGAACGGTGAACGGATTGGTGAGGTCCGAATACCAGTCCGTGATATCGTTGTTTACGCCGAAGCCTATGGGCAGGTAATATTTGTTTTCAAATGCGGTGAATTTACCCCTTGTCATAAGCTCCGTGTAATAATCGCGTTCAAGCTCAACGTCGTCGTTGTTGTCAACGATATATTTCAGCGAGTGCATCATATTGTAAACGGGAGTCTGAAGGTGATAGGTGTAACTGTTGATATAGTTGCCGTAAAGGCCCAGATCGCTCTGAGTGTTGGACATCTTTTCGTATGCCATTGAGGTGAAGGTTGATACACCGTTGTAGCCGTACCAGGCAGGGTCCATTCTCGCTCTGTTGCGTGTAAGGTCCATACGGTACATATCGGTGCCTTCAATTTCATCAAGCTCCGATTTAAGCTGACGGAAATCGTCGTAGTCGCCTGCGTAGTTTGATTTTGGCTGATCCATACTGTAACGGTCCGTGTTTGCACAGGCAATTTCGCCGATTACACAGCAAAGCAGAAGCACCGCCACTGCAGACTGCTGATATTTCTTATCCCTCATAAGGGCGAATACAAGGCAATAGGTCACAACAAAAATAATGCTGATGAGAACGGTGACTTCTTCAACGTTTTTCGAACCGATTTCCTGAATAAGGATAATGGCACCCACAACGCCCATACCCGTTCCCAGTATTGCTCTGCCGCTGAATTCGTTGAGCCTTGTGAAAGCTTTATAAGCAATCATAAGAAGAATGAAGGAATACATAAATGACCAGCGGTAGGGCAGGTCGTTGGGGTAATGGAAGCCGTGCCAGATATAGTTGAGAACGTTGATGTTGAAGCTGAAATAAAGCAGTCCCAGAAGTCCTACGTGAGCAACCTTTTCTTTGAGGGGAACGGATTTTGTGAAAAGGTAAAGAGGAACAAGCATAAGGGTTGCAACGCCGCAGTATACGTTGGGAAGAACGTCTTCACCGCTGCTTCGGATTGTGGGGTCAACGCTTGCAATGTGGTTTGCAAGGAAATCAAAAATGGAGAAATATGATTTGTAAACCTCGGGGAAGGTGCCCGACGTAGCCGAGCAGTTTTTAAGAATGAATACGGTGGGGATAAGGGCAAATGCCGCAATTCCCGCCGCCGCAAGGCTTGCAAAAGCAAAGGTGAAGCCGCTTCTGAGGAAGATGCTGCCCTTGATTTTGTTTTTCAGAGTGTAAACCTTTTCTCCCTTATCGCTGAGGGTGTAGGGGATTCTGGGGTCGATTGACTGATTCTGATTTCCGAAATAGTAAATGAGGAAATAAATGACCGAGAATATGCAGGTCATGTAACCCATATAGTAGCTTGAAAGAAGAGTAAGAGCAAGAAACGCAATGTAAATTCTGGGGTTTCTGCGGTTTATGATGTTTTCAATTCCAAGAATAACCAGAGGGAAATACACCATAGCGTCAATCCACATTACGTTCCAGTAATACGCAATAAAGTAGCCGCTCATTGCATAAAGAATACCGAAGGCCGCCGTGGTAAAATCCTGCCTGCCCTGAGATTTTTTCAGATAGAACGTAAACGATGCCGCTGAGAGCGCCGCCTTTGCGATAATCATACCTGCGATTGCTTCGGGCATATTCTTATGACCGAGAATGAGCATAATTATCATACTCGGGCTTGAAAGGTAGTTGAAGAAGTTGCCCAGAAACGGTGAGCCGAGACCAGTCTGCCACGAATAAAGCAGACTTTTCATATTGGTAAGTCTGTCATAAAGCTCGGCAAACAGAGGGCCGTACTGATGGTAAAGGTCCATTCGGAGAATCGTGGTTTCGCCGAAAGGGAACAGATTGTAGCAATAATAAACCAGCATCATAATACCGACTGTGCATCCGCAGGCAAGCCAGCAGTATGAGTTATCGGTAAAAATACGCTTTAATATTGACTTTTTCCCGTTGAGTTTTGTCATATAAAAATTTCCTCCGTAAGAAATTATTACCCTAATCAAAACAAATATAACATAAAGAAGAACTTATTTCAAGTGAACAAACTGTAAATCCGTTCTACTTTCGGACAAGGGCACATATATTTTCACAAAGGATGTGAACACGGTGGATAACACAAAACGTTTTGATCTTGCGGCAGGAAGTCTTACTGCGGAGCTTTCATCAATGCTTACGGCACTGGACGAAAGCGATAAGGCGAGAATACGTGAAATCCGTATGCGGTGCCGTAAGCCCGTTGTTGTTATTACGGATAAAGGTGCGGAGTTCCTTACCTGCGGAGGAAGGCTTACCCCTCTGTATTCCGGGCTGTGCGTAAAAACGGATGAACAAGAAATAAACGGTATTTTCAGACGGATGTGCAATTATTCGGTTCACAGCTTCGGCGACGGCATCAACAAGGGCTATATTACCCTTGCGGGCGGTCATCGGGCAGGCGTTGCCGGCACTGCCGTTGCGGAAAAAGGGCGGATTACCGCGGTTCGTGATATCAGTGCGGTCAATCTGCGTATCGCCCGTGAAATAAAGGGTGCGGCTAATGAGATTTACAAATCTGAGTTTGCCGACGGACTTAAATCCGTTATCATAGCAGGTCCTCCCTCAAGCGGAAAAACAACGGTTCTCAGAGATCTGATCCGTCAACTTTCGGGTGCGGAAAGAGGCAGGTTTTACAAAACCTTTGTCTGCGACGAAAGAGGTGAGCTTGCCGCCTGTGTTTCGGGTATCGAGCAGAATGATATGGGGGTAAACAGCGATATCCTGACATCTTACCCCAAATACGAAAGCATTATGATAGGTCTGCGCTCGTTTGCACCCGATATCATAGTGTGTGACGAGGTGGCATCCGAGGATGAGGCGGCAGCTGTTGAAACGGGAGTGAACGGCGGTGTGCATTTTGCGCTCAGCATCCACGCAAGGGATGAAAGGGAACTTAAAACAAAACCTGTTCTGCGCAGACTTCTTGAAACGGGTGCTTTTTCCGACGTTATTCTGATGTCGGGAATTTATACGGGAAGAACCGAAAAAATTATCGCTGCAGGTGATATTCTTGCTTAAACTTGTGTCAATGCTTCTTTTTTTTGCAGGCTTCGTATACGCAGGCAGATTTTTTGCACTGCGCCACGTAAAAAAGGCTGAGCTTATCGGAGATATAATGCTGATGCTTTCGGTGATAAAAAACCGTCTGCGCTATGACTGTCTGCCCGTGCCCGTGCTTCTTCGGGTGCTGTGCGGTACGGATAAGCTGAAGAATCTGAAATTTCTTGCGGATTGTGCCGAAAGAGTTGAATCGGGTGAAGCATTTCCTTCTGCCTGGAGAAATTCCGTTGAATCGGACCGTGAGCTTTGCGGACTTCTTGATAATTGCAAGGAGCATCTTGTTCAGCTGGGCGGAGATATCGGCGCAACCGACGTTGAAGGTCAACTGGGCTGCTGTGAATATTATGAGCAGTTTTTTGAAAAAGAGCTTGTCTTCCGTGAGGAAAACGGCAAAAAATACGCAAAGCTTTACCCGTCCTTGGGAGTAATGCTGGGCATTGCGGCGGCAATAATCATAATCTGAGGTGTGAATATGGATTTTACGGTAGTCATAAAAATTGCGGCGGTGGGGATTATCGTTGCAATTCTCAATTCCATACTTGTCCGTTCGGGGCGTGACGATTATGCGCTGATAACCATTCTTGCAGGCATTGTGGCGGTTCTGATGATGCTTATTCCTCAGTTTGCAAGCCTGCTTGATACGGTGCAGAGCATAATGGATTTCTGATATGGATATTGTTAAAGTTGCATTTCTCGGAATAATTACCGCACTGCTTTATACGCTTGTGCGTAACGTAAAGCCCGAAATGGCGCCGCTTGTGATATTGGGCGGCTGCGGCGTACTTCTTGCGTCGGTATCGGGAAAGCTTACGGAAATTACCGACGGAGTGGGCAATATGACGGAGCTGGCAGGGCTTGACAGCGAAAACGTGAAGATACTGCTCAAGGCATTGGGGATATGCGTTGTAACTCAGTTTGCCGCCGATATATGCTACGATAACTCCTGCTCATCGGTTGCGGCGGCGGTTGAGCTTTCGGGAAGGGCAGGGGCACTTATACTTGCACTGCCTATGCTTAAAACCCTTGCGAGCCTCGGAATCGGACTGATAAACGGATGATGCTGAAAATAATCGTATCGGTAATAATCGCCCTTGTTTTTTCCTTAAACGGCTTTGCGGCCAATACGGATGAATACTATGAGGACAGCCTTGAGGCAAGTGGCGCAAGGGAGCTTGCGGATTATCTTTCCGACGAAACGGAGGATTATCTTGAAAAGCTGGGCTGTGAGGATTTTGACTTTGAAAAAATTCTTTCCGTATCGCCCCAATCTGTTTTTTCTCTGCTTTTCGGAGTGGTGAAGGAAGTGTATGAAAAGCCCGTAAAATGTGCGCTTTCCGTGTCGGGAATCGTTCTTCTTGCGAGCATATCGTCCGCCTTCTTTTCGGATGACGAAAAGACAAAGGCGGTGCTAAATGTAATCTTCGGCGGCACACTCATTCTCGGCATATTCGTACCTGCATCCCAGAGCATAAAGGCCGCCGTTTCCGCAATGCAGATGTGTGCGGATTTTGAAAAGGCGCTTATTCCCGTGCTTGCAGGTATTCTTACCGCCGCAGGCAATCCCTCTCTTGCCCTGAGCTTCAAGGGTGCGGCTTTTGCGGCGGCTGAATTCGTTCAGGCATTTTCAAATGATTTTGCCCTTCCGCTTGCAGGTGTATCGGGGGCGCTGAGCGTAAGCGGTGCAATGCTTCCCACTCTGCGGCTGGGTGCGATAAGCGATATCATCCGCAAGACCCTTGTTACCGCGCTGGGTTGTACGGCAGGACTTTTCACAGGTTTTCTTTCACTTAAAAGCATGCTGGCATCCTCTGCCGACGGATTGATAGTGAAGGGCGTGAAAATGGCGGCATCCTTCGTGCCCGTTGTGGGCGGTGCGCTGGGGGAAGCCTACACGTCGGTTGCCGCAAGCATTTCTCTGCTGAAAAGCACGGTGGGGATTTATGCGATAATTGCCCTTGCACTTACCTGTATTCCGTCAGCCGTCAGCCTTCTTATGTGGGGGCTTGCAATGCGTGTTTCCTGCACCGTCAGCGAGCTTACGGATTGCAGAGTGTGTACGGATATTCTTAAAGCGGTATCGTTTATCTTTTCAATGACAAACGCAATTCTTCTGCTTTGCTTTGCGGTGTTTGCGGTTTCGTCGGGGATTGTTTTAAGCATACGGGGTGGTTGATTGGATTTTCTGAGGCAGTGGGCGGTAAGCCTGATAATATCTGCGGCGGCGGTAACGGTTGTGATTATTCTTACCCCGAGAGGCGCAACGGATAAAACCGTAAAGGCGGTTGCTTCAATATTCGTCATATCGGTGATTTTTACACCCTTTGCCCGTATGAAAATTGAATTCCCTTCGCTTGAAGCGGCGGCGGATTACGGCGGTGAGATTAACTGCGATCTGAATGAAGCGGTGCTTGACGTCTGCCGCAATGCCGTTGAGAATGCGCTGACCCGAAGGGCGGCGGCTCTGAACGTAACCCTTGATGAAATATGCATAAATGCGGATATTAATACAGACGGATGCATAATTATTCAGAATATATCCGTAACCGTGAACGGCGTCGGTTGCGATTTGCAGATGCTTTCGGAAGAATTGAGCGAAGCGGCGGGAGCGCAGGTAACTGTTTTAACGAATGAATAAGGAACGGTTTTTAACGTGGAAAAAATGTTGCAGACAATCAGAGATACGGTCGGAAAAATATCCGTAAAAACCGGACTGAGCGCAAAAATGCTGGTTGCAGTGCTTCTTCTGGCGTCGGGTGCGGCGGTGCTTGTTTTCGGAGAGGTCACACAGGAGAAAAACGTTGCGGTTCAGGCGGAAACAACACAGCCTGTGACGGATATAAGAGAATACACCGCAGAGCTTGAGGAACGGCTTGTATCAATAATTTCAGCCATTGACGGTGCGGGAGCAACCAAGGTTATGGTAACTCTCGAAAGCGGCAGTGAGGAGATATATCTGAGCAATTTTGACTATGGGGAAAACAGTGATTCAAACGGCAAAAACAGCTATGAGCGCAAGGATGAATTCGTTATTATCGACGGTTCATCGGGGCAGGAGGGAATTGTCATAAGAACGGCGGAGCCCAAGGTTCGGGGAGTTGCCGTTGTGTGTGCCGGTGCAGGCAGCGATGCGGTGTGCGCCGAAATAGTTGAAGCGGTAACGGCATTGCTTGATATAAGCAGTGCAAGAGTAAGCGTTGCAAAGATGAATTGATTCATATTTGCATAAAAATACATTGGAGGAATAATTATGATTATCAGAAAAAGACAGCTTTTGCTTGCAACTCTCATTATTGCGCTGGGTGCGGCGGTGTTTGTGAATTGGTATTACACAAAGCCCGATATTGCATCCGCAGGAACGGGCGGCACTCTTTCTTCAACGGAGCCGGATTCTTTGCAGGGTGCGAATATGGGGGATGCAAGGTATGTCAATTCAACAACCGTTTCCGCAGATGACGTTGCGGCGCAGGCGAAGGCAACCGAGTATTTTGCGAGTGCCAAGCTCCGCAGACAGACTGCCCACGATGAAGCGGCTGAGGCTTTGAACGATATCATCAAAGACGGCTCATCCTCTGCGGATGCGGTTTCGGATGCGTCTGAGGTGCTGGGCGAGCTTTCAAAATCCATAGCCCTTGAAAGCGACCTTGAAAATCTCATCTATGCAAAGGCAGGCTGTGAAAATCTTGTTATTCTCAACGGCGGCACTGCGGAAATAATTGTTGAAAACGGCTCACTTGACGATGTGTCGCTTGTGAAAATCAAGGAAATCGTTGTGAAGCAGGCGGGTCTGGGTGTTGACAAAATCTCCATTACCGAAATGGAATATTGAATAAAATAAATATTTTTCAAAATATGTTGTATATTTAATCATAAAGTGTTATAATTCTTTCAAACACAACATCAAATCCTTTTTTCGGAGGGAATTATGACAAGACGTGAAGAGAGAGAGCAGGCTTTTATTCTGCTTTTCGAAAAATCATTTGACGGTGAAACCGCAGTTGAAGAGCTTTATGATTTTGCGGTTGAAAACGAGGCAATAACAGGCAGTAAGTTTGTGAAAGCACTTGCTTTCACGGCATGGGAAAACGTTGAAGAAATCGATGCGACAATCGAGAAATATTCAAAGGGCTGGAAGATAAACCGTATCTCGAAGGTTGCCCTCGCCGTGCTCAGACTTGCAATCTCTGAAATTAAATATTTTGACGATATTCCCGTGGGTGTTTCAATCAACGAAGCCGTTGAGCTTTGCAAAATGTATGCCGCCAAGGATGATTCCGCATTCGTAAACGGAATTCTCGGCTCGGTTTCAAGGGAAGCAAAGTAATGCGTACTCTGGGAATAGACACAAGCAATTACACAACCTCTGCCTGTATTTACGACAGTGAAACGGGCGGGGTTTTTCAGCGGAAGCTTCTTCTGCCCGTCAAAGAAGGGGAGAAGGGTCTGCGTCAGAGCGATGCGGTTTTTCATCATACCGCAAGGCTTTATCCGCTTGTTGAAAAGCTTTTTGAGGAATACGGCACGGAGTTTGATGCAATCGGTGTTTCGGAAAAGCCCAGGGATGCGGAGGGCTCGTATATGCCTTGCTTCCTCGTGGGCGTAAATGCGGCAAGATGCATAGGCAGTGCAACGGGTAAGCCCGTGTACGGCTTTTCCCACCAGGCGGGCCACGTTGCGGCGGCGCTTTATTCAAGCGGCAAAATGAATCTTATGAATGAAAAATTTATTGCCTTTCACGTTTCCGGAGGCACAAGCGAAATGCTTCTTGTATCTCCGGACGGTGAGAGGGCTTTTGACGTTGAGATAATCGGAGAAACTCTTGATCTTAATTGCGGACAGGCTGTTGACAGAGCAGGGGTTATGATGGGCATTCCTTTTCCCTGCGGTAAAGGTCTTGAAGCACTTGCACTTAAAAGCGATAAGGTGTTTAACCCCAAGGTGTGCGTTAAAGATGGCAAGTGCAGTCTTTCAGGTCTCGAAAATCAGTGCAGAAGGATGCTTGAAGGCGGTGAAAGCAAGGAAGACGTTTCACGCTACTGCCTTGATTTCATCTGCAAAACTCTTGAAAAAATGACGGAATACGCTCTTGAGAAATACGGAAATCTGCCGCTTGTTTTTGCAGGCGGAGTAATGTCGAATTCCATTATCAGAAATAAAATTCAGAGCAGATTTGGTGCATACTTTGCCGAGCCCGATTTTTCCTGCGATAATGCGGCAGGCGTTGCAATACTTGCAGGGAGGGCTTTCAATGAGTAACGGTGTTGTTTTGAGCGTAAGCCAGCTCAACAGATACGTGAAATCAATCATCGAGCAGGATATGAATCTACAGACCGTTTTCGTTGAAGGAGAAATTTCGAATTTCACCAATCATTACAAAACGGGTCATTACTATATGACAGTCAAGGATGCAAATTCCTCAATCAAGGCGGTTATGTTCAAAACCGCCAATATGCGTCTTAAATTTATGCCCGAAAATGCGATGAAGGTTATCATCAAGGGCAGGGTTGCGGTGTTTGAGCGTGACGGTCAGTATCAGCTTTATATCGATGATATGATGCCCGAGGGTACGGGTGCGCTGAGCCTTGCTTTTGAACAGCTCAAAGAGAGGCTTGCAAGGGAAGGTCTTTTCGATGCGGAAAAGAAGAAGCCCATACCCGTTTATCCCAAAAAGGTAGGTGTTGTCACTTCGCCTACGGGTGCGGCAATCAGAGACATAATCAACGTAATATCCCGCCGTTTTCCGCTGACGGAGCTTGTTCTTTGCCCCGTTGCGGTGCAGGGTGAGTATGCGGCACATCAGATTAAAGCGGCGATAGAGCTTTTTAATAAAAACAAAGCGGCGGACGTGCTTATTGTGGGCAGAGGCGGCGGCTCGGTTGAAGAGCTGTGGGCTTTCAACGAGGAGATTGTTGCGAGGGCGGTTGCCGCAAGCGAAATACCCGTTATTTCTGCGGTAGGCCACGAAACGGATTTCACAATCTGCGATTTTGCGGCGGATCTGAGAGCACCCACACCCTCTGCGGCGGCAGAGCTTGCCGTGCCCGATTCGCTTCAGCAGCGCGAGATGCTGGAGTCATTCCGCAGGCGGATAAGCAATTCCGTATGCGACAGAATTTCCGGCGAAGCCGCAAGGGTGAAATTTGCAAAAATGTCACTTCAGAGGCACAGCCCTCAGAATTATATTGATGATTTGCGTGTCAGATGCGATAAAGCCGTTATGGCAATGGAGTCGTCGGTCAGCCGCAATATGGCGCTGAAGTCAAAAGAATTCTCATCACTGTGTGAAAAGCTTGATGCACTCAGTCCGCTTAAAATTTTTGCGAGAGGCTACGGTGCGGTTGTCAGACAGGGCAAAATAATTTCGGACGTCAATGCTGTTGAAAGGGGAGAAACCATCGACCTCATCCTCAGCAACGGTACGCTTGAATGTGAAGTAAAGGATATTAAAAATGGCTAACATTAACTACGAAAAATCGGTTGCAAGGCTTGAAGAAATAACCGAAAAGCTTGAAAACGGCAATCTTCCTCTTGAAGAAATGATAAAGCTTTATGAGGAAGGCACTGCCCTTGCCGCAAAATGTGCAAAGGTGCTGGATGCGGCACAGCTTAAAATTACGGAGCTTTCTGCAGGAAAGGCAAATGACGATGAATGATTTCAATAAAATTTTTGCAAATTACGTTGACGAAATAAACAAAGCGGCGGCTTATTACGTATCGGCGGCTGCTTTTGAGGGCAGAGAATCCTGCGGTCTTGACGTGATGCTTGATGCCGTGTCGTATTCTCTCGGCAACGGCGGCAAGCGTATAAGACCTGTGCTTACTCTGGAATTCTGCCGTATTTGCGGCGGCGATTACAGAGATGCAATTCCTTTTGCAATAGGTGCGGAAATGATTCATACCTATTCTCTTATCCACGACGACTTACCCTGTATGGATAACGATGATATGCGCAGAGGAAAGCCCTCAAGCCATAAGGTTTACGGCGAAGCAAACGCCCTTCTTGCAGGTGACGGGCTTCTTACCCTGGCTTTTGAAACCGTTCTTTCTTCGGACGTCTCCGCCGATAAAAAAGCAAAGGCGGCGCTTGAGCTTGCAAAGGCGGCAGGTATTTCGGGTATGATAGGCGGTCAGGTAATGGATCTTTCCAACGAGGGGAAGGCTGTTTCGCTTGATGAAATCCGTGCCACCGACAGACTCAAAACAGGCGAGATGATAAGGGTTGCGGCGGTTATGGGCTGCATTGCGGCAGGTGCGGATGATGAGAAAATTGCCGCGGCGGAAAATTATTGCGAGAATATCGGACTTGCCTTCCAGATAGTTGACGATATTCTTGACGTTACAAGCGATGACGCAACCCTCGGCAAGCCTGTGGGAAGCGACAGCCAGAATGAAAAGTCAACCTATGTTTCTCACCTCGGAATTGAAAAATCCAAAGAATATGCACGCCGTCTTACGGAGAATGCCAGGGCGGCACTTGATATTTTCGGCAGTGAAGGAGAATTTCTCTCGGAGCTTGCGGACAGGCTTTCCGAAAGAAAAAATTGACGTATATGACAGATAATTGCTCAATTCTCAGCAGAATATCGGGCCCGTCGGATGTGAAAAAGCTTGACGACGGTCAGCTTGAAGCGCTGTGCACGGAAATACGCAGAACCCTTGTTGATACCGTGGCATCAACGGGCGGTCACCTTGCGTCAAATCTGGGTACGGTTGAGCTTACCGTTGCTTTGCATAAGACGTTCAACTCGCCCGAGGATAAAATAATCTGGGACGTTGGCCATCAGGCTTATGCACACAAACTGATTACAGGCAGGTGCTCCCTGTTCTCAACACTCAGAACGGAAAACGGAATATCGGGCTTTGTGCGTCCCGATGAAAGCGAGCACGACAGCTTTTATGAGGGTCACGCAGGTGTATCCTTGTCACAGGCGGCAGGTATTGCGGCGGCAAATGCATCGAAGGGCTCAAAGAATTTTGCCGTTGCGGTTATCGGTGACGGCTCCTTCGGTAACGGTATGGTTTATGAGGCACTCAATCACGCAGGCTCAACAAAGTCAAGGCTGATTGTTATTCTTAACGATAACGAAATGTCCATATCCGAGAACGTGGGTGCAATGGCAAGGTATCTTGCCGCTTTCAGGGCAAAGCCCGAATACTATAAGTTCAAGGCAGGCACGGAAAAGACTCTCCGCAGGATTCCTCTTGCAGGTAAGCCTCTTGCCCGATGCCTTATGAAGATAAAGCAGAACATCAAGAATATAATCTACTCCAGCTCGTTTTTTGAGGATCTGGGCTTCAGATATATCGGACCCATCGACGGCCACAACATCGGCAAGCTTTGTGAGGCTATGGACAGTGCAAAGATGATTGCCGCCCCCGTCGTAATCCATATCAACACTCTTAAAGGCAGAGGCTATGATTTTGCCGAAACCTCACCGGAAAAATTCCACGGTATTTCAAAATTCGACGTGAATACGGGCGAGCCCCTTTCATCGGGTGACAGCTATTCTTCCTATTTTGGCAAAACCCTTTGTGCCTTTGCATCCAGGGATAAGCGCATATGCGCCATAACTGCGGCAATGGCGCTTGGTACGGGGCTTGAGGATTTTTCGAAAACTTATTCGGACAGGTTTTATGACGTGGGCATTGCGGAGGAGCACGCAGTTACCTTTGCCAGCGGTCTTTCCGCAGGCGGTATGATTCCCGTCTTTGCGGTTTATTCAACCTTCCTTCAGAGGTGTGCCGACCAGCTTATTCACGACGGTGCACTGCAGAGAAGAAAAACGGTTATTGCCGTTGACAGAGCAGGCTTCGTTGGTGAAGACGGCGAAACTCATCAGGGCCTTTTTGACGTGTCAATGGTGCAGAGTATGCCCAACACCACCGTTTATTCCCCCGCAACCTACAACGAGCTTTCAAAGGCTATGTATAACGCTTTCTACAAGGACGAAAACCTTGTTGTGGTCAGATATCCCAGAGGCAGTATGCCCGACGCAGGGGATTTCGGCAATACAAGCGGTGCGGATTACGAGGTTATCGGCAATGCTGATGCGGAGATTGCCGTTGTCACCTACGGCAGACTTTATTTCAACGCAGTCAAGGCTATTCATCTGCTTGCGGAAAAAGGTCTTAACGTGAAGATAATCAAGCTTCACAAAATAAAACCCCTGCCTGTCGGTGCGGTTGAAGAAGCGTTGAAATGCAAAAAGCTTTACTTCTTCGAAGAAGGTATGCGCTCGGGAGGTACGGGCGAAGGCTTTGCATCAAGGCTTCTTGAAAACGGCTATTGCGGCACCTGGTCGCTGACGGCGGTTGACGGCGAATTCGTTTCCCACGCAGGCGTTAATGCGCTTATGGATAAGTATTCTCTCAGCGGAGAAAAAATGGCGAATAAAATATTTGATGAGGTTATGCAATGAGTGAAAAAATGCGGCTTGACGTTGCCGTTTATGAAAGAGGCTTTGCGGAAACCAGAGAAAAGGCAAAGGCTATGATAATGGCAGGCAGCGTATACCTTAACGGTCAGAAGGCTCTTAAGGGCGGCGTAAACATAAAAGAAACCGATGTAATCGAAGTCAGAGGGGCGGTGAATCCCTTTGTCAGCAGAGGCGGTCTGAAGCTTGATAAGGCAATGAAAAGCTTCAGCCTTGATCTTACGGACTGCATATGTATGGATATCGGTGCATCAACGGGCGGATTTACGGATTGTATGCTGACAAACGGTGCAAAAAAGGTTTTTGCCATTGACGTTGGCTACGGTCAGCTTGCCTGGAAGCTCAGGTGCGACGAAAGAGTGGTCAATCTTGAAAGAACCAACTTCCGCTACGTTACCCGTGAGCAGGTGCCCGACGAGGTTGATTTTGCAAGTGTTGACGTATCGTTCATATCGCTCAAGCTGATACTTCCCGTTATGCATACTCTGCTTAAAGAGGGCGGCAGGTCGGTGTGCCTTATAAAGCCTCAGTTTGAAGCAGGCAAAGAAAACATCGGCAAAAAAGGCGTTGTAAGGGATAAATCCGTTCACGCGGACGTGGTGAGAAGCATAACGGATTTTGCCGCGGAAAACGGCTTTAAGGTTCTGGGAGTGGACTTTTCTCCCATAAAAGGACCCGAAGGCAATATCGAATATCTTATGCATATTGAAAAAGCGGATATGGGTGAGATGCTGTGGGAAGGCTCCGTTGAGGAGCTTGTTGAACGCTCTCACGAAAATCTTGATAAATAGAGGTTAAGACTATGAAAATTGCTCTTATACCTAACCTGACACGTAAAGAGGCGTCGGGTGTAACGGCAGGCATCTGCCGGAGCCTTAAAAGGCTTGGTGCGGATTTCTGCTTTACGGATGAATACAAAAACGAATTTGAGCATACGGGCGCGGCATTTTTGCCCGAGGCTGAAGCTCTTGACGGCTGTGATGCAGTTGTTGCCGTAGGCGGCGACGGTTCGATTATCCACGCAGCAAAGCTTGCCGCTGTCAGGCAGAAGCCTATTCTCGGTGTTAACGCAGGCAGGCTTGCTTTTATGGCAGGGCTTGAAGATAATGAACTTCACCTGCTTTCAAGGCTTATTGAAGGTGATTACACCCTCGACAAACGGCTTATGCTCAAAATGAACATAAAGAAAGGCAGTGAAGTAATCGGCAGTGACTACTGCGTTAACGATTGCCTTATCACCAATGAAGAAAAGCAGAGGATGACGGCTATTGACGTATCCCTCAATTCAAGCCGCTTCAACAGTTATCTGTGTGACGGTGTGCTTATTTCAACTCCCACGGGCTCAACCGCATATTCGCTTTCAGCAGGCGGACCTGTTGTTGACCCCGAGCTTGAAAGCATACTGCTTACACCTCTCTGCCCCCATTCTCTTGTGGACAGATCCCTTATATTCAGACCCGATGCGGTGCTTACGGTTGAATCCGCAGAGGGGAACACCCTTTGCATTTCGTCTGACGGAGTTCAGCCTCTTACCATTGAAAGCGGCTGTTACGCAGAGGTTTCAAGGGCTGAATTCACCGCAAATTTCATCAGAATAAAGTCGGATAATTTTATCGACATACTCTATAAAAAACTTGCACAAAGAAGATAAAGGAGATTAAGGATTGTGAAAAAGAGAAGACACGAAGCCATAATCAGACTCATTGACCGCCATTGCCTTTCAACTCAGACAGAGCTTCTTGAAATGCTCAGAAGCGAGGGCTTTGACACAACTCAGGCAACCATTTCGAGAGATATCAAGGATTTGAGGCTCATCAAGAAGGTTGACGAAATGGGCAGAAGCCGCTATGCCGTTGATAACGGTGATTCGGGTGAGCTTCTGGGTAAGTACAGAAGTATTTTTGCTCATTCCGTAATTTCAGCCGATTACGCAGGCAACACCCTTGTTATCCGCTGTTATACGGGTATGGCTCAGGCAGCCTGCGCCGCACTGGATTCGATGCACTGGGAGGGTCTTGTAGGCACTCTTGCAGGCGACGATACCATTTTTGCACTTTGCAGAACACCTGAGCTTGCAAATCAGATGAAGGAAGCCATTATGGAGCTTGTAGGCTGATTTATCGGAGGATTCTATGCTTGTCGGTTTGAAAATCGAAAATATAGCCGTTATCGAAAGTGCGGAGATTGAGTTTGCCGGCGGTCTTAACGTTATGACCGGTGAAACGGGTGCAGGTAAATCCATTGTGATTGATGCCATCAATGCCGTGCTGGGTGAGCGTACGTCAAGAGAGCTTATCCGCACAGGTGCGGACAGTGCAAGGGTTTATGCGGAGTTTGCTGATGTAAGCAGTGAAACACAGCGTATTCTTGATGAAATGGGTATTGAAAAAATGCCTGATGATACACTTGTGCTCAGCCGTTCAATCAATGCCTCAGGTAAAAATATATGCCGTATCAACGGCTGCCCTGCCACGGTTTCTGCATTGAAGGAAATCGGTGCGGGTCTTATCAATATACACGGTCAGCACGACAGTCAGGCTTTGCTTTCACCCGATAAGCACTGCGGATTCATTGACCTGCTTGCTGAAAATCAAGAGCTGAGAGATGAGTATAAAAAAGTATTCACAAGCCTTGTTTCCGTGAAAAAAGAGCTTGATTCGCTTTATGATACAAGAGATGAGAAGGCGGCGAGGCTTGATTATCTGAACTTTGTTATCGGTGAAATTGAGCAGGCGCAGGTCCGTGAGGGTGAAAGAGATGAGCTTGCGAAAGAAAAAGAGCTTTTGCAGCACAGCGGCAGAGTGATAAAAGCTCTTGAGAAAGCATATTCAGCCCTCAACGATGAGGCAGGTATTCTTTCGGGTGTTGAGGAATGTGCAGGGGAGCTTGAAACGGCTTCAAAATATTATAAGGATGCAGAGAATGCGGCAAAGGGAGTAAGAGGAATTTCTTACGAGCTTGCGGATTATGCGGCAGAAATAAGAGGGCTTGCGGAGGGCTTTGATTACAGCCCCGAAAGGCTTTCCGAAATCAACGAAAGGCTTGATTTTCTCTACCGTCTTTCAATGAAATACGGTACAACCGAAAAGGATATTCTTGATACTTTAGAAAAATCCGTTGCCGAGAGAAACGCCATTGAGGTTTCGGACGAAAGAATATCGGAGCTTGAAGAAAGGCTTTATGCCCTTTCGGATGAAATTAAAATTTTGTCGGCAAGGCTGACGGAAAGCAGAATGAGCACTGCGGCGGATTTTGAAAAAAAGGTTAAGGCTGAGCTTGAATTTCTTGATATGCCCAAGGTAGAGTTCATTGTTGAGCGCAAAGCCACTGCCCTTACCTCAAAGGGCGCTGATGCCATTGAATTTTTAATCAGCGCCAACGCAGGGCAGGAGCCCAGACCCATAGCCAAAATCGCATCCGGCGGTGAGCTTTCAAGAATTATGCTGGCAATCAAAAATGTTCTTTCCGATAAGGACAGTGTTGATACTCTTATATTTGACGAAATCGATACGGGTGTCAGCGGCTCTGCGGCAGAGAAAATTGCGCTGAAGCTTCATCAGGCTTCAAAAGGCAGGCAGGTTATATGCGTAACCCACCTTGCCCGTATCGCCGCACAGGCGGACAGCCATATGAAAATTACCAAAACCGTTGCAGACGGTAAAACCTATACAAAGATAGATACCCTTGATTTTGACGGCAGAGCCGCCGAAATTGCAAGGATAACCGCAGGCGGCGGAGTGACCGCACTGCAGATAGAAACAGCAAAAGAAATGCTGAATAACGCAAGGAGGGACTGCGTATGAAATTCGGTGCTTGCGTAGGTACCGACATTGAAAAAATGAAGCTTCTGAAAGCCTGCGGCTATGATTATGCCGAAAGCCACTGCCAGGAAATTGCAAAAAAAGATAAAGCCCATCTTGATGCAATGAAGGCAACGGGTCTGACCGTTGTGGCGGCAAACTGCTTCATCGGTATGCGTATTATGGGCGAAGAAAAAGATGAAAATGCAATAAACGAATATCTTTCACAGCTTTTTGAAAAAGCATCTTATCTCGGGATTGAATATCTTGTTTTCGGTTCATCTGCGGCAAGGCGTATTCCGGATGGCATGAGCCTTGAAGAAGGCAGAGGTCACATAGTTGATTTCCTTAAAAATGCTGTTGTGCCTCTGGCAGAAAAATATAATATCACCATTGCCATTGAGCCTCTCAGACCCGAGGAATGTAACGCAATAAATACGGTTGCAGACGGTGTTGAGATTGCAAGGGCGGTCAGTTCGCCTCTTGTAAAGGTGCTTGCGGACGTTGCTCATATGTACGTTCAGAATGAGCCGATGGAGTGCCTTGCCGTATATAAGGATTGGCTTGTGCACGCACATACCTCAAACCCCGCACCCGACCCGGAATCGGGCAGAAAAAGAATTTATCCCACCGGGAAGGATGAATTCAGGCAGGCGGATTTTGTTGAAGCACTGAAGGCGGCAGGCGTTGAATACTGTTCAATCGAAGCCGAGGTTATCGATTTTGAAAGCGATATCAGAAATGCAATGGCAGTGCTTGAAAATCTGAGGTGACACAATGAAGCTTTCAAAAAACGACGTTGTTCTTTTTTCGGGAGATTCCATAACCGACGGCAACCGTAAAAAAAATATGGACTGCAATCACATTATGGGTCACGGCTATCAGTACGTCGTTGCAGGCAGGCTTTCCCTTGACAATGCGGAGAATATGCCTAAGTTCATAAACAAGGGATATTCGGGCGAGAATGCTGTTGACCTGCTTAAAAAATGGCAGGAGGATGTGCTTGATAACAAACCGACTCTGCTGAGCATACTCGTCGGCGTCAACGAGGGGAGCTACGGCTATTTCAACAGGCTTACTCCCGACGAAGCCTGCGAAAGATATGAAACCAATCTCCGTGCGATTCTCGAGCTTACAAGAAAAGAACTCGGTGAGGTAAAGATAGTTCTTTGCGAACCGTTCTATTGCCCCCTTGACCCTACGGATCATTCATATAAAAATACACCCCATCCCGACGGTGTTGAGGAATTCTTTGAGCGTCCCGATACCAATGATCCCGAGGATTCCGTACCTTACCGCATCGAGGTGAATAAAAAGATAAGAGCCGTTGCGCCGAAGCTTGCAGAGGAGTTCGGCTGTATCTTTGTTCCGCTTTACGATAAGATTTATGAGCAGGCGGCAAGGAGCAGAATGGAGTATTTTGTCTGGGACGGCACACATCCCAGCATAGCGGGTCATATGCTTATTGCCGAGGAATGGCTGAAAGCACTTGACAAAGCGTGAACCGATAATGTATCATACATTGAATAAACAAGTTTATAATTACCGAAAGGAATGTTTAATATGCAGATTTATGAAGAGCTTGTTGCAAGAGGTCTTATTGCACAGGTAACAGACGAAAAAGAGATAAGAGAGCTTATCAACAACGGCAAGGCTGTTTTCTATATCGGCTTTGACCCCACGGCAGACAGTCTCCACGTAGGTCACTTTATGGCACTTTGCCTTATGAAGCGTCTCCAGATGGCAGGCAACAGACCCATTGCCCTTCTCGGCGGCGGTACCGGTATGATCGGTGACCCTTCGGGCAGAAGCGACCTTCGCCAGGTGCTCACCAAAGAAACCATTGAGCATAACGTTGAGTGCTTCAAAAAGCAGATGAGCCGATTCATCGAATTCGGTGAGGGCAAGGCTATGATGATCAATAATGCCGATTGGCTTCTTGACCTTAACTACGTTGAGGTTCTCCGTGAGGTAGGCGCCTGCTTCTCGGTTAACAATATGCTCCGTGCAGAATGCTACAAGCAGAGAATGGAAAAGGGTCTTTCCTTCCTTGAGTTCAACTATATGATTATGCAGAGCTACGACTTCTATCATCTGTATAAGGAGTACGGCTGCAATATGCAGTTCGGCGGCGACGATCAGTGGTCAAATATGCTTGGCGGTACGGAGCTTATCCGTAAGAAGCTGGGCAAGGATGCTTACGCAATGACAATCACCCTTCTCCTTAACTCAGAAGGCAAGAAGATGGGTAAGACCGCTTCGGGTGCAGTGTGGCTTGACCCCGAAAAGACCTCACCCTACGAATTCTATCAGTATTGGCGCAACGTTGCCGATGATGACGTTCTCAAGTGCATCCGTATGCTTACCTTCCTTCCTCTTGAAGAAATTGATGCAATGGACAGCTGGGAAGGCAGTCAGCTCAATACGGCAAAAGAAATCCTTGCATTTGAGCTTACAAAGCTTGTTCACGGCGAAGAAGAAGCAGCCAAGGCACAGGCCGCCGCAAAGGCTATCTTCAGCGGTGCGGCTGACCTTGACAATATGCCTGCAACAGCTCTTACCGATGCTGATTTCACAGACGGTTCAATAGATATTCTTGATATCCTTATGAAGGCTGAAATCACAAAGTCAAGAGGCGAGGGTAGACGTCTTGTTCAGCAGGGCGGTATCTCCGTTGACGATGCAAAGGTAACGGATTTCACTCTCAGCTTCACTCAGGCGGCACTCAAAGAGAAGCCCGTTGTTGTGAAGAAGGGCAAGAAAATCTTCCATAAGATTGAGGCATAAGTCTTTATTTTGAAAAAAGGAAGCGGAAATATGAAAAAATCAGTGAAAGCGATTACGGGTCTTGCACTGGGCGCAGGTGCGGTTTTGCTTGCCGCAGGCGAGGTTATGTATAATTGTGTGCTGAATATGGATATTCAGAATTGGATGTCCTCAAAGGGATTTTTCCGCAACGAGGTTGAGGATAAATTCTGGGCTGAAAACGAAATTTATCAGCAGGGTCTTGCCTGGTATGATGAAATCAAGCCCGAAATTCTTACGATTTATTCAAATCTTGGCAGAGATATGCGTGCCGATTATATTCCTGCCGAAAAGCCTACGGATAACTGGGCAATAGTTATTCACGGTTACTCCGCAAAAACCAACGTTATGTCCCATTATGCGTGGAAATATCATACGCTGGGTTATAACGTGATTCTTCCTCATATGGTGGGTCACGACAGTGATTCGGTAAGATACTGTTCAATGGGCTTCCACGATAAAACCGCAATCAAGGATTGGATTTCGTACATAGTAAAGCGGAATTCCGAGGCAAAAATTCTTATGCACGGCGTTTCAATGGGCAGTGCAACAACAATGCTCGTAACGGGTGAGGATATCCCCTCAAACGTTGTCTGTGCCGTTGCCGACTGCGGCTATACAAGCTGCTGGGACGAATACGTTTACCAGGCAAAGCAGATGTTTCATATGCCTCCCGTTGTGGTTGAGTCTGCAAATTTTGCATCTCTGCGCCGCAAGAACTTTGATTTCAAGCTTTGTGCACCCATTGAGGCGGTGAAAAAATCAAAAACACCCACACTGTTTATCCACGGTGCGGATGATGATTTTGTTCCCTATCATATGATGCAGCCTCTTTACGAAAGCTGTACCGCACCTTACAAGCAGATGCTTACGGTGCCGGGTGCCTTCCACGCAAATGCCGCATTTGCGGGAAATGAGCTTTATTGGAGTACAACGGAAGAGTTTATTTCAAAATATTTTTAAGGTTAAGTCCGAAGTGCGTTTTTTGTGCTTCGGGCTTTTTACTATTGCTTATGTGCGCAGTATTTGATATAATTATATGTAACAAATTTTAAAAGGGAAATGACTATGCATACTGTTCTTGATTCCGAAATTAAATTACATAACAGAGTTATAAAAAACCGTGTGGTATTTCATCCTATGGAGGGCTGTGACGGTACGTATGACGGTGCGGTTGATGAGCTTACACGCCGCCGTTACCTTCGCTTTGCCCGAAGCGGTGCAGGTATAATCTGGTTTGAGGCAACCGCCGTCTGCCCCGAAGGCAGAGCAAATCCCAGACAGCTTTATCTGAGCGAAAATACCAAGGCTTCTTTCAAGTCGCTGATTGATGAGGTGAAGGCTGTTTCGCTTGAGGCTAACGGCTTTGAACCCGTTATAATCGTTCAGCTTACCCACAGCGGCAGATTCAGTAAGCCCAACGGCACACCGGAGCCTATCGTTGCGTACCGCAACCCTCATTGGGAAATCGGCAAGGAGAATCAGCCATATGTGATTGCAACGGATGATTACTGCAAAACCATTCCCGAAAAATATTATAATGCCGCAATTCTCGCCCGTGAGGCAGGCTTTGACGGTATTGACGTAAAATGCTGTCACGGCTACCTTTTCAATGAATTTTTAAGCGCAAAAGAGCGTGACGGAATTTACGGCGGAAGCCTTGAAAACCGCACAAGACTTTATTTAGACTGTATCGATTCGGTCAGAAATGCGGTGGGCGAGGATATTTTCGTTACAACAAGGCTCAATGCCTGTGACTGCTTCCCTTACCCTTACGGCTACGGTGTTGATGAAAACAACAATATTGATTTAACCGAAACGAAATTAATCATAAAAGGTCTGTACGACAAAGGGATAAGGCTCATAAATCTTACTCTCGGCAACCCTTATCTTATACCTCATATCAACCGACCCTGCATCAACGCACCTGAAGACGGCAACGTGGGTATGGAAAGAATTTATAATGTTACCAAGGAACTGAAAACCGAATTTAAGGATATGCTGTTTATTGCATCGGGTCTTACGTATCCCGGTGAAAATGCAATGAGCTATGCCGAAAGAATCATTGACGAGGGCGTTGCGGATTTTGCGGGCTTCGGCAGACTGACCTTTGCATATCCCGATTTTTACAGAGATTATCTTGAAAAGGGTGAGCTTGACAAAAAGAAGCTTTGCCTTAAATGCAGTAAGTGCTCACAGCTTATGCGTGCAGGCACGGTGGCAGGCTGCCCCGTAAGGGATTCAGAGGTTTATATGCCATTTTTCCGTGAGTTTGTTAAATAAAGAGGTGTTACATATGACGGCAGTTATTACCGGAGGCAGCAGAGGAATAGGTCTCGGCATTGCCAAAGAGCTTCTCAAAATCGGATATACGGTTATTCTTACCGCAAGAAAAAGAAGCGATGAAATCAATTCACTTCAACTTCAATACCCATTGAAGGTGTTTTTTGAGGTCTGTGATATTTCTGTTATGCAATGCATTGAAAATCTTGTTGATTCCGTGAAGAACAGGTTCGGTAAAATTGATTTGCTTGTGAATAACGCAGGAGTTGCGCCGAAGGAACGTAAGGATATTCTTGAAATAACTCCCAAAGATTTTGATGACCTTGCGGATATAAATCTTAAAGGTACTTTCTTTGTTACTCAGAAATTTGCTCCTTTGCTTATTGAAAACGGCGGCGGAAGAATTGTCAATATTTCTTCAATGTCGGCTTACACCGCATCCGTCAACAGAGGGGAATACTGCATTTCAAAGGCAGGTATTTCAATGATGACAAAGCTTTATGCCGCCCGTCTTGCGGAATACGGCATAAGCGTGCTGGAAATCAGACCGGGCATAATCGAAACGGATATGACCTCAAAGGTTAAAGAAAAATACGAAAAGCTGATTGCTGACGGCATAACACCCATAAAAAGAATGGGTCAGCCTGAGGATATCGGTAAGTGTGTTGCCTCAATAGCACAGGGCAATTTTGATTTCTGCACGGGCACGGTTATTGACTGTGACGGCGGCTTTAACGTGAGATGCTTATGAAAAAGGTTTACGATGCAATTATAATCGGCAGCGGTGCCGCCGCATACGGTGTTGCGGACCGTCTGTATAAGCAGGGCGTAACAAATATTGCCCTTATTGCCGAAAACAGACTCAGCGGTACGTCCCGTAATACGGGCAGTGACAAGCAGACATATTACAAGCTTTCTCTTGACGGCTTTTCCCAGGACAGCCCGTACAGAATGGCAAGCGATATTTTTGCCGCGGGCTGCTGCGACGGTGAAAAAATGTATATTCAGGCGGTAAACAGCGTCGGATGCTTTCTCAGATTGTGTGATTACGGTGTGAATTTTCCAAAGGATGAATTCGGCGGCTATCCGGGCTACAAAACCGACCACGATAACACCGTAAGAGCAACCTCAGTAGGGCCTCTTACCTCAAAAATAATGACGGAACAGCTTGAAAAGGTTGTTCTTGATAAAAACAGAACACCGCTTTACGATAACCGTCAGGTTATTGAAATTCTGAAGGACGGCGAAAAAGCGGCGGGCGTTGCCGCACTTAATACGGAAACAAACGAATTCGAGTGCTTTTATTCTCACAACGTTGTTTGTGCCACGGGTGCACCTGCCTGTATTTATGAAAATTCGGTTTATCCCCATTCACAGCACGGTATGACGGGTGTGCTTATTGAAGCAGGTGTGCGTCTTTGCAACTTTTCTCAGTGGCAGTACGGTATGTCATCCGTTGATTTCCGCTGGAACGTTTCGGGCAGCTTTATGCAGGTTGTTCCACGATTTGTCAGCGTTGATGACAACGGAAATGAGTATGAATTTCTGAGCGAATGTTTTGCCGATTCGGGTGAAATGTGCAGTAATATCTTCCTCAAAGGCTATCAGTGGCCCTTCAGCTTTGAAAGGGCTGAGAAATCATCGCGCATTGATATTGCGGTGCATAATGAAACCCGGAAGGGCAGAAGGGTTTACCTTGATTTTACCCGTAATCCCCAGGGCTTTTCTTTTGATGCGTTGAGCGAGGAAGCCCGTGATTACCTTGAAAAAAACGGTGCAACAGCCGAAAAACCCATTGAAAGACTTCGTAAGCTTAACCCCAAAGCGATTGACGTTTACTCCGCACAGGGGATTGATATTTATACCGAAAAGCTGCGTATTGCGGTTTGTGCTCAGCATAACAACGGCGGCGTTTATACCGATAATAACTGGAAAACCGACGTTGAAGGGCTTTACGTTATCGGTGAGGCGGCAGGCACCTTCGGGCTTGCGAGACCCGGCGGTACCGCACTTAACGATACTCAGGTCAGCGCTCTTGTCTGTGCAAGGCACATAAGCAAAAAGAATATTTCTTTCTGCGATTTTGAGGTGGCAGAGGATTATTTTGAAAAGTACGGAGAGCTTGCGGTTGACGAAGCCGCAGATTATTCATACGTAAAACGTGAAATGAGCAGTTGTGCCGCCTTTCTTCGTGACGAGGAGGAGTGCCGCCGCTTGCTCGATAAAATAAACAAAATACTTTCCGCATACCCCAAAGGGCATAAATCACTGAGCGAGTATTTCCGTGATAAGGATATGCTTATAAGTGCAAAGGCTCTGCTTGAAACGGTTATCGGTGAAATGCCTCTTACGGGAAGCAGGGGAGGCGCGGTGTTCAGAGCAAACGGCAAAACCGTTGCCGAGGATGCCTCATACAGAAAATATCTGACCGTAACCGAAAACAGTAAGGTTTATTTTGAAGAAGTGAAGCCTGTTCCCGCAGTGAATGAGCCTTTTGAAAAGTATCTTAACGAGGTGTCGTATGAACAGACTTAAACTCGGTGTCTGCAGTGTTACGTTCAGAAAGCTGAGCGCCGCAAAGGTAGTTGAAATTGCAAAAAAAGCAGGAGTCCGCTACATCGAATGGGGCGGTGACGTTCACGTAACGAACGAGGAAGAGGCACGTATAGTCAAATCCGTCTGCGATAATGAAGATATAAAAATCTGCTCCTACGGCAGTTATTACAGAGTGGGATGTGCAGATAAGGCCGAATGGGAGAAAATTTGCCGCATTGCAAAGGCTATGAACGCTGTGTCTGTAAGAGTGTGGCTTGGAAATAAAAACAGCGAAGAAACAACGCAGGCTGAATATGACCGTATTCTTGCGGATCTGAAAGGCATCTGCTCGGTTGCAAAGGAATATAATCTTCTTGTGTGCCCCGAATGTCACGACAATACTTACAATAACAATACGGACGCCTTTCTGAAAATCAAAGATGATCTTGATGCGGATAATTTCAGAACCTATTTTCAGTCAAGGTATCTGAAATATGATTACGATGTTGACAGAATTGAAAGAACCTTCGGTTATATCGAAAACGTTCACGTCAGCTACCGTGACCTTGCGAGGGAACAGAGGTTCAAAAAGAAGGATAAGGCTTATCTTGACAGACTTCTGAAAAAACTTATCGAAAAGGATTTTGACGGTATTGTGCTTGTTGAGTTCACAAAAGGCTCAAAAGAAAGAAATTTCCTGAAGGATACGGAAAAGCTTAAAGGCTATTGAGGTTGGAGGGATTAAAGTGAATTTTGAGAAAGCGTTACAGATTTACAAAGAAAACCCCGTGGCGGAAGTGCTTGAAAGGGTTACAAATCAGCTTCTCGGTGAAATGACTCTCAAAGAAAAGGTGCGCCTTATGCAGGGTCACGCTATGGGCGTTACAATTAAAAATACTCTCACAAAGGGCAGATATTATAACGGCGAAGCCTACCCTGCAGGCGGCTGCAAAAGGCTGGGAATTCCGCCTGTGCTTTTCACTGACGGACCCCGCGGTATCGTTATGGGCAAGTGCACCTGCTTCCCCGTTTCAATGCTCAGAGGTGCAACCTTTGACGATGAGCTTGAATACGAAATCGGCAAGGTTTTTGCAAAAGAGGCAAGCGCCCTGGGTGCAAACCTTTACGCAGGTGTGTGCATAAATCTTCTGCGCAACCCTATGTGGGGCAGAGCGCAGGAAACCTACGGCGAAGACCCCTTCCTTCTGGGTAAAATGGGTGCGGCGCTTACGAGGGCTATGCAGGAAAACGGCATAATTGCCTGCCCCAAGCACTATGCACTCAACAGCATTGAGGATTTACGCTTCAAGGTTGATGCAAGGGCAGATGAAAGAACGCTTCACGAGGTGTATCTTCCCCATTTCAAAAAGTGCATCGACGCAGGCGCAATGTCAATAATGGGCGCCTATAATAAAGTCAACGGTACGTACAGCTGTGAAAACAAAGAACTCCTTACCGACATACTGAGAGATAAATGGGGCTTTGAGGGCTTTACGCTTTCCGACTTCTTTTACGGTATTTATGATGCGGTCAGAAGCGTAAAAGCGGGTATGGATATGGAAATGCCTTATTTCTTCCGTTATGCCGTGCTTAATCATAAGCTGAAAAAAGGTGAGCTTACCGAGGCAGATATTGATCTGAGTGCAGGCAGAATTCTGAAAGCACTCATAAAAACCCTGCCTGCTTATAAAGAACAACCCAAGTCTGTTATCCTTTCAAAAGAGCATACGGAGCTTGCAAGAAGGGTTGCGGCAAAGGGTACCGTTCTGCTTAAAAACAGCAATAAAATTCTTCCCATATCCGAAAACAAAAAAATTGCGGTTGTGGGCAGATACGCCGATAAGGTTAACGTAGGCGACCACGGAAGCAGTAACGTTTTCAGCCCTTATGCGGTAACCGCATATCAGGGTATCAGAAGTCGCTTCGGCAGTGAAAACGTAACCGTATACAACGGCTGTGACACCGTGAAAGCCGTTGAAGCCGTGAAGAATTCCGATTATATCGTTGTTTGTGTCGGCAGTGACTGGCTTCAGGAGGGCGAGTTCCTTGTTAATCTGGGCAACGTGAAAAAGAAGCCCAAGGGTTCGGGCGGTGACAGAGCTGATTTACGCATACCTGCCGAGGATGCGGCGCTTATCAAAGCCTTGTCGGCAACGGGGAAAAAGCTTGTTGTCAACGTTATGGGCGGCAGTGCCTACGTTATCAGGGAGTGGACCGACTGTGCAGATGCAATTCTGTTTTCGTTTTACAGCGGTCTTGAGGGAGGCAACGCCCTTGCGGATATTCTCAGCGGCGATGTAAACCCCGGCGGCAAGCTTCCCTTCACAATCGCATATAACGATACGGATTACCCGGATTTTCTGCATATTTCCGATAATAAAACCGAAATCGAATACGGCTATTATCACGGCTACACCCTTTTTGACAAAAAGAACATTCAGCCTCAGTATCCCTTCGGCTTCGGTCTGTCATACACGGATTTTGAAATATCGGACTGCACCGCAGAAAAAGACGGCGATAATATTACCGTCAGAGCAACTGTCAGAAATACGGGCGATGCTTGCGGCGATGAGGTTGTTCAGGTTTACGTTTCAAGCAAAAACACTCTTGAGGATCGCCCCGTAAAGCTTCTTAAGGGATTTATGAGAGTTACCGTCGGAGCAGGTGAAACAGCTGAGATTTCGGTAAATGTGCCTGTTGATGACATCAAATTCTATGACCCCGCAGAGGGAGAGTGGAAAACAGACGCAAAATACACCGTTTCGGTGGGTACGGACAGCAGAAATACCGTTACCGCAGGCGAAATTATTTTTTGATGGGTGTGTTTATGAAAAAAAGCAGATTTTCTCCCGATAAATTTATGGATGAGCTTTATATGAATATCCCCCGAAAGCCTTATGAAAACGCAAAAAGCGGGGATGACATATCGGAAATCGGCAGAGAAATTAAAGCAAAAACAAAAGAACTTCTGAATATTGATAATATTCCTTCCAAGCCCGAAAGAATTAAAATTGTTCCCGAGGGCAAGGTGCTTGAATACCCCGACTATACCTTGCAGAGATATTCGGCGGAAATCTGCAAGGGTCTTGATATGCTTTTCTACGTTCTTACTCCGAAAAACGTAAAATCTGCACCCGGCGTAGTTGCACTTTGCGGTCACGGCTACGGAGTAAGGCAGATTCTGAAAATAAAAAAGAACGGCAAGAAAAAGCGTTTCAATTATCTTGATAATTACCAGAAGAATTTCGGCGCTGAGCTTGCAAAAAGGGGATGCGTTGTTGTTGCACCCGAGCTTTTCGGCTTCGGTGAGGCAAGGCTTCGGAAGGATTTGACAAAGCCTTTTTACATCAGCTCCTGCGATGAGCTTTCCCATCATCTTCTGCCCTACGGTCTTACGGTTGCTTCAATGCGGGTGTATCAGGCGCTTGTGTGTGCACGGATACTTTCGGATATGGAGTGTGTTGATAAAAACAAAATAGGCTGTATGGGAATTTCGGGCGGAGGACTTACGGCGCTTTATGCTTCGGTTATTGAAGAAAAATTCAGCAGAACCGTTATCAGCGGCTATGTGAATACCTTCCGCAGCAGTATACTTTCAATGTGGCACTGCCCGGATAACTATATTCCACGTATTCTTGAAACGGGTGAAATTTATGATTTTGCCTGTGCCCTTGCACCGAGAGAGCTTCTCATAGAATCGGGCAGGAGGGATAAACTTTTCCCCGTTGCCGCAAGCGAAGAAGCCCACGAAAAAATAAAAAGAGTTTATTCTCTGGCAGGTGCCGAGGATAAACTATGCATAGATATTTTTGACGGCAAGCACTCCGTCAGCGGAAGAAAATCGTTTGAATTCTTAAGCAAATAAAAATACCGTACACTGTTTTCGCAGTGTACGGTAAATTTTTTTATATTACGGGTTCAAGGGTTATGCAGATATCTGCCGTTTTTACGTTTTTAAGGTGCACGGTCAGCTTGTTTATATCCGAATAATCCGCATCGTATTCGTATCTGCCCTTGAGTGCTTCGGCCTTCATAACGGAAAATTCGCCGTCACCCGAAAGCGTTGCTTTCATCTGCTTGCCGTTTATTGTGAGAATTGCGGCCTTACCGTTATCGGTTATTTCAATATCCGCCTTTGTGTGCATAAACCAATAAATTTCGCTTTTCACAATGCATTTCACGCTGTCGGTGATTTTGAGGCTTGAACCGTTGTAAAGCTCAAATTCTCTTGTAACCCTTGTTGCACCGTTCATACGGTAGGCATCGGTCATATCGAGCAGTGCGGTGCCGCCGCCGTCTTTTTCTTCGTAAGACGTGAAATCGCACTCTGCCAGAACGTACTGGTCGTCAAGGGTTGCGTTCGGGTTTATGACAAGGGTGTTCTGCCCCTCCGCACGCTTGCAGTAGTTTTTCCATCTGCCGCCTGCAGGGGTGTTGAGAAAATAGCCGGGTGCATCGTAGCTCCCCGGACCAAGCTCCTCAGCCCAACGCTCACCCATAGCGTCAAACACAAAGGTGCCGATATCAAGGTCACCGTGATTTGTGAAGTTGTATCCGCCCTTTATGCCTGCAAAAGTAGCATTCTTATCAAGATATGCGCTTCTCATAAGCACAAGGGGCTGACCCACATCCGATTCAAGATAAGAGAAAAGAGGCTCGTTTTCAAAGCTTGCGGAAATCTGCGAATATTCCCTGTTATACCACAGTGATGAAAGTGCATCCTCCCTGCCTGAACCGTTTCTTTCAGTGCCGTCGGATGTGTTGAGGGTAAATTCCTCGGGGAAATCGGTGCACTGATATGCGCTCAGCAGTGGCGAGTCATATTCATCGGCATACCAATGAAGAACGGGAGTATAGCATTGCTCCGCCTTGTTGTCACCGAAGTTGAACATACCCGTGGGTGTGGTTACGTATACGGGGAAATACCCAAGCTCTCTGAAACCGTCAATCTCCGACATTCCGAAATCCGTGCCGAAAAGGTTTCTTGAAGAGGCAATGAAATAAACGATGGAATTCATACCCGATTGGCAGTAACCGGGCCCCTCGGCATATACGCCGTCGGGCGTGAAATTTTCAAAGGCGATGGGCATATTCTCATAGCACATGGCAAGGAATTCAGCCGCTTTTTCGGGGTTTTCATCCGCAAAGGTCATGCAGGCGATTCCTATGCCGCTGTAACAGATGCTGTTCCAGTTATTCTTTGACCAGGTGAACCAGTGGTTATCGTTCAGTGCAGGCTCAATGGCATATTTCCAGGTGACGGACGAAAGCATAGCCTTTGTTTCATCGTCAAGATAATCGTAAAACCAGTCGTAGCCTATTGAAACAGCAAGCGCCATTTCTGCCGTTGCGAGGAAATGAGAGGTGCACCAATCGTCATAGCTGCACGCGTTTTCAAGCTCCGCAGCTGCTCTTTCGGCGTATTTTTCATTGCCCGTAACCTGCCACGCATAGCCAAGGATAACCATTCGGTTAATGACTTCTCTTGAAATGGGCAGAATACTGTCCTCCTCGTCAAGCACGTAGGGGAGAGGGGGATAGATATTCGTATCAAGCAGAGCATCCGCATTTGCAATAACGGATGAACAGAGCACCTTTGTATATTCCGTAAAGGATGAATTTTCCGCTTCGCTGCGTACGGTGTCAAAACGGGATTTATCCGCAAGGATAAAGGGGTGCTCCGTTTTTTCGTTTTCGGTAAGAATTTCATAAAGCTTCTGCCGTGAAACGGAGTTCTTGTCTTTGTCGAGTGAAATATAGTCGATTCCCACCTTCACCATATCGGGAATTACCGCAAAGTAGGGAACGATATTCGTAACACCCAACGCAATTATCAATGTAACGGAAATAATTATTCCGAGAAAAGCCTTTGCTCCTTTTTTCATTGAATCACACCTTATTTATACTGATAACATCTGACGTAATCAACAATCATACTTGCGGGCAGATATTCGTTGCCTTGAATTTTTTCGTCAACGCCCACCGAAATAATAAGGTAAAGAGGCACCTGACAAACTCCGCCGAAGGAGGTTCTTGCGGTTTCAACGCCGTTTATGTAGAAAATATATTCGTTTTCGTTCCACTCAACGCCGTAGGTGTTGAATTTGTTGTAGGGGTCGTCAGCGTAATAAAGACCTTGGTTTTCCCACTTGTGCGCCTCATCATAGGAGTCAACGTGAATTGTATGAATAACCGTACCGAATTCGATGCTGTCGGGGTCGTAATCCGTTTTCGTTTCAAGCACGTCAACCTCTGCGCCTGTAACGCCGCCGTCTGTTGTATCACCGAACATTCCGTCAGAAAGAAGCCAGAACGCAGGATTTATGCCTGCACCCTTGGGCAGGATACAGCGGATTTCAAAGTAGCCGTAAAGCTGTTCATAACCTACGTAGCCTTCGTCATACTGCTTGTTGGGGTTTGTTTCCATTCCATATGAGTAGTAGCCTGCGCCTTTGGGTCCTTCCTCTTTATATTCAACGGTGATTTTAAGGCAGCCGTCATCGGTAAAGCTTACCTGATCTCTGTTCCACCATGCGGTGTCGCGAAGCTGAGTGTCGTTGGCACCGTATACGTAATGACCCTGCCAGTGAGTTGTGTCAAAGCCGTTGTCGAAATTATCCTCCCACACAAGGCTGAATTTTTCCATATCGATTTTATCCTTGTAGGGAGTTATGGGAGTGTCCAGAATGAATGCGCCGAAAAGCTGAAAAAGTGCAACGAAAAGTGCACCGATACGCTTGAAATCAAAGTCGCACAATGCCTTGAACATCATCGAGGGAATATCGAAAATCCCGTAAAAAGCAACAATCTGTCTTGTTGCAAGGAATGATAAAACGTTTTTCATAAATATCTCCTTAAACAGTGAATCTTCATATCTCTGTTGTCAGAGGCTCACTTCTGTTGCCCCATACGTCCTCTGCCACAACCGTGATTTTTGAACCGCTTTGTGCACGGAAGCCCTCAAAGGTAACGCTGTCCGGCATATCTGCAAAGAAATAATCCGAAAACTGCCAATCGCTGTGTGTTTCTTTCCCTTTGGCATTTGTAACGGTAATTCTGTAAATGAAAATTTCGTTGTCACCCGAAACGGTTGCCTGAGGAACGGTCACAAAGTATTTACCGTTTTTCTTTTCAACGGAAAGAACCGCATCCTTGCCGAAAACGGGGGCTGACGAAGCGGCTGCCCTGTATTCGGGATTATATTTCTTTTTGCTTGCTTCTGTGACGTTATCAATCAGAAATTCTCTTGTGATTTTTCCTTCATCAACGTCAAGCACCTTTACAAGAACTCTGTTTTTTGCATCAACCTCAATTATGAGCGCCTGTGACTGTCTGTCCTTTTCTTCGGGGAACTGTCCGTTTTTTCCGTCAACGGCAAGCTCATAATATGCAAGACCGCCGTCATTTATTGCGGTGAATGAATCCTGCCATACGGCTCTCGGGTCGTTTGCCGGGAAATGTGAGTGACCCGAAATGTGAATTGCCTGAGGATATTTTTCAAGCACCTGCGAGAAGGTGTCAAGACCCCAGCCGTCAGTTTCGCTGCTGCCGTAAACCGTGTTGAGAACGTGCTCGTGCTGGAACACAAAAACGGGTTTTTCGGGGCTTTCCGAAACGGCGGCTGCAAGCTGTGCATCAAGCCATTCAACCTGAGAATCCGTATAATGCTTTAACGTTGACGACCTTGAAATTCCGATAAAATGGAAACCGTTGATTACCTTGTGAAAATCGGCTTCCTGCCCTGTCATTTCCGAAAAAATACCGAGCGAAAATTTGCCGAAGGTGTAGCTGTCGTGTGCCTTTGAAACAACAGCAAGTCTTTCGGTACCTTCACGCAGTTCAGTGTCCGTTACGGCGGTGAATGCGGCAAAGGAGTCAAACCAGCCGCTGTCTGTTAAATCACCCGAGAAAACAACGGCATCAAGCTTGTTATAATCTTTATCCGCATCCGATATTGCGTATGCGGTTTTAATCATTGAGGATACTCTTTTGCAGCCGTTGTCACCGAGAGTTTTTATGTGCGAATCGCTTGTTGCAACAAAGCGCAATACGGGTATGAAATCATCCTGAAATATTTCGGGAACGGGTGCGGTAAACTTCGGCGTAAGCATTGCCGCAAATGCCGTAAAAACGCTTAAAACGATTGAAATAAACGACATGGTTATTCTCCTTTTTATGTTATTGCTTCAATGTATTCCGGATATTTTTGCGTAAGATTGATGCGGTCTATAAGTTCAAAGGAGCTTCCGTTATCCCATACCATACAGGGAAATCCGAATTTTTTTGCAAGCTCAACGTAGAATTCGGCATTTGCCGCAAGGTTTTCAAGATTTGTTCTGTCGGTCCAGCCGAATTCACTTTTGACTACACCGTAGCCTTTGGCAATGTAGCGCTTGTGCATTCTTCTGAAGGTTTTGTAAAGCGAGAATTTTTCCGAAAGGCTCCATTTGCTTTCGTTATCTGCAAATTCCGACTGATGGGCGGTGCCGAAATAATAATGAACCGTCACAATTACTCTGCTGTCATCGGGCAGGGCAAGGGCGTCTATATTTTCATCAAGACCGCTGCAGGCATAGGTGGGGATTATAACAAATCTTGTTTTGTTGTTTCCGCCGCCGTTTCTTATGGTGTCAAGTGCCGCAAAATTCAGTCGGTTCACAACAGCCCTCGTTTCGGGGTTGCCCGACCATTCATCCTGTGCACCTACAACACGTGGCTCGTTCATTGTTTCAAAAACAAGATTTTCACCGTATGAAGCAAATCTTTCGCAAAGCTGTGACCAGATTTTTCTGAGGATATATTCAGAGCTGTCGGCGTGCTCGTTATCGGTTATAAGCCAGAAGGCGTCGTCGTGATGAACGTTGATTATAACCTTCATATCAAGCTCAAGCACCCAGTCAACAACCTGATTTATTCTGTCAAGCCACGCAGGGTCAATGGTATAATCGGGCGCATCTCCCATATGCTGTGCCCAGGTGACGGGAATTCTTATGCTGTCAAAGCCGCATTCCTTTACAAAAGCGAAAAGCTCTTTTGTTGTTTCGGGGTTGCCCCACATTGTTTCGGTTTCAAGACCCGCTTTTTCGGTTGAATGTTTTTCGCAGGCCTCAAAGGTGTTGCCTAAATTCCAGCCGCTGCCCAGCGATTGAGCAAACTGAATTGATTCTGTCATTTCATACGAAGGGAAAAGCAGAAAGTCAGCCGCCTGCGAAAAAGCTCCACTGATGCAGTTTGAAATGACAAGAAGCAAGGAGATAATTCTGTTTATCATCGTTTACCATCCCATATTCCGTAATGTTCAATAAGCGCTTGTGCGGTATCGTCGGAAATTTCGATTATACCGCCGTGCTGTTTCTGATGTATACCGAGACTGTATTCCTCGGGCTTGAGAATTTCAAATTCTCCGCTTGAAAGGTCGTCTGTCAGCATAGGCAGATAGCCCGTATGAGTGCCGTATTGATCTGCGATAAGGCACCATTTTTTCAAATCCTTGATGTAATATACCTCGGGTCCCTCAAGACCCTTGAATCCGTCAAGCAGGGGAGAGATGATTTTTTCATATTCTCTGCCGTTTTCGGGAATGAGTTTTTCACTGCGCTCAATAAAAATAACCTTGTTGGTTTCGTCTTTTGACGTGCGGTAGTAAAAGCCTTTATCCCAAACAATGTTTGTATCGATAACCGAAATATCCTTATCGATAAATTTGAAGGGCTCGGTGAACGTTCTGAAATCCTTTGTGAATGCACCGTAGATACGCTGTTTGTAATCGGCATCTCCGCTTTCTTTTACGTTTGATGCCCAGAAGACAAACCAGGCATCCTCTTCCTTGCAGAAAACCGCTTCGGGTGCCCACACACAGCCTGCCTCGGGAATACCTACCTCAACAAGCCTTTCATCGCTCCAATTTATCAGATCTTCAGATTCCCATACAACAATGCATCGGCTTCCGTTACGGGAAAATTCGCCCCAATCGCCCGAAGAAGTGTTAAGGTCGGTTGCAATGATAAAATATTTTTTCTGTTTTTCGTCGTAAACGGGGAAGGGGTCGCGCACGCCCTTTGTACCGAGTCGGGAGCAGAGCACGGGTTCGTCTGTGCCTATATCGTTCCAATGAAGTCCGTCGCGGCTCAGCGAAAACCACACCTGTTCTCTGTCGCCTCGGGAACCGTGTGTGAAATATGTGAATAAGCAGGCCATAATATTCCTCCTTTGCTGTTTTGATTATAGCACGGAGAACAAGAAAAATCTACCGTCTGAATTCTATTTTTATGTTGTATTTAATATATGTTTCATAGTATAATAGCAATGTTGACAAAAGAAAAGGGGAATAGATATGAAAGTTTCCGAAATGCCGTATAAAAGAATCACGGTTGAAGAATTAAAAGAACAGGCCGAAAAGATAATCGCAAAAATCAAATCGGCAGAATCCGCAGAGGATCTGAAGGCGGCAAGAGATGAATTCAATAAGATAAGCGAAGAAGCCGAAACCGCCTGTGCCCTTGCAAATTGCCGTTTCACCCTCAACACAAGGGATGAATTCTATAATGCGGAGATGGATTATTACGATAATGCAATGCCGCTTTTCTCCGAAATTGAGAATGAATATAAGAAGGCAATGCTCGAATCGCCTTATAAAGCGGATGCGGAAAAGCTGATAAATCCCAGAGTTTTCAAAGGCTTTGAAATGTCGCTCAAAACCTTCTCGCCCGAGGTGATTGAGGATTTACAGCAGGAAAATGCGCTTGTTACCCGATACTCAAAGTTTATGGGCGAGCTTGCATTTGAATTTGAGGGCAAAAAAATGCCCCTTTCCGTGTTGAGAGGCAAGCTTGAGGATGACAGTCGTGACGTGCGAAAGAAAGCTGCAGAGGCAATCGGCATAACTATGGAAGCCAATGCGGAAACGTTCGATGAAATTTTTGACGGTCTTGTTAAAATCCGCACACAGATTGCCCGTAAGCTGGGCTACAAAAATTTCGTTGAGCTGGGCTATTACAGAATGGGCAGGGTAGACTACGACGAAAAAATGGTTGCCGCATTCAGAAAGAGCGTTGAAACCGATATTGTTCCTGCCGTTTCCGGGCTTAAAGAACGCATAAAAAACAGATTGAATCTGGATGAAATAATGTACTATGACGACGCAATCAGCGTTACGGGCGAAATGCCCAGACCCGTTATCGGTACGGAAGAGATTTTTGAGAATGCTCTGAAAATGTATCACGATATGAAGCCTGAAATCGGCGGCTTTATGCAGAGAATGCTTGATGCCGAAGCCTTTGACGTTGAAGCCCGTGACGGAAAATTCGGCGGTGGCTACTGCACCACCTTTGCAAAATACAAGCAGCCCTTTATACTTGCAAACTTCAACGGTACAAGCGGTGATATCGACGTTATCACCCACGAATTCGGCCACGCACTTGCGGCGGATTATATGTTCAAATATGCCGAGCCCGATTATCCTACGGGTATGGAAACACACGAGTGCCACAGTATGAGCATGGAATTTCTCTGCCATAAGTATATGGACGATTTCTTCGGCAAAAGCTCCGATAAATACCGCTATAAGCATATCGTTGACGCACTTTCGTTTATTCCCTACGGTACAATAGTTGACGAATTTCAGCATATAGTTTATGAAAATCCCGACCTGACGCCTGATGAGAGAAAGAGCGAATATCTGAAGCTTGAAAAGAAATACAGACCCTATATCTCCTTTGAGGGTATTCCTTATCTTGAGCTGGGCACACGCTGGCAGTATCAGATGCATATTTACGAAAGCCCGTTTTACTATATTGATTATTGTATTGCACAGTGCGTTGCCCTGGGCTTTCTGGGACTTTCGAGAGAGGATTTTGACGGTGCACTTGAAAAATACGTTGAATTCCTCAAAAAGACAGGCGGCGTGTCCCTTGGTGAGCTGATTGAAGGCGCAGGTCTGAAATCTCCCTTCGGTGAAAACGCCCTTAAAAATACTGCACACAGCACAGCGAAGATTATTGAAAAAATTGAAGAAGAGCTTTTCTGATAAAAAGCAGCGGCTTACAAACAAATGTAAGCCGCTGTTGTTATTTTATACCTATTATCATCTTAATTGCATTGAAGAGAAGCTCAAAGAAGCCGAGAACTCCGTCGCAGTAAATTACGTTATCCGTTGAATGCTCGGATGTAAGGTTGCCGGTGCCGGCAATGGGCGTGCCGTCATAATCCGAAGTCTGAGAGCTGAGCCAGCTTATCATTCCGTCGGGATACGAGAGACTGACTTCCTCGCCAAGACCGTTTACGGTTGACATATTGTGATAATCTCCGTTTGCATCGCTGAACATATCGTGGTTTACCGCATACCAGGCGTGATGGCTGCTGCTTGTTTTTGTGCCGTCTTCATAGCATACCTTTGTGAGCGTTGAAAGCCTGCATTCTGCCGCAACGTTTGAAACGGAGGTTATTCTTTCAAAGGTAGGCGAAACCGCCAAATAGTAGTTAACAAGAGGGTCACGGGTGCTGGAGGTAATCCATACGGGAGTATCTGCAAGCATACCGCAAAGCTCATCCGAGGGTGCCCATGCAGGGCAGATGGGGAAGGCTGCGGCAAACATTTCGGGGTAGGCAACCGCCATTTTAAGTGTCATTTTACCGCCCATTGAGTAACCGCCCACGTAAATTCTTGTAAGGTCAATATTATCCTTGTTATCCGCTATGAATTCGTCGATTGCGGCTCTGAGAGGCTCAATCATTTCGTTGCTCCAGAAGATGTTATCTTCTTCTCTCGAGCGTGCGGCAAGGATGAATGCACCGCCTGCAGGCTTGAAGCGTGCCTGGAATTCATCGCTTGTCCAGTAGGCTATGTTGCTCTTTTTGACGGGACTTCCGGGCTCTTTGCCGTCGCCCATACCGTGAAGCCACACAACGAGAGGGTATTTGGTTGTGTCGTTTTCCTTAACGGGGGAATAGTAGCTGTAATCAACGGTATATCCGTTGGCTTCGGGGCCTTCACCCTGAACAAACTGCGCCTTGAGAGGCTCGATTCCGCCTTCTTTCGAAAGTGCAAAAGCACTTGCGGACAGAGTGAAGATAAATGTAAAAGCAAGGATAATTGCAAAAAGTTTCTTCATTTTCATTCTCCTTTCAGTTCTTGTTTATTACTCTTTCGGCAAACATAAGCAGGTCTTTGATTTCAAGCACGG
The DNA here is from genome assembly GCA_017548045.1 of Clostridia bacterium. Classification (GTDB taxonomy): domain Bacteria; phylum Bacillota; class Clostridia; order Oscillospirales; family Acutalibacteraceae; genus CAG-177. Next base: position 60,106 of record JAFYNR010000016.1, on the reverse strand, counting down.
TGCCGTCGTCAAGAATTGCTTTACCGGTCATTTTGCCGAATACCTGATGAGCATTACGCTTTATAACCAACGCATTAAGGTTTGAAGCATTGTCATAAACGGGTCTGAAATCCATATCAAACCGTCCGTCAGAGCTGATGATTTTCCATGGCTGCATAATATTTTCGGGTATGTCAAAACGGATGCGGTCAAGCTTGTGGCATTTGCCGTCGTAGAAAAACATATTCTCACTTGCGGCGGTCGTATCGCCAAAACCGTAACCAAGATTGAAACCGAAGCGCTTACCGTTTATGTAGCCGTTACCCGAACTCCAGTACCAGGTGTTTTCATATGTCCATACACCTCTGCCCCAGTCAAGGGTCGCAAAGTTCCTTTCGGGTGAAATGTCGATTTTAACGTCACCGAATTTTATGTAGCCCTCCGCAGGCATACAGTTGATTTTCTGATTGTAGTAGAATGCTTTTTTATCCGTTTCCCAAGGGGTAGCGATAACCATAGTATCATCATTTTCAAACTTACGGAGCTTTATGTCAAAATCAAAAGTCGGCCTTGTTTTTGTTGCCTTGTAATGTCCCGTCAGCCTTCTGAAGCCGTCTTCGTGGTAATATGCAAGGCTTGCGGATGAAGAAGGATTGCGGTAAAAAATATCACCCTTTGAGCTGTCGGTGGGCATATGAAGTCTGCCGTTGGGCATTATTATGGGCATTACGTAATCATATTTTTTGCCTTCGTTCAAATCAAAAAGAGTGGCGTTGGCAAGGCCGAGATAGCGGTTATCCGAAATAACCGTTGAAAATGCAAAGCCTCTGTCGTCAACGATAATGTAATAATCCCATTCTTTTATTCTGATTTTGCTTGCCTTTACGTCGAAGGGACTGTATTCAGCAATGAGCTTGTTAGCCCAGCCTGCTTCAAGAATTTTGCCTTCAAGGTCCAGCAATCTCTGAGGTTTTTCAAGCTTATGGTTCATTTTATCTCCTTGTGTCAATCCGTTATTTTTAAGACGGGTTCTCCGGCTTTCTGCATATATTCAAGCAGAAGCCTTCTCATTTCAAGTCTGATTTCACTGTGCCCGGGGCAGTGAATCAGATTGTTTTTTTCGTAAGGATCGTTTTCAAGGTCGTAAAGAAAATCATCCTTGTATTCATCTGCAAAGGCTTTATCGGCATCCTTTGCGGAAACACTGTATTTCCATCGATCCGTTCGTACAGCCCTGCCTATCTGACTTTCCGAAATCTGAATGAATACGCTTTCGTGACCTTTTTTATCGGTAAGGCTCTTGCCCATAAAATGCTCGGGGATTTGAGCACCTGCAATGTCAAGCACTGTTGCGGGCAGGTCGATAAGAGAAACAAGGTCACTTATTCTGCCGCCGCCCGTAAAGGCACCGCCCGTGATTACAAGGGGAACCTTTATGCTGTTTTCGTGGCAGGAGCGCTTGTATTCCATATTGCGTGTTCTGAAATGACAGCCGTGGTCCGAGGTATAAATTATAACCGTGTTATCGTAAAGGCCCTCATCCTTGAGTGTCTGAATAAGTCTGCCGAAGTTTGTGTCGACACTGTTGCAGCAGGCGAGGTATGAGGGCATCTGAACACGCCAGTCGCCTAAAGTATCCTTAAGGTCGCCCGGTACCTCATAATTTCTGAATTTGTTTTTCAGCCCCTTGGGCGATTCAAAACGCAATCTGTCATTCTGATGATGAGGCTCAAGCTGAGAAACAAACATAAAAAAGGGCTTTTCGTGAGGCTTTTTAAGGTATTCAATGGCAAAATCATTGATTTTATCTGCTCTGTAACCCTTGAAATCAAGCCTGTTGTTATTCTCGTCAAACACGTAACCGTTGTAGCCGTGAGAGGTGAATTCAAGAATATCCGCCGCCCTCCAGTAGCCGTAGCCGCCTCTGCGTTCCTTAGGTGTGGGCTTGGTGGCAAGTCTGTGCTCGCTGTCTGAGGCAAGATGCCATTTGCCGATATATGCGGTATCGTAGCCTGCTTCGGTCAGATAATGGGCAATTCCCTTGGTATCCGTGGGCAGGGCGATGTTGTTGCGGTAACAGCCGTTCTGCGATGCATAAACGCCGCTCTGAAGGCAGGCTCTCATAGGGCCGCATACGGGCTGGCAGGTGAATGCATTCTCAAAAAGAGTGCCTTCCTCTGCAATTTTATCAAGATTCGGGGTTACGGGCAGCTTCTGACCGTAACAGCCTGCGGAATCGGCTCTCTGCTGATCGGAAAAATAAAAGATAATATTGGGTCTGTTCATATTTATCTCACGCTCCTCATCTTTTCAACAACGTGCATAATGAAATCCATTCTGGGGCAGTAGCCCTCAAGCTGATTATAAAGGCTTCTGTAACGCTTGCACCCCGAACCGCAAAGAGTTTTTACTCTGCAGGTTTCACAGAGCTTGTTTTTGGGTTCATCGTGTTCAAAAAATCTTTTGAGTCCGTCGCAGTTGAGAATATCGTTTATATCCGCTTCGTTTATATTGAGGCATCTGAATTCGTCAAGGCAGTAGAAATCACAGGGGTAGCAGGTGCCGTCTGCCTCAACAACAAGCTGAGCGTTGCATCTGCCGCTTGCACCGCACTGCTCCGCAACTCCCTTGGTCATAAGAGAAAGCAGGTTGTCAAAATCACGGACGTAAAAATGTCTGCCCTTTGAAACCTCCGAAAACCATATGTTGAAAAATCTTTTCTGAAACCTTGCAAGCTGTTTTGCGTTAAGGCTGTATTCCGACTGTGTGCCGTCAAGAGGGTCAAGGCAGTAAATCGGCTGAACGTCGCGGAAGCTGTTTTCGGAATAAAAATTAAAAAGCTCGGCGGCATCTGTCTGCGCGGTTATTACGGAAAGAATGTTGAACGTAATTTTGTGCTTTTTAAGAAGGCTTACGCCCTGCATTGCGCCGTCAAAGGAATCACAGCGGTTTTTGTTGTGCTTGTCCTTGAAGCCGTCAAGGGATACGCCGATTAAAAAATCGTTCTCTTTGAATATTTTACAGAAATTTTCATCGATAAGGGTTCCGTTTGTCTGCAAAGAATAATGAATACTGCTGCCTTCCGTTTTATTCTCTTGGGCAATACGGATGAAATTTTCAAAGAAACCGCATCCTGCAAGCAAAGGCTCGCCGCCCTGAAACATAAAGGTGACAGATGAATTCTCGCCGCAGAAATCAAAAACTTTTTTTATCAGATTTTCTGCGGTTTCAAGGCTCATAAAAGAGCCGTGAGTTGCTTCTCTCGCCTTTGCCTCGTCGCAGTAAAAGCAGTAGCCGCAGGTGAGGTTGCAGGCAGAGGATGCAGGTTTTATCAAAGCGGTCATCTGCCGCATAAAAACACCTCTTTTGCAAATTATATATCGGGTGATTGTGTGAAATTCAAAGGATATTATTTTATGTGCTTCGGAGTAGGCGCCGTTTTATACGGGCTTATTGAGGTTGTTTCAAGGGGCTATACCCATTGGACCATGGCACTGACGGGCGGTACGGTTATGGTACTGCTAAATCTTATAAATCAGACAAGAGAGCTTCATATACTCCTAAAATGCCTGCTGGGTGCCGTGGTAATAACAAGCCTTGAATTCTGTGTGGGAATGATTGCTAACGTGGCACTGGGCTGGGACGTGTGGGATTATTCCGACAAGCCGCTGAATATATGGGGTCAGATCTGCCCTCAATTCACTCTTGCCTGGTATTTTCTGAGTATTCCCGCCTTTGCGCTGTGCTCGTTTATTGAAAGCAGGTTCAGCTTGCGGCAACGTAATTCTTGATGCCCTGAACGGTTGCCTGAGCAAGAATATCTCTGTTTGCCGCAGTCTGCAATACGGCACATTCGTCCTGATTTGAAACAAAGCCGTATTCGATGAGGATTGCGGGGCATTCCTCAACCCTTGCAACTCTGAACGCATAGAAGTTTGAGCCTCTGCTGACCGAGCTGTGCAATTCGGTTTTATCGGCATAGATTTTTGTTTTGTATGCTTCAACAATGCTGTTGTGCACCGCTTTTGCAAGGGGCTGTGAATATGCCCTGTAATAGTAAGCCGACGTGCCCATTGCGGAGGCGGAGGTGCTTGAATCGCAGTGGATCGAAATAAACATATCGGGATTTCTGTCACGCACTGCACTGTTTCTGTCGGTGTAGCATACCCACTTATCCGTTGAACGGGTCATTATGACGTTTGCACCCTCGGCTTCAAGAAGTTCCTTCACCTTGGTTGCGATTGAAAGGTTGATTTCCTTTTCCTGACTGAAGCCTGTTGCAGAAACCGAGCAGGGAGCACCGGGGTCAATACCGCCGTGGCCGGGGTCAAGCATAATGGTATAACCGCTGAGAGAGGCAGGCTTGTGATTGATTGTGATAACAAGGTTGCCGTCTCTGTTGTATTCATAATGGAAGCCGTAGAACTTTCCTTTTTCGGCAAGAGTAAACGAAAGAGTAACGGTTGATTTGCCGCTGTCCGATGACCATTTTCCCGCTTTACACACCGAACCGTTAAGGGATAAATCCCCGTGAGCCTCAAGTGTGTCGCTGAATGTGAATTCAAGTCCCGTGCAGTTAAGTGATGAAACCACAACGGGTCTGCTTGCGTTGCCGTTGTAGATCGAATATGTCTGCCCCGTAAGCTTTGCGTTGAAGGCAACGTTTCTGTTCATTTCGAGAACGATTACCGTGTCGCCGCTCGATGAACTGCAGGATAAAACGTTGATGGTGTTTTTCGGCATAACGTAGCCGTCTTTTATGCTTACGTGAGTAACCTTACCGTCGCTGCCGCTTGCCAGCCTTTCTTCACGGAGCTTTGGCACCTTTACGCCAGATGAAAGAACGTAGTACGTTTCATCGTCGCAAATTACTTCGGCTGTTACGTAATCAACTGTGCCCTTGAGAAGAGGAGAGCAATCGGGCACCGAGAAGGTTTTGGTGTTGTTGCCCGGATAGGTTTCAACGTAATCGTCAATTATTTCGCATATCCTTGCCGCACCCAGACCGTAGTTTTCGGTGTAGTTGTATTTCTGTAAAGTACCTTGGAATGAAGACGTTTCGGTCTGTGTACTGCTTGGCTGTTCTTCGGTGGGGGCTTGTCCGGAGGTGTCTGTTGCTCCGTCTGACGGTGCGTCGGTGACCGTGACGGGCTGAGTGGTGGGCTCTGTTGTGGTTTCAGTGGTTGTTACGGGCTGGGTAACGGGCGGAGGAGTTGCCGCAACCTTTGCGGAAACGTTGATTGCGGCGCCGCTGAGCGACTCGGTAAGAGAGCTGTATTTTGCCGTTACTTTATATTTGCCGAGCTTCTGCACGGAGCTTGTGCTTGCAGGTGTATCAAGCGTTGCGCTGAACGTTGTGAAGTCGGATGCTTCGTCAATGGCACTGCCCTCAGAATCGTTGGTTTCGCCCGTAGCCGTCATTTTGTAGGTTTTTTCGTTGAATTCAACGGATACCGTTGCTTTCTTATGGGCAACGGCAAAAACTTCAACCTGCATTTCACCGGGTACGGTAATGCTGTCTGACGGTGAAACGGATTTGAGAAGCTTTATTTTATATGTTACGGTGTAAGTATAGGTTTTACCTTTATGCTCGAATTTGACTGTATTGCTGCCTGCCTTCAGCGAAATATCAATGGCAAAATCGCCGTTTTTGGATACCTTAAGCACCTGACCGTTGCATTTCAGCTCGTGTGCAGGGCTGCTCGTGCCTCTGAAGGTAATGGTTGACTGCTCCGTGGTAATGCTTGTCTTCTTATGGCTTGTAAGTGAGAATTCCTTATCAAGCAGGTAGGTGTCACGTTCCTTTATGTAATTCATAACTATATCCGCCGCAGTGCCGCTTGCCTTTGAAATCTCGCCGTAGGGTGTGAATGCGAGGCCTTTGCACAGTGACATATCCGCCGAGGCTTTGATAAGCTCAACGGTGTCTGCGGCTTTATCTGAGGAATATGACGAAATACCGCTTAAATCGTGGCAAAGCCAGAGGGGGCTTGTCTTTTCGTTCCAAACGGTTCGTGCCGTCTCAAAAACGGATTCCTTGCCGCTTTCGTGGCAAAGGAAAACAAAATCAGCTTTTCCGCTTTCCGTAAGTGAAATAAGCGAAGGTGATGCCTTTGACGTGAAAGCAGGCTCAATACCGATGCACATTGCAGGGTCGGCTGCTTTTATTTCATCGCAAAGGGTGCCTGCCTTCTGCTCAAAGTCGGAAAGGGTTTCATCGTATCCGCCGATGATAATAAAATCCGTGTTGTACTGCTTCGTAAAAGCGGTGAGGAATTCACTGCCTTGCGATACGTCTGCATATACGCCGAAATACAGTGATTTTGCTTTCGCGCCTTCAAGAAGTGCGGCAATATCAGCGGTGTTATCCGCTTTAAGCTCAAAAATAACAGTGTTGAAGCCGGCCTTTTCAAAATTTGCAAGCTCATCGCCGCTTTTATCCGAATACACCGCCGCAACAACGGATTCGGGTACGGCAGTTTTGGGTCTGCCCGAATCAAGCGTGGGCTGTGTTGTGGTTTCCGTCTGAATTGCAGTTGTTGTTTCATCGGCAAAATTCTTTTTCAGAGAATCGAATTTACCCGTTACAAACATTGCAACGATAATGCCGATTATTATAACAGAAATGCCTATTGTGGCCGCTGTCAGAATTTTAGTCTTTTTCATCGTTTATTCCCCGTTTTAAGTTTTGCATTTCTTCGGTACAGCCGGCGCGAACAAGGTCGCCGTATGAAAACATAACGAAGCCGCTGTACTCTGTGTTTGCTCTTATGCAGGCAAGCTGACGGGCAAGTATATCCGTATGCTCCTGCCATTCCTTACTGCCGGATAATGCATATTCGTCATACGTGCCGCATTTATATGCACCTATTCCGCAGACAAGGTAAGTGTTTTTATTTCTCTTCAAAGCTCCCCATTGAACAAGAAGGGAGGTGAAATCCGCCGTTTCGTGTTCAAATCCGAAATAAATCTGCGGAATAATCATATCCGCATAGCCTTCCTCCGAAAGCCACGTTCCGCAGTCTGCGAAATGCTTTTCTTCGTTTTCTTCAAGCCTTCCGCTCGGGCTTATGCTGAAAATAATTTCGGGATTTTCAGCCTTTACCGCCTTATAAAGTGCGCTGACGAAAGCATTTATATTTTCCTTTCGCCATTCCTCAAGGCTCAGCCTTCCGCCGTATGAGGTGTACTGCGAATACCGTGCAGAGTCAACGTTTTCACTGACGGAGGGATAAAAATAATCGTCGATATGTATGCCGTCAATGTCGTATTTTCCGATAATCTCACGGATACCTTCCGTTATCCTGCCGTGATTTTCGGTGCAGGAGGGATTGTAGTAAATGCCGTTTTCAAGAATACAGACCTCATCACTGCCCGATTCAATAAGCTTTTTTGCAGGATTTCTTTCGCTGATTTTATCGGTGTTATTATCCGATGAAATTCTGAACGGGTTAACCCATCCGTGCACGGAAATTTCGTTTTCCTTTGCGCTTTCAAGTATAACCGCAAACGGGTCAAAGCTTAAATCCGCACCCTGAGTTCCTGCTATGTATGCGGAATAGGGGTAAATATCCGATTTGTAAAACGCATCGGAAAATGCACGCAGATGAATGAAGGCGGTGTTGAAGCCGAAGCTTTTAATTTTCTCAAACATCCCATCGGTTGCGGCTTTGTATTCACTTTCTGTTTTACCCTGTGCGCTTATGTGGTCGTAGCAGGAAATCCAGATGCCCCGCATTTCGGCTGAGGCTGCGGGTAAATCTTCTTTTTGCTGTTGACACGAGGTAAGCAAAAGGCATATAATTACGGCAGATAAAATAATTTTCTTCATAGCATAAATATATGTAAAGGAATGATTAAAATGCCGTTCGGGCTTAAATTAGCCGTCATTTATTTTGTTCTTATCGGATTGGTTGCGGTTGCAATTACCGCAGGCGATAAGGTCGCCGCCAAAAAAGGAAAATGGAGAGTGCCTGAAGCAACTCTTATGATGATAGGTCTTTTCGGCGGAGCACTGCCTATGTTTGTAACAATGAGAATAATCCGTCACAAAACAAAGCATATGAAGTTTATGATCGGTCTTCCTCTTGAAATTGCACTTCACGCCGCAATAATATGTGCAATTCTCTACCTTAAATTTAATTGAAAGCGGGGCTGCTCTCACGGGGCAGCCCTTTGTTTTTTACAGTGTGCTTAAATCGTAGGGTGTGCGCTGATAAACGAAATAATTCAGCCAGTTTGTGAAAAGCAGGTTTGCCGTGCCTCTCCAGGTTACGGGCGGAATCATATTGGGGTCGTCGTCGGGGAAGTAGTTATAGGGCACCTTTATGTCAAGACCCTTATTTACATCCCTGAAATATTCTTTTGCGAGGGTTTCTCTGTCGTATTCCGAATGACCCGTTGCAAAAAAGTTGCGGCAATCCATATCCGAAATAAGATGAACGCCTGCCTGCTCGGAATATGAAATTATCTGTAAATCCTTAACGAGCGCAATGTCACTGCGTCTGTTTTCGGTGTGCCTTGAATGGGGTACGTAGAATTCCTCGTCAAGCCCTCTCATCAGAGGATGGAGGGAATCAAGGCATTTGTGAGGGAACACTCCGAAAAGCTTTTCTTCAAGAGGATACTTGGGCACACCGTAATGGTAATACAGTGCCGCCTGAGCACCCCAGCAGATGTGAAACGTGGAATACACGTTCTTTTTGCTCCATTCCAGAATTTCACAAAGCTCGTCCCAGTAGTCAACCTCCTCAAACTCAAGGTTTTCAACAGGAGCGCCCGTAACGATAAATCCGTCGTATTTCTTATCGCAGATCTCATCGAAGGTTTTGTAGAATTTAAGCATATGCTCCTGAGAGGTGTTTTTGGATTTGTGAGATTTGACCTGCAGTAGTTCGACCTCAACCTGTAACGGAGAATTGCTCAGAAGTCTGAGAAGCTGAGTTTCCGTTTCAATTTTGGTAGGCATAAGGTTAAGGATAAGTATGTTGAGAGGACGGATATCCTGCGACATTGCACGGTCTTCCGTCATAACAAATACGTTTTCACTTTCAAGTGCCTTGTGCGCGGGCAGTTCGTTGGATATTTTGATGGGCATGGAATCACCTTACTTACGTTAAATTTTCAGCCTTTTGTTGGCGGTGAGCAGTGCTTTTGAAACCGCTGATGCGATTACGAAGCCTGCGATTGCTTCAACCGCACCGTTAAGCCCTACGAACCAGGCAAAAAAGCCTACAATGTTTGAAGCGGCTGACTGTCCGTAAAGCGATGCGAAAACGTCGGTCTGACCAAAAAGGAGAATAAAACCGCCGACAAAAAGAAGTGTGTTGAGAAGGGGGCAGCAAAGTCCCGAAACGGCACAGGGAATTGAATTGGTTTTGCAGGTTTTTGAAAGCCCTTTGAAAATAAGACCTGTGATAAGACCTTCGAGAATTCTCGGTACCATACAAAGAATGAAGGTTAAAACGGGGCTTACGTTGACGAGCATTGCGCCGAATGCGCTCATTCCCGATATTGCCTGCCAGAAGCTTGTGATACCGAATACCGTTCCGCATATCGCCCCGGCAGTGGGTCCGAGTACGATTGCGCCTATGGCAACGGGGATGATGTTGAGCGTTATTTCAATAACGCCTATTTTGATGTATCCGATGTTTGTGAAGCCGAATATAATCAGCAGTGCCACAAGCACGGAAAGCTGTGTGAGGCGCAGTATACGCCCCGTTCTTTGGGTTTTTGCGTTTGACATAATATATTCCTCCTTGCTGTTACTCCGAAGCAATTTTCGGATGCAACGCAAAATTTGACGGATTGAGATTACTTTCTGTTCTTATCGTAAAGAACCTTAAGACCGTAAAGGATAAGCTCACCGTTGTAGATTATATCCCGTTTGCAGCTTTTTACAAGGTCTTTTGCAAGGCCGCCCGTGGCAACCGTTGACATTACCTTGTCGCCAAGCTCATCCTCCAACTTTTCGCAAAGACCGTCAAGCATAGCCGCATAGCCGAAAACCGTGCCGGACTGCATTGAGTCAACGGTGTTTTTTCCGATTGCCCTTGCGGGGGTTTTAAGGCTTATGCTGGGAAGCTGTGAGGTTCTTGCCGAAAGAGCATCAAGAGAGATGCCTATGCCCGGTGAAATGGTGCAGCCGCAGAATGAACCGTTTTTATCTACAACGCTTATCTTGCTTGCAGTGCCAAGGTCAATAACAAGGCAGGGCAGAGGATAAAGCGCCGCCGCACCCACACAGCCTGCAAGCAGGTCTGCGCCAAGCTGGGCAGGGTTGTCAATGAGTATGTTCATTCCTGTTTTTATTCCGGGGCCGAGCACCATAGGCTTGCAGTCGGTTATTTTGCCGATTGCCTCGCAGATTGTTGTTGTAAGCTCAGGCACAACACTGCTTATTGCCGCACCCGAAAAGCTGCTGAGCGGCGTATCATACAAAGAAAAAATCTGCTTGAAGTTAACGGCATACTGGTCGGGTGTTTTTGACCTGTCGGTAGCAAGCCGCGAAACAAAAACAAGCTCGTTGTTATTGTAAACACCAAGGCTGATGTTGGTGTTGCCGATATCAATTACAAGAAGCACGGTATCACTCCTCCAACATATTCTGTTTCATTATACACCATTTTTTTTGATAATACAATACTTTATATTTATTTTATAAAATAGTATAATAAGTCACAGCGAGGTGAAAAAGATGAAATGCAGTATTTGCCCCAGAAACTGCGGTGCAGACAGAAGCGTGAATACTGGTGTCTGCGGAGCAGGGGATAAAATAAAAATTGCAAGAGCCGCACCTCATTATTGGGAGGAGCCTTGCCTCAGCGGCGAAAACGGCTCGGGTACGGTGTTCTTTTCGGGCTGTAATCTGGGCTGTGTTTTCTGCCAGAATTACGACGTGAGCCACCGTGCATACGGTGCCGAATTAAGCGATATTCAGCTTATGCGTACCTTTGATAAGCTCATAGAGAAGGGCGTGCATAATCTTAATTTGGTAACTCCGTCGCACTACGTGCCTCAGCTTGCAAGAGTGCTTCGTGAATACAAATCACCGGTGCCGATAGTGTATAATTCATCGGGTTATGAAAAGGCAGATACCTTGAAAATGCTTGAAGGTCTTATTGATATCTATCTTCCCGACATTAAATATTTCGATTCTGCACCGGCACTGAAATATTCCGGTGCGGCGGATTATTTTGAATATGCATCGTCGGCTGTGCTTGAGATGTACCGTCAGGTTGGCGGTGTCCAGCTTGACGAAAACGGAATTGCAAAAAAAGGTATCATCATTCGCCATCTTGTGCTGCCGGGCAATATTTCGCAGGCGGTCAAGGTTTTCGGTTGGGTAAGGGATAATCTTCCCGAAGATACCTACATAAGCGTAATGCGTCAGTATACTCCCTTCGGCAAGGCAACGGAAATGCCGCCCGTCAACCGAAGGCTTTCTTCACGGGAATACGCCATCGTGAAGCAGAAGATTCTTGCAATGGGCTTTGAGAACTGCTATTTTCAGAGTCCTGAATCCGCAAAAGAAAGTTTTATTCCAAATTTTAACCTCGAAGGTGTTGACCTTTAATAAAAAATTTGGTAAATTGTAATAGTAATTTAATTAACGGAGGTTAATATTGTTATGAAAGGCTTTGCAGCAGAATTCAAAAAGTTCATTATGAGAGGCAATGTTATTGACCTTGCAGTCGGCGTTATCATCGGCGGCGCATTCCAGTCAATCGTTAAGTCACTTGTTGACGACATCGTTATGCCTGTCATCAGCCTTGCAACAAAGGGTGTTGATTTTACCAACAAGTTCATCCTTCTCGGTGAAGGCGAGTTTGCAACTCTTGCCGAAGCTCAGGAAGCAGGCGTAGCAGCCATCGCTTACGGTAACTTCATCAACGCAATCCTTAACTTCCTTATTATGGCTTTCGTAATCTTCTGCCTTATCAAGGTTATCAACAAGATTAACGAAAAGGCCCAGAAGAAGGAAGAAGAAGCTCCCGCTGAGCCCACTACCAAGGAATGTCCCTACTGTAAGAGCGAAATTGCAATCGGCGCAACAAAGTGCCCCAACTGCACATCAGAACTTTAATCCGGAATCGGGCGCAAAGCACGTAAGGTTGCTTTGCGCCCTTTTTCACAGCAAGGAGTCGGTATTATGAAATTAGGATTTATAGGTACGGGTAATCTTGCAAGCGCAATTCTCAGAGGCGTTGTTGCCGCAGGCAAGATAAAGCCCGATGAAATAATGATTTACGATATAAATGCACAGAAGCTTTCTCAGCTTAAAGAGGAGCTTTCCGTCAACGTTGCGGAAAGTGCAAATCAGGTTGCGGCAGAATGCGATAACACGGTTATTGCCGTGAAGCCCAAGGATTTTGCATTTCTTGCAGGTTCAATAAGCGGTGAGGTTGAAAAGAGAAACTCTCTCGTTATCTCAACAGCCGCAGGCACTGAAATTAAGAAGATAGAAGACTGCTTCGGCTTTGACGTGAAGGTGGCAAGGATTATGCCCAACCTTAATGCCGCAGTAGGGGAATCCATGACTGCCGTGTGTTTTTCGGGCAGTGTTGACGACAGCGAAAAAGCTTTTGCGGTTGAGCTCTGCTCGTATTTCGGCAAATGCGTTGAGCTTGATGAAAAGTATTTTTCCGCATTTACGGCAATAGCAGGCTCAGCCCCCGCATTTGCGTTTATGTTTGCGGATTCTCTTGCAAACGCAGGCGTTAAATACGGTCTGCCTGCGGAAACGGCTCAGAATATTGCGGCACAGATGCTTTTCGGCTCAGCAAAGCTTATGCTTGAAAGCCCTCTTTCCGTCAGCCAGCTTGTGAGAAACGTGTGCTCACCGGGCGGCACCACAATCGAAGGAGTGTGCAGTCTTAAAGAAACGGGGTTTGAAAATTCCGTTATCAGAGCGGTTGATAAAACTGTTGAGAAAGACAGAAAAATGAGCGGTAAATAAGGAGTGATTTTATGGAGCTTATTGTCCTCAGTTCACTTGAAAAGGTGTTTTCCGATGAAAAGCCTTCGGCAGAAGCCTTCAGCGGATTTTCAATGCTTAAAAACGAAAAATCGTCGTTTCAGGCGGCTTTCTGCCCCGAAAGTGATGGCTCGGTGACTGTTGAGCTTTGCGGCGAGCTTGCAAAGTTTTCGGCGGCATACATAGTGAGAGATGTACCCGTAGGTAACGCTTGCTTCGAAGATGCAGACGACCTTTATCTGCGCAAGGCTTCGGGAATGTACCCCGATTACCTTGTGCCCGTAAGCGGCGGGATTGCCGTTGAAGCAGGCAAATGGTACAGCCTGTGGGTTGAAGTTATTCCTCAGAACGGTTTTATCGGTAAGGATAAACTGACGGTAAACATTTCTCACAGTTCTGAGGGAACGGTTTGCGGCAGTGTTGAGATTGAGGTAATCGATGCAGAGCTTCCCCGTCAGGAGCTTATCTACACAAACTGGTATCATTCCGACTGTATATGTAACTACTACGGAATTGAGGCTTTCAGTGAAGAATATTGGCGCATTAACCGTAATTTCATAAGGACTGCAGTTGAGCATGGCATGAACTGTATATTGACTCCTGTTTTTACCCCTCCTCTTGATACGAAGGTGGGCGGTGAAAGACGCACTGTTCAGCTTGTGAAAATCCGTCATCACGGTGGCAAATATTATTTCGACTTCAAAAATCTGAAAAAGTGGATTGATATGTGCCGTGAATGCGGTATTGAATATTTTGAAATCAGCCATTTCTACACTCAGTGGGGTGCAAAGCACGCACCGAAAATAGTTGCTCTTGATCGAAAGGGCAGAGAGAAAAAGATTTTCGGCTGGTTTACACGCACATCAAGCAAGGCGTATGACGATTTTCTCCGTCAGTTTGCAAAAGCTTTTATTTCTTTTGTTGAAAGAGAGGGCATAAAGGATAAATGCCTTCTTCACGTTTCCGATGAACCAAATGAAAAACAGTTGAAAGTATATTCAAGACGCGCTGCTTTTATTGCCGAAATCTTCCCCGGCTTCAAGGTGTATGATGCTCTTTCTGATTATGAATTTTACGAAAAAGGTGCCGTTAAAAATCCTATTCCGGCAGAGGATCACATAAATGATTTTGCAGGCAAGGTTCCCGAATTGTGGACTTATTACTGCTGCGGTCAGGGTCATTCATATGTTCCCAACCGCTTTATGTCGATGCCTTCGCTCCGCAACAGAGTGTTGGGTGTGTTGCTTTACAAGTACGACATAAAGGGATTTTTGCAGTGGGGCTACAATTTCTATAACAGCCAGTATTCAATAAAACCCATTGATCCGTACAAGGTAACCGATGCGGGCGGAGGCTTCCCTTCGGGCGATTCATTTATGGTTTATCCTGTCGAAAACGGTAATGTATATGAGTCCCTCCGACTTAAAGTTTTCTATGATGGCTTTCAGGATCTGAAAGCACTCAGACTGCTTGAAAGTAAAATCGGCAGGGATAAGGTGCTTGAATTTATTGATAAAGACCTTTTCAAACCGCTTACGTTTATGGAGTATCCCCACGAAACGGAATGGCTGCTTGAATTCCGTGAAAATATAAACCGAATGATTAAGGAGAATTGAAATGCCTATCCTTTTTGACAGTGAAAAGAAAATTTTCAAGCTTGATACCGCAACCTCAAGCTACGTGTTTGAAATTTATGAGCAGAACTATATAGTTCATCTTTACTACGGTGCAAAAATTCCCGATTACAACCTTTCGGAATTCCGTTATACAGGCGGCTTTGCATCCTTCAGTCCCAACAATATTAAGGTTGACGACTGGCGCTTTTCACCCGATATCAATCCCTTTGAGTATCCCGGCAACAATTCGGGCGATTTCAGAACAGCCGCAATAGCAATAAGAAACTCAGACGGCAATAATGCCACCGATATGCGTTACGTATCCCATAAAATTTATTCGGGAAAGCCTGCAATCGAAGGGCTGCCCGCACTTTACGTTGAGGATGACGGCGAGGCAACAACCCTTGAGCTTCTCACAGAGGATTCCGTAACGGGAATTCAGACAGTGCTTTATTACACCGTTTTCGAAAAGCTTGGCGCTATGACAAGAAGCGTAAAGGTTATCAATAATTCCGATAAAACCGTCGAAATCGAAAAGGTAATGAGCACCTGCGTTGATTTCCACACAAGCGATTACGAAATGCTTTCTCTCTACGGCAGATGGGGTAAGGAAAGAGCGCTTGAAAGACGCCCTCTTGCTCACGGCAGACAGCTTGTTTCAAGCAAGAGAGGTTCATCAAGCCATCATCAGAATCCTTTTGCAGCCATTGTTGATAAGGGTGCAAACGAGGATTACGGTAATGCATACGGTTTTAACTTCGTTTACAGCGGCAACTTTGTGTTTGAGGCTGAGGTAAATCAGAATTCGGGCACAAGAGTTATAATGGGCATCAATCCCGAAAACTTCGGCTGGCAGCTTAAATCAGGTGAATATTTCTGCTCACCTGAGGTTGTTATGGTATACACTCCCGACGGTATCGGCGAAATGAGCCGTATTTTCCACAGACTTTACAGAAAGCACCTCATCAGAGGTAAGTGGAAGGATATCAAACGTCCCTTGCTTATCAATAACTGGGAAGCAACGGGTATGGAGTTTACGGGTGCACAGCTTGTAACCTTTGCGGAAAGAGCAAAAGAGCTTGGCATTGAAATGCTTGTTATGGATGACGGCTGGTTCGGTGACAGAAATTCCGACAGAAGCGGCCTTGGCGACTGGCAGGTAAACGAAGAAAAGCTTGGCGGCACTCTTGCTGAGTTCGTAAATAAAATCAATGCGCTGGGCATAAAATTCGGTATCTGGTACGAGCCTGAAATGATATCGCGCGACAGTAATCTTTACCGCGCACATCCCGATTGGTGCCTTCACGTGCCCAACCGTGAAAAATCCATTGCACGCTACCAGTACGTGCTTGACTATTCAAGGCAGGATGTCCGTGACTACGTTTTCGGAGAAATGAAAAAGGTTCTTTCAACCTGCAAGATTGATTACCTCAAATGGGACTTCAACCGCAATCTTTCCGAAGTCGGTTCCGCAATTCTTCCTCCCGAACAGCAGAAGGAAGTGTTCCACCGTTTTGTTCTGGGTACATATGACGTCATGGACAGACTTACCAAGGAATTCCCCCATATGCTTATTGAAAACTGCTCGGGCGGCGGCGGACGCTTTGATCCGGGTACGCTTTATTTCTCGCCTCAGATATGGACCAGCGATAACACAGACCCCATTGAGCGCCTTACGATTCAGTTCGGTACTTCAATGTGTTACCCTGCATCAACAATGGGTGCGCACGTTTCCGCTTCAAGGCGTACGGGCTACGATACAAAGGGCAACGTTGCCCTCTGGGGTTCATTCGGCTATGAGCTTGATCCCAATAAGTTCACCGAAGAGGAAAAACGCATCGTGAAGCGTCAGGTCAAGGAATACCACAAGTATTATGACGTTATCCATTACGGCGACCTTTACAGGCTTGTGACTCCCTTTGAGAATCCTTACAGGGTTGCTTGGCAGTTTGTTTCGGAGGATAAAAATGAAGCACTTCTCACAAGCGTAATTATGCGTGAGCCTGCCGACAGAGCGTTCTATATAAAGCTCAAAGGACTTGACCCTGACAAGTATTATATTGACGAGGAAACCGATGAGGTTTATTCCGGCGCACTCCTTATGAATGCAGGCCTTGCTTTCACAACTCTCCGTAATGACGACGGCGACAGCTTTGTAAAATATTTCAAGGCAGTTGAATAACTTAAAAGGAGGAAATATTTATGAAAATCTGTCCTAAATGCAGCACACCTCTTGAAGATAACATAAAATTCTGCACAACCTGCGGCTTTTCGTTTGAACAGAATGAAGCAGAGCCACAGCCTGCTGCGGAAAATTCCGAAAACAAAAGAAATTCACAGTACGGTCAGCCCTTCTTCGGTCAGCAGACATATGCACCGCCTGTTGAAAAAGATCCCTTTGACCATACGGAAGAATTTGACCCCAGAGATATTTCCGAAAACAAGGTTATTGCAATGCTGATTTATCTTATGGGCATAGCGGGTGTGCTTATTGCACTGCTTTCTCAGAGCCATTCGGCTTACGTTGCATTCCATCTCAGACAAGCGCTTAAATTTATGGTGTGCAATGCACTTCTCACCATTGCGGCGGCAGTGCTGAGCTGGACCGTAATTGTACCCATTGCCTGCGGAATTGCCATTATTGTTCTTCTCGTTGTCAAGATTATCTGCTTCGTTGATATCTGTAACGGCAAGGCAAAGGAACCCGCAATCATAAAAAATCTTAATTTCCTTAAGTAACAAAAAGGGCTGTAAAAAACTTGTGTTTTTTACAGCCTCTCTTGTTTTGAGAATCACTTTTTCTTCTTTTTTCTTATACTTCTGATTATCGCCGCAACGCCTGCAACCGTACCTGCCGCAACCGCCGCTTCCTTGACTGCGGTAACAACCTGGTCAACGCTGGTGGGCGCATATGAATAGAGGGCGAATTTCGGTTTGTTTTCCACTTCTGTGCCGCAAAGCTCGCCGAAGGTAACCGTTTTTGTTTCGTATCTGCCGTTTTCTTCAACGTCAAAAATTCTGACACCTCTTCTGAATCCGGGGCCGTATACGTTGAAGCCTGCGCCCTGGGTGTAGCCAAGGTCGATACCTTTATAGTTTGAAACAAAGCTGTTGTTGTGGTCGTGTCCCACATAAAGTCCGAGCATTTCTCCTTTTTCAAGGAATGCATCAATTTCGCCGCTGTTTGTGTAGGGTGCGGCAGGGGATTCGCCCATAAAATCCGCAAGACCGCTGTTGTGGGGGTCAAGGATATAGAATTCGTTTTTATGGTCGCCGTATGCTCTTACGGCACCCTTTGTAAAACGCTTTACGGGCTTTATGACTTCAAAAAATTCGGGTGTGGGAATATGCTGAAAAGCCAGTGAGGGCAGGGGAGCTTCATAAGAATCTCTTGTATTTCTGTACCATTCAATCTGTTTGGGGTTAAGTCCGCTGTATCCGCCGCCTTCCGCCCTTGAATGGGTGTCAAACATATAGACAAGGAATTTTCCGCCGATATTCAGGCAGAACGTTCCTTTGTCGTTTTCGCTTGCGGCATCCGAATAAACAAACATCGGTGATTGCTTATAAATCTCAAACTGCTCGTTGTTGTTCAATGCGGCTTCACCGTCGTGATTTCCGAAGGTCATTGTAAAGGGTATGCCTCTGTCTTCAAGGGGCTTAATGAGTGCTTTCAGTGCGGAAACAACGTTTTCCTTGCCTTTTTCGCCTGCAAAGAATGAGGAATAGCCTTTTATCTGGTCGCCTGTGAATACAACGAGGTCGGGCTTTTGCGAATCCAGCGCGGCACAGATAAGCTTAATCGTGTCGGGGGATACCGAAGGAATTTCCTGGGTATCGGCAATCTGCATAATTCTGAATTTTCCGTTTCTGAAATCAAGCGGAGTGTTCTGCATAAATATCACCTGCTGAAAAACCGCCGAAGTTTGCTGCTCCGACGGTTTTGTTTTATTTGATTATTTGTTTTCGATGTGGCTCTCAAAACCGTATTTTGTAAGAATTTTATGAATTCTGTCTTTGGGGTCAAGCAGACCGCTGATTGATTCATCGTGGTTGAGAGTATCGATAATGTATGAACAGTATTTCGAAACGTCAACGCTTACGTACCAATCTCTTGAGAGAAGCTCGGGTGATGAGTAAATAAGGTTTGTTGTGAATACCTTGCTGATAAGACCGTCTTCATAAGCCTTGTCAAAGTTTTCAAGACCGTTGCAGAAAAGACCGAAGGATGAGCAGATAAAGATTCTGTTTGCTTTGAGCTCCTTGAGCTTTGTTGCAACTTCAATCATCGAATCACCCGATGAAATCATATCGTCGATAATGATAACGTCCTTGCCTTCAACGTTTGTGCCGAGGAATTCGTGGGCAACGATGGGATTTCTGCCGTCGATGATAACGGAGTAATCGCGGCGCTTGTAGAACATACCGAGATCGAGACCGAGAACGTTTGCAAAGTAGATGCATCTGCCCATACCGCCTTCGTCGGGCGAAATAACCATCATATGATTTTTGTCTATATTAAGGTCGGGTATGTTTTTGCACATAGCCTTAATCATCTGGTAAACGGGCTGAACGTTTTCAAAGCCGTTCTGAGGAATTGCGTTGTGAACTCTGGGGTCGTGAGCATCAAAGGTGATGACGTTCTCAACACCGTAGTTAAGGCACAGCTCGCGAAGCATATCTGCACAGTCAAGTGATTCTCTGCTTGAGCGTCTGTGCTGTCTGCCTTCGTAAAGCATAGGCATAATAACATTGATTCTTCTTGCCTTGCCTGCGATTGCGCTGATTGCTCTCTTGAGGTTTGAATAGTGGTCATCGGGACTCATGGGAACGTAACGGCCGTACATTTTGTATTCAACGCTGTAATTGAAGGGGTCGCAGAGGATGAAAATATCAAAGCCTCTGACGGTTTCGTTGATAACGCACTTGCCTTCGCCTGTACCGAATCTGGGGAAAGCAGCCTTGATAAGGTATGATTCTTTTTCGTATCCTGCAAAAGGAAGAGTGAGCTTGTGTTCACTGTCTCTTTCCTTACGCCAGTTAACAAGGTAATTGTCAATCTTTCGGGCGATTGTTTCGCAGCCGGGCAAAGCGATAATTCCCAGCTGACCTACGGGTATTGTTTTGAAATCTTCGTAATCAGGCATAACCTAAATCCCTCCGCTTGTAGTTTATGTTTATATTCTACTATATTCCGACAAAATATTAAAGCCCATATCGAAAAATAAACAAGAAAAAAATATACAATATTTTGTGCTTCTTTTGTTCATTATGCCAAAAGATACTATATTTTGTAATCAAACATAGTTTCTGTCAATGGTAACGACGGTAAAGAATCTCTTATCCTCCGCTTTTATCCTCATTTCAATAAGCTCCTTGAATTCGGCTTCACTGTACCCGCATTTTCTCGGCAGAAGAACGTCGAAAATAAGGTTTGTGTGGGAGGGACCGTCAACAATTCTGAAATCGTGAATTGAAGCGTCTTCGCAAATTCCTTTGACTGCATTTGCGGTCATATCCTTGAGACCGTGTGTACGCTCGTCGTTGATTATGGGGTCCATATGAATTGATATTTCTATTCCCAGCTGTTCTTTTACCTGCCTTTCGATAAGGTCAACGGTATCGTGGCTGTGCATTATATCAACGTCGGCAGGCACTTCCGCGTGAAGCGAGCCGATTATTTTGGAATGACCGTAGCTGTGAAGCACGAGGTCGTGAATACCCACAACACCGTCGTACGACATAACAAGCTCCTCAAGCTTATCCACGATTTCCTTTTCGGGAGGCTCGCCCAGAAGGGGACCCATTGTGCCTCTGATTATATCAATGCCTGCATAAATGATTACAAGGGCAACGATTATACCCATAACCGCATCAAGGGGCAGGTCGGTGTATTTTGAGGCAACAAGGGCGATAAGAGAGCAGGTGGTGGCGGCAATATCGCCTATGCTGTCGGTAACAACAGCCTTTACCGCAACGGAGTTCACCATTTTGCCTATTTTTGCGTTGAATGCGGCAAGCCATATTTTGCCCAGAATTGAGAAAATAAGAACAACAACGGCAGGCACGCTGAAAATCACCGTTTCGGGGTTTGAGAATTTATCAACGGATGTTTTGATGAGCTCAACACCCATAATAAGAATGAAAAAAGCAAGCGTAAGTGCGGATATGTATTCAACTCTGCCGTGCCCGAAGGGATGCTCGTCATCGGCAGGCTTGCCCGAAATTCTGAAGCCCACAAGATTTATCACAGACGAAGCCGCATCGAATATATTATTGACACCGTCTGCCATAATTGAAACACTTTTCGTCACTGCGCCGAAAATCATTTTGAAAACCGAAAGAATTACGTTGAGCACAATGCCGACAATGCCGCTGAGAACGCCCAGACGGAGCCTGTCTTTTTCACCGGGAATGAATGCAACGGCGGCTTTCCGGTTCTTTTTTGTTTCCGCATATCCTTTTATGAAAAGCCTCAAAAGCAATTCTGTCAAAAAAATCACTCCTTAATAACGTGGATATCAAGCTGACCGTAGGGGATTGATATTCCGTTTTTGTCGAAGGCAAGCTTGACGTTT
Source organism: Clostridia bacterium (assembly GCA_017548045.1). GTDB lineage: Bacteria > Bacillota > Clostridia > Oscillospirales > Acutalibacteraceae > CAG-177. The sequence continues at coordinate 38,957 of JAFYNR010000016.1, read as the reverse complement.
TCCTGCATTGAATAGAATGCATCCCAGTAGTCGTCGCCCGAGCACCATACGAGGCAGGCAAGGTTTACCGAGCTTGCGGAGTGCTCCTTAACCGCAATGACCGGTTCGGGGTCCGGGAGGATAAGCTCGTTGCTTTTCACAACGTCAAGAATAACCTGCTTTGCCTTGATGATATCCGTGTCGTAGGAAATGGAATACATAAGGTCAAGACGTCTTTTGTTTTCGGCGTTGTAGTTGATGATGTTACTGCTTGTGATGGTTGAATTGGGGATTATTACACGCTTGTTATCGGGTGTTATAAGCACGGTATACATCATTTTGATTTCCTGCACCTTACCGCTTACCGAACCGATGTCAACAAAATCTCCGCTTTTGAAGGGGTGATTGAAAAGAATCTGAATTCCGCTGGCAAACTGGCTTATGCTTGCCTGCAGGCCGAGACCTGCGGTAACGCCTGCCGCGCCCAGTGCGGTAACAAAAGAGTTGACGTCAATGTTAAGCGTTGAAAGTGCCGACAGCACGAATATAAGGCTTACCACAAACATTATAATCGTTTTTATGAATGAGTGTACCGAGGGATCAACTCCCTTTGCACTCATAGCCTTCACAACAAGCTTTCCGATAAGCTTCGCCGCAACGATACCTGCAACGATGATTACAACCGCTGTAATGAACTGCGGCATTTTTGAAATGATAAGGTCGGGTATACCGTCAAACTCTTTGTTTTTTATAAGCTCAATGACGGAGGTTTCACCCGTGTTCAGAAAAAATAAATTCATTGGTTTTCTCCTAAAAAAAGTATTGCTCATATTATACAGAAATAAGTAATAAAAAGCAAGTGGGAGAAATCAGCGATTTTGGGTTGACAAACGGCGGTGAATGCACTATAATGGTAACGCTGAATTGGTGAAAAAGGGCAATTTTTGTTCTGACCGTCGGCAAAATTGCCGGTGTGGCGAAATCGGCAGACGCAAGGGACTTAAAATCCCTCGGTGGCAACACCGTACCGGTTCAAGTCCGGTCACCGGCACCAGAATGCCTTCTGCTTGCGCATTAGGGGGCATTAATTAATGAATGATGAATAATTCGGGGCTCTCCCGTTTCTGTATGATTTCCTCAGCAAGGGAACAACAATTGTGGTTATGCAGATTTCAAAAGAGCTTCTAAATTATTCATTGTTCATTTTTTTATTAAAAATATTGAATTTGACCTTTGGCACGGTTATAATTGGCTTATATAATGAAAAAAGGAGTGTTGTTATGATTAAGGCTGTACTCAGAATCATTATCGCAATTCTTATGGCGATCAATCCTCAGCTTTGCGAGCTGCTTGACCTTGGCAAGCCTGCACAGGGTCAGACTCTTGATATGAGCAAGTTTGAGCTTAAGTGGGAGGATGAATTCGAGGGTACGGAGCTTGACAGAAGCAAGTGGGGCTTTTCCTGGTGGATATCAGACCGTAAAGGCGGTTACTGGCACGAGGATATGGTCAGTGTAAAAGACGGCAACCTTATCATCAGGTCTGAGTATCTTGAAGAACCTCTTCCGAATTATTATGAAAATTCAGACATCGATATCGAATACAAACCGGGTTGGTATACCGGATGCATAACAACCAGAGACAAATATGAACAGTGCTACGGCTATTTTGAGGTGCGCTGTATTCTTCCTGCCGCAACGGGTATGTGGAGTGCCTTCTGGTTTATGAACGAGGGCGTTTACAACGTAGACGGCTCGGGCGAGGACGGCACGGAAATCGACGTATTCGAATCCTTCTATTATAAGGACCATTGGTGGGGTAACGATGCAATTTCAACGGGTATTCATTACGACGGCTACGACGAAAAAACTCACCACGGCGAGGCGGTAGGCAAATTCTTCATTGAAAATAATCCTTATGAGGAATATAATACCTACGGCGTTGAGTGGAATGAAAACGAGTATATTTTCTATATCAACGGCGTTGAAACAAACAGAACTTCAACCGGCGGTGTTTCTAAGAATCCCGAATATCTTATCCTTTCCTGCGAATTTGCAGGTGAAAACGGCGTTCAGTTTTCTGACAGACACGGCACGGGCGAAATTTCAAAAACACCCGAAGAAAACTGGCCTGCCGATTTCAAGGTTGACTACGTAAAATGCTATCAGTATAAAGATAAACTTTAAGAAAAAGCACCCTGCAATTTCGGTTGCAGGGTGTACTTTTGGGAAATTTGTCGTACAAATGTTCGATTTTCTATTGAAATTCTTGTTTTCAGGTGATATAATATACAGGCAGACAGGAGGTGAAACCGTGGAGAGAACGTATATTGCAATCGACCTTAAATCCTTTTATGCCAGTGTTGAGGCAATGGAAAGAGGGCTTGACCCTATGACGACAAATCTTGTTGTTGCAGACCCGTCAAGAACTGAAAAAACAATCTGCCTTGCGGTTTCGCCAAGCCTTAAAAGCTACGGTATTCCCGGCAGACCGAGAATGTTTGAGCTTATTCAGCAGGTAAGGCTTGCCAATGCACAAAGGCGCGAAAAAGCTCCGTACAGACGGCTTGGAGGCAAGTCGTACGATTATAATGAACTGAATTCAAACCCGTCGCTTGCCGTTGATTATATCGTCGCACCGCCCAGAATGGCGCTTTATATCGAATACAGCACACGGATTTACGGGGTGTATCTCCGCCATATCGCACCCGAGGATATCCACGTTTACAGCATTGACGAGGTTTTTATCGATGCCACCGCCTACCTCAAAACAAGCGGAATGAATGCTCACGATTTTACCCGTATGCTCATAAAAGAGGTGCTGGAGGAAACGGGAGTCACCGCCACCGCAGGTATCGGCACAAACCTTTATCTTTGCAAAATCGCAATGGATATAACCGCAAAGCGTATGCCTGCCGATAAAGACGGTGTTCGTATTGCTGAGCTTGACGAAACGGCATACCGACGTACACTCTGGGATCACAGACCGCTGAGGGATTTCTGGAGAGTCGGAAAGGGCATATCCGAAAAGCTCGAAAAATACGGCATTTACACAATGGGTGATATCGCCCGTCGTTCAATAATTGATGAGGATTTTCTCTACCGTCTTTTCGGCGTGAATGCCGAGCTTCTTATTGACCACGCCTGGGGCTATGAGCCTTGCACCATAGCAGATATAAAGGCATACAAGCCTCAGTCAAACAGCATAAGCACGGGGCAGGTTTTGCAGAATCCTTATGATTTTGAAAAGGCACGTATTGTTGTGCGTGAAATGGCGGATAATCTTGCTCTTGATCTTGTTGAGAAAAAGCTGGTTACGGGTCAGCTTGTGCTGATTATCGGCTACGATATCGAAAATCTTACAGACCCTTACCGACGCAGTGCATACAAGGGCGAAATCAAAACGGATTTCTACGGCAGGCAGGTACCCAAGCATGCAAGAGGCACCGCCAATTTAAGCAGACAGACTTCATCAACACGGCTTATCGTCAATGGCGTGACAGAGCTTTTTGAGCGTATTGCAGACAGAAATCTGCTTGTACGCAGAATAAATCTTACCGCTTGCGGAGTAATTCCTGAAAATCAGGTTGATAACACCCAACAGCCTGAACAGTTAAGTCTTTTTGAGGATTACGAGGAGAAACAGCGGAAGCGTGATGCCGAAGATAAGGCGCTGGAAAAAGAACGGCGTATGCAGGAGGCGCTTGTGATAATAAAGCACAAATATGGTAAAAATGCGGTGCTGAAGGGTATGAATTTCAAAGAGGGTGCAACCGCAAAAGAACGCAACCGTCAGATAGGAGGTCACAAAGCATAGTGGTGAAATATGAAGATATAATAGACCTTCCCCATTACGTTTCGTCAAAGCGCAAAAGAATGTCTGCGGCAGACCGCGCGGCGCAGTTCGGCTCCTTTGCGGCGCTGACGGGTCACGGTGCGGCTATCAGTGAAACCGCACGTCTTACGAGCCAAAAAGCAGAACTTGACGAATGTGAAAAAAGCCTTATCAACGAAAAACTGACTATTCTTCTCAATATTCAGGAAATTCATCCTTGCGTATCAATTTTTCGGTTTGTACCTGATGATAAAAAAGAGGGCGGAGCTTACATTACCGCAGAGGGTGAAATTGAAAAAATCGACTGTGAGGGAGGAAAGGTATATTTTACCGACGGCACTGCCGTTCCCGTTGACGACATAAGAGATATACAAAGCGAGTGTTTCGAATTTATTTGGTGACATAAAAAACTGCCTCATCATACGGTGAGACAGTTTTTCGTTATCTGAGAAGTATTTCAATTATATGAGGCTTTTTGGTTGTTATGTTATCCGGTGCAAGGTCGATTACTCTGAGCATATCCGATGCTTTGTTTACGGTCCACAGTGAAACAAGCAGGCCGTTTTCGCGTATCATATCAACAAACATCTTGTTTGCGTGTGTAAATTTTGAATTGATTCCCATAGCACCCAGTGCCTTTGCTTTGTCGGCAACGGATTGTATTTTCTCAGGTGATGCGGCTTCCTCCTTGCTGATGCTGTGGTTGAGGTAATAGGGGATAGCGGAATCCTTTTTTACCTTTTCAACCCAATCCTCAAAAACACCTGTGTAAAATACACGCTCAAAAAGTCCGTTTTCTTTTACAAGTTTGTCAACCTCTGCGAGATTTGCCGTTGATTTCAGGTCAAGGTTTATCTTACAGCTTTTATTGGCGGCGACAACACGGAGTGCCTCAGAAAGCAATACACCCTGATCTGCTTCGGGCGAAGAATTGTGAATGATAACGGGTGTGCCGTCAGGTCTGAAACTTACATCAAACTCAACGGTTTTTGCACCATGATCAAGAGCACACACTATTGATTGCAGTGTGTTGGGCTTTGTGTGCATTGCACCTGCATGATAAGTTACTGTGAAATCATCGGGAAGGTCCGACATCCTGCGCACTGCTTTATTGTTTGTAATTCCGAGCTTAAATTTATCGCAGTTACAGAGAAATTTTGAAATAGCCATATCAACCCTTCTTTCTGATTAATTAAAACATATTTGAATAACTCTGTCAACGCATAAACATTTATAATAGTTATATAAAAGTTATTGAATTTTTAGAAAAAATATGTTATCATTTAACAAATACAACAGAAACGGAGGCGGTCAGTTGAGCGAAAATACAAGTGTAGCTTATGAGGAGCAGGACAGCGGTATAGTTATTGACTATGAAAAGGGTGTCAAAAATCCGCTTCTGAGAAACAGACGCTACGTAGGTCAGAAGGAACGTATAGGCTATCTGCTTAACGATGTTTCCGCCAGCTTCAATATTGATAAGTATAAAGACAGATTTATATACGATATTGTTAAGCTTGATTTCGACTTCCTTGCGATTTTTGGCCTTTTCTCAGGTTTTTGGGACGTGCTTAACGATACCTTTATAGGTGTTCTCGTTGACCGCACCCGTACCCGCTGGGGTAAGTTCAAGCCCTATATTCTTCTGGGTAAAATACCCCTTACACTTCTCGGCTTGTGGTATTGGTTTATGCCTGTTGTGTTTGCCGACACATCTGCCGATTTTGCACCGAAGTTGATGTTTTATGCGGCTTTTTCTGTCATATGCGAAACTGCAAATACATTCACTGCCATTGCCGGTACGGGATTTATGTCAACCATAACTCCCGACCCCATAGAAAGAACAAGTCTGATTACAATGGCAAAGCTGTTTTCGGGTTTTGTCGGCGAAAAGCTTCCCGAGCTGGCATTCGGTCTTTTACTTGACCTTGTCAACAATCAGGTTGTTCAGTGGAACAGAACAAATCTTTTCCTCGGTTTCGGAATTTTCACTGCCATCGCAGGCTGTGCAATGTCCTTCTATTTCATTTGCGTAACAAAAGAAAGGGTTTCACAGTCTATTGAAAAACCCAGTGTTATTCAGGGTCTTAAAGCTATTCTCAACAACAGACCCATTATGCTTTACACCTTATCCGAATTCCTTCAGGGCTTTGCCGTCAGCAAGAGCAGAATAAATTACTACATCGATGTTCTCGGCTCTGCTACATATCAGACTCTTGTCGGTATTCCCGCATCTCCCGTTTCAACAATCAGTTACGCTTTTATTGCTCCGTTACGCAAGAAGTTTTCCACAAAGACAATATGGATTCTTGAGGATATGTGGACGGATGCCTGCTGGCTTATGGTATTCGGAATCGGTTCAATCGGCGGCGCAGAGAAGGGTCTTTATAAGAATAAGTGGGTAATGCTTCCCCTTATGGCAATAGAAGAAGTTCTTGAAATGTGCGTTTACGGTCTGCGTAACGTTATTCCCGATGAAATTCTCAACGAAGCAATGGACTATTGCGAATGGAAAAACGGTTACAGAGCAGAGGCTATGACGGGCGTTGCAAGAGACCTTGTTAAAAAGCTCCAAGGTATCGTAATGGGTTCCATTCAGAACTTTATTATGAAGCGTATCGGTTATGTTCAGGGTCTTAAAATCGGAACTCAGGCGGATACAACAAAGTGGTGGATATTTGCAATGGGAACAGGTATTCCCGTTATCACGGGTGCCTTGGGCATTATTCCTAAGTTCTTCCACAACCTTAACGGCGAAACACGTGACAGAATGTACCGTGAGCTTTTCGCAAGACGTGAAGCAATGCGTAACGCAATCGAGCAGGCAAAGGATGCAGATGAGGTTGCGAAGATTGCAAAGGCACAGATGAATAAAGAATATATTAACGAATAAGGCAAACAAATAAGGGCTGTTCCGTTTCGGAACAGCCCTTTTTCTGTTATGTTCAGATAAGTGAATTGTAGAGTGCGGTGATTTCTTCAACGCTTGTATCTCTGGGGTTACCGGGGCGGCAAGCGTCGTCAAATGCTGACTGTGCAAGGAAGGGGATATCCTCAGCCTTAACGATTTCTTTAAGGTCAGCGGGAATGCCAACATCGATTGAAAGCTGCTTAACAGCATCAATAGCAGCCTTTCTTGCATCTTCAAGGCTCATTGCGTCAACACCGTCAACGCCCATTGCCTTTGCGATATCTCTGTATTTTTCACCTGTTGCAGGTGCATTGTATTCCATAACCGTGGGAAGGATGATTGCGTTTGCAACGCCGTGAGGTGTGTCATAAAGAGCACCGAGAGGATGAGCCATTGAGTGAACGATGCCGAGACCTACGTTTGAGAAGCCCATACCTGCAACGTACTGACCAAGAGCCATTCCTTCTCTGCCTTCGTCAGTGTTTGCAACTGCGCCTCTGAGGCTCTTTGCGATGATTTCAATAGCCTTGATGTGGAACATATCGCTGAGCTCCCATGCACCCTTGGTGATGTAGCCTTCGATAGCGTGTGTGAGAGCATCCATACCTGTTGCGGCGGTAAGACCTGCGGGCATTGTTGACATCATATCGGGGTCAACAACCGCAACAACTGGAATATCGTGAACGTCAACACATACCATCTTTCTGTTGTTCTGTGCGTCGGTGATAACGTAGTTGATTGTAACCTCAGCGGCTGTGCCTGCCGTTGTGGGAACTGCGATAATGGGAACGCACTTGTTCTTTGTGGGAGCAACGCCCTCAAGTGAACGTACGTCGGCAAATTCGGGGTTTGCAATGATGATACCTACTGCTTTTGCAGTATCCATTGATGAACCGCCGCCAACTGCGATAATGCAGTCTGCACCGCTTGCCTTGAATGCTTCAACGCCTGCCTGAACGTTTTCGATTGTGGGGTTAGCCTGAATTGTGCTGAATACGTCGTATGCAATATCAGCACCCTTGAGAACGTTGAAAACCTTGTCTGCAACACCGAATTTGATAAGGTCGGGGTCACAGCATACAAGAGCCTTTGTAAAGCTTCTTGCCTTGAATTCATCGGCGATAGCGGCGATTGCGCCCTTGCCGTGATAGGATGTTTCGTTAAGTACAAATCTGTTTGCCATTTTTATTTACCTCCGTATTAAAGATTGAGAAAATCGCGTCTGTATACGTCTTCAAGCTTGAAAGCTTTAACGATTTCAACAAGGTTGGGGTCTGTGATTGTGTTTACTCTGGGAAGGTGAGCAGTCATCATATAAAGCTGAGCAGCCTTTTCAACGGTTTCAATAAGGCCGAATGCTTCGTCAAGATCCTTACCGCAGCCGTAGATGCCGTGCTGACCCCAGATAACAAGGCGGAACTCCTTCATTTTTTCTGCGGTTGCAATACCGATTTCGTTGGTGCCGCATACCATCCAGGGAAGAACGCCGATGCCGTCGGGGAAAACAACCATACATTCGGTGCACATCTCCCAAAGTGAATGTGTGAACTTCTTCTCGCTGAGCTCGTGAACGTATGTCATAGCCAGTGTGTTTGTGGGGTGGCTGTGCATAATAACTCTGTTTTCGGGGTTTTTTGAAAGCCTTGAAATGTGGCTCATAAGATGAGCGGGGAGCTCTGATGTGGGTCTGCCGCCGTCGCTGTAACCCCAGAGTACCTGTGCGGTTGTGCCGTCTTCGGCAATTCTGATGATGCCAAGGTTGTTTTCGGGGTCGTCTTCAACGTTCTTGAAGTATTTGCCCGTGCCTGTGACGATAAAGATTTTGCCTGCAAGAACGCTTGCATCAAAGCCCATGTCAAATGATCTGATGGGGGAGTCAATATCAAGATATTCGGCAACCTCGTCATTTTCAAGCATAACGCTGATGTTACCGCCGTTTCTTTCGTCCCAGCCCATACGGTACATATTTGACGTAGCCTTGCACATACCCACTACAAAGGGTGCTTCTTTAATGTTTTTCATTTTCTGTTCACCAATACCTTTTCTTCATATTCTTTTATGCTGCCGATGTAGCAGCTTTCCGTGCCTTGTCTTTCAAGAAACTCTGCCCAGATATCGCCGAGAGGCAGTGTTTTCATTTCTTCGCTGAGCACCATAAGCTCGGTGAACTCGGCGTTATCCTGCAATTCCTTCATCTTCTGCGAAGGCTGAAGAAGTGCAAAAAGAAGAGCCTTCTGAACGTTTCTGACACCCGTTACCCAAGCGCTGATGCGGTTGATTGAAGCGTCAAAATAGTCTGTTGCGATAAACACTCTGTCAAGAGCATCGTTTCTTACGATTTCTTTTGCAATTTCCTTTGTTTCATCGTCGAAAATTACGACGTGGTCGCTGTCCCAACGCACACCTCTTGTTATATGCAGAGCGATTTTATCGCTGAACGCAAGCATTGAGGGGATTTTATCCGAAACAAGCTCGGTGGGGTGATAGTGGCCGTTATCCATAAGGGGAGTAATGCCCTTGCTTATTGAGTAGCTCAGGCAGAATTCCGCCGAACCTACGGTGTAGCTTTCAAGACCGATACCGAAAACCTTTGATTCGAGGGTTACGTATACGTTGTTCTTATCGTAGGGTGTTTCAAGAATTTCATCAAGAGATTTCTTGAAGCGGAGACGGGGTGAAAGTCTGTCTGCCGGCATATCCTTATATCCGTCGGGAATCCAGATATTCATAACGCAGGGATAGCCTGTTTCTTTTGCAAAGTAATCTGAAAGCTCAACACAGCGCTTGCCGTGTTCAACCCAGAATTTGCGTACGTTTTCATCGGGTGAAGAAAGCGTAAGCCCGTCCTTGACCATGGGATGTGAGAAGAACGTGGGGTTGAAGTCAATGCCTATGTTTCTTGCTTTTGCAAATTCCACCCATTTTGAAAAATGCTCGGGCTTGAGAGCATCTCTGTCGGCTTTGTTACCGTCAAAAATGGCATAGCAGGCGTGAAGATTGAGCTTCTTTTTGCCGGGGATGAGGCTGAATGCTTTGTCAATATCCGCCATAAGCTCATCGGGGGTTCTTGCTTTGCCGGGGTAATTGCCCGTTGTCTGAATACCGCCCGAAAGAGCGTCGTCGCCGTCAAAACCGCCAACGTCGTCGCCCTGCCAGCAGTGAATTGAAATTGTGGTATCACCGAGCTTTTTCAGTGCATCTTCGGTATCAATGCCGAATTTTGCATAAAGCTCCTTTGCACTTTCGTATCTGGTCATAATAACCTCCTGTGTATTAATCCATACATATAAAATAATACTACTCTTTTATCATCGTGTCAACGGATTTATTTTAATTTAAGTGCCGTAATTCCCGATTTCATAACAAGCTTTCTCAGTGCGGGATTATACATAAACGGACACTTCAGATTTTTGGCGAGAAGCTTCATTCTCAGAGCAATGACTTTTTTCGAATATCTGCCGTGAATGTTTCCGCCTTCCTTGAAAGAATCGCTGAGTGCAACCGCACTGTTTATTGCACTGCTGATGCCTTCAAGTGAGCTGGGACTGATGAAGCCTGCCGCTTCGCCTATAAGAAAAACTCCGTCACTGCCCGTACAAAAGCTTGCGGGTGAGGAGGGGCGGAGCACAAGGCAGCCCTCGGTTTTTACGGGGTTTTTCAGCTCAAGACCGAAATTCTTCATTTTTTCCTTTTGCTTTTCAAAACGCTCGCGGCAATGCTCAGGCTCATATGCACCACCGAAAATAACGTAATTATCTTTATAGATTGACCAGGAACAGCATTCGCTTGTATCGGGGTCGAAAATGCAGGAATAAAAAGGATCGGGTGTGTTTTCGTCTATGTCAAACCATTGCTGAATTGCAACGTACTGACGTGTTTTGAGCTTCGGGAAAAATGTTCGTCTTACAACGGAATTTGCTCCGTCGGCACCGATAATATATTTGCTTGTGACGGTAAATTCTTCTCCGTTTTCGTCTTTGCATACGGATATGAAGCCGTCATCCGATTTTGAACAGGATATCAGCCTTGCCTTTGCAATTTCAACGTTGCCGCCGCTTTGGGAAACCATCCACTTATCAAATTTGTCACGGTCAACGTTGATATACATACGCTGATATCTTCTCACAAGACCGGTTTTCATATCAATGGTACGGACCGAAAAAATCTGCGGGTCAACGAGAATTTCCTTGGGCAGGGTAAGCTCGAAGCTGGCAAGGGCTTTCTGTGCATCGGGTGCAAGCAGACCGCCGCAGGGCTTGGGGTTAACCGTACCGTCAAGCAAAAGAATTTTCATATTCTCGGGTGCTGTCATTGCGAATGCGGCACCTGCAGGACCGGCACCGCAGATAACTGTGTCAAACTTTTTCATAATTTTCCCTTTCTCACGAAAAGTGTATTTCGTATTTATGATACACTTTATTGACTTTTGTGTCAATGCGGTCAAAAGTTGATGACATCTTGATTTTTTTCGTAAAATATTGTAATATAGATAAAAAATTGATAAAGGGATGGAGTTATGTCCGATTTCAGATACAAAGTTTCTGTTGTTATTCCCGTTTATAACTGTGAAGAATATCTTGAAGGCTGTGTTGAAAGCCTGATGAATCAGTCTATGGATAAGAGTGATTTTGAAATCATTTTTATAAATGACGGTTCATCCGATAACGGCGGCGAAATTTGTGAAAGAGCAGCCGCCGAATATCAGAATATAGTTTATTTTGCAAAGGAAAACGGCGGCGTTTCCAGCGCAAGAAACAAGGGTATTGAGCTTGCACGGGGTAAGTATATCTTTTTCCTTGATGCAGACGATACTCTTACCGATGATACGCTCAAAAGTGTTTATGAATTTTTCGAGGAGCACTATGAGGAAACCGACCTTGTTACGTATAAAATCGTTCCTTACCGTAACGGCAAGGCTCTCGGCGTGCATTACAGATACCGTGTGCTGAAGGAATCCGGCATATATGACCTTAACGACGGTGATAATTGCTATATAGCTCAGTCCACAATGAACATCTGTGTCAAAAACAAAACCGACGGCTCGGATATTCTTTTTGATACAAATCTTAAATTCCACGAAGATCAGAAATACATTTTCACGACTCTCAAAGAGAAAATGACCATAGGTTATTGCAGCGGTCCCGAATATCGTTATCTGCGTCGTCCCGGTGCGGCAACAAGCTCCATAAGCAATGCATATTACATATTCGAGGATACGATGAACATGTGGGAAACGTTCTTTGATATGTATCCCGAAAATGAGGTGCCGCCTTATCTTCAGGCTTTTTACCTTCACGATATCACATGGAAAAGCACTTCGGATGTGCTTTTGCCTTATCATTACACCGATGAAGAATTTGAAAAAGCGGTTGCAAGGATAAAAGCCCTTATAAACCGTATTGACGATGAAGTTATCCTTAAACGACCTGCAATGGATCTTTATCACAAGCATTTTCTTCTGGGTCTCAAAGGCAGCAAAAATATTAATCTTGACTGCGGTGAGGAGCTTACCCTGTCATTCAAAGGTGAGGATATCTACCGTGCCAAAAAGGTTACGGCGGTTGTCAACAAATTCGGTGTTTCAGACGGTATTCTCAAAATGGATGCTTTCCTTAAATCACCTGTATTTATGTATACGGATAAGCCTGAGCTTTACATTATCTGTGACGGTAAAAGGGAAAAGGTTGAGCTGACACATTCTGAGCACGAGCAATATCACGCAGGCATCAAAACCGCCGTTTTCTGGCGTTTCAGGCTTAACCTTGATGTAAGCGATGTAAAGAGTTTTGAGCTTGAAGTTGTTATTAACGGCAATCCTTACAAGATAGGCTATTATTACGGCCATCATATCCCTCTGCAGAGAGGCAAGAAGAAAAGGGTGTTCTTTAACAGCGGTAAGTGTTACCGCGAAAAAGACGGTGTCTTTGAAATTCTGTCGGACAAGTTCCACGGCGGATATCTTTATATGACCGTAGTGGCTTTGTTCAACCTTGTCCATTATCTTAAAATCAATCCCAGAATAATATTCTACCGTGCACTGGGTCATTACTACAAGCTCAAAAAAGAGCGAGTATGGCTCTATCTTGACAGATACGGCGTTTATGACAATGCCTATGACCAGTTCAAACACGATATAAAAATCAAAGACGGCGTGAAGCGCCTTTATGTGCTCAACGAATGTGATAAAGATACGCTGAATGAAAAATTTGAACCTGATGAACGGAAGAATATAATCTGGTTCGGTTCAAGAAAACACAAAGGCTATTATTTCAGCTGTGAAAAACTGATAACCTCGTTCTCGAATCTTTCAAATGTCTGTCCTTTCGGTGCAGGTCCCATGCGTTGGTATTCAGATCTTGCTCAATACGAGCTTGTTTACCTTCAGCACGGCTTGCTTCACGCAACTCTCAAAAATATGTATTCCAAAGAGCGTTGCATAATTGATAAGGTTGTTGTTTCCAGCGGCTTTGAGGTTGAGAATTTCACAAAGAATTACGGCTATGACGAAAGCGACCTTATAAAAAGCGGAATGCCCCGATATGACTTTATGCAGGCAGGCGGAGAAAAGAAAAACAGAATTGTATTTTCACCGTCGTGGAGAAGCAATCTCATCGGTCCTCTTGTCAACAACAGCCGTGTTGAATTAAGAAATGCATTTCTTAATTCCGCATTCTACAAAGAAATCAATGCCGTTCTCAATTCAGAGAAGCTGAACGGACTTCTTGAAAAATACGACCTTTATCTGGATTTCAAAAATCACCCCATTTTCAAATGCTACAATGATTTGTTTGAGGCGGCAAGTGACAGGATATGCTTTGACGGATTTGACACGAAAATGGATGAATACCGTCTTATGATAACGGATTATTCGTCAATTGTTTTTGATTCGGTTTATCTGAATTGCCCCGTTATATATTTTGTGCCTGATTATGATATGTTCAGGGCAGGCGTTTCTCACGGTTACAGAAAGCTTGATTTGCCTATGGAGGAAGGCTTCGGACCTTTCACTCAGACGGCTGATGAGCTTATTGAACAGCTTGAAATCTGTATCAAAAATAATTTTGAGCCTCAGGAACCCTATAAAAGCAGGATGGACGGCTTCTTCCTTTACAAGGATAATAACTGCCGTGACAGAATCTACGATGCAATAAAATAAGAAAAAAGGCTGTGACTTGATGTCGCAGCCTTACTTTTGTAACAGACTTTCAGATAAGTCAGTCGGACTGTTTGTTAAATGTGACTATTGAAAAAAGCTGTGTTTTCCGTTAATATGTATGTTACTTGTGAAAAGGAGATTGAGACGGGTAATGAAAAAGTTTATCGCTTTTATGCTGAGTCTGATTATATTTTTAACCGGTGTTTTATGTGTGGCTCCGGTTTCGTTTGCAACGGCTGACGGAGCAGATATACCGGTTATTCACGTTATCGGCTCAGGTGAAGAGATTTATCGAAAGGATGAAAACGGAAACGTTGAACAGCTTTTTCCGTTTCAGGTTCCCGACGGATACATAGAAGAAAAAGCAGAGATATTTCTTCCCGTTTTTGCCGAAGCGTTTTTTACTCAGCAGTGGGATGAATTCTGCGACGTTCTCTATGAATGTGTTATTCCGATTCTCGGTAAGCCCGCATTGAATAAAAGCGGTGAAGTGGATGACGGCAGTTATATCGAATGGGGCTGGTCGCGTGAAACTCTCGGTGACAGAAAGGTTAACGGAAAATACGGTGTAACAGGATATATGTTTGAATATGACTGGCGCCTGTCTCCGCTTACGGTTGCAGATACGCTTCATGCATATATCGAGGACGTAATGTATGTGACCGGTGCAGAGAAGGTGGCGCTTTACGGCAGATGCCTCGGTTCAAACATCGTTGCCGCTTATATGCAGAAATATGACGGTGAGCACGTCAGCGAGGTAATCCACTACGCAAGCGCTTTTTACGGTGCAACTCAGTGCAGTAAGCTTTTTACGGGAGAGCTTTTTTTGCATCCCGACGGAATCAGCAGATATGTATACGATATTGATTTGGGTACCGATTTATATGTCACGGAGTTTATTCAGGCTTTTGTTACTCTGATGAATAAAACCTACGGTCTTGATATTGTAAGCTGGGCTGTTGAAAACGTTATGAAGGATATTTATCTTGACATATTCCCGAGACTGCTTATTGAAAGCTATGCTTCGTTTCCCGGCTATTGGAGCATGGTAAGCATAGATGATTTTGACAAAGCAATGGAAACCATTTTTTACGGTTCCGACCGTGCCGAATATGCAGGGCTTATCGAAAAGATTGAAGAATACCGCAACACCGTTCAGCTCACCTTTGAGGATACCGTCAAAGCTCAGGAACAAAAAGGAATTGAGTTTTCAAACATTGTCAAATACGGAATGCAGAGTGTTCCAATCACAAAGAATTCCGATGATTTATCCGACGCTACCGTAACGGTAAAAGAAAGCGGCTTCGGTGCAACGGCGGCACTTACGGCAGAAACGTTTTCGGATGAATATGTGGTTAAAGCTGTCGAAAATCGGACGGCAAAATATATTTCTCCCGACCGCCAGATTGATGCATCAACGTGTATGTTACCCGATACAACCTGGTTTATAAAGAATCTGTATCATAAAGATTTCCCTGCGTGTGTTAACGGGCTTGTCAGTGATATTGTCAACAACAAAGGCTTTACCGTTGACAGCAGTGCAGAGTATCCGCAGTACCTGGTTTATGATAAAGAAACCAGAACGATTTCGCCTATGACAAGTGAGAATATGAATACCACGGAAAGATGGGCGGTTTCCTACTTTGACGCGCTTTATAAATTCTTCAAAAACTTATTCCTGATTATCAAAAATAAACTTGCCGTATGATAAAAAAAGAGAGATACCGACCGGTATCTCTCTTAATTTTTTTACAGGGATTTTACTGCTTTTTCAAGAATGTCAAGGTTTTCTTCCGTTGTTGCCCAGCTTGAGCAGAAACGCACCGCACTTGAGCCGTTGCCCACGGGGCACCAATAATCATAGGTGAAATTCTCTGAGAGTATTTTCAGCTCGCTGTCGGGCAGGATGGGGAATTGCTGATTGGTTTTTGAATCTGAAAGGAATTCATAGCCGCAATCCGCAAAAATACGGTGTATGCGCTTTGCGCAGCTTATTGCGTGCTTTGAAATTTCAAAATAGAGCCCGTTTTCAAACAGTGCTTCAAACTGAATACCCAGAAGCCTGCCTTTTGCAAGAAGACCGCCCTTCTGTTTTATGAAATATCTGAAATCTTTTTTCAGATTGCTGTTGTTTATGACAAGAGCTTCGCCGAAAAGAGCACCCACCTTTGTGCCGCCGATATAGAAGATATCGCAGCTTGCACAGATGTCGGCAAGTGTCATATCACATCCGTCTGCCGCAAGACCGTAGCCCATTCTGGCACCGTCGATATAAAGGGGAACACCGTTTTTTCTGCATACCGAATAAATATCCGAAAGCTCCTGCTTTGTGTAGAGCGTACCGCATTCCGTGGGGTATGAAATATAAACCATACCGGGCTGTACCATATGCTCACGGTTGAGGTCGTTTGCGTGTGAATCAAGAAATTCCTCAACAGCTTTTGCCGTCAGTTTTCCGTCGGTGCAGGGGAGGGATAAAACCTTGTGTCCCGTTGCTTCGATTGCACCGCTTTCGTGAACATTTATGTGTCCCGTTTCCGCACTTATGACACCCTGATGGGGACGCAGTGCCGCACAAATCACAGTTGTATTTGTCTGTGTACCGCCTACAAGAAAATGAACATCGCTGTCGGGTGAATCACAAGCTTTTTTTATCAGATCTGCTGCGTTTTTGCAGTGGTCGTCACAGCCGTAACCGATTGTCTGTTCAAGGTTTGTTTCGGTGAGTCTTCTGAGTATTTCGGGATGTGCACCTTCAAGATAATCACATTCAAATCTTATCATTCTGTTTCACCTTCATTTTATTTTCGCTTATTATGCCGATAAGGCATATTGCTGCCGCACAGCCGCATACACCCAGCATAATTAGAAATACCGCATTCCATCCACTTGACTGAGCAACCGCACCCAGGGAATAAGAAGTAACTGTACTGCCCACATAACAGAATGTGTTGAGAAGGCCTGCTGCAAAGCCTGCGTTGAGCAATCTGCGGTAGTCAAGGGCAAACATACTTGTGATTACATTGTTTATCATAGCCATTCCGCAGGCAACACATATGAAGCAGAGCATAACCGCAACTATGCTGTGTATTCTCAGCGAAAGAAGAATACCGCCGCAAAGCAGTGCCGAGAAGGTGTAGAAAATAAAGTTCATACCTGCGTGAGAGGGGATTTTTTCGTGGATTTTCTTTGCGATTGCCGCACCCATTGTTGATACCATAGGCAGGAATAATGTGAGAAGAATTGAGAATGACTGTGAAACGCCGAATTCCTCATAAAGCACTGAGGGTACCCAGGTGTTGATGCCGTCTTTTATGAAGCCGTTGGCAATGCCTGCAAATGCGGTGATAAAAAGTGCAAGCAATACGAATTTCGGTGTTTTGACCTTTTCGCCTTTTGCGGCTTCCGACTGCACGGCTTTTTCGGGTGCTTTGCCGAAAAGACCGATCCACACAAAAGCACTTACTATAAGGACGGCGCTTGCCACGTAGAATACCGTCTGCCAGTTGCTGAAGTTGACCGAAAGGGAGGATAAGCCGTAGGCGATAAGCGTGCCCAATGCCACGGTAGTGCTCATTGCAACGATTGCCTTTGGGAGCTTCTTATCCGAAACGTAATCCGAAAGGGTTTTGATGAGTGTGCTCCATAAAACAGACTGCACGATACCGTTACCCATCCAGATAAATTTCATTGCGGAAATGCTTCCCGTTACAGGCATAAGCAGATTGAAAACGGATGAGCAAATCAGTGAGAGAAAAATCATCACTTTGGCATTATATCTCTTTGAAAGAATTCCGTTTACAAGCTGACCTGCACCGTATGCGAAGAAAAAGAATGAGCTTACAAGGCCTGCTTCCGCTTTGGTAACGCCCAGGTCTGAGATGATTGCAACTATGGAAGCGTTGAAGTTGAGCCTGCCCACGTAAGCGGCGGTGTATGCCAGCCAGCATATGAATATGATTTTGTTTTCGTTTTTTATAAGGGTTTTATTTTCCATAAGTATCCCTCTCTTCCAAAGCGATAGTCTATCACTTTTACCCGTTTTGGTCAAGCCGGTTTTGGATAATTTGTAGATACTTACATTGACACACGGCTGAAAAAATATTATAATATATGTATCCTGACATAAGGTGATTTCCGAGTGAAAGGTGCATTAAAACCTGAATAGTGAAATTACGGTTGAACTGCGCCTTTTTCGGGTGCGGTTTATTTTTTTATACGGAGTGAATGATTATGGAAAAAAGAATTGCGGTTATCGGAATAATTGTTGAAAACAGGGATTCCGTTGAAAAACTTAATTTGCTGCTTCACGAATTCGGTGATTGTATTGTGGGCCGAATGGGTCTGCCCTACAAGGAGCGTAATCTGAGCATTGTCAGTATCGCCGTTGATGCACAGCAGGACGTTATTGCCGAGCTTTCGGGTAAAATCGGAAGGCTTGACGGAATAAGCGTGAAAACCGCATATTCAAACAAGATTTTCAATGATTGATTTAATCAATAAGCTTGAAAAAAACCGCACTCTGACGCTTGATGAATACGAAGCCCTTATTGTCGGAAGAACCGAAGAATATGCCCGCATACTTGCAGAGAAAGCTCTTGCCGCAAAACAGAGGATATACAAAAATGCCGTTTTCATAAGAGGTCTTATTGAAATAAGCAGCTTCTGCAAAAATGACTGTTTCTATTGCGGAATAAGGCGAAGTAATAAAAAATGCGAAAGATACAGGCTTACAAAGGAGCAGATTTTATCCTGCTGTGATGAAGGTTATCCTTTGGGATTCCGCACCTTTGTGCTGCAGGGCGGCGAGGATTCGCATTTCACCGATGATTTTATATGCTCAACCGTTGACGAAATCAAGCGAAGATACCCCGACTGTGCCGTAACGCTTTCTCTGGGCGAAAGAAGCCGTGAAAGCTATCAAAGGCTTTTTGACTCGGGTGCAGACAGGTATCTTCTCCGCCACGAAACGGCAGATAAAGAGCATTACGAAAAACTTCATCCTGCAAATCTTTCGTTTGAAAGCCGTATGGAGTGCCTTCAGAACCTTAAAGATATCGGTTTTCAGACGGGCTGCGGCTTTATGGTAGGCTCGCCTTATCAGACGGCACATACTCTTGCAAAGGATCTGAAATTTGTTGAAACATTCGATCCGGAAATGTGCGGCATAGGTCCGTTTATACCTCACAGGGATACGCCTTTTGCAGGTGAGAGTGCAGGCTCGGTTGAGCTTACCTGCTATCTTCTTTCAATCGTGAGGCTGATACAGCCCTTTGTGCTTTTGCCTTCCACAACGGCACTGGGTACGGCAGACCCCTTCGGCAGGGAAAAGGGCATACTTGCAGGTGCAAACGTTGTTATGCCCAATCTTTCACCCTTTGACGTGAAAGGAAAATACGAGCTTTATAACAATAAACTTACAGGCGGTGCCGAAGCGGCGCAAAACAAGGCAGAGCTTGAACTCAGAATGAAAAGCATAGGATGTAAAATTGTTACGGACAGAGGCGATTTTATCCGTTTTACAGAAAGGAAGTAACGTTATGGCAATTTATAACCCCAAATCACTCAAAGCAGAAGAATTCATAAATAATGAAGAAATTCTCGCTACACTTGAATATGCGGAGCAAAATAAAAACAACGCAGAGCTTATTGACAGTATTCTTGAAAAGGCAAGACCGAAGAAAACAGCGGAGGGTACCGTATGTGCAGGTCTGAGCCACAGGGAGGCATCGGTGCTTCTTGCCTGCGAAATCCCCGAAAAAATCGAGGCTATGTATAAGCTTGCCGAGGAAATCAAGCTTGCATTCTACGGCAACAGAATTGTTATGTTTGCACCTCTTTACCTTTCAAATTACTGTGTCAACGGCTGTGTTTACTGCCCTTATCACCTTAAGAACAAGCATATTGCACGCAAAAAGCTTACTCAGGAAGAAATTGCCCGCGAGGTAATTGCTTTGCAGGATATGGGTCACAAGCGCCTTGCCATTGAAGCAGGCGAGGATCCCGTAAATAACCCCATTGAGTATATCCTTGAAAGCATAAAAACTATCTATTCCATCAATCACAAAAACGGTGCAATCCGCAGGGTAAACGTAAATATTGCGGCAACAACTGTTGAAAATTACCGTAAGCTTAAGGATGCGGGAATAGGCACTTATATCCTTTTCCAGGAAACCTATCATAAGGAAAGCTATCTCAAGCTTCATCCCACAGGCCCCAAGCACGATTACGATTACCATACCGAAGCAATGGACAGAGCAATGGAAGGCGGTATTGACGACGTAGGTCTTGGCGTTCTTTTCGGTCTGGAGCTTTACAAATATGAATTTGCAGGTCTGCTTATGCACGCGGAGCATCTTGAAGCCGTTCACGGTGTAGGTCCTCATACAATCAGCGTTCCCAGACTCAAAAGAGCAGACGATATTGATCCCGATACCTTCGATAACGGTATTTCGGATGACCTTTTTGAAAAGCTTATTGCCTGCATAAGAATTGCCGTTCCTTATACGGGAATGATTATTTCCACAAGAGAATCGGAGCAGGTGAGAGGCGGAGCGCTCAGACTTGGAATTTCGCAGATTAGCGGTGCGTCAAGAACCTCCGTAGGCGGCTATACCGAGGAGGAAAGACCTCACGATTCCGAGCAGTTTGACGTTTCGGACCAGAGAACACTTGATGAGGTTGTGCGCTGGCTTATTGAAATGAAGCATATCCCTTCATTCTGTACCGCTTGCTACCGCGAAGGCAGAACGGGTGACAGATTTATGACTCTTTGCAAAAACGGTCAGATTCTTAACTGCTGTCATCCCAATGCACTTATGACCCTTACCGAATACCTTGTTGACTATGCAAGCGATGCAACAAAGGAGCTTGGCTATGAAATGATAAGCGACGAGCTTAATAAAATTCCCGGTGCAAAGGTCAGAGCCATTGCGGAGAAGAATATTGAGGATATCAAAGCTTCAAACCGCAGAGATTTCAGATTCTGAGGTGATTTGAATGAGTCTTAATGCCGCACCCTCGTCAGAAAGACTGCATATAGGCTTTTTCGGTCTGCGTAATGCAGGCAAATCAAGCCTTGTAAATGCGGTGACAGGTCAGACACTGTCTCTTGTTTCCGACGTGAAGGGCACTACGACAGACCCGGTCAAGAAGGCAATGGAGCTTCTTCCTCTGGGTCCGGTGGTAATCATAGATACTCCGGGCATTGACGATGAAGGCGAGCTTGGTGAAATGCGTGTAAAGAGGGCTGTGCAGACGCTCAATTATGCCGATATAGCCGTGCTTTGCGTTGATGCAACCAAAGGGCTTCAGGCTTATGATGCCGAGCTTATTGAACGCTTTAAGAAGAAAAACATAAAATACATTGTTGCCTACAATAAATCAGATTTGCTTGAATATATTCCCGAGGCAGGGGAAAATGAAATTTACGTCAGTGCCGTAGAGGGCACGAATATAAATGAGCTTAAGGAAATGGCGGGCAGGCTGATAAAAAACCGTGATAACGGCAGAAAAATCGTGGCTGACCTTGTTGAAAGAGGCGACGTTGCGGTGCTTGTTGTGCCCATTGATGAATCCGCACCCAAGGGCAGGCTGATTCTTCCTCAGCAGCAGGTGATAAGGGAGCTTATCGAAAACGGTGCTATGGCGGTTGTCTGCCGTGACACGGAGCTTGAAGCAACCCTTTCATCACTTGCAGGCAGGCCCAAGCTTGTTATTACCGATTCGCAGGTGTTCGAAAAGGTTTCATCCGTGCTTCCCGAGGATATTCCGCTGACGTCCTTCTCAATTCTTTTTGCACGCTATAAAGGTGATCTTGCGTCTGTTGTCCGCGGTGCATTTCAGCTTGACAAACTCCGTGACGGAGAAAAAATCCTTATTTCCGAAGGCTGTACCCATCACAGACAGTGCAACGATATCGGCACGGTTAAAATACCGGGCTGGATAAATAAATACACAGGCAAAAATCTTGAATTTGAGTTTACAAGCGGCGGAGAATTCCCCGAAAACTTATCGGATTACAGCCTGATTGTTCATTGCGGCGGCTGTATGCTCAATGCCCGTGAAATGCAATACAGAACGGGCTTTGCGGCGGATTTTGACGTGCCTATGACCAATTACGGTATTGCAATCGCTCATATGCACGGCATTCTCAGACGCAGTGTTGCGCTTTTCCCCGAAGTACTGAATGCACTTTAAGGAGCAAAAAATGGAAAGAAGATATTCCCTTGATATGACCAAGGGCCCGTTTCTCAAAAAAATACTGATTTTTGCTTTACCGCTTATGCTGACGGGTCTGCTTCAGCTTGCGTATAACTCTGCCGACGTTATCGTTGTAGGCAGGTTTGCAGGCAAAGAGGCTCTTGCGGCGGTAGGCTCAACAGGTTCACTTGTCAATCTTTTTCTCAACGTATTTCTCGGAATTTCCATCGGCTCGGGTGTAACCGTTGCAAGGCATATAGGTGAGGGTGACGATAAAACAATTCACGAATGTGTTCACACCGCAATGCTTCTCAGCGTAATCTGCGGCTTCTTTATCGGAACCGTCGGCTTCTTCGCATCACCCTTTATGCTGGGAATTATGGACGTGCCCGACGATGTTATTGACCTTGCGTCGCTTTATCTGAAAATTTATTTTCTCGGCTCGCCCGGTCTGCTTGTCTATAACTTCGGTGCGGCAATTATAAGGTCAACGGGCGATACGAAAAGACCTTTGTATATACTTACTCTTTCGGGCTTTGTGAACGTTATACTCAACCTTGTGCTGGTAATAGCTTTTCATATGGGTGTAAGCGGTGTTGCGATTGCAACAATCGTTTCCCAGTATCTTTCGGCGGCACTTATCGTTATTTATCTTACGAAAATACCCAATGCCTGCCGTCTTATGTTCAGCAAGCTGAAAATATATAAGGATGAGCTTAAAAGTATTCTTATTCTCGGCTTGCCTGCGGGAATTCAGAATTCACTGTTTTCCGTTTCCAACGTTATCATTCAGTCAACGGTGAATTCCTTCGGCTCCGTTGCAATGGCAGGTATTGCCGCAGGCTCCAATTACGATTCGTATATTTACACCTGCACCAACGCCGTGGCACAGACAACGATGACCTTTTCATCTCAGAATATGGGTGCGAAACGGTATTCCAACATAGGCAAAATTTACCGATACTGTATTATGACCACCATTGTTACGGGCGTTTCGATGGGTGCCTTCGGTTGTGTTTTTCCGAATCAGATTGTCAGCTTGTTTTCCGACGATGCAGGGGTTATTGAAATCGGTGCGGCAAGAATGCTTCAGATTATGCCCTTCTTTTTCTTCTGCTCGCTTATGGACGTTTCGGCAAATCAGCTCAGAGGTATGGGCAAATCCTTTGAGCCTATGATTATTTCGCTTCTCGGCGGCTGTGGAATAAGAATTTTCTGGATATATTTTGTTCTGCCTCATAATCATACGCTTCCGTTTCTTTATTGGGCTTATCCCGTTTCGTGGGTAATAACTTTTTTTGTGCTTTTTGCCTGCTACTTTATCGTAAAA
This sequence comes from Clostridia bacterium, assembly GCA_017548045.1. Taxonomy (GTDB): domain Bacteria; phylum Bacillota; class Clostridia; order Oscillospirales; family Acutalibacteraceae; genus CAG-177. Next base: position 15,545 of record JAFYNR010000016.1, on the reverse strand, counting down.
CATACTATGAAGAAAAAGGGCGTTTTTGCAGACGAAGTGAAGTAGGCTGTACAAATGAGCATTTATGTGTTATAATCAGAACATAAAATTGAAAAGAGGTTAAAAAATGATAGGATTTATCAAATCGTTTCTCTCAATACTGCTTTCAGTGCTTAATGTTTTCACGTTTCCGATCTGGGGAAACTATACAGGCAAATTCGAGCCTGTTGATGCAGATAACTGCAGGCTGAATTTTGCGGCGATTTCCGATATCCATATGCAGGATGACGGCTTCCGTGCTTTTATGCTGGGCTTCGGTCTTCACGATATGCAGAATGCGGATAAGCAGCTTGATGCTCTCGTATGCTCGGGCGACCTTACAAACCACGGCTATGCCGAGGAGTGGGAAGCACTTGTTGATGCCTTTGACGGCTACACACCTGCAAAGAATATAATTCTTGCACAGGGTAATCACGACACCTGGACTGAAGACGAAGGCTATAACCTTGCAAGAGATTACTTCATTAAATACACCGAAGAAATTACAGGCAGAAAAATAGAGAATGAATATTACTCAACTCAGGTGAACGGTTATACGTTTATCGTTCTTGCCAGTGAATACGACCATACGGATATGTACATAAGTCCCGAACAGCTCGCCTGGCTTGAGGCTGAAATGGAAAAAGCATCGCAGGACGGAAAGCCTGTTTTTGTCATCAGCCATTGGCCCATCAATCAGTCACACGGTCTTCCCGAATCCTGGGGCGATGAAGAATATGATCCTGACGAAGGCGGTATGGGCGACCAGTCCGATGCGGTTGAAGCGATTCTTAAAAAGTATAAGAACGTGTTCCTTATCACGGGCCACATCCATCTCGGATTCAGAAATGACGGTCAGCTCACAAAGTATGATTATCTGAATGTTGAATCAGACGGTTCTTTCCATAAAGTAAACCTTCCCACATACATGTATGTGAATATTGACGGTCGTATTGCCAACGGTACGGGATATCAGTTTGAGGTTTATGACGACAGAGTTGAGCTTCGCGCAAGAAGCTATTCCGCAAGCGTATGGTATACAGACTATAATCACACAATTCCTCTTGTATAAAATCAAACACGGAGTATCGGGAAGATACTCCGTGTTTTTTTAGATAATAAATCCTGTAATCAAAGCAACACCGCAGGCTGAAAGTGCAACAACCGTCAGCGGCAGTCTGAAATATGCAAGAATAACCGCAATAACAGTGCCTGCAACCGCCGTAACCGTATTCCCCGTTGAATAAAAAATCGAGGGGAAAGTCATTGCGCTGAGTACGGCATAGGGTATGTAATAAAGCACACTCTGTATAAATCTTGATTTGATTTTCTTTTTGAAAAGAGTAAACGGTATCATTCGTATAAGGTAGGTAACACCTGCCATAACGGCTATGTAAAGTATCATTGTCATTTTTCTTCAGCCTCCGTTTCCGCAGGGGTAATGGGGAAAAGGAGCGCACCGACAACTGCGGCGGCAACAGCACTTATAATGATTGCAAAACCCGATGACAGAGCAGGGAAAATAAGTTTGCAGCCGATGCTGAACACTGCGGCAAGGCAGATGACAATCAAATCCTTTTTGCTTGCTCTTGCTGCGGGTATGATAATTGCGATAAACATTCCGTAAAGCAGAATTCCCATTGCCGCTGTAAGCGTCGAGGGTAAACCGAGCCCTGCAAGTGCTCCTGCGGCGGTGCCGCCTGTCCATCCCATTGAAGCAATCAGTATAAGACCGTACATATAGGAGGGCACAAGCTTTTCCGTCTGTGAGGACGCAACGGCAAAAATCTCATCGGTAATTCCGAATGAGGCGATCATTCGGTGGATTGTTGTGAATCTGTCCGAAAGCTTCTGAGAAAGAGAAAGCCCCATAAGCGAATAGCGGAGGTTTATAACAAGCTGTGTCAGTGCCATTTCTACAAGTGTTCCGCCGGCGGCAATAATGCCTACGCCGGCAGCCTGACCTGCCGATGTAAGATTTGTTAATGATATTATTATCGCCTGCAAAGCGGTCAGACCCGATTGCACTGACATTATTCCGAAACCGAATGAAACGGAAAAATAACCGAGAGCAATAGGTATGCCGTCTGACAGACCTTTTTTAAACGGTGACTTCAAACCAATAACTTCCTTTCTGTAACAACAGAAAGCTATTTTAACACTGTTGCGCCTGAAATTCAACAGTAAAAAAGAAAAAACTGACCGCTTCATATGAAACGGTCAGCTTGAAATTGATTTTATTTGCCGAGCTCGTCAGCGATTTCTGCAAGAACCTTCATAATGGAGGAGCCTGCATACTTGCCGAGTGAAATCATTTCCTGATAGTGGTCGCCGAGAAGAGCCATTGTGTAGTCGTTATCGGGAACAACGTAGCCGATAGCATCGTTGAAAAGACCGAAGCAGATTGTGTCATCACCGAAGAGTTCATATACGCTTTCACATTCAAAATCTTTGCCTGTGAATGAGCCTTCTGCTGTGAGTGAGTCACCGCCGCAAACAAGGTCCTGAACGATTTCGCCGGGCATAAGAGCAATCTTAACGCCGCCGATTTCCATATAACCTACTTCGGCGAAGATGTAATACTTAAGACCTTCCTTGCAAACTGTGTAGTTAACAAGGTTAAGCTTACCTACAAGCTGAATAAGGGGATTTGTAACCTGAATCTTAGCTTCTTTGATGATGATATTGAGGTTGGGTTCAACAACTGTTTCTGTTGTGGGTTTCCAATTCTCATACCAGAGAGTATAGTGCTCGCCGCCGATAGCCATTTCTTCAGCTTCCTTAGCTTTTTCGGCAGGTGTCATATTTGCTTTGATTTCTTCAACTGTATTTGTGAGGTTGAGTGCAATATTTGCGATTTCCTGACCGTAGCGGAGAGTTTCTTCGTATCTGCGGTTTGTGGGAACGCCGTCGCCGGCAGGACCTCTGCCTTCGTAGATACCTGCGATAGCACCGTTGAAGAACATGAAGTTATAACCTTTTGCTTCAATTCTTTCGCCGAGATAGTAGATGTAGTCACCTGAAAGATCTCTGCCGTTATCTACGTCGTCAACAGGGAGACCTGCAACGTCGGGATGAGCAGCGATGTTAACGATCATTGTAGGAGTTACATTTTCGTCATCGGGAGTGAAGATGAAGCGGGCAAGATCTCTGATGAGTGATGTTGACTGGCTTCTGTTCTTGTTGTTGAAATAGCTGTTTTCTTCGTCACCGATTTCTTTGACTGCATATGTCATTGTACCGGGAACCATTGATTCAACAGCCTTCTTCATTGCATTTGCAACTGTGGAATAAACAAAATCCATGTATTCCTGATTTGCGCCTCTTTCTTTCTCAATGAAGGGAAGATAAGAGAGAGCAAGGTTCTTGAAGAGCTTGGGGAAGAGGTTTGTCCAGAGACCCTGGGTGTCGATACAGCTGTGAGTGTGAGTTGATGAAACGTTGATTGTGTCAAACTTCACGTCGGGCATAAGCTTAACGAGAGCTGCGCGGATTGCTTTGATATCGCCGTTTGAGAAACCGATGCAGTCAATGTTTGCAAAAACGGAAACATTCTTGTTTGCACCGTCTTTAAGTGCGATGATTCTTACCTGCATATCGTCGATGATATACTCAATTTCATTGGACATACCGTTGTTGGGGTCGATAAAGCCGCCAAGGTAGTAACCTGATTTTACATGGTCGTCTTCATTTTTTACAGCTTCCCTGAGTGCGTCGGGAACAAGTGAAGCCTTTGCATGACCGAGATACCACTTTGCATCTTCTGCGGCAGTTTCATTCCATTCCTCTGTACCTGCATAGAAATTGTCTGTGTTGCGGTCTGCAACCTTAACAAATTCGGCGCTGTCGGGAACGATTGCGTTGAGTCCGCCGACAAGGGCTGTGAAGATAACTTCAACAAGACCGAGGCCTACTTTTTCAAGTGCCTTTCCTGCGTCTGCGGCTGATGCTGTTGATGCGGCACCGCCGAAGATAAGGGTGAACACAAGAAGCACGCTTACGATTTTTTTTGCGATCTTTTTCATGTTTGATTTCTCCTTGCTTTTTGTTGCTTCAAAAGCAACTTGATTTATATATGTTACCACTTTTTTAACGGAGTGTAAAGTGTTTTTTGTGCAATTTTCAAAAAAACACCGTTTTGACCGAAACAGGGCTAAATCAGGACACAAATTTCTTTTCAAGTGTTGAAAAAAGAATTTAATTGGTTTATAATGTTTTAAATATTATCCGAAGGGTGGAAGAGAATTGGAAGGTCAGAAGCGCATAGCTGCAATACACGATGTTTCGGGAATAGGAAAATGCTCGCTGACTGCCGCAATTCCTATTCTTTCGGCTGCGGGGCACGAGGCGGCGGTTATGCCCACTGCGGTGCTTTCAACTCATACGGGCGATATTACGGGCTTCACTTACAGAGACCTGACCGATGACCTTGCACCGTTTATCAATCATTGGAAAAGCCTTGGCGTAAGCTTTGACGGTATTTACAGCGGATATCTCGGGTCCGAGCGTCAGATTGATATAGTGTGCAGATTCATCGATGAATTCAGAAGTGAAAATACGGTGGTAATCGTTGACCCGGCAATGGCAGACGGCGGCAGAATGTATACCAATTTCGACCTTGCCTTTGCCCGTGAAATGTCTGTTCTGTGCAGAAAGGCAGATATAATAGTCCCCAATATCACCGAAGCGGCGTTCCTGCTCGGTGAAGAATATATCGAGCCGCCTTACAGCAGAGAATACGTTGAAAATCTGATGAGGCGCCTGCTTGATTTCGGGCCGAAAACCGTTGTGCTCACCGGTGTTGCCTTTGACAACGATAACATCGGATGCGGAGTATGCCTTGAAAGCGGCGAAACGTATTACGCATTTTCACGGCACTATCCCGGTACGTATTACGGCACGGGAGATATATTTGCTTCCGCACTGACGGGTGCGTATCTCAAAGGCAAGGATATTTTTGAGAGTGCAAGGCTTGCGCTTGAATTTACCTGCGGCGCCATAGGAAGAACATATGAAGCGCAGACCGATACAAGGCTCGGAGTCAATTTCGAGCAGGGTCTGGGCGAATACATAAATAATCTCGGAGGAAATTAAAATGAGCTTGGCTGACAAAATTTTTATCAATACCTGCAAGGATATTCTTCAGAACGGCTTCTGGGATACAGAGCTTGACGTAAGACCCAGATGGGAAGACGGTGCACCTGCACATACCGTTAAAAAATTCGGTGTTGTCAACAGATATGACCTGAGCAAGGAATTCCCTGCACAGACAATAAGAAAAACCTTTATCCGTTCCGCTGTTGATGAGCTTCTCTGGATATGGCAGAAAAAATCAAACAATATTAACGACCTTGGCAGCCACGTATGGGATTCCTGGGCTGACGAAAACGGAAGCATAGGCAAAGCCTACGGCTATCAGCTCGGTGTGAAGCATCATTACAGGGAAGGCGATATGGATCAGGTTGACAGAGTTCTTTATGACCTTAAACATAATCCTCAGAGCAGAAGAATCATCACAAATATCTACGTTCATCAGGATCTGAGCGAAATGGCGCTTTATCCTTGTGCTTACAGTATGACCTTCAACACGTCGGGCAACAAGCTCAATGCAATTCTCAATCAGCGCTCTCAGGATATGCTTGCGGCAAATGCATGGAACGTTGCTCAGTATGCGGCGCTTGTTCATATGATGGCACAGGTCAGCGGTCTTGAACCCGGTGAGTTTGTTCACGTAATTGCGGATGCTCATATCTATGACCGCCACGTTCCCATTGTTGAGGAGCTTATAAGCCGTGAACCTTACGATGCTCCCGAATTTGTGATGAATAAGAGTATCACCGATTTCTATGAGTTCACAAAGAATGATTTTTCACTTGAAAATTACAAATATCACGATTTCAGCGAGAAGATTCCCGTTGCGGTCTGATTGCAGAGGTGCAGATAATGAAGGCTATTGTCAACGTTGATAAAAACTGGGGGATCGGTCTTGGTGATGCTCTCATCAACCACATTCCTGCGGATATGAAATTTTTCAAGGCAACAACCACCGGCAACGTGGTTGTTATGGGCCGTTCCACCTTTATGACCTTTCCCGGTCCCAAGGCCCTTCCAAACAGAGTAAACATTGTGCTTACTTCCGATAAAAACTGGAGTGCACCCGATGTTATTGTGTGTCACTCCCTTGAAGAACTTCGTAACGTTCTTGAAAAATACGATACGGATACTGTTTACGTTATCGGCGGTATGTCCGTCTACAATCAGCTTGTGCCCCTTTGCGATACAGCCTACGTTACAAAGGTTGAAACCGCAAAGCCTGCCGATAAATTTTTCCCCGACCTTGATGCGGACTCCTCCTGGAGTGTTACCGAAGAAGGGGAAGAGCAGGACCACAACGGCGTGAAGTTCAGATTTGTGACCTACAAAAAGAAATAAAACCGACTCGTTTTGTTGTGTGAAAGGGGAGATTGCTTTGGATGCTGTTCAGTATAAATGTCCCAACTGCGGAGGCGGATTGATTTTTGATGCCGTGAAGCAGGATTTCATATGCGAATACTGTGATTCCGTGTTCAAAGAGCAGAATTTCTTTGTCAAAGACGAAGTGCTTGAAAATGATAATCCCGAGCCGCAGGCAGAGGAAAATACGGAATTCGAAAACGCTGTTCTGTATTCCTGCCCGAGCTGCGGCGCACAGGTAATAACCGATGAAACAACCGCCGCAACCACCTGCTACTATTGCTCCAATCCCATTGTTCTTTCCGGCAGACTCAGCGGCGAAATGAAGCCCGATCTTATAATTCCTTTCAAAATCGATAAGAAGGGTGCCGTTGAAAAGTTCAAAGAAATGTGCGGCAAAAGAAAATTTTTGCCCAAGGACTTTATTTCGCAGTCACGTCTTGAAGAAATAAAAGGTGTTTACTTCCCTTATTGGTACATCGACTGCGAAACAAACGGAAGCATCAATGCAACCTCAAAGCAGGTAAAAACCTGGGTTGTAGGGGATTTTCAGCACACCGAAACCACTGTGCGAGGCCATTTCAGACAGGGCGATATGCAGATTCGCAATATGCCCGAAGCGGCGCTCAAGGGTAAAGACAGAGATATAATGCGTTACGTATGTCCGTTCAATGCTTCGGATTTCGTTCCTTTTTCAATGTCGTATCTTTCAGGCTTTTTCGCTGAAAAGCGTAACGTTGAAAGTAGGGATATTGAACAGGGTGTTGTGCAGAAGATAAAGCATTTTTCCGAGGAAAAGCTGGAAAAATCCATAGAAGTGCCCAACGTTACGGTAAAGGACAGTTCAATCAACGTGGGCGGTCTGAGATGGAAATATAACCTGCTTCCCGTGTGGGTGCTGAATTATAAGCACAACGATAAAAGCTATATTTATGCCCTCAATGGTCAGACGGGCAAGGTTTACGGCGAATTACCTGTCTGCAGCAAAAAGCTTGCAGGTCTGTTTGCAGGTGTTGCCGCAGGTGTATCTCTGATTATAACGCTTGCGGGGGTGTTGCTGTTTTGAAAAAGATAATTTCACTTTTGCTTGCGGTGTTTTTGTTCGCTTCATTTTCGGCTTTGGCTTTTGCTTACGAAAGCAAGGTTGAGGATAATGCCGATCTTTTTACGTACGAAGAGTTCGAACAGATAACGTCCGATGCGGCGGATTTTACTGCTTCAAAGGATATTTCTCTTGCCGTTCTTACGATAGATTATGCTCAGGGATTATCCAGCGAAGAATATGCAAACGACTATATTGATAACCTTATCGACAGTGAAGGCTGGAACGAAGACTGTATGCTGTTTATGATTGATATGGATAACCGCAACGTGTGGGTTTCAACAACGGGCAGGGCAGAAAATATATACTATGATGTTGACTCGGTGATTGACGGCGGTTATGATTATCTTGTGAACGGCGAATACGGTCAGTGTATTCTCGGTATGATTGAAACCGCCCGGAACGAATCGTACTTTTACGACGGCGAAGAAGAGATTGTTGAAGAGCATTATATCTATTTTCCGGAAGATGTCTTTGAGGATGAATGGTACAATGAGGGGAATACGGATTTTGATGTTCAGCGTTCCGTCAGCATAACCGATATCCTTATCTACATAATCGTGGGACTCGGTGCAGGTGGTATATCCGTATTCGCCGTTAAAAACAGATACAAAAATTTCGGCAAAGGCGATGAGTTTGATACCGACGATGTTTTTCTTAATCTTACCGGTTCAAACGATACCGTTATCAGCCGTAATGTTATAACAACAAAAATTCCGAGAAATAATAATCACCACCGCAGCGGCGGCGGTTTTTCAGGCGGAGCAAGACCTTCGGGCGGTGGCAGAAGTCACGGCGGCGGAGGCAGAGGCTTTTAATTAAGGAGGAAAATTATGGGGAACATATGGCATGATATAAACCCTAAAAGAATAAATCCCGAAGATTTTATGGCAGTTATAGAAATCACAAAGGGAAGCAAGAAAAAGTATGAGCTTGATAAAGAAACCGGTTTTCTTATGCTTGACCGTATTCTTTATACATCAACTCACTACCCTGCAAATTACGGATTTATTCCCAGAACATACGGTGACGACGGCGATCCTCTTGACGTTGTAGTAATATGCAGTGAAAAAATCGACCCTATGACTCTTGTACGCTGTTATCCCATAGGTGTTATCACTATGAAGGACAGCGGAAAGCTTGATGAGAAGATTATTTCCATACCTTTCAATGACCCTAATTATAATTCATACAAGGATATAAGTGAACTTCCCGAGCACGTGTTTGACGAAATGAAGCATTTCTTCAAGGTGTATAAAAATCTGGAAGATAAGGAAACTGTTGTTGACGAAGTGCGTAACAGAGAAGCTGCTGTGGATATAATTAACAAAAGTATCAACAATTATGTTGCTGAATTTTGTAGATAAGTTTTGAATTTATATCTTTACATTTCAGTCGGTTTATTGTAAAATACATTTTATATACTCGGCAGTGTTTTTCAGCCGAAACTTACAGAAGGAGTGAATCAAATGGCCATTTATTGTCAGGAACCCTCAAGAACATTCAGTGAATACCTTCTTATTCCGGGCTACACATCAAGGGAATGCATCCCCGCAAACGTAAACCTCAGAACACCTCTTGTTAAGTTCAGAAAGGGCGAAGAAGAATGCCCCCTGAGCCTCAACATTCCCCTTGTTTCTGCAATTATGCAGTCAGTATCAAACGATACTCTTGCCATTGCACTTGCAAAGGAAGGCGGCGTTTCTTTCATCTACGGTTCACAGAGCATTGAAGATGAAGCTGCTATGGTTGCAAGAGTAAAGAGCTATAAGGCAGGCTTTGTTGTAAGCGACTCAAACCTTAAACCCGATTCAACTCTTGCTGAAGTGCTCGAGCTTGTTGAATTGACAGGTCACAGCACAATGGCTGTTACAGATAACGGCAGTGCTAACGGTAAGCTTCTCGGTGTTGTAACCGGCAGAGATTACAGAGTCAGCAGAATGGAGCTTGATACACCCGTATCATCATTTATGACTCCTCTTGAAAAGCTTGTCACCGCACCCGAAACCACAACTCTCAAAGAAGCAAACGACATCATCTGGGATAACAAGCTCAACTCGCTTCCCATTGTTGATAAAAACGGTAACCTTCTTTATTTTGTATTCCGTAAGGATTATTCACAGCATAAGGATAATCCCCAGGAGCTTCTTGATTCCAACAAGAGCTACGTTGTAGGCGCAGGTATCAACACTCTCGACTACGAAAAGCGCGTACCTGCACTCGTTGAGGCAGGCGCAGACGTTCTTTGCATCGACTCATCAGAAGGCTACACCGTATGGCAGGAGCAGACTCTTGCATTTATCCGTGAAAAGTACGGTGATAAGGTTAAGGTAGGCGCAGGTAATGTTGTTGACCGTGAAGGTTTCCTTTTCCTTGCAAAAGCAGGTGCAGACTTTGTTAAGGTCGGTATCGGCGGCGGCTCAATCTGTATCACCCGTGAAACAAAGGGTATCGGCAGAGGCCAGGCAACCGCACTTATCGAGGTTGCTGCTGCAAGAGATGAATATTATAAGGAAACAGGCATTTACGTTCCTATCTGCTCAGACGGCGGTATCGTTCACGACTATCATATGACCCTTGCACTTGCAATGGGTGCAGATTTCCTTATGCTCGGCAGATATTTTGCCCGTTTTGACGAAAGCCCCACAAACAAGCTTCTTGTTAACGGCGTTTACGTTAAGGAATACTGGGGTGAAGGCTCCAACAGAGCAAGAAACTGGCAGAGATATGACCTTGGCGGCAAGGCAAAGCTCAGCTTTGAAGAAGGTGTTGACTCATATGTTACCTATGCAGGCTCGCTCAGCGATAACGTTGCAAAGAGTCTTTACAAGGTTAAGTCAACAATGTGCAACGTAGGTGTGCTCAATATTCCCGACCTTCAGAGAGATGCAAAGCTCACCGTTGTTTCGGCAACAAGTATTGTTGAAGGCGGCTACCACGACGTTACTCTCAAATCTTCTGTTTCAGGCGGCAGATAATTAAAAGATTTTTGACGGTGTCCTTACAGGGCACCGTTTCTTTATGTGATGTTAAAATTCATTGCTTGCCGCAACGGCAGATTTTTGCTATAATCATTCTCAGGAGGCGAGAGTATGCTCAGCGAAAACATAAAAAATCTGAGAAAAGAAAAGGGAATGTCGCAGGAAGAACTTGCCGCAAAGCTTAATGTGGTAAGGCAGACTGTTTCCAAATGGGAACAGAATATATCTGTTCCCGATTCTGAGATGCTTATAAAAATTGCAGAAGTGTTTGAGGTTCCCGTCAGCCGTCTTTTAGGAGAAACCGTTGAAGAAACAGATACAAAAACCGAGCTTGAAAAAATATCCCAGAAGCTTGAAAACCTTAATTCGCTTGTTGCTGAACGGAATATGAGAAGCCGTAAAATATGGATGATTGTTACCGCAATATGCACAATGATAATTGCGGCAGTTCTGCTTGTCTTTGCGGTTATTTTCCTGCGGATGCTGTTTGTGGCGATAAGCCCTTCATCGTCTGTTGCAATTATCGGCGGCGCAGACGGACCGACCTCAATCACCGTTGCCTCGTCAGGCGGCTGGTTTGAGGTTGCCTTTATGATTCTTCTGTCGGTTGCACTTTTTGTGACGGCGGCAATTCTTATCCGCAAATCCAAAAAATAATACTTGATTTTTGAGTTCCGTTAGGCTATAATAGAAAAGCTGATTTGCCGATGTGATGGAATTGGCAGACGTGACGGACTCAAAATCCGTTGGTAGCGATACCGTGCGGGTTCGACCCCCGCCATCGGCACCACTTAATCACGGGTGATTTCACCCGTGATTTTTTGCGTTTAGATTTAATTTAATTATCATAACTTAAGCCACGTAAGTTGATTTTAAATCAGCTTATATGGCTTTTTTACTTTAAATATTCGGATAAGATGGCCAATACTTTTCAATATTCGATTTGTAATCCCAACCTTTCAACCCATAACAATATAAGGAAATTGCTGTAATCAACCAAGTAGCAGCTTGGTAGTAATCTTTTTTGTTTTGCAATTTAAATTTAATTCCGCCCCATCCATCTGATGTTCTGCAAATATATAATTCACACGTGTCTGGGTTGCCACGGATAATAACATCCTCTGCAGTTTCAAGAAACATGAACTGTGTTCCTAAAAGATACATCGAACTTTTGGTTGGAGATGGAGCAATGCTTATCCAAAGCATTCCATTCTTAACACAGTCTTTACGTAACAATAAATCATAAATTGTGCATGGGGTATAATAATCAGAAGTGGTTTCGTTGCCATCAACAACACGTAATGTTATTGTTCCAGCTCCTTTTTCATAGTTATTCTCACTATTAAAATCAGTGAGAACCGCATATGAAGCATTTTTTAGTTGAACACCATCGTTTGAGTTGATGTCTGACGTTATATCATATTCTTTTAATAATTCGTCGGTTATTATTACATTCGGTAATTTAATTGCTCTGCTGCTGATAGATGGAGATGTAGCAAATTGTTCATCTGCTCGTTTTAATAACATTAAAGTAAGATTATAATGATATGGATGATTAAAATATAATGTGTAATCGCCGATTTTAATAGACCGAGAATTTGGATTTCCGATAGCGTTGAATGGTTTTGATGAAAAATCTATTAAATTATAGTTTCTTAAATCCTCGTTAAGCAAACCATCAAGAAACGCATTACAAAGTAATCGGTTGTTGATACTTAATGTAAACCAGGTGTCTCCATAAATCGTTTGATCTTTATGTTTATACTGTGACATATTAAGATTCAAATATTCTCTGCAATCCGGTCTGGTTTCGCCATCAATATGATCGGGTTCCCTACGAAACAGTTCATCAAGAAGATAGTCAGGATAGTCTTCTATAGAATAATAAGTTTGTCTGAGACCGCTATATGTTGCAACACCAAATAAGTTGCGTTTTTTAGGCTTGTTTCTTGATTCATCAATGCTTTCCAATGATTTTTTTACACCAAAAAATAAAATCATTTTTTCAAGAAAATCCATTATTTATACCCTCCCGTTGTTTTTATGCCTTTTAGGTTTTGGTATGTAATAATAACAATTTTTTCTTATACAATCGTGTTCTTTTCTTTGCTCTTTAGTTACGAATCCAGGATGACCACTAAACATACAGTATCCGACACAATTGTTACATCCCACGATTGAACCGTTAATGCTTATTCTTGTGTATTTTGAAGGACTGTTTTTTTCGTAAAACTCAAATTTGTTTTCGGTAGTAGTGTATATAACAAAATCACTCATAAATTATCTCCATTAGAAAGAAGCTACCATAAGGTATCGAGTGTTTCTGAAATCTCTACAGCTTTTGCATCTTTTGGGAGGTTGCCATCCTTTGCTTTGATAGTATTCTTGGCTTTTGGCGGAAAACCAAAAGCTTCTACCGCAATCTTTGCAAATGATTTGAGTGTTCTTATTTTCTTTTAACAGTTTCTGTGTTGTATTTTGAGTGGAAGTTACCGAAATGCTGATTTGAGTTGTGTTAAAACAAGAGTCATATTGAACTTGATTGTTTTGTTCTCTCATTCGACAATCCATTAGATACATTCTTTCAAAATAAATTTCAATATTATCTTCGTAATATTTTGCAATTCCCATAATAGTCACTCCTTTGTTGTGACTTAATGATATCAAAATATTTCGAATTATTGTAGGACAGTTTTTGTCGTATTTTTAGTTTTGATTAAAGAAATCAATGAAATCTATATTGAAATAGTTTGCAAATTCCTGTATCGTTGCGATTTTTGTTATTCCTTGGTTAATATATCTACTTAAAGTTCTAATCTCGATATGATATTCATAAGCAAATTCTTCTTGTGAATTGTAGTTTTCTTGTATAAGTTTTCGCAAGGTATTCCCTGCAATTTGTTGAGGAGATAATTTATCCATCAGTGTTTACCTCCTCTTGCTTCAATTCGAGCTTCAATTCGATATATTGCATCGGGGTAATTGTATGGCTCTAACTCTCTAACCGGCAGCTTTAGTCCACCTTTTGATTGCGGCGATGTAGCTGCGTTAAGTCTTTCGGCATAAAAAGACCAGTCAAACATTTCTTCAGATGTTTTATCAACATATATAAGTGTCAGTTCTTGGGCTTGTTCATCAATTGGGATATCTTTTTCACCTATTAGAGCATTAAATCCAGAAAGCATTGCCTCATCTTCTGGAGAATTTGTAATGGGTTTAGCATCAGACCAAACGAAATGACAAGCAAATTTTGTTACTTCCATAGCAAACCTATGCATTTCTTTTTTTGATTGAGGGAAGATATTAACAAATTCTTGAACCAAGGTCATATCATCAAAAAATTCTTGACATCTCCAAGGTCCAGCTATTACAAAGTTTCTTATTTTTACATAAGAAAAGAAGTCAGTTAAGTTTTCTTCTTTGTAAACTTTTCGATACGTCTTTATATTGTCATAGGTGATGTGTGTTGATGTATCCATAATATCGACAGCATCAAGCCAAGAGGTAAGAAAATTTAACTCGTTAATTTCTTCAGTATTTAAATCGTTCTCGATTGCCTTGAAAAAGAGTTCTTTTGTTCTGTCGACCATTTCGACAAAAGAATGTAACATTTTTGCACAATCAGGGAATGAGAAAAATACTTCTGTATCAATTTGAAGATTCGTTATTTCAGCATTATTGTGGTAGGTTCCCGGAATGATTTTATCAATTTCTTTAAGTTGTGAAATCATTCGTGTTGTAACATCTTTATAGTTATAGCGTTTTACCCCGATTATTGGTGCTTGTTCCTCAAAAAGTATATTGAGTAACTTTTCCTTTGGTGATGGCATTTCGTTTTTGAATCTCGAAAACCAGTACCAACGTTCATTGTATTCGTTAAACAGTTGAAAAAACGGATATTTGTTCCACATTCTTTTAACTGCAGATGAGTCTTTACTTAGTATTTCATTTTCACTCATACCGAGGTAAACGCAAAGTTGTTTTAAGGTTATTTCGTCATAGTCTTCGATTCCAACGAATAAAGGTACCTCTACGAACTCGTTTGTTTCATCATCATATTCAATGAAGAAATTGTTTTTGTTCATGCCATATAGGTCAAATATTCCTTCGATAAAATCAGATAGTTCTAAAAGTTTGTTCATGTGCAACACTCCTTTTGTGATTGATGCGATTATTGTAACAAACAAATAAATTTTGTTGTAGGACAGTTTTTGTCATATATATTAAATTGTAACACAGAACAATAAATGCTTCAATGAAAATCGTTAAAATAAGACAAGCCGTAACAAAAATGTTACGACTTGTCGGTTGTCAATGGCGGATGCTTTGTCGCTCTGGACTTTACATCCAAACATATTATATAACTAATAATTTGTTTTTGCAATACGTTTACGTACTTAAATTTGAAGTTAAGTACGTAAATGAGATTTTTTAAAATCGACCACGAACCGACAGCATCAGAATTATTAAAAAGCACTCGGTTTATTATGGTGAATGGTGAGAGTTTATAATATCAGCATTAAAAACCGTTGATATACAAGGATTTTGCGAAATTTTGCTTCCGTTAAATTCCGTTATATGGCGGCAATTTCCGAATGCTCTAAATAACTCAAAATCCGTTGGTAGCGATACCGTGCGGGTTCGACCCCCGCCATCGGCACCACGAGAAAAGTCACTTTTGTCTACTGACAAAGGTGACTTTTTTCAATGATATCCGTTCCTAACGGAACGGGTGATATAGCTGACGCTATGATATCTGCTTCGCAGATGATATACGCTTCGCGTATGAAGGAACGGATATTATATCGTGCTTGCCGTAGGCAAGTATATCATACGGCAATGCCGTATATCATATCGCGACAGCGATATATCATTGAAAAATGAAACAATTTATTATATAATTCCAATGAAAGAAGGTGCATTTATGTCCGAAAACAAATTACTTGACTTGTCTTTTGAATTTGCAGTTGCTATCGTAAATCTTGTTGACG
>JAFYNR010000015.1 GCA_017548045.1 Clostridia bacterium | reverse complement strand
CCTGCTGCCCAAGGGTGCCCGTGTTATCCAGACTCTGCAGCGCTGGATCGAGGACGAAGAGCAGAAGCGCGGCTACCTGCTGACCAAGACCCCCCTGATGGCCAAGTCCGATCTGTACAAGATCTCCGGCCACTGGGATCATTATCTGGACGGCATGTTTGTGCTGGGCGATCCCATGGACGAGGAAAAAGAGTGCTTTGCCCTGCGTCCCATGACCTGCCCGTTCCAGTACCAGGTTTATCTCAATGCTGCAAGAAGCTACCGTGACCTTCCTATGAGATTGGGCGAAACATCAACTCTTTTCCGTAACGAAGATTCAGGCGAAATGCACGGTCTTATCCGTGTTCGTCAGTTCACAATTTCGGAAGGACACCTTGTTATCAGACCCGACCAGCTTGAAGAAGAATTCAAGGGCTGTCTGAGCCTTTGCAAATATTTCCTCGGAACAGTGGGTATGCTTGATAAGTGCACCTTCCGTTTCTCACAGTGGGATCCCGCCAACACAGCTAAGTACGAGGGTACTCCCGAGCAGTGGAATGCTGCTCAGGAGGCAATGGGCAAAATCCTTGATAACCTTGGTGTAGACTACGAAATCGGCATCGACGAAGCTGCTTTCTACGGCCCCAAGCTTGACATTCAGTTCAAGAATGTTTTCGGCAAGGAAGATACAATCGTTACAATTCAGATTGATATGCTTCTTGCAGAGAAGTTCGGTATGTATTACGTTGATACGGACGGACAGAAGAAGCTTCCCTATATCATTCACAGAACAAGCCTTGGCTGCTACGAAAGAACACTTGCATATATCCTTGAAACTTTTGCAGGTGCACTTCCTCTCTGGCTTTCACCTGAGCAGGTAAGACTTCTTCCCATTGCAGACCGTCACCACGCTTATGCAAAGGAAGTTGCCGCAAAGCTTGAGGAAATGGGTATCAGAGTAACCGTAGACGACAGAAGCGAGAAAATCGGCTATAAAATCCGTGAAGCTCAGCTTGAAAAGCTTCCCTATATGCTTCTTGTTGGCGATAAGGAAATCGAAGACGGTGCTGTTTCGGTGCGTAAGAGAGGCGAAGGCGATATCGGCGCAAAGAGCGTTGACGAATTCATCGCATCCGCATTGGCAGACATCGCAAGCAAAAAGATTTGGTGATTTGTCAGGGCGTGTATGGGTATACCCGTATACGCCCGAAATGATAAACTGACTTTATAACGATTCCCCACGGAAGGATGATATATATGAAATATGCAGTAGTGCTTTACGACGGTATGGCGGATTATCCCGTACCTGCACTTGGCGGCAAAACTCCTATGGAGCTTGCAAAAAAGCCTAACTTTGATGCTCTTGCAAAAAAGGGCAGAGTAGGTCTTGTTAAAACCGTTGCTGACGGTCTGAAGCCCGGCAGTGACGTTGCGAACCTCAGTGTTCTGGGCTATGACCCCAAGGTTTGCTATACGGGCCGTTCGCCCCTTGAAGCGGTAAGCATAGGAGTTAAGATGAAGGATACGGATGTTGCACTCCGTTGTAACGTTGTAACCCTCAGCGATGAAGAAAACTATGAAGATAAAACCATGCTTGACTATTCCGCAGGCGATATTTCAAGCGAGGATGCGGCGGAAATAATCAAAACCGTTCAGGAGCATTTCGGCAACGATGAATTCAGATATTATAACGGTGTAAGCTATCGCCACTGCCTTATCTGGAATAACGGTACCGTTGACCTTGGCAAAATGACTCCTCCTCATGATATTTCGGGCAGAGTTGTTGGTGAATACCTTTCAACCGCACCCAATGCTCAGAAGCTTATTGCAATGATGAAAGAAAGCTATGAGCTTCTCAAAGACCATCCCGTTAACAAAAGAAGAATTGCAGAGGGCAAAGCACCTGCAAATTCAATCTGGCTCTGGGGCGAGGGCAGTAAGCCTGCTCTCAGCGATTTCGAAGAAACCTACGGTGTGAAAGGCAGTATCGTATCTGCAGTTGACCTGCTTAAAGGTATTGCAATCTGTGCAGGTATGGGTGTGCCCGAGGTTGAGGGTGCAACAGGCTACATAGATACCAATTTTGAAGGTAAAGCTCAGGCGGCTGTTGATGAATGGAAAAACGGTAAGGACCTTGTTTATATCCATATTGAAGCTCCCGATGAGTGCGGTCACAGAAATGAGCCTGAAAACAAGATAAGGGCAATCGAGCTTATTGATGAGCGTGTGTTACCGATTATTCTTGACTACCTCAACGGCTGCGGCGAGGATTATAAAATTATGATTCTTCCCGACCATCCCACACCCATTGTTACGAAAACTCACGCAAGCGACCCCGTACCCTTTATGATTTACCATAAAAACGGTGAGGTTGAGGGTGTTGATACAATAAACGAAATTACCGCAAAGGCAACAGGCGACTTTGTTGAGGTTGGTTGCGGACTTATGAAAGAATTCTTGGAGGCATAAAAATGAGTTATAAAATTAACACAAAATGCATTTTAAGCGGATATTCACCCAAGAACGGTGAGTCAAGACAGGTGCCTATTACACAGAGCACAACCTTCAAATATGATTCAAGCGTTGAAATGGGCAAGCTTTTTGACCTGGAAGCTTCGGGCTATTTCTATACCCGTCTTGCAAACCCCACCAACGATGCGGTTGCCGCAAAAATTGCCGACCTTGAAGGCGGCGTAGGCGCAATGCTCACTTCATCAGGTCAGGCGGCATCCTTCTATTCAATCTTCAATATTGCAGGTGCAGGTGACCACGTTATCAGTGCATCCACAATTTACGGCGGCACCTTCAACCTTTTCAACGTAACAATGAGAAAGCTGGGCATCGACTTTACCTTCGTAAGCCCTCAGGCAACTGAGGAGGAGCTTAATGCCGCTTTCAGACCCAACACAAAGGCCGTTTTTGCAGAGTCACTTTCAAACCCTGCACTTGAAGTGCTTGATTTCGATAAGTTTGTAAACGCCGCACATTCGCACGGTGTACCTCTTATCATTGACAATACCTTCCCCACACCTGTTAACTGCCGCCCCTTTGAGCTTGGTGCGGATATTGTTATCCACTCAACAACAAAATATATGGACGGTCACGCAACAAGCGTAGGCGGTGTTGTTATTGACGGCGGTAAGTTTGACTGGACTCAAAATGATAAATTCCCCGGTCTTACAACTCCCGATGCATCATACCACGGCATCACGTACACAGAGCGCTTCGGCAATGCGGCATACATCACAAAGTGTATGGCACAGCTTATGCGTGACCTTGGCTCCATTCCTTCTCCCTTCAATGCATTTCTTCTCAATCTCGGGCTCGAAACTCTGCCTCTCAGAATTGAAAGACATTGCTCGAATGCACTTAAGGTTGCGGAATTCATCCGTGACAGCGGATATGCTCACGAGGTTACTTACCCCGGCATGGAAGGCAGTAAGGGCTACGAGCTTGCTCAGAAATATATGCCCACAGGCACAAGCGGCGTAATTTCATTCAGAATCAAGGGCGGCAGAGACGCCGCAACAAAATTCATGGACAGCCTTAAGATTGCGGAAATTGCAACTCACGTTGCCGATGCACGCACCTGCTGTCTGCATCCTGCAAGCACAACCCACCGTCAGCTTACCGCACAGGAGCTTATTGACTGCGGTATTTCAGATGACCTTATCCGTCTTTCGGTAGGTATTGAGCACGTTGACGATATTATTGCCGACGTTAAGCAGGCACTTGAAGCATCACAGAAATAAAATTTATGACCCTGCATTCCTGCGGGGTCATTTTTGAAAAGGAGAGGTATTATGCTTTGGAGTAAAATTGCCGAAGCCCTTAACCTTAGCATCAGAGAAACATGGGCGGTTGAAAAATTCTTTGAGTATTTCGGAAATCTTTTCACAACCTTCTCACCGAAGAAGATTATTTCCACAGTGCTTGCAATGGTTGAAATACTTCAGATGCTTATTTTAGGTATGCCCCTTACTCCGCGAGGTCAGCAGCTTGACCTTACGGGCTACAACCTTGTTGTTTACGATGAATTTGAAGGCGACACCCTTAACGAAAACTTATGGGAGGTCAGAGGCAACGGACCCAGAAGATGCGGATACAATTACTCAAGTCAGGTAAGCGTAAAAGACGGCAACCTTGTCATTACGGGTGAATATCTTGAAGACGGATATTACGGTGAAGGCTGGTATACCGCCGCAATCAAGCTTCGCGAAAGATATAAGCAGGGATATTATGAAATCCGCTGTATCTGTAACGACAGCCCGGGCTACTGGAGTGCTTTCTGGATTCAGGCAGACGGACCTTACACCGCATCAATTTCAAAAGGCGGTGTGGGCGGTGCCGAAATAGATATTTTTGAATCCACCGAGTATTCTGAGGGCAAGTATGCCGTAACAAACACCATTCACTGCGCAGGTGTTGACGGTGTGCAGGAAGGCTTCCAGTCGGCAATGCTGGGTAAATTCTACGGAAACAACATTACAAAGGAATACAACACCTACGGCCTTGAATGGACGGAGGATGAATATATTTTCTACATAAACGGTGTTGAAACCGTGCGATCATCGTTCGGCAACGGTGTTTCACAGGTACCCGAGGATGTAATTGTTTCTCTTGAAATTCCCGATGAAGAGCATATGGCAGAGTTTGATAAGGAAACCTTCAGAACGGAATTTATTGTTGACTACGTTAAAATCTATCAGAAATAAAAAGGAGTGCGGGAATGACGGCAAACAAAGAAAGATTTGTAAAGCTTCGCTCGGTCAGGCACTATATTGCCGCCGCAGTTTTCCTTGAAACGTCTGTGAATCTTCTTTTTTCGTTTTTGTTCCACGAGTTCATAAAATTTTTCTATTCGGATTATGCACATCTTACTGTGTGGGGCGACGTGGTATCCATTGTCGCCGTTGTGATTTCATTTGTGATTTATGACAGCTTTGCCCATGCCGCATATCATAACCGCAGAGAAAGGCTTATGTTTCTCGGTGTGGTCTACGTTGCATCAAAGGCGGCAAGCATTGTGCACTATATTGCGGGAATTCTGGCAGAAATTTTTCCTGTATTTACCGGAGATACGGCAGAAACGGTGCTTGCGGTTTTTCTTGCACTGTTTGAAATTGCGGTTGACATTATTGCCGCCGTATGGCTTATGGGCTATTTTGACAAGAGGTTCAAAAAAGAAGACGTATAAAAAATCAACGGGTCGGAATTTCCGACCCGTTTTGTTATTCTTCAATAGCTTCAATTAACTTGTCTATCGCCTCTTCAAGCAGTTCAAACTGAATGTTGAGGGGAGGAAGAAGACGCACCTTTGTTTTTGCGCTGAGAACAAGAACGCCCTTTTCCGTTGCAGATGCAATGATTTCCTTTGCAGGCTTATCACATTCGATACCCAGCATAAAGCCTCTGCCCGAAATGCTTTTTACCTTACTGCAGGCTGAAAGCCTTGAAATAATATATTCGCTTTTCTTTGTAACGTCAGTAAGCAGGTTATCATCAATTCTTGAAAGAACGCTGATTGCACCTGCACAGCATATGGGATTTCCGCCGAAGGTTGAACCGTGGCTGCCGGGAGTGAGGATATCCTGAACCTTTTCGCCCAGCATTGTTGCACCGAGAGGAAGTCCGCCTGCGAGACCCTTTGCGGTTGAAACGATATCGGGCATTACCCCGTAGTGCATATAGCTGTAAAGCTTTCCGGTTCTGCCGTTGCCTGTCTGAACTTCGTCGATGATAACGAGCATATTCTTCTTTTTTGCGAGGTCGAATACGCCTTTTACGAATTCATCGGTCAGAGGAAGCACGCCGCCTTCACCCTGAATTGTTTCCATCATAATTGCGGCACAGCCGTTTGCTTCTGCAAGCTCTTTTACGGATTCAAGATTGTTTGCTTCCGCATATACAAAACCCTCGGTGAAAGGACCGAAATCCGTGTGGAAATTATCCTGACCCGTTGCGGCAAGAGTTGTTATTGTTCTGCCGTGAAAGCTGTTTTTGAGAGTGATTATGGTTGAGTTACCTTCGCCCTTGTTTTTCAAAGCCCAGAGTCTTGCTGCTTTGATTGCACATTCATTTGCTTCTGCACCTGAGTTTGAGAAGAAAACCTTCTTCATACCTGTTCTTTCGCAGAGCATCTGAGCCAGTTCGGCACAGGGTTTTGTATAATAAAGATTTGACGTATGACCGAGAAGTGATGCCTGAACGGTAACAGCCTCAACCCACTCAGCATCTGCGGTGCCGAAGGTGTTGACCGCAATACCGCTGCCAAGGTCGATATATTCTTTGTCGTCATCGCCGTAAAGCAGTGCCCCGTTACCCTCCGAAAGCTCAACGAGGAAACGGGCATAAGTGCCTGCAACGTATTTTTTATCTGTTTCGAAAATGCTCATAATATTCTCCTTAGCCCTGAACAAACATTGTGCCGAGACCTTCATCGGTAAGAGTTTCAATCAGCAATGAGTGAGGAACCGTGCCGTCAAGAATGAATACCTTTTTAACTCCTCTGCGGATTGCTTCGCCGCAGCAATCGATTTTAGGGATCATACCGCCTGAAATAATGCCCTCATTAACAAGCTGAGGAATATCGCTGACGTAGATTTTGGGGATAAGAGTTGAGGGGTCATCCTTATCGCGGAGAATACCTGCAATATCCGTCATTGAAATAAAGCTTTCCGCCTTGAGTGCCGCCGCAATTTTAGCCGCCGCAGTATCGGCATTGATGTTGTAAATATTTCCGTCGCTGTCGCAAGCGGTTGTTGAGATAACAGGCACGTAGCCCTTTTCAAGCAAGTCAAGAATAGGTGCGGGGTTTACGTCGGTGATTTCTCCGACGTAGCCAAGACGTTCATCCTTCACCTTTGCTGAGATGAGATGACCGTCAGCGCCGCAAAGACCGATTGCATTGCAGCCAAGTCTGCCCAGAAGCGCAACAAGGCTCTTGTTGACCTTGCCTGCAAGCACCATCTGAACAACGTCAACGGTTTCTTTGTCAGTTACGCGCAGACCGTCAACCCATTCGCTTTTTTTGCCGATTTTACCCAGCATTTCGTTGATTTCAGGTCCGCCGCCGTGAACGAGAACAACCTTGATACCGATGAGTGAAAGCAGGGCAACGTCGCCCATAACCGCATTTTTAAGGTCCTCGTTAAGCATGGCGTTGCCGCCGTACTTGATAACAACAATTTTGTTTGAATATTTCTGAATATAGGGCAGGGCTTCAACAAGCACCTGACCTCTGAGAAGATTTGAAATTTCCATTTTATTCACCTTTTATGTTCTGTAATCGCCGTTGATTTTAACGTAATCATATGTCAGGTCACAGCCCCATGCAGTTGCACCGAAGTCACCGCTGTTAAGGCTGATAAGCACCTGAATTTCTTTTTCTGTAAGAACTTCCTTGGCGATTTCTTCCGAGAAATCAATGCCTGCACCGTTTTTGCAAACATCAATTTTGCCTGCAACGGATTTGAACGAAACGTCAATTTTATTTACATCAACATCAGCGCCGCTGTAACCGATAGCACAAAGAACTCTGCCCCAGTTTGCATCTGCACCGAACATTGCAGCTTTGAAAAGTGATGAACAGATAACGGACTTTGAAACAATAACTGCGGTTTCTTTATCCTTTGCACCGTCAACAATGCATTCAAGAAGCTTTGTTGCGCCCTCACCGTCGCCTGCAATCATACGGCAGAGATGAGTTGTGACTGCGTTGAGTGCCTTGCAGAAGGTGTCAAAATCTTCACCCTCCGATGTGATTTCATCGTTGCCTGCAAGTCCGTTTGCCATAACGGAAACCATATCGTTTGTTGATGTATCACCGTCAACGCTTACCATATTGAATGAGGATTTAACATCCTCGCTGAGAGCCTTCTGAAGCATTTCGCGGTTTATTGCACAGTCTGTGGTAACAAAAACAAGCATTGTTGCCATATTGGGGTGAATCATACCTGAACCCTTTGCAATACCGCCGATTTTACATTCCTTGCCGCCGACTTCAAATGAATACGAAACGCATTTTTCAACGGTGTCGGTTGTCATAATTGCCGCCGCCGCATCGTCACTGTCAGCTTTGAGCTCTTTTACAAGAGAGGGGATGCCTTCTGCAATGGGGGTTATATCAAGAGTCTGACCGATAACGCCTGTTGACGCAACAATAACGTCATTTGCGCTTATGCCAAGCTCCTTTGAAATGAGAGCACACATTTCTTCCGCAATTTCAATACCGTTTGCGTTACAGGTGTTTGCATTGCCGCTGTTGCAGATAACTGCCTGAGCATAGCCGTCGGCAACGTTGTTCTTGGTGACTGTTATGGGTGCGCCCTTAACAAGGTTAGTTGTGTAAACACAAGCGGCTGTCGCTTTTTTTTCACTGAAAATAAGTGCCAGGTCCTTTTTTGTTTTGTTCTTCCTTATACCGCAGTGGACTCCGCTTGCGGTAAAGCCTTTTGCGGCACAGATGCCGCCGGAAATCTGTTTCATCTTTATTGTCCTTTCAAAATCAGAGGGAAAGCCCGGTTTTCGGGTCAATTCCCATAAGTATGTTCATACATTCAACTGCCGCGCCCGAAGCACCTTTGCCGAGGTTATCGTAGCGTGCAATAAGAAGAATTCTGTCTTCATTGCCTTTTACGAAAATTTCCATTCCGTCGTTGCCTGACATTTTTTCGGCACTGAGCATTGCATCTGCGCCCGTATCTTCGGTGAACTTCACAAAGTCGGAATTGTACGTATTCTTATAAACCTCAATGATATCTTCGGCACTCTTGCCCTCGCAAAGATTATGCTTGAAAAGAGGCACGGTAACAGCCATACCGCTGTAATAATCCGAAACGATGGGGCAGAATACGGGAGCGTTTTCAATGCCCGTGATTGCCTTCATTTCTTTCAGATGCTTATGCTCCTGCGTAAGACCGTACTGACGGGGAGAATTGAGGAAGGCTTCTCTTGAAATGCTTTCATACTGACCTATCATCTTTTTTCCGCCGCCGCTGTAACCTGTTATTGAATGGCAGGTAAGCAGTGCATCCGCAGGAAGAATTCCTGCCGCAACAAGGGGATAAACAAGAGCGATGAAGCCGCTTGCGTGACAGCCCGGCACGGCAACACGCTTTGAAGCCCTGATTTTTTCAAGGTGAGCATCTGAAAGCTCAGGGAAACCGTATGCCCAGTCAGGAAGGGTGCGGTGTGCGGTTGAAGCGTCGATAACTTTTACGTCGGGGTTGTCAATAAGCGATACCGCTTCGATTGATGCCGCATCAGGCAGACAGAGAAAAGCAATATCGCAGGAATTAAGTGCCTGCTTTCTTGCCGCCGTATCCTTGCGAAGCTCCTCGCTGAGGGTGATTATTTCAATATCGTCACGGCTTGAAAGGCGTTCAAATATTCTTAATCCTGTTGTGCCTTCTTTGCCGTCTATAAAAATCTTGGTTTTGTTCATAGCTGTACCTCGAGTTATATGTTACGAATAATTATACAAATAAAACTGCATAAAGTCAAGGAATAAGTGCATAAATTGCACTAATTTGTGAATATTATGCAATACTATGCCTGGAACAACAGCGTTTTGTGCAAAGTGTATGCATTTTTATTTAAGATTGTGAATAAAAAGTCCGCTGAGAAGCTTCGGCTCAAACCAGGTTGATTTGGGAGGCATGATCTGACCTGCATCCGCAATATCCATAAGCTCTCTGAGCGTTGTGGGGAACATTGAGAATGCAAGGCACATATCTTCGTTTGTGCGGCGTTCAAGCTCGTCCAGACCTCTGATACCGCCGACAAAATCAATTCTCTTATCCGTTCTGGGATCGTCAATGCCCAGAATGGGGGAGATGAGATTATTCTGAAGAATCGAAACGTCAAGGGAGTTAACAGGGTCCGCACTGTCAAAGGTGCCGTCCTTTGCAGTCAGCTTATACCAATTACCGCCGAGAAGCATACCGAAGGTGTGTGCACTCTCAGGCTTATATGCATTCTTGCCGACGGCTTCAACAGTAAATTTTTCGCTGATTTTTGAAACGAATTCATCCTCTGTGTTACCGTTAAGATCCTTGATAACGCGGTTATAGTCCATTATTTCCAGCTCGTTGCAGTCGAAAAGCACGGCAAGAAAATAATTGAATTCTTCACTGCCGTCATAATCGGGATACTGCTCTCTGCGTTTAAGACCAACCTTAACTGCAGATGCGGCTCTGTGGTGTCCGTCAGCAATGTAGAGGTAATCAACACCGGCAAATATTGCCGAGATTTTTGCGTTGATTTCATCTGAATCAATCACCCACACGGTGTTTGTGATGCCGTTATCGGTAACAAAATCATATTCGGGTGTATGAGAAGCGCACCAATCTGCAAGAATTGCCGCAACCTCGCTCTTAGGACGGTAGGTGAGGAATATGGGGCCCGTGTTTGCATCGCAGAAGTCAACGTGGTTGATTCTGTCAGCCTCTTTGTCGGCTCTTGTAAGCTCGTGCTTTTTGATGACGTTGTTTCTGTAATCATCAATGGAAACACAGCCTGCAAGACCGGTCTGGCTTCTGCCGTTCATAATCTGACGGTATATATAGAATCTTGCCTCGCTGTCCTGTGCACAGATGTTTTCGCTGACGAGCTTATCAAGATTTTCTTTCGCTTTATTGTAAACCTGCTCCGAATAAAGGGCGGTGCCTTCGGGAAGGTCAATCTCCGCTTTGTCCACGTGGAGGAATGAGCAGGGATTGCCCTTGACCATTTCAGCCGCTTCTTTGCTGTTCATAACGTCATAGGGAAGTGCTGCTACTTTTGAAGCAAATTCGGGAAGGGGTCTTATTGCCTTGAAGGGTCTGAAAACTGCCATATGTTCAACGCCTCTTATCTTATTAAAATCAAAATACATTATATATTACAACAATATGAATTGTTTGTCAAATTTTCTTTGGGTATTGATTTTCCGTTGGGGAAATTGTATAATAAACCCATATTGAATCAGGAGGATGATTTATGTATTGTTCCAAATGTGGCAAGCCCATCCCTGACGGTGCGGCATATTGCCCCGATTGCGGACCTGAAAAAGTTCCGGAGGTTCAGCCTCAGAGAGAAGAAAAGAAATCAATGTTCAAAATGCCGGGCAAAGGTTCAAAAAGCTATGCGGCAATGGTTACCGCCTTTATGGTATTCCCTGCAAGCATCTGCGTTGCCATTGACATTGCTTTTGACTATTACGATTATTGGTTCGGCTACGTTCTCGGCGCACTTATTGTTTCCTGGGTTGTGAGCGTATTACCTGTACTCAAGGTTACGCCTCCCGCAGTAACGGCGCTTATCTGCTTCGGTTCAATAATCGGTTATGCCTATTACATAATAAGCAAAACAGATATGTTTGACTGGCTGCCCGAATTTGTGCTGCCGCTGTTCATTCTTGCCGCCGCGTTTGTTGCAATGGATATATCGCTTATCGGCGGAGGCAAAATCAAAGGTCTTCACGTTTTCTCAATGCTTGCGCTTCAGAGTGCCGCTTTCCTTGTTTGCTGGGAAATTGCCTGGGATAATTTCAAGAGAGGCGCAATCGACCTTCAGTGGTCGCTGATTCTTGCCTGCGGATTTATTTCGGTTATCGCAGTGCTTGAAGCCTTCAACTACGTTTTCAAAATTAATAAGAAATAAAAAATGCCGACTGTGTTTTTCACAGTCGGTTTTTTTGTTCAGTCAATATCGGCAAAGAATTCCTCGGTTTTTGTGACGCTGTATCTGCCGTTGCTTATATCAATAAGCTTTGCGTTGAAGCCGTCAACGATTTCAAGGGGCATTCTGAATATAAGCGTAACGTTATCTTCAAATATTGTATCCTCGATTACACCGCCGCTTTCGGGCACAAGCGAGGACAGCTTGCCGTAAAAATAATAATCGCAGGTAACCTTAAGCCTTGCACACATTGCACGGGTAACAATTCCGCCTGCCGCAACGGCGATTGAAGCGGAATGTGAATATGCCCTTACAAGGCCTCCGGCGCCCAGCATTATGCCTCCGAAGTATCGGGTTACAACCACGGCGCAATCGGTAACACCTGTCTTTTCAAGCACGTCAAGCACGGGTATGCCTGCAGTGCCCTGAGGCTCACCGTCGTCGGAGTAACGCTTGATTCCGCCTTCTCTGATAACGTAGGCATAAACGTTATGAGTTGCATCCCAGTGCTTTTTGCTTACCTGCGCTATGAATTCCAGGGCTTCTTCGGCGGTGGTGACGGGCTTTATATGGCCGATAAAGCGTGATTTTTTTACAATATATTCATCCTGCGCTTGGGTGCGGATGGTTTTATAACTGTTTTGTGCCACGGTGTCACCTCTTTAGTTCTTCATTAAAAAGCAAAAGCGGCGCTGAATGCACCGCTGAATTTGCTACAATTATTTGTTGAGATTGAAACGCTTGTTGAAACGATCAACACGTCCGCCGGTATCTACGAGCTTCTGCTTACCTGTGAAGAACGGATGGCACTTTGAGCAGATATCAACACGGAGATTTTCCTTTGTTGAACCGGTCTTGATAACCTCACCGCATGCACAACGGATTTCGGTCTGTTCGTACTTAGGATGGATTCCTTCCTTCATTATTGTCACCTCTTTCGGTTTTATACATAACATAACGAATGGATTTTATCACATAAAGCGTAAAATTGCAAGCGTTTTTTGAAAAAATTTTAGTCGGGGCTTGTTTTTATTTAATTTCAACAGTTTCGCCCAGCTTAAATGAGTAAATAAGGGTCTGTTTGACGGGTAGACCGATAACTTCGCCAAGGCAGCGGCTGTATATTCTGAGCTGTTCTCTGTATTTTTCTGTAAGCTCTTCGCTGTTATCAACCCTGTCCGTTTTGAAATCTATGATAACAAGTCCGCCGTTTTCAATAAAAGCACAGTCTGCAACGCCTTCAATTATTATAACTTCACCGTCGGCTTTAATACCCTGTTCCATTTCTTCAAGGGGAATTGAAACCGTGAATGCATATTCCTTATAAACCTTTTCGGACGAAAGCAGACGCTTTGCAAGGTCGCTGCGGAAGAATTCCGCAACGGCTTTTTTATCAACAACCTCGGCTTCAGATGCCGTAAGCATACCTTCCTCAACAAGACGCTGAAGCTCTGCCGCAACGTTGATGCCTGCTTTTTCGTAATCCGCATACTGCATAAAGCGGTGGGTTGCAATGCCTCGCTGTGCGGGAGTAAGCTTATTTTTACTTATAAACGCAGGCTTGCCAGAGGCAAAGTATTCGCCGCCGATTTCTTCACTGTCAAGCTTTGATGCAATTCTTTTTGCCACAATGCCGTCAAGGTGTGAGTAGGGATATTCGTAGCTGAGCCTTTTTTCAATTTCGTTTACCGTATCTTCGTCGGGCTCGGGGGCTGCGGCTGAGGCTGTCACGGGCATTTCTTCGCTGCTTGCTTTAACTATCTTAGTGCTCAGCAGAGTGCCGCAGGGAAGTGAAACTCCTGCGGAAATGCCTGCCGCATTTCTCAATGCGTGAGCGTCGGGATGCCTTATGAGGGAGGAAAGTATGCAATCCGAATAGCTTGTAAAACTCATAACCGTGTAAGGATCGATAAGCTTATCCTTGCGTATGTTTGCCGCAATTTTTGAAAGCTCCTTGCTCCAATCGGCCGCTGAAGAAAGAATTATGAGCTTTTCCTTGGGCCTTGTGAGTGCAACGTAAAGCACGCGGAGTTCTTCGGAATGCTCGGCTTTTTTTATTTCAAGCTTAGCCGCTATCCTTGCAAGAGTATCATATTTTGCCGAGCCGCAAACGGTTTTTATTCCTATGCCGCTTTCGTTTGCAATCATCAGGTCTTCCTTCAGCGAAAGGTCGCTGTATTTCTTTTCGCAGGCGCCGATAAAGCAGACAGGGAATTCAAGACCCTTACTTTTGTGAATGGTCATTATCTTTACGGAATTTCCTTCGTCGGTGTTTGAATTGCCGATGATATCTCCGCCGCTTCTTACAATACTGTCAATGAAGCGTATAAATCCCGAAATACCTTTTTTGCCCGTGCTTTCATATTTGTTGGCAAGGTCGATAAGGCAGTTAAGGTTTGCCTTGCGCTTGGCACTGTCTTTCATTGCACCTGTGATTGCACCGTAGCCCGTTTCTTCAATCAGACGGCGCACAAGGTCACCTGCGGATACGGTTGATGCAATTTTTCTCATACCCTTTATTCTGTTTGTAAAATCCGAGGCTTTTTTATCGCCGTTTTCAACTGCTTTGACAACGCATTGGTAGAATGAGCCCTTGCGGTTTGCAGACCTCATAACTGCAAGATCATCGGGGGTGAAGCCGAAAACGGGGGAAAGCATAACCGCAGTAAGAGGGATATCGTCAACGGGGTTATCAATGATTTTCAGCAGAGAAATCATAAACGTTATTTCGGGTGCTTCAAGGAAGCCCTCGCCTGTTTCACAGCTGAAGGGGATACCTCTTGCGGTGAATTCATCAACGAATTCACGGGCGCACTTTTTTACGCTTCTGAGAAGGATGCAGAAATCTCCGTAGCAGGCAGGACGCTGAGAATTGCCGTCTGTAAACGTCATACCTTCCGCAACGGCTTTTTCAATGTAATCTGCGGCATACCTTGCCTGTGCGGCGAGAAAATCTTCTTTTTCTGCTTCAATAAGGCAGATTTCGGTATCTGCACCCTTGCTTTCGGGATAGGGTGCGGAGGCTTCGAGAAATTCGTTTTTATCGTAGTCAAGACCGCCTGCTTCACGGCTCATAAGTGAGCTGAAAATGAAATTCACGATTTCAGTAACACCCTTGCGGCTTCTGAAGTTTTTGCCCAGAGTAACCTTTGCGGGGTAGCTTTCTTTTTCAGCCTCGTATTCCTCCATACCGTCGCGGCGTGCAAGAAAGATTTCGGGCATTGCCTGTCTGAAGCGGTAGATACTCTGCTTTACGTCACCTACCATAAACAGGTTGTTTTCTTCGCGTGAAAGGGCGCTGAATATCATATCCTGAGCCTTGTTGACATCCTGATACTCGTCAACCAGAATCTCGGTATAGTTTTCCGCCAGATTCAGTGCAAGAGGTGTTTTTATATAGCCGTTTTCGGAAGGCTCAACAAGAAGTTTAAGTGCAAGATGAAGGGTATCGCTGAAATCTGCACCGTTTTCCTGTTCCTTGAGGCGTGAAAATTCATCGGAGAATTTTTTGACAGCGCCGACAAGCTCGGAAATAACGGGTGAAAGCAGTTCGGAATCTGCGGTGTGTTCTTCTTCGGTTATGCAGAAAAGCTTTGAAAGCTCACCGACACGGGACTTGTACGCTTTTCTTGTGCTTTGGCAGATTTCCTTGCAGGAGCTTTCGTAGCCCCTGGGTGCACTGCCCATTTTTGCGAAAGCAATTTCACTGTATTTTTTAACCTTCTCATTGAAGGTGCAGGTGTGAAGAACCTCAAGAAGCTGCTCGAAAAGCTGTTTGTCGTCTTCGAATGTCGGTCTGTATTTTGCTTCAAGCTCAGGCTCTTCGGCAAGCAGAGTGATGCAGTGTTCCGCATCGGCAATGCAGGTTTCAAGGAGCTGCTTTGCATTGGAATTTATAATTTTACCCCAGATGCTTTCTTCTGCGGCAACGGGATTTTCAAATGCCGCCGCAAGGGAATCGAGCCATTTTTCGGGGAAGGGGTATGCCATTGAAAGATTATAAAGTTTGAGTATTGCGTCAATAAGCTTGCTGTCGTCACGCTTATCGCTTATCAGCTCGGAAAGGGTGAGAAAACTTTCAGAGGGCTCTTTATGCATACCGTCAATCACTGTGTTTACCGCCTGTGAACGGAGCACCGCAAGCTTGCTTTCGTCAAGAAGTGCAAAGTCGGGAGATATGCCCAGTGCGTGAAAATTTTCACGGACAAGACCGATGCAGAACGAGTCTATGGTGCATATGCTGGCACAGGGGAGCATAAGCTGCTGACGGCGCAGACGCTTATCGTTGGGATTTTCCGCTATCTTTTTGCCGATGGCGGCATGAATTTTTTCTTTCATCTGTGCCGCCGCCGCATTGGTGAAGGTAACGATAAGCAGGTTTTCCACGTCGCAGGGATTTTCACTGTCGCATATCCTGCGGATTACTCTTTCAACAAGCACGGCTGTTTTGCCCGAGCCTGCCGCCGCACTGACAAGCAGTGTACCCTTGCGTGCATCAATGGCTTTTTTCTGGTCATTAGTCCAGAGCACTGCCATTTTCATCATCTCCCTTCTCCAGATTTTCAAGAACATCTGCCGGCTTGTCGTCTGCAAGCTCCCTTACGGGGATGGTTTCTTCATATGAGCAGACGGCTTTGTAATCGCAGTATTCACAAACGTTTTTATAGTTTTTGCCGTAGGCGGGGCTGGCTGAAATCATTCCCGAATGAAGCAAATCAGCCATTTCGGCAAGAATATCATCAGCCTTTTCTTTAAGTTTTTCAAGCTGCTTGAGACCGATAAGGGAGCCGCTGAGCGTACCCTTTGAAATTTTTGCAGGGGCATAAAGTCCGCTTAAGTTTTCATCCATTGCAACAACAACGTCAATGTCATTGAGAACGATACCCGTCATACCGCATTTTTTCTGTACTTCTTTTTCGATTACGGTATCGTCTGCGTCTCTGTCAACGGAAACAACGGGCGTTTTTGCAGAGCAGTAAAGCACACCCGCAGGTATAAAATCACCGAATTTACCGCCGCCGTTATTCCAGAGTGCAAAAAGGTAAATAAGCATCTGCATATTAAGACCCTGAATAACGTCGCTCAGTGCAAAATCCTTGCCCGATGATTTGTAGTCAACAACACGCACGTATTTTTTGCCGTTGATAATTGCTTCGTCAACACGGTCAACCGAGCCGGAAATAACCACCTTGCCGTTTTGACAGGGCACTTCATAGGCAGGGATTTCGCCGTCGTTACTGATTTTGAGTTCAAACTCAACGGGAGTAAATTTGCTTTGTGAAAGCTCTTTTATGAGCCTTTGGGCAACGTCACATACGGAGCTGATGAGTTTTTTGAAAAGATAGATGAATCTTTCGCTTCTGTTGGCGCCGTCAAGATGCGAATTCATATAATCCGTAAGCAGCTTATCAAAAAACCCGTATAATTCCGCCCTGCTCATTTTTTCAAGCTCAGCCCGTTTGTAGGTTGTGAGAAGCATTTCAAGTGCGTAGTGAATAACGGTGCCTCTCTGCATCGGGTCAAGCTCGGCAACTTTACGGGGCATCGCCTTTATGCCGTAGCGGCAAAAGTATGAAAACGGACATTTATAGAAGCTTTCAACCCTCGATGCGGACATAAACATTTCTTGACCGAAAAGCTTTTGGGCAACGGCGGTATCTTTTATTCTGAAATCTCTGCTGCCCGAAACACGGTCAAGCGCCGCAAGTCTGCCGGTGTATTCGTCCTTGTCTGAGAAATATGTGCTCAGGGAGGCGTAAAGAGTGTTTTCGGAAAGTTTGTTTGCGGCAAGCTGTTCGAAGGCAAGGTCATTGCCCTCAACAAAATACAGCCCGTCAAGCTCCTGCGTGAAAATTTCTTCGCAGGATGGGAACAGATTTCTGATTTTTGTGTAGAGTTCAGAGGGTGAAAGTTGTTCACCCTTGGAATTTTTTTCGGGACAGCAAACAAAAAGCATATCCGAAGCACAGCAGAAGGCGTTGTATGCAATCAGTTTTTCTTCCGCAAGCTTATATTCTCCGAAATCTGAAAGCTCAATGCCCATCTCACTCATTTTACGGCGGTCTTTATCCGTAAGAGCTGAGCCTGTGAAGGGGAGTGCAGGGAATACGCCGTTGTTGGCACCTGCAATAAAAACGATTTTCGGCATTGCGGTGCGGATTCTGTCTGCGGAACCGATGGTAATTTCGTCAAGTCCCTGAGGCAGACTGCCCACAGTTTGAACACCGAGCATAAGTTCGAGGGTATCCGCGATTTCCCCTGCGTCGGTATGCTTGTCTGCCGTAAGGACTTCAAGGCTGTCAAGAAGGTCAATAACAACCGTCCACATACGGTCAAGCTCAAGGGCGAGCCCTGTTTCGCCCTGACTCTCAAGATTTGTTGCAAGGCTTCGTATGTTTTCGGCGGCATTGATTTTTTCAAGGAACAGATAAATTTCCTTTGCGGCATTGCCGCCTGTTGTGTCCTTAAGATTTTCACGCAGGCTATACAGAGGGGTAACGATGCTTTTTCTTATGCTGTTCAAGCGGTCAAGCTCGGCTCTGTCATCGTCGGAGATTTTCTCGCCGAAGCCGCGGGGATTCTGTGTCCATTCGTTAAGCCAGGCACCGCCGTTCAGATTCCAGAGATAAGCGTAATTTTCCACGTCGGAAATTTCTTCCGTATCAAAGCCTGCAAGCCCTGTTTTCAAATATCTCATAAGGGTTTCCGTGCCGAAGCCGGAGGCGGCTATATCTACCGCACTGCTGAGCAGATTGATTACGGGCGACACGTCAACGGGCTGTCGGCTGTCCTCAAAAACGGAAATTCCGCATTTTTTGAGTGCTCCTCTCAGGGGGGCTTCATAGCCTGAACTGTCACGGGCGATAACTGCAATATCTCTGCAGCGGTATCCCCTTTCTCTTATGAGTTTTTTTGCCGTGCAGGCAATGAATTCGCACTCTGCGTAAATATCGGGAGCCTTGCAGAGTGTTATGTTGCGGCATTCTTCTTCATAAATATTCGGAGTGGGGGAGAAAAGCTCTTTCTCAAGTGCCGCAAGCTCGGGAGAATTGAAGCGGGTAATCTGCGGAGGAAAGTTGTTGAATTTGCTTCTCATTGAAAGATATTGGGGCTTTGCTACGGGAACGGAATCTTTTTTTGCGGCTTCAATAAGTTTTTTTGCCGTGCGCTTGGTATGCGCAAAAAGGTCAGTTTCGTCATCGGAGTTTTCAAGATTATCGGTGCAGAGGGTGACGTAAACCGCCGTTGCCTTCCTCATCATATGAGAAAGCACCTTGTATTCCTGTGCGGTAAAGCCTCTGAAGCCGTCGATGAAAACTATTCTGCCGTTAAAATAATCCGTATCGGGAAGAACGTCGCAAAGCTCCGTCAGTAAATCGTCCGGGTTGAAATAACTGCCTTCAACTGCCGCATCATAGGCGTCAAGCACGGTGATTATATCGGAAAGCTTCATTTTCAGAAGGCTGTTTTCCGTCTGAGCAAGTGCAAGGCGCACGGAATCTGTGGAAAGTGAATTCTGCTTGAATTCTGATGAAAGCATAGTGAATTCTGATATAACCGACCTGCGGGCTGTGTGCCTGCCGTAAAGAGTCAGTTTATCCTTCACGCTTTCAAGCGCATTTTTCATAAGCACTGCTTTTGCGCTGTCGCTGAGCCTTCTCCTCTCGTGAAGCGCAGGTCTGCCCACAAGCTTTTCACCCAGACTTGTGAAGCTGAGCACGTCAATATCCGCCATTGCCTTTGCACCCAATTTACCGAGCATAATTTTTTCGCTCGTAAAAGAAAACTGCTCAGGCACGATAAGGCTGAGCTTTTTGTGCCCTCCTGCCGAAAACTGACCGATGAGATTCATTATGTGAGTTGTTTTGCCGCCGCCTGCGGTTGCAAGAATCAAATAGAGCATTGCCACATCTCCCGAAAAATTTCTGTTTATCATTATATCACAGATAAATGGATTTGTCAGCATAATATTATCAAATATGCTGTACCTTAAAACGGACACCTTGCCGTTTTTCACCGATTTCGGTTGTTTTGGGCAAAAAAACCCCGTTTTCGGGGGTTTTGACAGCGTTATTTTCTCCGCAGTCTTTGGCAGAGAATACAGCACGGGCTCAGAAATGTTGACATTGATGCTTTTATGTGATATCATCGTAGTGTATTTTATATTTTGAAAGGAGCTAATCCTGAATGGATGACCCCGGACCTGTGATTCAGCTTGCTGCAGCGGCTGATGTAACGACAGACCCTCTTTCTATCGCGCTGAAAGTTCTGCTTTTATTCGTACTTATTATTGTCAATGCGTTTTTTGCAATGAGCGAGATTGCAATTATTTCTCTCAACGATACAAAAATGCAGCGTCTTGCGGAAGAAGGCAACAAAAAGGCAAAGCAAATCGTTAAGCTTACGGAAAATTCAAGCAGATTTCTTTCAACAATTCAGATCGGAGTTACTCTTGCAGGCTTCCTGACCTCGGCTTCGGCATCACAGAATTTTGCCGCAATGCTGACGGATGTGCTGATGAAAACTCCCGTTTCACAAATCGGTTACAGTGTTATCAACGGTGTGTCGGTTGTGCTTATCACAATTATCACATCTTATTTTTCGCTTGTTCTCGGTGAACTTGCACCCAAGAGAATCGGCATGCAGATTCCCGAAAAGGTAGCCTTCAAGGTTGTCGGAATTATTTTGTTTGTTGCGGCGGCAACCAAGCCCTTTGTGAAGGTGCTTGCGCTTTCAACAAACGCAATAGTCCGTCTTTTAGGCTTTGATCCCAATGCAGACGAAGAAGAAGTTACTGAAGAAGAAATCCGCCTTATGGTTGACGTAGGCGGCGAAAAGGGCGTTATCGAAGATTCGCAGAAGGAAATGATCGATAACATCTTTGAGTTTGATGACCTTGATGCAGGCGACATTATGACTCACAGAACGGAAATGACTGCGATTGAAGTTACCCGTTCACTTGAAGAGGTTGCAGAGCTTGCCATTGAAAACGGTTATTCGAGAATTCCCGTTTATGAGGATGATCCCGACAGCATTGTGGGCGTTCTCTATGCGAAGGATCTTCTTAAATACGTAGGCCACTCGATTCCTTCTGACCTTACCATTGATAAGGTTATGAGAAAAACTCTTTATGTGCCCGAAACTCAGAGCTGCGGAGATCTTTTTAAGGCTATGAACGAAAGCAGAACTCAGTTTGCAATCGTTGTTGATGAATACGGCGGCACTGCGGGCATAGTTACTCTTGAAGATGTTCTTGAATCAATCGTCGGTAATATTCAGGATGAATATGACGACGAGGAAGAAGAAATCAAAAAAATCAATGAAACAACGTTCACCATTGAAGGAACAACGGATATTGATGAGGTTGACGAGCTTGTGGGAACAGATATTCCCGAGGGCGATTATGACACCCTGGGCGGTTTTGTTATCAGCCTTCTGGGCTATCTTCCCTCTGAAGTGGGTGAAGAACCCATTGTGGCAGAATACAAGAATCTCCGCTTCACCGTGCTTTCAATAGATGAACGACGTATAGATGAAATAAAGGTAGAGATTCTCCCTGAACCCGAAAAATCGGATGACGAGGATGAAGATTGATATCGAACGGGTTGCAGAGCATCTGTAACCCGTTATGTTGTTACTAATGAGGGATAAAAATGAAAAGAATCAACGTAATTCCCATGCCCAACAGGGTGGAATTCCTTGGCGGAGAAACAGAAGTAAACGCTGAAAAGCTCACCGTGTCAATCGACGGCTCGCTGGGCGAGGAAGAATATATTCTGACGGTTGATACTGACGGAGCAAAACTTATCGGAGGCTCCGACAAGGCGGTTTTCTACGGCAGACAGACTCTCCGTCAGCTCGGTGAATGCTGTCCCTGTGTCAGAATTGAAGATAAGCCCGCATTTCCTTACAGAGGGTTTATGCTTGATACGGTACGTCACATTTTCAGCATTGAGGATATTAAAAAAATTGTTGATGCGGCGGCGAGCGTTAAAATGAACGTTATGCACTGGCATCTCACCGATGACCAGGGCTTCCGCATATATTCGGCGCGCAGACCGGAAGCCACCCTTAAAGGCTCGGTGAGAAAAAGCTCCGATTTCGGAAGGCTTCAAGAATCGGGTGAATACGGCGGATATTTTACTCCCGAAGAAATGAAGGAGGTCGTCGCTTACTGCGCCGAGAGATATATTACCGTTATCCCCGAATTTGATGTGCCCGGCCACACTTCCGCATTACTGCACGCATATCCTCAGCTTTCCTGCAGGGGCGAGGCGGTTGAGGTGAAAACCTCGCAGGGTATTTATGAGGATATTCTCTGTGCAGGCAAGGATGAAACCTTTGAGGTTGTATTCGATATTCTTTCGGATATTCTTGAAATATTTCCGTCGGAGTATATTCATATCGGCGGTGACGAAGCACCCAAAGCCCGCTGGAAGGAGTGTCCGCACTGTCAGCAGCGCATAAAAAAAGAAGGACTTAAGGATGAGGAAATGCTTCAGGGCTGGTTTACAAATCAGATTGTTGAATTTCTCAAATCAAAAGGCAGAAAGGCTGTTGTGTGGAACGAAAGCCTTCGCAGCGGAGTTGTTGACAGAAGCGTAACCGCACAGATGTGGATGGATAAGAAAAAACATTCCGTGAGGTTTGCAAACGAAGGCGGAATTATGATTAATTCCGATTTCTTCCATTATTACTGTGACTATCCTTATTCAATGACACCGCTTATCAAAACGTATAACTACAATCCCGTTGACAGAAAAATCAAGGATAGGAACAGGGTTGCAGGTGTTGAAGCGCCCATATGGACAGAATATATCAACAATTTCGATCACCTCTGTTATATGTTTTTTCCCAGAGTTACCGCTGTTGCGGAAACGGGCTGGACAAACAGAGAAAATAAGGATGCGGCGGATTTTCAGCGCAGATTGGGAAACTACAGGAAGATCCTTGATGAAATCGGGATTGCTTCCGCGCCTGAAGAGGACTGGAATCCTTCCGCTTTTGACAGGGTTACAAAAACCGTGTACTTTTTCACCGGGCTTCTTAAAAGAAAAAATTAACAGTTTGTTCATAAATACAGCAAAGGGAAAACCGCAAAAAACATCGTATTGAGTTATTGAAGGGGTGATAAGGATGAATACTATCAGAGAAAAAGCCTGCGAAAACGAGCGCAAGGTTTTGTCTGAGCGTGCCGCATTTGCAGACAGCAGTAAAGGCAGACTGCGTGAAGAGGAAGAATGTCCCATAAGAACGGCTTATCAGCGTGACAGGGACAGAATTATTCACTGCAGTGCTTTCCGCAGACTCAAGCATAAAACTCAGGTTTTCTTATCTCCCGAGGGTGATCATTACCGCACCCGTCTTACACACACGCTTGAGGTGTCTCAGATTGCCAGAACAATCTCATCCGCCCTTATGCTTAACTGTGACCTTACAGAGGCTATTGCTCTCGGTCACGATCTGGGTCATACACCCTTCGGGCACGCAGGCGAGAGAGCACTCAATGACGTTTGCCCCAGCGGCTTCAAGCATTATTCCCAGAGCATGCGCGTTGTTGACGTGCTTGAAAAAGACGGCAAGGGTCTTAATCTGACTTATGAGGTGCGTAACGGAATAGAGCGCCACACCAACGGTGAGCAGGCGGTGACTCTTGAAGGCAGAACAGTACGCCTTGCAGACAGAATTGCTTATATCAATCACGATATTGACGATGCCATCGTTGCGGGCATTATGGGCGAAGGGGATATTCCTCTTGCAATCCGTCACGAGCTTGGAAGCACGAAAAGCGCCAGAATAAATACTCTTGTACTCAGCTGTATTGAAAACAGCCAAGAGGATATTCTTCTTGAAAAAGGAATTCAGGAGGCTTTTGACGAGCTTCATACTTTTATGTTTGCAAAGGTTTATACAAACCCTGCCTGCAAAAGTGAAGAAAAAAAGGCTGTCAATATGATTCAGCAGCTTTACTATCATTTTGCAAAGAAAATGGAAAATCTTCCTCCTCAGTTCAGAGGCATTGCAGAGAGAGACGGCATAGGCACAGCCGCCTGCGATTTCATTGCAGGTATGACGGACAGATATGCTGTCAGAGTTTTTGAGGGGCTTTATATTCCTCAGGCGTGGAGCAAAACCGACGATTGGTTTTAATTTTCGATAAAATTTTCGGGAAGGAGGCTGCATATGAGGATAAATGAAAGATTTATTCAGGAATTGCAGGATAAGATTGACATTGAATCCGTAATTTCATCAAGCATAAGTCTTAAACGCAGAGGCAAAACCCTTGTGGGTCTTTGTCCGTTTCATAATGAAAAAACCCCGTCGTTCACCGTTTATCCCGAAAGCAACTCCTTTTATTGTTTCGGATGCGGTGCAGGGGGAGATGTAATTTCTTTTGTGCGCCGTATGGAAAATCTTGACTACGTTGAGGCGGTCAAGGCTGTGGCACAGATGGCAGGAGTTTCCATGCCCGAAGACGGCTACGACGATACCTTGTCAAAGCAAAGGCTTCGCCTGCTCAACGCCAACAGAGAGGCGGCAAGGTTTTATCACGAATGTCTGATGAAGCCCGAAAACCGCAAGGCACTTGACTATTTCCTCAAAAGAGGTCTCGATATAAATATAATCCGCCGTTTCGGTCTGGGCTATGCCCCCGACGATTGGCGTGAGCTTATAAATCACCTTAAGGCAAAGGGCTTTACCGAGCAGGAGCTTGTTTATGCAAACCTTGCAAGACGCTCCGATAAAAACGGCAGAGCCAATTACTACGATAATTTCAGAAACAGGGTTATGTTTCCCATAATCGACCTTCGGGGCAACGTTATTGCCTTCGGCGGCAGAGTTATGGATGATTCAAAGCCCAAATACATAAACACATCGGATACACTTGTTTACAAGAAAAGCAACGGTGTTTTCGGCCTTAATCTTGCAAAGAATGCCAACGATAACAAGCTGATTCTTGTTGAGGGTTATATGGATGTTATAGCCCTTCATCAGGCAGGCTTTACAAATGCCATTGCCTGCCTTGGTACGGCATTTACAAACGAGCAGGCAAACCTGCTTTCACGCTATGCGGATGAGGTTATTATCTGCTACGATAACGACGGCGCAGGCAGAACGGCAACCGCAAGAGCATTGAGTGTGCTCAACAAAACGGGGCTTAAGCTCAGGGTCGTTCAGATGTCGGGCGGCAAGGATGCAGACGAAATTATCCGCACCCACGGCAGAGAAAGATTTGCGGATCTGCTTAAATCCGCCGCAAGCACAACGGAATACAAATTGCTTGAGGTCCGTGCAAAAACCGATCTTTCAACCGATGACGGCAAGGTGGAGTTTCTTATGTCAGCGGCAGAGATTCTGGCATCGTGCAGCGTGGTTGAGCGTGATATTTATTCTACCCGTCTTTCCAATGAGCTTGGCGTCAGTGCAGACAGCATCAAGGCACAGATTAAAATGGCTGAGGGCAAGCTGAAGCGCATTGCGGAATCAAAAAAACGGCAGGAAACCGAGGCAATGCTTGCCAAAAGCTTTGAGGATAAAAACAATCCCGAAAGAGCATCGAATCTGAGGGCGGCAAAGGCGGAGGAAACTCTGATTGCTTCATTTATGCGTAACCCCGATTTTTACAATAAACTGAAAGAATCGGTAACTTCGTCAGATTACGTAACGGGATTTAACCGCAGAATTTTCGAGTGTCTTTCAAAGGCTCTTGAAAACGGAATTGAGCCGGATCTCAGCATTTTTTCGTCGGATTTCACACCCGAAGAAATGGATTCGGTGACAAGGATATTCCATTTGTCCTCAAGCCTGAGCAACACTCTCAGGGAATGTGAGGACTGCATAAAGGTTCTTAAAGAAAATTCGGTGCCGCCCGTGAAGGATACATCTTCCATGAGCGACGAAGAATTTCTCAAATTGTTCAAGAAAAAATAAAAATATATTTTAGGATGTGAGATTTATGGAAGGAACAGAAAAGAAGACCCCTTTCAAAACGCTGGTTGAAAAGGGTAAAGCGGCAGGCAAGCTTACTACTCAGGAAATCGATTCGGCTATTGTTGAAATGGACCTTGATATCGAAGATCTTGACAAGCTTTATGAAACACTTGAGGCAAACAACATTGAGGTTGTTGATGACCTTTCAAGTGCCGCACTGGAAAACTTTGACGTTGATATTCCCAAGGCGCTTGATATCGGCGGCGGAGACGACAAGGCAATGGCAGTGGATGACCCCGTTAAGGTTTACCTCAAAGAAATCGGTAGAGTGCCTCTGCTTACCCCCGAGGAGGAAATTGAGCTTGCAATCCGTATTGCAGATGACGATCAGAAGGCAAAGAAGCGTCTTGCAGAAGCAAACCTCCGTCTTGTTGTAAGCATCGCAAAGAGATACGTGGGCAGAGGAATGCAGTTCCTTGATCTTATTCAGGAAGGCAACCTTGGCCTTATCAAAGCGGTTGATAAGTTCGACTATACAAAGGGCTTCAAATTTTCAACCTATGCAACCTGGTGGATAAGACAGGCTATTACAAGAGCCATTGCCGACCAGGCAAGAACTATCCGTATTCCCGTTCATATGGTTGAAACCATCAATAAGGTTAAAAAGACAAACAGTCAGCTTCTTCATAAAAACGGCAGAGATCCTTCCGCAGAGGAGATTGCCGCTGAGCTCGGTATGCCCGTTGATAAGGTAAGAGAAATTCTCAGAGTTGCACAGGAGCCCGTTTCACTTGAAACACCTATCGGTGAAGAAGAGGACAGCCATCTCGGTGACTTCATTCCCGATGACGATGCTCCCGCACCTGCAGATGCCGCATCAATGCTTCTTCTTAAAGAACAGCTTAACGATGTTCTTAAAACCCTCACACCCAGAGAGGCAAAGGTTCTTGCACTCCGCTTCGGTCTTGAGGACGGACATCCTCACACTCTTGAGGAGGTAGGCAGTGAATTCGGCGTTACCCGTGAGCGTATCCGCCAGATTGAAGCAAAGGCTCTGCGCAAGCTCCGTCACCCCAGCAGAAGCAAGAAACTGAGAGATTTTATTGATTGATAAAGCAAAAAAGCCGTCGGCTGATGCCGACGGCTTTTTTTAATCAACTATTATATATCCTACGGGAAAAGGCTCAACCTCGGGGCAATCCGTCAGGGTTTTGAGCACCAGGTAAAATTCAAAATTCCGTTCTTCACGGTGGTTGCGTGTCTGCCAGTCACTCAGGTGAACTCTGCTTTTGAGCAGGGTCAGCAGATCACCGTTTTCATCGGCCATTGACTGTGTGTGAACATAATCAAAATCAGGCAGACGGAAGGTTTCCGCATAATCCTCGCGGCTGTAATCCTGGGGCAGGGTTGCTCCGATATCGTTATCAAGAGTCCAGAAAGCAAGCCGCTTTTTGAATTCTTCTTCACTGAGTATTGGGGAAATCATTTTTATATTCCCAGCTCCTTGCAACAATCAGTAACGATTTTTTCCATATCCGCCATCTTCTTTTCCATATCCGCAACAAGAGCAAACTGTGTGCGGCATCTTACAAGGTTATGCTCGGGATATGCGGTTTTGAAGTAGGTGTCACCGTTGATGTAATCGCCCAGGAAACGCATACCGCATTCAAGAGTCATAAGCTTTGATGAGAATGCGAGCTGATTGATTTCTTCTTTTTCAAGGCTTTTGCCTGCGGCGGCAAGGTAGCCTTCGGTATACGCCTTGAAGAATTCAAGACTTAACGATACTTTTGAAATATCCTTTTCATCCTCCGCGGCGGTGTTTGCGCCGAAACGGATGCTGTCACCGAAATCGTAGAGAGAAAGTCCGGGCATAACCGTATCAAGGTCAACAACGCATATGCCTTCGTTGGTTTCGTTATCAAACATAACGTTATTGAGCTTTGTGTCGTTATGGGTAACTCTCAGAGGAAGCTTGCCTGCATCAAGCAGGTCAAGAAGCACGGAGCAATCCTTTTCACGGGCGAGAACAAATTCAATTTCTTCCTTTGCCGTGTCTGCTCTGCCGGAAAGATTATCCTCAACGGCTTTTTTGAAATCTGCAAAGCGTGAAACGGTGTTATGGAAATTGGGAATGGTTTCTACAAGACCGTCAATGGGGTAATCCGCAAGAATCTGCTGAAAATTACCGAAAGCCTTTGCAGCCTTGCGGAAGGTTTCTGCACTGTCCACACACTGACAGGAATGGCTGTCATAAATGAAATTATAGCATCTCCAGCAACGACCGTCGCCGTCGATATAAAAAGGCTTGCCGTCTGTTGCGGGGTAAACGCAAAGACACTCTCTCTGAGTATCTCCTCCGTTTTCGGCAACCTTCTTCTGCATATGTGCGGTAACGCCCATAACGTTATTCATAAGTCCTTCATAGTCTTTGAAAACATAGGTGTTAAGCTCTTGAACGAGATATCTGTTAAGCTTTCCGTTTTCCGTGCGGAAGTCGAATCTGTACGTGTTATTTATATGACCGTCGTGAAGCTGTATAACGTCTGCAAGCTCACCCTCAAACACAAAAGCCCTGAGAAGCTCGTCAACATTGATTTTATTTTCCATTTTCAATCATACCTTTCCGATGATAATTTCGCCGAAGCAGTCGGGATTATGAAATCCCAAGGCGGCGGTTGTAACGGGGAAATATGCCCCGTAGTGCGGAGTAACGGAAGCATCCGCGCATTTGTAGAAGTTACCTTTGATTTTACAGGACTTTACGGCGTAATCCGTGCCGTAAAGTGCGGATATGAAATCTTCGGTAAGAACTATTTCACATCCCCAGGCTTTGCCTTTTTCATCCTCAATTTCCATGGGAATAACGGTTGGTTCAAGGTTTGTCAGATCTCTGACAAAAACTCTGTTTTCGCGGATTTCGCCAAGCTGTGCAAGATAAATACCGTTTTTGTTGACCTCAATATTCAGATATTTTTTGTCACCTTCAACGGGCATAACAAAAAATTCAAGGCAACTGTCCGTGTATACGGGCTGATAGTTTTCGGTGCACTCACAGCGTATATTTTCTTCATAAGACCACAGCAGGGCGTGTAATCCTTCGCCTTTAACGGCAAACAGTGCGGCGTAACTTTCGGGCCGTGAATAGCCGTCCTTTTCCCAATGGAACGAATTGATCCTTACTACGGGAAAATTTTTCGCGCTTTCTGCAGAGTCAAAAATCGGAGCGGTGTATTCCAAATCAATCTCTCCAGTATTTATAATTATTAAAACATTATACTATACCGCAGACGAATAGTCAATAAACAAAAACGGGTACGGAAACCGTACCCGTCAGAATGTGAAATTACATAGCTTCTACAATAGCCTTTGTATCTCTTGCAATAACAAGCTCTTCGTTGGTGGGAAGCAC
Source organism: Clostridia bacterium (assembly GCA_017548045.1). Lineage (GTDB taxonomy): Bacteria > Bacillota > Clostridia > Oscillospirales > Acutalibacteraceae > CAG-177. The sequence continues at coordinate 7,657 of JAFYNR010000015.1, read as the reverse complement.
AAATACCTTAACCTTTGAATCTGCGGTTGAGATTTCGCCTTCCTTGCCTCTGCGCATAACGTTGTTTGCTTCTTCATCAAGCTTTATGCCGAGATAGCTCAGGTTGTTACAAACGTCTGCACGAAGGTCGAAGGTGTTTTCACCGATACCGCCGGTGAATACGATAGCATCAACGCCGTCCATAGCTGCAACGTAGCTGCCGATAAGCTTACGTACCTGATACTTCTGGATGCTTCTTGCAAGATGTGCTCTTTCGTTACCTTCTGCTTCAGCAGCGGAAACGTCTCTGTCGTCACTGCCTACACCCGAAATGCCGAGAACACCCGATTTTTTGTTGAGGATTGTGTCTGTTTCAGCAGGTGTCCAGCCTTCCTTCTGCTGAAGATAGGTGATAACCGAGGGGTCAACTGCACCGCAGCGTGTACCCATAATGAAGCCGTCAAGGGGAGTGAGACCCATGCTTGTGTCGATGCACTTGCCGCCCTTTACTGCGGTAATCGATGAACCGTTGCCGAGGTGGCAGGTAACAATCTTGAGGTCTTCAATGTTCTTGCCCATAACTTCAGCACAGCGAGCGCTTACGAAACGGTGTGATGTGCCGTGGAAGCCGTAACGGCGGATAGCATACTTCTCATAGTATTCGTAAGGAATGGGGAACATATATGCTTCGGCAGGCATTGTTGAGTGGAATGCGTTGTCAAATACAACAACCTGGGGAACGTTTTCTCCGAAAACATCCACACAAGCTCTGATACCCTGGATGTGTGCAGGATTGTGGAGAGGTGCAAGGTCGCAAAGGCTTTCAATGCCCTTGATAACTTCGTCTGTTACAAGTGTGCTTTCTTTGAAAAGCGCACCGCCCTGAACAACTCTGTGGCCTACTGCCGAAATTTCGCTGAGGTCATCAATAACCTTTGATGCGCCTTCGGTGAGGGCCTTCTTAACCTGCTGGAAAGCTTCTGTGTGGTTTGCCATAAATACGGGAGTTTCAAACTTTTCACCGTTTGCAGAACCGCCGATAAAGCTTGTTTCGTTACCGATTTTTTCGCAGTTGCCCTTTGCGAGAACAGCTTCGTTTTCCATATCGAAAAGCTGATATTTAAGAGATGAACTGCCACAGTTGATTACGAGAATTTTCAATTTTAACACTCCTAAACGTGAATATTTGCTTGATTTGTTTACATAACTGTTATATTATATATCTTGCAAGTAAATTTTGCAAGTATTTTATTCAAGAAAGGCAGAATTATGCTCGTTGCAGGAATAATAGCAGAATATAATCCCTTCCATAACGGTCACGCTTTGCTCATTGAAAAAGCAAGGCAGGCGGGAGCGACTCATATCGTTGCCGTAATGAGCGGAAATTTTGTGCAGAGAGGTGAGCCGGCGGTTTTTCATCACTCCGAAAGGGCGAAAGCGGCACTGAATGCTGGGGTTGACCTCGTTTTACAGCTGCCCGTACCCTATGCGGTTTCGGGTGCACAGAGCTTTGCGCGGGCAGGGGTTGAGATTCTTGACGCATTCGGCTGTGATTGGTTGGTTTTCGGCAGTGAGTGCGGAGATGCGGATGTCATATGCAAAACGGCTGAGGCGGTTTATTCAGATGAAATGAAGCCTCTTATTGCGGATGAACTGAAAAAAGGCATATCCTTTGCATCTGCAAGAGAGAATGCCTTGTGCAAAATAAATCCTTTGTATGCGGATGTAATCAAAAGTCCTAATAATATTCTGGGTGTTGAATATGCGGCGGCAATAAACCGTATTAACAGCAGAATGAAGCCCGTAACCTTTGAACGTCAGGGTGCGGCGCACGATTCGGCAGATTCGGATTCGGATATTGCGTCAGCTTCACTCATAAGAAGCAGAATTCTTGACAGCAAAGAATGGAGCAGATACGTGCCCGATTCATCGCTTTATGACGGATGTAAAAAAAGGAGTGTTGCGTTTATCGAGAGAGCGATACTTTACAAGCTCCGTACTGCAAGCAGTGGTGATATTGCACGCACACCCGACATAAGCGAAGGCATTGAAAACAGAATTCTTTCCGCATCGGTGCAGGCAAAATCCCTTGAGGAGCTTTATGCACTTGCCAAAACCAAAAGGTATTCACACGCACGTATAAGGAGAATTATAATCAACTATTTTCTCGGCATTACTGCGGAGGATGCAGATACACCCGTGCCGTATATCAGGGTTACGGGATTAAACGGCAAGGGCGCAGAACTTATAAGAAACAGAGAGTGCAGACTTCCTTTGATAACGAAAGCGGCAGATATTTCTGCTTTGGGAGAGGGTGCTCAAAGAATTTTTACTGCCGAGTGTAGGGCAGGGGACGTATATGCGCTTTGCAGCGAAAACGTACGGATTTGCGGTGAAGAAAAAAGCACAAAACCTGTAATAACAGAATAAAACGGAGCGGTGATGATGCAAAATCACCGCTTCTTTTACACCAATTTTGACACACTCGGAACAGTTGTCAAAAAATATTGTCACTTTTAACAAAAGTGGAAAAATATTACACAAAGACAGTGCTTGATGCGTTTTGAAATTCGTGCAAGTATACAAAAATATAAAATAAGTATTGACATATTATTTTGATTGTAATAAAATGCTATCCTGTCATTATAATGGAATTTACTACCCTATAATTTAAATAATATTGCGCATATTTTTATATTTATAGGAGCAAATTCCGGCAATAAAATTCGGAAGATCTAAAGAAACGGAGTGATTTAGCCTAATGCTGAAAATGAATCCCGTTAAGCGTGGAAGCTGCACAAGAATGAGCTTTGGAAAAATCAAAGAAGTCATGGATATGCCTAATTTGATTGAAATCCAGAAGGCTTCCTACAAATGGTTCATCGAAACCGGTCTCAAAGAAGTATTCCGTGATACGGCGGACATTACGGATTACACGGGCAACTGGGTGCTCAGCTTTGTAGATTACAGAATGGACGACAAACCCAAGTACACTGTTCGTGAGTGCAAGGAGCGTGACGCTACCTATGCAGCACCCATGAGAGTTACGGTTCGTCTGCAGAACAAAGAAACAGGCGTTATCAAAGAGTCAGAGGTTTATATGGGCGACTTCCCCATTATGACCGAAAGCGGCACCTTTGTTATCAACGGTGCAGAGAGAGTTATCGTTTCTCAGCTCGTTCGTTCACCGGGTGTTTACTACGGAATGACTCACGATAAGACAGGTATCGAGCTTTACACCAGCACCATCAACCCCAACAGAGGTGCCTGGCTTGAATACGAAACCGACGCCAACCACATTTTCTACGTCCGTATCGACAAGAACAGAAAAATCTATATCACTGCGTTTATCCGTGCACTGGGTCTGAGCTCAAACGACGATATCCGCCGTTTCTTCGGCTACGATGAGAAGCTTGAAGCTACATTGGAGAAGGATGAAACCAGAAATACGGAAGAAGCCCTGATGGAGGTTTTCAAAAAGCTCCGTCCCGGCGAACCCGTTACTCTTGAATCGGCTCAGCAGCATATCGATAATCTCTTCTTTGATCCTCACAGATACGATATTTCACGTGTAGGCCGTTACAAATACAACAAAAAGCTTTCAATGCTCAACCGTCTTCCCGGCTGCACCGTTGCTCAGCCCGTTATTTCGGAATACACAGGCGAGCTTCTTGCAGAGCCCGGCGAAGTGCTTACAAAAGAAAAGGCACTCGAAATTGAAAATGCAGGCGTAATGAAGGTTGTTGTTGCCTGCGAGGACGGCACAGAGCTGTTCGTAATTTCGAACGGAATGGTTTATGCCGATGCGATTCTTCCCGTTGAGGTTTCAAAGGAAGAGCTTGAAGCAATCGGAATTAACGAAAAAGTACGCTACTCCGTGCTTCACGAAGTAATCGAGAAGTGCGGCGACGATAAGGAAGCACTCCTTGCCGAAATGGCAGAGCGTTGTGACGACCTTATTCCCAAGCACATCATTGTTGACGATATCTTTGCATCCGTCAACTACGTTAACTGCCTTACCAAGCGCGTAGGTAACGTTGACGATATTGACCATCTGGGCAACAGAAGAATCCGCTCCGTCGGCGAACTTCTTCAGAATCAGTTCAGAATCGGTCTTGCAAGAATGGAAAGAGTTGTTCGTGAGAGAATGGCTATCCAGGCTCAGGAAGAGGACGAAAAGATTACTCCTCAGACTCTCATCAACATCCGTCCCGTAATGGTGGCAATCAAGGAGTTCTTCGGTTCATCACCCCTTTCACAGTTTATGGACCAGACCAACCCCCTTGCAGAGCTTACACACAAGCGCCGTCTTTCAGCCCTCGGCCCCGGCGGTCTTTCACGAGACAGAGCAGGCTTCGAGGTTCGTGACGTTCACTACTCACACTACGGCAGAATGTGTCCCATCGAGACCCCCGAAGGTCCCAACATCGGTCTTATCTCCTACCTTGCAACGTTTGCTAAAATCAACGAATACGGCTTCATCGAAACTCCTTACAGAAAGATAGACAAGGAAACAGGCCGTGTTCTTGACGAAGTTGAATATATGACTGCTGACACGGAAGACGATTTCGTCGTTGCACAGGCTAACGAGGCCCTTGATGAAAACAGCTTCTTCGTCAGAGAAAAGATCACAGCCAGACACAGAGATGAGTTCATCGAAATCGACCGTTCAAAGGTTGACTATATGGATATCTCACCCAAGATGGTTGTTTCGGTTGCTACCGCAATGATTCCCTTCCTTGAGAACGACGACGCAAACCGTGCGCTGATGGGTTCAAACATGCAGCGTCAGGCAGTTCCTCTTCTCAAGACCTGTGCACCCATCGTAGGTACAGGTATGGAATACAAGGCTGCGGTTGACTCCGGTGTAACCGTGCTTGCAAAGCAGGCAGGCGTTATCACAAAGGTCAGCGCAGACAGCATCGATATGAAGAACGACGACGGTTCGCTTGACCACTACGAGCTTATCAAGTTTATGCGTTCAAACCAGGGCACCTGCATCAACCAGCGTCCTATTGTTGCTCTCGGTCAGAGAGTTGAAAAGGGCGAGGTTATTGCCGACGGTCCCGCAACAGACCACGGTGAAATCAGCCTTGGTAAAAATGCTCTCGTAGGCTTTATGACCTGGGAAGGCTACAACTACGAAGACGCCGTTCTTATCAACGAAAAGCTCGTCCGTGACGACGTATACACATCGGTTCACATTGAAGAATACGAAACAGAAGCAAGAGAAACCAAACTCGGACCCGAAGAAATCACCAGAGATATTCCTAACGTGGGCGAGGATGCTCTCGGCAACCTTGACGAGCGCGGAATTATCAGAATCGGTGCAGAGGTTCAGTCAGGCGATATCCTTGTAGGTAAGGTTACACCCAAGGGTGAAACCGAGCTTACCGCAGAAGAAAGACTCCTTCGTGCAATCTTCGGCGAAAAGGCAAAGGAAGTCCGCGATACCTCACTCAAGGTTCCTCACGGCGAATACGGTATCGTTGTTAACGTTGAAGTATTCACAAGAGAAAACAGCGATGAACTGTCACCCGGCGTAAACAAGGTTGTCCGTTGCTACATCGCTCAGAAGCGTAAGCTTTCAGTCGGCGATAAGATGGCGGGCCGCCACGGTAACAAGGGTGTTGTTTCAAGAATTCTTCCTCAGGAGGATATGCCCTTCCTTCCCGACGGCACACCTCTTGATATCGTTCTTAACCCCCTGGGCGTTCCCTCACGTATGAACATCGGTCAGGTACTTGAAGTTCATCTGGGCTTTGCCGCAAGAAATCTGGGCATCAATGTTATGACTCCCGTTTTCGACGGCGCACACGAAGAAGACATTACAGAAGCATTCAAGGAAGCTAACCGTGTTGCTATGGAAAAGGCTGAGAAGGAAGCTGCCGAGAAGGGTGTTGAGTTTGATCCCTCAACCGTTCCTCAGCTCCGCCTTGACTGTAAGTCAATTCTTACAGACGGCAGAACAGGCCGCGTATTTGACAACCCCGTAACGGTAGGCGTTATGTACTACCTCAAGCTCCATCACCTTGTTGATGATAAGATTCACGCACGTTCAACAGGTCCCTACTCACTTGTTACTCAGCAGCCTCTGGGCGGTAAAGCACAGTTCGGCGGTCAGCGTTTCGGTGAAATGGAAGTTTGGGCACTTGAAGCTTACGGTGCGGCATATACTCTTCAGGAAATCCTTACCGTTAAGTCTGACGACGTTGTAGGCCGTGTAAAGACCTATGAAGCAATCGTCAAGGGTAAGAATGTTCCCACTCCCGGCGTTCCCGAATCCTTCAAGGTTCTTGTTAAGGAGCTTCAGGCTCTTGCACTCGACATCAAGGTTCTTGACGAAAATGACGAAGAAATTGACCTTCGCCAGACATTTGACGGCGACGACGTTGGCTTTGTTTCGGATGACAAGGCTTTCAGAAATGTCAATGACGCAGAAGGAAGCGACTCATACATTGTTGATGAGGAAAGCGAAGAAAACGACATTTTCTACAGAGATACCGATGACAACGACGATGATTTCAGTGATGATATGAGCGTCGAAGATTTCGGATTTGATGACTATGAATCTTCGGAGGACGATTATGAATAATCGCCATTTTCCAAAAGTAACTTACGGAAGGGGCATCGTTTAATGGAAAATATTGAAGCAAACGGCAATCTTACATTTGAATCCATAAAAATCGGCCTTGCTTCACCTGACCAGATAAGAGAATGGTCATACGGTGAGGTCAAGAAGCCCGAAACCATAAACTATCGTACACTTAAGCCCGAGAAGGAAGGTCTTTTCTGCGAAAAGATTTTCGGACCCCAGAAGGACTGGGAGTGCCATTGCGGTAAGTATAAGAGAATCCGCTACAAGGGCAAGGTTTGCGAACGCTGCGGTGTTGAAATCACACGTGCAAAGGTTCGCCGTGAGAGAATGGGTCACATCGAACTGGCAACTCCCGTTTCTCACATCTGGTATTTCAAGGGTGTTCCCTCAAGAATGGGTCTCATCCTTGACATATCACCCAGAGATCTTGAAAAAGTTCTCTATTTTGCAAAGCACATCGTTATCGATCCCGGCGAGGGAACAAGCCTTGAAAAGTATCAGACCCTCGACGAAAAAGATTACGAAGAATACAGACTTCGCTATGAGGATGACTTCAGAGCAGGTATGGGCGCAGAGGCAATCAAGGAGCTTCTTGCCGAAATCGACCTCGACAAGCTTTCAGAAGAACTGAAGGCGGAGATGGAAACCGCTTCGGGTCAGAAGAAGGCAAAGGCTCTCAAGCGTCTTGAGGTTGTTGAAGCCTTCAGACAGTCGGGCAACAGACCCGAGTGGATGATTCTTGATGTTGTTCCCGTTCTTCCTCCCGAAATCAGACCTATGGTTCAGCTTGAAGGTGGCAGATTCGCAACGTCAGACCTTAACGATCTTTACAGACGTGTTATCAACAGAAACAACCGTCTTAAGAAGCTTATGGAGCTTGGCTCACCCGATATCATTATCAGAAACGAAAAGAGAATGCTTCAGGAAGCCGTTGACGCACTTATCGATAACGGCAGACGCGGCAGACCCGTAACAGGTCCCAACAACAGAGCTCTCAAATCACTTTCCGATATGCTTAAGGGTAAGCAGGGCCGTTTCAGACAGAACCTTCTCGGTAAGCGTGTTGACTACTCAGGCCGT
>JAFYNR010000001.1 GCA_017548045.1 Clostridia bacterium | reverse complement strand
GAAAACTGAGAAAACAGAAGATTTATCGTGCGCAAAAAGCACGAATAATTTTCACTTTCTGCTTTTTGCACAAATCTGATGTGATTGAATGTTAGCAGATAACTTTCATTTTGTCATATCGCCGGACGATATTGATTTCAAAAAACAATGAGAAAAGCCTGAAACCGTTGATATGTAACGGATTCAGGCTTTGCTAAAGTTTAATATTCAGATTTATTCAAAAATCAAAAAGTGAGGAAATGCGAGAAAAACGGAGAAAACGCGAGTTTGTTATATCGCACGGCGATATTTTTTATTTTATTTTCAGCGAATTGCACTAAAACATCAAAGCTTAAGAATTATGTTCTTTTTATCAAGAATGTAAGCAAGAAGAGTAAGCAGTACCGCTGTTACAATAACGATGATTGCAGAAACAACTGCGCTTGCAGTTTCAAAGAATCCGCCGAGAGCCGCTGTGAGTCCGCCGATAACAGCGAATTCAATAATGTAGAGGAGAATGGGATTCTTGCCCCACCATGAAAGCGGATCAAACTTGTCTTTGTAGAAATTGAATGCATCATAAATATTGAAAGCAATAAGAGCCAATGCGATTGAAATAAGAACGTATGAAGGACTTACACTTCCTTTGTTGATGGGAAGGAAAGTGCTCATTGCGCCTGCAAACGAATCGTGTGCGGGGAGTGTTTTGAATATTGCAACAAGCATTGCGGCAACGGGTACAAGGTAAATAACGGTTGCGGCAACAAACTTCTTTTTGCATTCATAATAGATATCTGCAAATGCGGTGAAGAGAATGAGCATTGCGCCCCATGCGAAACCGCCTGCAAATCCGCCGTCTGCAACACAGTCAACGAGTTCAAGGTTGTTTGCAAAAAGGTCATTTGCAAGGTTGCCTTCGTGGAAAATTGCAAATAATCCGAGAATTCCGAAACCTGCAACAAAGCGGGCGATTGTTCCTTTTTTGCCCTTGATGAGTGCAAAAGGAAGAGCGACAAGACCCGCAAAGCCGATATGATGGAGGACAAGCCAGTAACCCATCGAATCTCTTGTTTTGCCTGTTACGAGCATAATGAAGTTAACAAGTGCAATAACTACACCTGCAACACCTGCGAAGACGACAAGTCCGCCAAGAATTTTGCCGCAAACTTTCTTTGCTTTGCCTCTTAAAATCAATGTGATGATTCCTGCAACGAGAATAAGTGCGGTGAGAGCAATCATTGCGTAGTTGAGAGGCTGTGAGTCACCGTCAAGAATGTTGTTTATACCGTTCATCGCTATGCCGATACCGATGAGGGTAAGATATCTTTTAAGGAAATGAATAACCGCAGATTTGGTTGATTCTTTTTCTTCTCTGCGACGGAATGAGGGAATATAACTGAGTGCAATTGCAAAAATGAACATCGGTGCAACAATATCGGCAATCGCAAAATTGGGAAGAAAATATATTGCATTTGCATCGGGTGCGTGTGAACTGATGTGCGAAACGATACCGAGATTATGGAAATTCGCAATGAACTGGAAGATAATCATACAAAAGATAACCGTACCTCTGAATCGGTCAATGCTTAAAATTCTTTCTCTTTTATTAACGTCATTTAATGTTGTTGCGCTCATAAATTCATCTCCTTATATTAATCATTAGGGATAGAGATTTCTCCGTTTTGCTTTTCATAATCCTTGACTGCATTTTCAAGAATGAATTCAATTTCCTTGTTTGCGGAACGTTTGTTGTTTGATGCAATGAATTTTATTTTCTCAAGCAGTTCCTCGGAAATTCTTAAAGAAAAAGGAGAAAAATAATTTCCTGCCATAAAACCGCCTCCTATTTTTCTGATAATAAAATTATATCATTCAAATTAAATACAATAAGAAATCAAAGTGATATCAAAACAATATCACTTAAAACCACAGAGAAGCTTTTGCGTGAAAAATAAAAACTCCCTCGGTGAGAACACCGAAGGAGTCCGACAAATTGGATTTTTTCAAATTGTTGCTGTTAATTCAAAACTGAGAATTGATTTGAGCCCAGACACGGATGCTGTCTGATTTTGCAATTTCTTTGTTTTGCATAAATCCGCTGTTAACAAAAATATTATCCGTGTACTTTACGTTTGAACAGTATTCTCCGAACCAAAGACTGGCTTGAACGGAAGATTTGTCAAAGAAATCACCCGTATCGACTGTGTTTTCCGAAAGAACAAGTCTGTTAATGTTGTTTATTCTCATAAGTGTTGACGGTATATCTTTAAAGCTGTTTGAACTGATTTCTATATTTGTGAAAACGGCAGTTTCGGCAGATTTACCTGCAATGTTAGTGCCGATTTCGATTACAGAACCCCAGTCGCTGTAGTTACACTTCTCAAAGGTGTTGTTACGGATAATAAGGTTATCAACGCCCGTACCTTCTTGCCAGAGTGTGGGTTCAATATCCATAACAACCTTTATTGCCTGTGCCATAGTTTTATAAAAACGGTTGTTTTCGCAAAGTCCGTTTGAGGACTGAAGAAGCAGACCTCTTGCTCTGTTTTCATGGAAATAATTGTTTCTGATAACATAGTTACCGCTGTTGCATTCCGTATTATATGCGGTCCAGCCAACCGATAAAGTTTCGGGCAGACCTTCAACAACAACCTCTTTTGTTATCCAGTCAAGATCTTTGACAGAAACAACCTTTGCAGTTAAATCAGTATTCTCAAATTTATCATTCTTAAAGCCGAGAGTATCGCCCGCTTCAAGCCTCATTGCAGATGCAATAAGTTCGATTGTATTATCATTTACTGCGGAAACATAACCGAGACCGTCGTGGACGTTAACGCAGTCATCGCCCATACCGCTTATGTCACAATCCGAAATGTTGAAGCAACCGTTTGTGTTGACAATATGAATCGCATCGGCAGTCAGGGAAACACAACGTTTGTCTTTGTGTTCGGGATTTACTCCGATAAAACTGTTGATAATCTGAAAATGCGAGCTGTTGCCCTCGCAGATATAAGCCATACCCGAACTTCCGTAAATGCTGACGTTATCAAAGGTTATGTTTTTACTG
>JAFYNR010000014.1 GCA_017548045.1 Clostridia bacterium | reverse complement strand
GGCACCGATTTTTTCAAGATGTTCTTTTGTTGAATCAAGTATTTCATCTTCAAGTTCGTTCAACAAGTCCTTCGGCTCGTTGTAGTGAGCATAGAAGGTTGACCTGTTCAGCCCTGCCGTTTCGCAAAGCTCTCTCACGGAAATCTTGCTGACGGAGTCTTTTTCTTTCATCAAATCCATCAAGGCATTTTTGAACAGCATCTTTGAAAGTCTTGTGCGTTGATTGTCTTTTGTGTTCATATCATTATCCCGTCACTTTCGCTGTTAAATGTCGGTCTTATAGCCATCAATACCCAAACTGATGATTGTTAAGCCGACACCATGTTGATATAATGATATTGTAATCTTATTGAAATGTCAAGCAAAGGAGAGTTATGTTATGACAAACAAGCTCAGTTCTCCGCTTTTTTCAAGCAGAGTAAAACACGATGACGTCAAATCAAAGGAAAAGTGGCTCGGATATCTTTTAGGCCCTGCCGGTGCACTTCTTCTAAACGCCGTTCTTGCAACTTATCTTAATGTTTATTATACCGACGTACTGAAACTCACATCGGTATGGGGCGGTGTATTCCTTGCTGTTTTTCCCGTTATTTCAAAAGCAATTGATGCAATTACCAACATTGTAATGGGCTATATAATTGATCACACAAAGACCGCACAAGGTAAGGCAAGACCCTGGCTTCTGCTTTCCGCACCGCTTCTTACAATTACGGGAATACTTCTTTTTGTTGTCCCCGAAAGCAATCAGACCGTTCAGGTTATCTGGGTTATGCTTTCGTATAACCTTTTCTATTCATTCGCATACACAATATTCAATATGAGCCATAACCTTATGGTTCCGCTTTCAACAAGAAATACGGAGCAGAGAGGCTCGCTTTCGGTATTCAATCAGATTGCAACGATTATGATGAGCGGTATTCTTGTTGCTCTTATTTTCCCGATGGTTATTATGCCTATGCTCGGTGTTGATAAATCCAAGTGGATTGTCACCATGAGCATCCTTTCGATTATTGCTCTTCCGCTGACACTTCTCGAATACTATTTCACCAAAGAAAGAGTAACTCTTGAGGATATTGACAAAGAGGTTGAGAAAGTGCCTTACCAAAAGCTTCTTAAGGCTATTTTTACTGATAAGTTTATGGTTCTCATTCTCCTTTATTTCCTTATTTATACCGTCGGTTCACAGTTCAAAAACCTCGGTCTTGTTTATTATTGCAACTATGTTCTCGGCACGTATAACGACGGCACAACTCAGACGCTTATTTCCGTTATCGGCGGTATTCCGCTCGGCATAGGTATCTTTGCAGTGTGGCCGCTTGCAAAGAAATTCGGCAAGAGAAACCTCACAATGGGCGGCTTTGTTCTGTATGCAATCGGCAGTGCAATCTGCTGGATAGCTCCTTCAAATATGGTTATAGTGCTTATCGGTCAGTTTATCAAAAATATCGGCGGTCTGCCTTGCTGTTATGTGTTTATGGCTCTGTTTGCCGATATTCTTGATCATATCGAATGGAAGCATAAATTCCGTGTTGACGGTATAGCAATGTCAATTTACAACATTATTGCCGTTTCTTCCGTTGGTATTGTTACGGGTATATTCAACATGCTTCTTGCCAAATCAGGTTACATAGCACCTTCGCTTATTGACGGTGTTACGGTTGCGGCACAGCAAAGTGAATCGGTCAAAAACGTAATCACATTCTCCTTCGTAGGTCTCGAAACCTTTACCGCCGTTGCGCTTGTTGTAATTCTCGCATTCATCGGTGTTGAAAAGGGAATTGAAAAGAAGCAGGCTGAAATCAAGGCAAGAAAAGAAGATACAGCGGAGATTTAAGATGAAAGCTATAAATATAAAAACGGAATATCTGAAAAATCCCATTGGGATTGACATTGATAAGCCCCGCATTATGTGGAATTGCGACGGCGGAATTACGCAGACCGCTTATCGGATTATCACAGATGAATGGGACAGCGGCAAGATTGAGTCAGACTCAATGAAATGTCTTGTTCCGATTACATTTGAAAACGGAAAAAGAGTTTCTTTTCGCATAAAGCTGTGGGATGAAAACGGCGCCGAAGGCGAATGGAGCGAAGAAGCTTTCTTTGAATACGGCATAAAGAATTGGTCTGCAAAATGGATTACGGGTAACTATATCCCCGACAGCAGTATTGCCGATAAAAAGGCTAAAATCGGTAAATCGTTTCTGCTTCAGGGCGTTGATTTTCTGCTTAATATGAACAAACCCGAAACCCTTGAAAGACACCCTGTTGACTGCTTTAAAAACGATTTTACTATTGAGAAAGAAATCACAAAAGCAAGACTTTATATTACCGCCTGCGGTGTATATGAAGCAAAAATCAACGGTAAAAGGGTCGGCAATTTCTACCTTGCACCCGGTATAACCGATTATACGAAGCGAGTTCAATATCAGACTTACGATGTTTCAGATTTGTTGGAAAACGGCAACAATGAAATTACGATTCAGCTTGCAGACGGTTGGTACAGAGGCTCTGTCGGTGCGTGGGGATTAAAGCAGGAATACGGCTTTGAAACAAAGCTTCTTGCACAGCTTGAAATCGAATATTATGACGGAACAAAGAAAACCGTTGCAACAGATAAAGAATGGCGTTGGAGCAATGACGGACCCATCCGCTTTGCCGATAATAAAGACGGTGAATTTGTTGTGGCTGACAGAATCCCGACTTATTCAGTCTTTGCAAAGGAAACAAAACACAACGTTGTTCCGACTGCTTCAAACAATGTTTTTGTAACAGAAAAAGAACGCTTCAAGCCCGAAACAATCAAGACTCCGAGCGGCAAAACAATTCTTGATTTCGGTCAGAATTTTGCAGGAATTATCGAGTTTAATATCAAGGCGAAAAAGGGTCAGCGTGTGTTTCTGCGATTCGGTGAGCTTCTTGATAAAGACGGCGAATTCACACAGAAAAACATTCAGGTTTCAAACAAAAGAATTACAACTCCGCTTCAGCAGATTGAGTATATCTGCAAAGACGGTGAAAACCGTTATAAAACAACCTTTGCAATTTTCGGTTACCGCTACGTGCTTGTTGAAACCGACGTTGAATTTACGGCTGATGATTTTACAGGTGTTGCAGTTTATTCCGATATGGAGCAAACAGGTTTCTTCGAATGTTCCAACAAACTGCTCAATAAGTTTGTGGATGCAACTGTCTGGTCAACCAAGAGCAACAGTGCTGATTTGCCCACGGACTGCCCGACCCGTGAGCGTCACGGCTGGACGGGAGATGCACAGATTTTCTTCCCGAGTGCCTCTTATCTTTTTGATTATGCAACTTTTGCCAAAAAATATCTCACCGATGTTTATGACTGGCAGACAAAGGACGGCAAACTGCCGCAGATAGCACCGCAGGGCGGCACGGATTTCTTTATGGTGATGATGAACGGCAGTGTCGGCTGGGCTGATGCAGGTATCATAATTCCTTATTATTTCAGCGTGAAATATAACGACACCGACATTCTTTCGGAATACTATGACCGAATGAAAAAATATGCTGAATTTATGGTGAGCCGTATCGGTAAGAATGCCGTTCTTTCAAAGCCTCATAAGGTTAAAGGTGCCGACAGAAAATATGTTGTAAACAAAGGTCAGGCATACGGCGAATGGGCGGAGCCTGCCGATGTTTATCCGAATAAATGGACAAATGTTGTTCTGCCCGAAACCGAAGTTGCAACGGCTTATACAAGTTTTGTTCTCGGTCTGTTTGCTGAAATTGCGGAAAAGCTCGGTCATAATGCGGATGCGAAAAAGTATAAAGAAATAAGCAACAAATGCAAAAAAGCTTATCAGGCACTTGTCAGAACCGATGATTATCTGCTTGATACCGACAGACAGGCTCGCCTTGTTCGTCCGCTCGCTTTTGATTTGCTTGATGAAAAACAGACAGAATATGCAAAACAAAGGTTAATCAAAGCACTTGATAATTACGGTTACAGACTCGGTACGGGTTTTCTTTCAACCCCGCTGATTCTCGGCGTTCTTGAAAAATATGACCTTGATTCGGCTTACAGACTTCTTGAAAATGAGCAGATGCCCGGCTGGCTCTATATGAGCCAAATGGGTGCAACAACAATCTGGGAATCGTGGGAAGGCACCGAGGCTCAGGGCGGCATAGCATCACTCAACCATTATTCAAAGGGTGCTGTCTGCGAATGGCTGTTTTCATCAATGTGCGGCATCAACGTAAGCGGTGAAAATCACTTTGTTATTTCGCCAAAACCGGGCGGTAACTTCACGTTTGCCTGTGCCGAATACAAAAGTATTTTTGGCTGTGTAAAAAGCGGATGGAAAAAAGAAAACGGCAGATATATTTATGAAATTGAAATACCTGCAAACTGTACGGCGGATTTGATTCTGTCCGACAGTAAAAAAGAAACACTTATTGCAGGAACATATAAAATTACAGAATAAAGGTGACTGAAATGAAGAATAAAAAGTTTATCGGAATAATTGCAGTCGTTATCATTCTTGCTGTTGCGGCTGTTATCGGCGTAAGCCTTTCAAAAGATAAAACAGTTGATATACCTGAAACAACAACGGAAAGTTCGGTTGATTCATTCGTTGAAAATACCGAAGATACAGAAAACGCAGATAATATTACAGATGTTACAAATGCAGAAAATATCGGTGAAACATCCGAAGAAATTCCTGCGAACAAAGAAACCGTTTCCGATACCACAGCGGCTGTAACTTCAGCAGATTCTTTTGAAAGTGTTGAGGAAATAGTTAATCTTTACAACACCTCAGTTAACCGTGTTAAGAGTGAAGCAAAGTCACTTACGAGGAACTATAAAAAGCTCAGCAGTATTGATAATTACCTGCAGCTTCCTTCGGCGATTGAAGGAATCGGTAAAACTGCAATTGACACTTTTGTAAAGGGTGAGAATGAGCCTCAGACCTGGACAAAAAAAGAAGATATAAAAATAATCTTCCCTGTCGGAAAAGAAGATTATTCTTCACATCTTACGGCTGATATGGTTGAATCTGCAACCTGCAAAGATAACGGAAATACATATCAGATTGACATAAAGCTTTATAACGATAAATTAACAAGCCCCGCCAAGGGTAAAGGTTATGCAGGTGTGTTCAATACTGTTACCGCATCAACCTTTGAAGAAATCAGCATTCCTACGGTTACATTCCACACCGTTAAGGTCAACGGCATAAACGGCAGAATTTCCTGCACAATTGACAAGGCTACAGGCAGAGTTATCAAAGCAAATTATAAGAATGCGGATATTCTCTATCTCGGCGTAAAGGTCGCCTTTGCAGATTTCGACGTTCAGTTTGCACTCGATGTTGAAGAGGATTATACAATAACGTATTGATTTTCAACTCCTTGTTTAAATAGTACGATAATAACAAAAAATAATACTACGGACAGCAGTATAATTCTGCTAAAATTAATATAGGTTGATTAATGAATCGAATAAATGATAAGTGAGGTGAAAACTGATGTTCGCAGAATATCTTGAAACAATTCAGAATTTTATTGCTAATTTTCTTGACCCCGTAACAAACGGTATTGTTGATAAGGTTTTTGATTTTATCATTGAACTTTACAGCAAGATTGCATAATTGGATATAAAGTAAAACGCGCCGGTACAGATAAAACTGTATCGGCGTAATTTTATTTCCTGTTATGTTTACGGTATTGGCTCGGAGTCTGACCCGTGATTTTTTTGAAAAGCTTTATGAAATAGTTTGTGTCCTGAATTCCGCAGTCAAAAGCAATTTCGTGAACAAGCTTATCCGTTTTGCGAAGCAGACCGAGTGAATATTCAATGCGTTTGTTGTTCACATATTCCGTCAGAGTGCAACCGCATTCTTTCTTGAAAAGAGAAGAGAGATATGACGGATTAACGTTTAACTGATTTGCCATATTGTTGAGAGTTAAATCGGCTGTAAGGTCGTATGAAATAATTGTTATTGTTTTACCGATAAGATAAGAATAATCTTTGAGAGAATGCTGTTTCACAAGCAGGCAATAGCTTCGTATCATTTCGGTCTGCAAATTAAAGCTGTGTTCAACCGTTCGGATTTCCTCAATCTTTCTTGCAAAGGATGATGACATTTTGTTGATATGCAGAGGATGAACGTCGCCGTTTTCAGCAGCTTTCCGCAGAAGAGTATTAAGAATAATAAGATAGTTTTTTCTGTTGCGCAACGAATCCGAAAGCCTTTGCTCCGTGCCGTTGTTATAAACGGATGATGCGATTGAATTGACAACATGAAGTTTGCCTTTGCTTACCGCATCCATCAGGATTTTTTCATTTTGGTAATTGCTTTCGATAATAGCAAGGCTGAACGGAGAATCACGGTAATCTTCATAAGATTCGGAGAGTTTCATCGGCTCTTCACGGTCGTGAATCATATATTCAACATATTCCATTGAAAAATTATCGGATGAACCCCACAAAATGTTGCCGAGCGTGTTTGTTACGGAGATGATTACGCTGTCGTCATCAATAACAGGCAGCTTGTTATAATATTTCATAAGGTCGGCAATAACGGCTTCGTTATCGGATTTTTCTCTGATTTTTTCTTCGTCAACCGATGCGGGAATATACGGCCCGATAAAAAAGAAAATTTCTTTCTCTTCGTCAGGCAGACGCATAAAAATATAGTTGCAGAAATATTCGTCATAAAAACGGTAAACCGTATTCGGTTTTGCGTTGCTCATTGAGTTTTTGAAAAATCCTGCATAGTTATCGATTCCGAAAAGAGTTTTTCGCAGACCGAGATCTATTTCGCTCGGAATTGTTTCTTCATAATTATCGATAACACAGCTTGAAATATGCATATTTCCAAGAAGGTTTCTGACAAAATCCAGTTGAACATCATACGGCATAAAATCACCTCAACATTTACATTATACGATGATTTTTTGTAAATTTCAATAAACACTTAAAAATTATACGATATATTCAAAATATTGTCGTATCTGCTCTATAATATTAGGTTTATAATTAAAACAGAAGTTATATTTGTAAAGTATGTTCTGAAAGGAGAATTCAAGATGAATAAAACTTCTTCAACCCTTAAACCCTTCGGCATAAAAGACAAAGTCGGCTATATGTTCGGTAACGTTGCGAACGACCTCACCTTTATTATGGCAAGTATGTTTCTTACCGTTTTCTACACCGACGTATTAAAAATCAACGCAGCTCTTGTCGGCACAATGTTCCTTGTTTCCCGTATT
>JAFYNR010000013.1 GCA_017548045.1 Clostridia bacterium | reverse complement strand
GTTGCCGCAGAGCACGAAAACTCGCTCGAGGGCTACAGAATGATTATCGGCACAAGGGCAGAGAAGGTTGAGCGTTACCGCAAAGAGCTTGAAAACATAAATCTCGATATTTACCAGAAAAACGCACGCATAAAGATGCTTGATGACCTTGAAAAGAACCTTGACGGTTATGCAGGCAGTGTTCAGAAGGTTATCAAAGAGGCAAAGAGGGGTGCTCTCAGGGGCATTCACGGCACACTTTCACAGCTTATCACAGCCCCTGCCGAATATGCCGTTGCAATCGAAACAGCACTCGGTGCGGCTATTCAGAATATCGTTACCGATAACGAAAACACCGCAAAGCTTGCCATTAATTTCCTTAAGGAAAACCGTGCAGGCAGAGCAACTTTCCTTCCGCTTACTTCCGTTAAATCAAAACCCTTCACCGAAAATGGGCTTGAGGATTGCGAAGGCTTTGTTGATATGGCGGATAAGCTTCTTGAATATAACAGCAAATATTCCGAAATCATCGGCTCGCTCCTTGCAAGAACGGCGGTTGTTGATAATATCGACAACGGCATT
This sequence comes from Clostridia bacterium, assembly GCA_017548045.1. Taxonomy (GTDB): domain Bacteria; phylum Bacillota; class Clostridia; order Oscillospirales; family Acutalibacteraceae; genus CAG-177. The sequence goes on along the minus strand of JAFYNR010000013.1, from coordinate 1,136 downwards.
GCAATGGCGAAGAAGTATTCATACCGCTTCAAGATTGTTACCCTTGACGGTCAGGTGCTTAATGCCGGCGGCTCAATGACGGGCGGCTCGAGAGGCTCGGGAGCGGGCTTCCTGAGCAGAGCAACTGAGATTGAAGCGCTCAAAGAAAAGGTTGAAGCGCTCGAAAAACAGCTTGCAGATAAGCAGGAAACCTTCAAGAATCTTTCAGAAGAGCTTGCGCTTGTTCAGGCAGAGCTTGATGCAAGCGAGGCTGAGCTTATCAAGGCTCAGGAAGATATAATCCGTGCCGAAAGTGCACTCAATCTTATCAAAGACAGATATGCCGCCGCAAAGGGTCATATCGAAGAGCTTGAAGCAGAAAAAGAGAGAGCAAAGGCACGAATTGCTGAGGCAGAGGCAGATGAAAAGAAAGCGGATGCCGAAATCGAAGCCGCAGCTGCAGAGAGCGAAAAGCTCAACGCTCAGCTTGATGAACTCAATTCCGAGCGTGAATCTCTTGATAAGCTTCGTGAGGAATCGGCAGAAATTCAGAATGCACTTAATCTTGAGATTATGGCTTTGCGCAAGGATATTGAGGCTAATAACGAAACCGTTGCCGCCTGCCTTGAACGCAAAGAAAGCTTCAGCCGCCGTGAGGATAAGCTGAGCGAAGAGATTGCGGCAATCAAGGAAGAAAACGAAAAAATCCTTGCAAATATTGCAGAACTTGAAGCAACTGCCGCCGCACTGCGTGAAAATTCGGTTAAAACCAAAGAAAAGATAGAAAATCTCACCGAAAAGAGAACTCAGGGCGAGGCGAGAAGCACAAATCTTCGTGCAAAAGAGCGTGAAATGACCTCTGAGAGAGAAAAGCTCGGCGGTGAGCTTGCAAGGCTTGAAGAACGCAGAGATGCTATGCAGAGAGAGCTTGAAACCGCTCAGAACAAGCTCTATGACGAATATCAGCTTTCGTTGCGTGAAGCGGCAGAAATGAATATCGTGCTTGACGATATTCCCAAGGCTCAGCGCACCTTGCAGGAAATTAAGAACAAAATCCGTGCGCTTGGAAGCGTAAACGTAGGAGCAGTTGAAGAGTATAAAGAAGTATCCGAACGCTATGAATATATGAGCGGTCAGATAGGCGATATTGAAAAGGC
>JAFYNR010000012.1 GCA_017548045.1 Clostridia bacterium | reverse complement strand
ACATGGAACGGCAGAAAGGGTTCAATCAACATCGCACAGGGTCCCGTTGAAACACCCATTACACTTGCTCTTACAGGCACAAGAACTTCAAACATCAACTACACACTTATTCAGAAGTTTATGTTTGAAGACCTCACTCACGAGTTCACAATCGGTGCTAACCCTGCTGATGCAGGCGGCAGTGACACACCTTCAGGTCCCGTTGCAGGTACCTCAAAGGTTAAGTCATATGCAGAGCTTGATGCTCAGTATAATAACTTCATCTACCTCGGTTCAGAAGTATACGAAGTTGAAACAGAAGATGGTACTCTCAACACAGCCGTTGATGCGGATTCAGCAATCCTTACCGACTACTACGTTGAGGCAGGTCAGATCCTTGAAGAAAGACTTTACATCAAGGGTGACTTCTACTTCGGTAACTCAACCTTCGTTAACATCTATGAAAATGATTTCTTCGATGTAGGACAGGTATCAACAACAGCACCCGGTACAAACGGTTATTCAACCAACGCCAAAGGTGCTGCAAACCCTGCACATCCCGTTGAAATCAGCAACGGTCTTAACTGTGCTCTTACATCAGGTGCTTGTTCAACAAACACATGGATGACAAAGAATACAGGCTACACCGCAGAACAGATGGCAGGCTGGGATTTCATCCAGGATGCTATTACAAACTCAGGCTCCAAAGCAACTACAGCATTCGACTTCAGAAGTGATGAATGGCTTTTATGCTGGCAGTACAAGGTAAAAGACGGTCTTGCAAACGGCACCACAGGTAAGAAGTTCACACAGGCAAACTTCTGGAACTGTAACAACGGTGACGGAACAACTAAAGACAGCACATGGAACGGCAGAAAGGGTTCAATCAACATCGCACAGGGTCCTGTTGAAACACCCATTACACTTGCTCTTACAGGCACAAGAACTTCAAACATCAACTACGCACTTATTCAGAAGTTCATGTTCGAAGATCTTACTCACGAGTTCACAATCGGCGCTAACCCCGCAGCAGGCGGCACAACCGTTAAGAAGTACACTGTAACATTCCTTGAGAAGGACGGTACTGAAATTTCAGCAAAAGAATACGTTAAGGACGCAGCAGTTGCTGTTCCCGATGCTGTTGATGGTCAGATCGGCTGGGCAAACACAGCAACAGGTGCAATCGTTGACCTTACAGATTACGTTGCAGTAAGAAACGCTGAATTCCAGAGAGTTCTTGATACAGACGAATTCGAGGTTGTTCTTGACGCTAACGGCGGCGAAATCGACGAAGCTGCACTTCCCGAAGGTGCAACCGTTAACGAAGACGGCGATATCGTTATCACAGCTAACTTCAACGAAGAAATAAATCTTAACGAAACAATGCCTGTTCCCGCTAAGGAAGGCTACACAGGTACCTGGAGCCCCGAAACAGTTACCATTGACAACATCAACGGCGCAAACGCAACTGTTGTATGGACTGCAAACACCTACAAGGCATCATTCTATACAAATAAGGGCGATGCTGAAGCAGCACTTGTTGCAGATGTTACCTACAATCAGAATCTCAAGGCATCAATCACAGCTCCCGAAGGAAAGAAGTTCGCAAGCTGGAATGATGCTGAAACAGACGAAGTTGTATCAACAAAAGAAACATTCAAGTACACATATGCAGGTGACAAGAGCTTCTATGCTGTGTGGACAGAATATGATTCATCAATCACCTTCATGATAAGAGATTACGTAAACGGCGGCTGGAAGGTTGCAGCTGTTAAGCATAACGACAGCGGTGCAAACCTTGCTGCAAAGGATTCAACAGCAGTTCTTAACGCTATTGAAGCTGATAACGGTGTTAAGGTTTCACGTACACCCGCAGGCAAGGCATACGTTTACAGCGACGAAGCACTCAAGACCTTCGTTGACACAACATCAAGCATTGCTTACGAGGGCGATAAGGTTCTCTATGTAGGTACAGAACTTGTATTTGATATCACATGGAAGGTTCCCGTTTATGAAGACGGCGAGCCCACCGGCGAATACACAGTAACAACCTCAACAGCAAAGACCGCAATGAGCGGCGAAACAGGCGTTTACTCAACGTTTGCAAAGACAAATGCTGACACAACTGCTCCCTCAGGCTTCTCATTCAAGGGTTGGATTAACGAAAGAACAAACGAAGCTGTTGAATATACAAAGAACGGTATCGTTCTTGACGGTAACTCAGCACGCACACTTGTTTACGTGGCAGACTTCCAGGAAACCGAATACACAATCAAGTTTGTTGTTAACCGTGATAAGAAGTCATCGGATATCATCACACTTTCAGAAGGTATCAAGGTTGGCGAGGCTATTGATCCTTCAATCGGTACACTTACAAACCTTGACGGCAAAGAAGTTGAGCTTCCCGTTATCGGCAAGGAAAACTCAGAGCTTGCAAATCCCTTCATCAACAACAACGGCTTCAAGTTTATCGGCTGGAAGCTTGGCACAGGCGCAAATGCAGTGGACGTTGCAATAGCAGATACTCTTACACTTGAAATGGTTGAAAAGTACGCTATCGGCGAAACAATTTCAATCAATGCTCAGTGGGAAGCACTTGAGTACGAGCTCAGATTCTTCTACGCAGCTTCCGATGCAGATATGTCACTTCCTGCTGCAGACAGAAAGTATGCAGAACCCATCGTTGTTAAGTATAAGACAGAAGAAACAATCAGCCTTCAGCTTCAGGGCGATAACCTTGCTCTCGTAACAGAAAGCACTCCCGAAGGTTATGTTTTCCAGGCATTCAGTCCTCTTGATAACTCAGTTGTCAGCAAGATGCCCGCTTACGGTCTTGATGTTTACGCAAGATACTATGCACAGAACATCCTTATCTATGTTGACTACAACTGCAACAAGACAGACGAAGACGGCAATCCTCTTCCCTTAAAGGATACTCTTGCACTTTCATCACTCCTCACTCAGAACCCCGTTGTTTACGGTGACGACCTTGAAAGAGCAGAAGATATCGAAAACGGTATCACAATGGGTGTTGGTACACTTATTATGAGAAGTATCATTACCGAAGGTAACAGACCCGGCGAAAACTACGAAGTAGTAAGCTGGAACGCATACCACGTTGAAGAAGGCGCAGATATTTACGACAAGGAAAATTGGAAGCCCGGCGTTAATGACGACGGTTCAACAATCGCCAAGTCAACAATTATCTATCAGCCCGAATGGAAGCACCATTCAGAATTCTTCTTCAGAGTATACGGAACAGACGGTAAGATTTATATGGCTCTCGGTAAGAACTTCAAGCTCTACTACTGGAACAACAACTATGTATGTAAGAGAGGCGATACACAGCCCAATAAGGATCCCGAGAACAACGTAATCCTTCTCTACACAATCGCTTTTGAAACCGAAGGCGGCCTTACAATGCGTCTTGATCCCGTATATGCTCCCAAGAGCATGTTCACCTTCAAGGCAATGGCAGGTCTCTTCGAGGCTCTTATCAACCTTATCAAGAATCTTTAATTCTCGGTAACTCAATAACTCAAGCCCCCGTGCTTCGGCACGGGGGCTTTGCTTTTTTACTTTGAATTTCCGAATAAAATTTTGCCTGCTTCGCCTGCGGCAAGGGGGATGAGAGAAAGACCTGCAACGGTAAGCCACTGTATGCCGCTGAGCGCCGTAACTCCGAAAATGCCGGCAAGAGGCGGTATAACAACAACCGCCGCCTGTACGGCACAGCAGAGAATGACTGCGGTGTTCATTGTTTTATTTGAAAAAAAGCCGATTTTATAAAGCGGCAACGAAGAACGGGTATTTATTGCGTGGGTAATTTCGCAGAAGCTCAGAGTGCAGAATGCCATTGTTCTGCCGAGAATCAGACTGCTCTGAGTGCCGTAGGAAAGAGTGCCTGTAAGAAATGCGAGAATTGTTATTGTTCCCACAAGCATACCCTCAAGAGAAATGTCAAGCCATAATCCGTCGGAGAAAAAACCTTTTCGGGGTGAAATCGGGACACGTTTCATAATATCCGGCTCGGTTTTTTCGGTGCCCAGTGCCATAGCAGGCAAGGAATCCGTAACAAGATTTACCCACAAAAGCTGAATGGGAATCAGTGGCGCTTCAAGCCCTAAAAGGGAAGCGGCAAATACCGCAAGAATTTCTCCTATATTTGTGCCCAGAAGGAAATGAACGGCTTTCTTTATGTTGTCATATATTCCTCTGCCCCGTTCAACCGCTTTGACAATAGTGGCAAAATTATCATCGGTAAGTATCATATCGGCGGCATTTTTTGCAACGTCCGTGCCACCCTTGCCCATTGCACAGCCTATATCGGCGGCTTTGAGGGCAGGCGCATCGTTAACTCCGTCGCCCGTCATTGCAACAATATGACCTGCACTGCGGAATGCCTTGACTATTCTTACCTTATGCTCAGGGCTGACTCTTGCAAAAACCCTGCAGGTTTTTATTGCCTCCTTCAGTGTGCCGTCGTCCATACGGTCAAGCTCGTTGCCCGTTACGGCGGTACAGTCTTTTTCAAGAATACCAAGATTTTCTGCAACCGCACAGGCGGTTGTGATGTGGTCGCCCGTAATCATAACGGGAATAATGCCTGCTTTTTTGCAGGTGGCAACAGCCTTTGCGGCTTCGGGCCTCGGAGGATCAATCATACCTATAAGACCGAGAAAGGTAAGAGAGCACATTTCTCTGTCTTGTGCGCCGTCGCAATCTCTGTATGCAACGGCAATAACCCTGAGTGCCTGCTTTGCCATATCCTCATTATGACGGAGAATTTTATTTTTCAGTGCAGGGGAAAGGGTATGAGAGGAATTTTTGTATTCTGCTTTTGTGCAGGCGTTGAGTATTACGTCGGGAGCGCCTTTTACAATAAGAAGATTTTTGCCCTGCACCGAGTTTACCGTTGCCATAAACTTGTTTTCGCTTGAAAACGGAGTTTCGGAAAGACGGGGACAGGCGGAAACAAGGTCGGGGAGCCTTTCACCGGCGTCTGCCGCCGCACAGAGGATGGCGGTTTCCGTAGCATCACCGCTGAAATTCAGAGCTTTGCCTTTTCTCATTGCACGGGCGTTGTTGCACAGGGCGCCGAAGGCAAGGATTTTTTTGATTTCGGGATTATCGGTCAAAAGGATTCCTTCGGTATTCCTTACCTGTGTAACGGTCATTTTATTCTGAGTCAGCGTGCCTGTTTTGTCGGAGCAGATAACGGTTGTTGCACCCAGAGTTTCAACCGCAGGCAGGTGTCTGATAATGGCATTGCTTTTAGCCATACGCTGAACGCCCATTGAAAGCACAATGGTAACAACGGCAGGCAGGCCTTCGGGTATGGCGGCAACCGCAAGGCTGACGGAAAGCATAAAGGATGGCAGAATACCGCTTTTTCTTATTATTCCCAGAATAAAAACAAAGGCACAGATTATGAGTGCACCAATGCCAAGCGCTTTGCCGATTTTACCAAGCCTTATCTGCAACGGTGTCTGGGGTGCGGCTTCGGCAGACAGCAGATGTGCAATTCTGCCTACGTGTGTTGCCATACCCGTTTCGGTGACAATTGCACGGCAGTTGCCCGAAAGAACCGTTGTGGATGAAAAAATCATATTTTTTCTGTCGGCAGGTGCACATTCTGAAGGGAGTATAAGCTCTGCGGATTTTTCACAGGGCTCCGATTCGCCTGTCAGTGCGCTTTCCTGCACGGTAAGGGAGTTTGCCTCAATAAGCCGTGCATCCGCAGGCACCATATCTCCGCTTTCAAGCAGAATAATATCGCCCGGCACAAGAAGCTGAGCAGGAATTTTTTTCTGATTGCCCGAACGGATTACCGTTGCAACGGGGGCGGACATTTTTTGCAGTGCCTCCAGTGCACGCTCAGCCCGTCTTTCCTGATACACACCCATAGCCGCATTGAGAATGACGATGAGAAGAATTACGACGGGCTCAACAAAATCGCCCTTGCCCTCAATAATCCCCGTCAGAAACGATATAATGCAGGCAATGAAAAGTATTATTACGCAAAAGTCCGAAAACTGACGTATGAACTGTTTCAAAACAGAGTCTTTTTTCTCTGCTTTAAGCAGATTTTTTCCGTTATGTGCCAGCAGAATTTTTGCATTTTGCTCGCTGATACCCTTTGAAAGATTTGTTTTGAGTTCTTCGGCTGTCTGCCGCGGATTCATAGAATGCCAATCCATATGTTTTCCCTTTCGAATTATATTTGTAAATTATATTCGGAAGGATATAAAAAAATCCCCGTACCTTTTACAGGGTACGGGAGGAGCGATGAATTTTACTCGCCTTTGATTTTTGAAAGGCAGGTTTTGCAGATGTATTTGCCTTCAAATTCTGTAAGTTCTTCGTTTGACTTGCAGAAGCAGCAGTCTTTAACTGCCTTCTTGCAGATAATCTGTGTGCCGTCGCAGAAAAGCTCAAGCTTGCTGCCGCGGTCGAGAAGACCAAGTTCTTTTCTCATCTGCATGGGAATAACGATTCTGCCCACGCAATCGATTTCTCTGATAAAACCGGCGTACATTGTGTATTCCTCCATCTAAAAAGCGTTAGTCGGATTAAGTCCGTAATATATTTATACCATTTTTTGTTATTGCTGTCAAGAAAACTTACACATTTTGTCAAAGAAAAAACAATTTTATCGAAGGTGATATTCTTTTTGAAATTTGCGATTGAAAATAAACGGCGGATGATATATAATTATTTTTGTTACCCTAAGCCCATACGGAGGAGGAAATATATGTTAGGTATAATAGATATCGGCGGAGGACTTCGCGGAATATACACAAGCGGAATATACGATTACCTTATAGATAAGGGAATTGACATTGAATACTGTCTGGGTGTTTCTTCGGGCAGTGCAAACCTTATTACCTATGTGGCAGGTCAGAGGGGCAGAACGAAGCGCTTTTACACCGAATATTCTTTTGAAAAAAAGTATCTCGGACCCGGCTGCTACTTGAAAAAGGGAATGCTGATAAATCTTGATTACATCTATTCCGAAATAACCAACAGCACGGGCAAGGACCCTCTTGACTACGAGGCAATAAAGAATTCCGAAAAGCAGTATCACTGCGTTACAACTCTTGCAAAAACCGCACAGCCCCGTTACTTTACAAAAGACGACCTGAAGCAGGATGATTACACCTTGCTTAAAGCCTGCTGTGCAATGCCCGTAGCCTGCCGTAAGCCAATAGAGTTCAGAGGCGAAAAGTTTTTTGACGGCGGCGTATCCGACCCTCTGCCCTTCAACAAGGCGTTTGCAGACGGATGCGATAAGCTGATTATCTGCATCACCCTTCCCATTGATTACAGAAAAACCCCCATGCCCGAGTTTCTTGTAAAGCTCCTGCTTGCAAGGTATCCCAAGGTAAGGGATAATATTCTCACAATGCATAATATGTATAACAACGGTATAGAGGCAATACTGGAGCTTGAAAGGCAGGGCAAGGCGATTGTTATATATCCCCGTGAGTGCTTTGACGTAAACACCATTTCGGGCGAGAAGGAGAATATGGAAAAACTCTATCAGCTTGGCTATGAAGACGGTAAGAAGATAGAGAAGTTTGTGAATGAATACAGAGCAACCAAATAAAAATAACCCCGTACCGCTGAGGTACGGGGCTTTTTGCTATTGTTGATTATTTGTTTTTCGATGCTGCTCGCTGAATTGCCTTGACTACTTCAACAATGGGGATTACAAGGAATGCAAGACCGATTGAGATGCCGTATGCTGTTGCATCAAGGTGAACGAATTCAAACATTTCTGCAAGGAAGGGGATTTCAATAATAGCGGTTGTGAGAAGAAGCGAAGCCACCATTGCCGCATAGAGAACGATGTTGTGTGACTTCTGACCGAATACCATACCCAGAACAGAGCCTCTCTGTGAACGCATATTGAAGGAGTGGAAGATTTCGCACATTGACATTGTAAGGAATGCCATTGTCATACCTTCCTGGCAATCTGCGATGTTTGTGAACTGCCAGTGGCCTGTTTCAAGGAATTCGCCTGTGAAGAAAGCGGCAAGTGTAAGGATTGTAACCAGCAGACCCTGATAGAATACGTCAAAGCCCATACCGCCTGCAAAAACGCCTTCCTTGCTGTTTCTGGGCTTACGCTGCATAATATCTCTTTCGGGCTTTTCAAGACCGAGAGCAAGTGCGGGGATACTGTCTGTTACAAGGTTTATGAAAAGAAGATGAACGGGTTTGAGGATTGTGAAGTTAAGGATTGTTGCGGTGAAGATTGAAAGAACTTCCGAAAGGTTTGAACCGAGAAGGAACTGGATTGCCTTTCTGATGTTATCGTAAATTCTTCTGCCTTCCGAAACTGCGGCAACGATGGTTGCGAAGTTATCGTCGGCAAGAACCATATCCGCAACGTTCTTTGTAACGTCTGTACCGGTGATACCCATACCTACGCCGATGTCAGCACTCTTGATGGAGGGCGCATCGTTAACGCCGTCACCTGTCATTGCGGTAATCATACCGCGTGCACGCCAGGCATTGACGATTCTTGTTTTGTGTTCGGGCTGAACACGGGCATAAACTCTGAATTCCGTAACTCTTTCTGCGAAATCCTCGTCGCTGATTTCGTCAAGCTGAGCGCCTGTGATTGCACGAGAAGCATCCTCAATAATACCGAGCTGAATTGCAATGGCAACGGCGGTATCCTTGTGGTCGCCCGTAATCATAATGGGTGTGATACCTGCTGAACGGCATTCCTCGATAGCTGCCTTAACCTCGGGACGGGCAGGGTCAATCATACCTGTAAGACCGATGAAAACAAGGTCGTTTTCAAGTGCTTCGGGAGCAAAATCCGTGGGAGCAGTATCATATTTTCTGAATGCAACTGCAAGCACGCGGAGCGCCTGATCAGCCATTCTCTTGTTATCTGCAAGGATAGCGGCCTTTACTTCCTCAGTGAAAGGAACAACCTCACCGCCGATGAATGCGTGAGTGCACTTCTTGAGGATTTCATCGGGCGCACCCTTCGTATACTGAATGATACCATCTGCAGTCCGATGAACGGTTGACATCATCTTTCTGCCCGAATCGAAGGGAGCTTCGCCGATTCTGGGAGCATTTGCAACAAGGTCATTCTTGTGCATACCCAGCTTATATGCAAAGCCTACAAGTGCGGCTTCGGTGGGCTCGCCCGTAACCTCGCCGTTTTCGTCGATTTCGGCGTCACAGCAAAGGGTCATTGCTTTTGCGATAAGTGCTTCATTGTCACCGTAATGGTCAACAACGGTCATCTTGTTCTGAGTGAGAGTACCTGTCTTATCGGAGCAGATAATCTGAGCACAGCCCAGGGTTTCAACTGCGGTAAGCTTTCTGATAATGGCGTTTTTCTTTGACATATTTGTAACGCCGATTGAAAGAACGATTGTAACAACCGCAACAAGACCTTCGGGGATTGCGGCAACAGCAAGCGAAACCGCAACCATAAAGCTGTCAAGAATCTTTGCAAATTCGGGCATTGAGCCTGTCTGAACGTATGAAACGATCATCTGATATGCAAAAAGAACAACACAGATGCCGAGAACGAGCTTTGTAAGAATCTTTGAAAGCTGTGCAAGCTTTATCTGAAGGGGAGTCTGACCTTCTTCTGCCTGAGCGATTGCGTCTGCAATCTTACCCATTTCGGTATCCATACCTGTTGCTACAACAACTGCCTTGCCTCTGCCGTAAACAACGGTTGAACCCATATAAGCCATATTCTTTCTGTCGCCCAGAGGAACGTCACCGTTTTTATCGCCGTTAAGAACCTCGATAAGCTTGCCTACGGGAACGGATTCACCTGTAAGCGCCGCTTCTTCTATCTTCATACTTGCAGATTCAAAAATACGGCAGTCTGCGGGAACTGCGTCGCCTGCTTCAAGAACAATGATATCGCCTACAACCAGATCTTCGCTTCTGACGGAAACAAGCTTACCGTCACGGAGAACCTTCGAGGTTGCGGCACTCATCTCCTGAAGGGCTTCAATAGCCGCCTCAGCCTTGCTTTCCTGAACAACACCGAGAATTGTGTTGATAACAACAACAACCATAATAATAACGGTGTCTGTGGGGAAAACGAAGTGGAAGTAACCGTGTTCGAACCATTCCGTAACCGCCGAAATAATTGCGGCAATGATAAGAATGATAATCATAGGGTCTGAAAGCTGTTCCATAATTCTCTGGAACGTTGTTTTCTTTTTGCCTTCTTTGAGCTTGTTTTTGCCGTTTTCACTCAGTCTTTTTTCAGCTTCCGCAGAGGTAAGACCTTTTTCGGAGCTTTTGACGTGAGAAAGAACGGAATCAACTTGTTCAAGGTAGAACTTCATCTGTGACAATCCTTTCGTCTTGTAATATAAAAACCTTTGACAGAGAACGGGTAAATTTCTCTGTCAAAGGTCTTGCTTCCCTGATGGGCCGATTTGCCAGATGCGGTGCATCGGTTGTTGACAATCGGTTATGACGGAGCCATTAAGCTACTCCCCTTTAACTTGTTATATATTTTAGCATATAAAGAAGAAATTGTCAAATAATAATTAATCTGCTATATAGAAGCCTGCAAGGCTGTGAACAAGCTGGGCGCAAAGCTCGCTGTATACGAAGCTTTCAAATTCTTCTTTTCTCAGAAGGTTTACTCTTTCGCCGCTGCTGTTGAAGAAATCCGGGTATTGCTTGAGAGCATCGCCGCCGAAACGGACAAGGGCGGTTTCGCCGTAAAGCGATGCAACAGAGTCGATAGCCTTGCCGATTTCCGCAATTTCGCCCTGAGCCTCTTTTGCAAGGAAATTGATAAGATACATATTCTCGCTGTCGGGGATGCGGGCGATGAATCCAAGCAGCTTTTCGTTGGCGGTGTTCCAGCGGTCAAGCGTCAGCCTTTCCTGCGCCACGGTGAAGGAGGTATTCTTGCCTTCCGCATCCTTGGTGTGCAGGCGGTTGATTTCGTTGAAAACATCCATCATATCAAGTATATCGGGCTTTAATGCCACATATTCCTCACAGCAGGAAATTATCTGCGAAAGTGCGGTGTCAATTTCCATTATCTCTGCGGCAAGCTCTTCGCTCAGATGGTAGCTTCGGTTATTGATATCCTTTGCGGCTGCACTCCAATCTCTGATTTTATCAAGATTGAATTCGGAGGTAAGCAGAGGATAATATTTGTTTATCTCTATGCGGAGTACGGAGTAATCTTTTATAACCTGAGCCTTTTCGCCGGATGAAAAATCCGAAAGGGTTACGGCGTATCTGTAATTTTCTTTTTCGGCGCTGATGCCTGCAAGGGAGGAAAATACTATGTTTTTTGTGAAAAAGAAAACAACGATGAGCACTGCAAGGACAGCACAGACCGAAACCGCGGCGGTAAGTTTTTTGCTTTTGCCGTGATTTTTATTTTCCGTATTCTGTTTCGGTGTGAAATCTGTCATAACGTTTCCTCTCGGTAAAATCGATACAGTAATTATAGCACAATATCACCGATTATAAAAGACCTAAAAAAATTTTTTGAAAAATATCAAACAAATGTTTGCAATTTGTGAACATTTGTGCTATAATAATGAAGGAACGGGTGTAAATGCCCGAAAAACGGCTTAAAATCAAGAAAAGAGGATGGATTATGAAACCAATCACCCCTATTCAGCAGAAAATATATGAATTCCTTGTAGAAATGGCAAAGGAGAATATGACCCCCAGTGTCCGTGAAATCGGTGCGGCGGTGGGTCTGCGTTCAACCTCATCGGTGCAGGCTAACCTTGATGCACTTGAAGCGGCAGGCTATATTCAGCGTCCTCCCATGCTTAAAAGATGCATTAAAATCGTGGGTCAGGCAGAGAATATTACTCACGTACCTCTTCTGGGCACGGTAACGGCAGGTCAGCCCATCCTTGCAGTTGAAGAAATTGAAGGTTATCTGCCCTTCTCAATGCCCGGCGCAGGGGATAAGGAGCTTTTCGCCCTCAAAGTAAGGGGCGAGAGTATGCTCTGGGCAGGTATTCTTGACGGTGATATCGTTATTGTTGAAAGAACACCTACCGCGCAGAACGGCGAAATGGTTGTTGCTCTTGTTGAGGATTCCGCAACGGTAAAGACTTTCTACAAAGAAAACGGGCATTTCAGACTTCAGCCTGAAAACGATGCCTATGAGCCCATAATCGTTGACGAGGTGATTATTCTGGGTAAGGTTATCGCAAGTTACAGATACTATTAATCAAAGCAAAATAAAAGCGGTCAGTTCGTTTGAACTGACCGCTTTTTTATCAGCAAAGTGTCATTAAATCTATTGCACCTACGGGACATTCGGCGTGGCATTTGCCGCAGCCCGTGCACTTATCGTAATCAACCTTTGCGCAGAATTTATCGATTGTAACCGCACCTGCTTCGCAAGCCTTTACGCACTTCATACAGCCGATACAGCCTGCGGTGCATTCCTTGCGTGTAACTGCGCCCTTGTCGTGGTTTTTGCAAAGCACGGCAGCTTTTGTTTCGTGAAGGGGAAGCATTTCGATAAGACCCTTGGGGCAGGTTTTTACACACATTTTACAGGCTTTGCAGATATAAGGATTAATTCTTGCAACACCGTCGCAAATGCTGATTGCATCGTATTGGCAAACCTCAACGCAGTCGCCGTAGCCCAGACAGCCGTAGATGCATTCCTTGGGTCCGCCGAAAATCTGAGCAGCCATTTTACAGCTCTGCACACCCTGATATTCAAGCTTCGTTGCGGCATTTACATTGTGACCCTGACAAAGCACAACCGCTGCCGAGGGCTTGACTTCACCTGCGGCAAGACCTGTGATTTCGCCGATTGCCTTTGCGGTGTCGTTACCGCCGGGGGCACACAGGGCGGTGTCTGTTGTTTCGCCTTTTGAAAGTGCGGCGGCATAGCCGTCACAGCCCGAGAATCCGCAGGCACCGCAGTTGGCGCCGGGCAGACATTCTCTGATAGCCTCTGCCTTTTCGTCAACGGGTACTGCAAATATTTTTGATGCGATTGAAAGTCCCAGACCTGCGATAAGTCCGATAGCGGAAACGATAATAACAGCAGTAAAAATAGGATTCATTCCGTTACCTCCTTATGCAAATATTCCGTCAACAAGGCCCGTAAAGCCCATAAACGAAAGTGAAACTATTGATGCCGCAATAAGCACGATGGGAAGTCCCTGAAGGAATTTGGGGATATCTGCGCCTTCAAGCCTGCTGCGTACACCTGAGAAAATAACCATTGCAACCATAAAGCCAAGACCTGCACCGACGCTGTTTACCATTGATTCGGCAAAGCCGTAGCCCTTTGTCTGGTTGAGAAGAACAACGCCGAGAACAGCGCAGTTTGTTGTGATAAGGGGAAGATAAATGCCCAGTGCGTTGTAAAGAGGGGGCATAAACTTTTTGAGAACAAGCTCAACAAGCTGAACGAGTGCGGCAATAACGAGAATGAAAACGATTGTCTGAAGGTATTCAAGGCCGTTTGCCACAAGAAGGAATTTGTTGATGGGGTATGTTACTGCGGTTGCAAGCGCCATAACGAAGATAACCGCCGCCGACATACCTACCGCAGTGTTAAGCTTCTTTGAAACACCAAGGAAGGGGCAAATGCCGAGGAATTTACAGAGAACAAAGTTTTCCGTAAGCACGGAGGTCAGAATAATTGCAAGAAAAGATTTTACGAGAATCATACTGCTTCGCCCTCCTTCTTTTCGTCGTTGCAAGCCTTGCCTTCTGCAAGGAGTGCACAGTTTTTAGCCATGGGGCAAGCCTGACAGCCGCCAAGCTCTGCTCTGGGTTTTCCTTTGCTTTCGGCAAGTCTGTTGGCGCAAGCCATCAGCAGACCGAAGGTAAGGAAGCCGCCGGGTGCAAGGATAAATACAGTCATGGGAGTAAGATATTCTGTCCAGGGAAGTGTGAAACCGTTGAAGCCGCCCAGAACATTATCGCCGAAAAGAACAAGCAGATTCTGTGCGCCTGCAAGGAAGGTGCCTGCGCCGAGAATCTCTCTGACGGATGCCATAAGGCAAAGGGCGATTGTGAAGCCTACGCCCATACCGAGACCGTCAACCGCAGATGCCACAACGGAATTCTTGCCTGCGAAGGCTTCGGCTCTGCCGAGGATGATGCAGTTAACAACGATAAGGGGAAGGAATACGCCCAATGCAGAGTCAAGAGCGGGAACAAAAGCCTTTACTATCATCTGAACTATTGTAACAAAGGATGCGATAACAACTATGTAAGCAGGGATACGCACCTTCGAGGGAATTACTTTTCTGAGAAGTGAAATAACGATGTTTGAGCAAACAAGAACAATCATTGCCGAAATGCCCATGCCCAGAGCGTTTACAACGCTTGTTGACGTTGCAAGGGTGGGACAGGTGCCAAGTACAAGGCGGAAAACGGGGTTTTCTGCAATAAGACCTTTGGTAAATTCTTTACCGAGGGATTTTTTCTCAGCCATTGTCTGCACCTCCTGCTGCCTGAATTGCGGCGTTGACAGCTTCAACAACCGCTCTTGAAGTTATTGTTGCGCCGGTGATGGCATCAACGGAATTGTCGCCTGCCTTATCCTTTGAAACGGTGATTCCTTCAATAAGACCCACGAATCTGTCACGGAAGCTCTGCTCTGCCGCTTTTGCGCCGAGACCTGCCGTTTCGGAATGGGAAAGGATATTGATGCCCGTTACCTTGCCGTCTTTGTCAACACCCGTCATAACGGAAATATCTCCGCCGTAACCCTTTGCAGTGTTCACAACAACGTGGCCGATAACGCTGCCTGCTTCATCAAGCGCGGCAACAACACTTGTACCGTCCTCTGCAATTTCGGCTTCACCGAAGCTTGCCGCATCTGCGAAAACAACCTGTCTTGATTTCTTTTCCGTTTCAACCGCAAGGTCTGCAATGATAGGTGCGGTAACGGAATTTGTTACGCCCAGAAGAAGGGTTGCAACAAGGCAGATAATAAAAAGAGTAACGGTGGGAACAAGATATTCTTTCATCTTTTTCATTTTGCCTCGCCCTCCTTTGCCTTTGACTTTTTCTCCTTGACGGTGCCGAAGGGCTTGGGAGCCATAATTGTTTCAATATGAGGCACAAGAAGATTCATAATAAGAATTGCGAACGAAACGCCTTCGGGAAGTGAGCCGAAAAGTCTGATTATGCAGGTGATAAGACCGCAGCCGATACCGAAAACGATTTTTGCATTTGATTTGATGGGGCTTGTTGAATAATCCGTTGCCATAAAGAATGCGCCGAGAAGAAGTCCGCCGCCCATAAGCTGATAGGCAAGGAATTCAAGGTCGAACTTACCTGCAATAAGCATAATGACTGCAACGGTGCCGATATATGCAACGGGAATTTTGGGTGAAATAACCTTTCTTGCAATAAGATACACACCGCCGAGAATAAGGGCAAGTGCGCAGGTTTCGCCAAGGCTGCCGCCTCTTACGCCGAGAAGCATCTGAAGAAGCGAGGGCATTGCCTCTGCTGATTCGCCGCCGAGAATTGCAAGGGGAGTTGCGGATGAAACCGCATCTGCATTTTTCCACGCAAGGGGAGCGGTCCAGTTACCCATCTGCTGACCGAAGCTGATAAGCAGGAAAATTCTTGCCGCAATGGCAGGGTTTGCAAAGTTCTGACCGATACCGCCGAAGAACTGCTTCACAACAACGATTGCGAAGAAGCTGCCGATTGCCGCCATCCACAGAGGAATGCTGACGGGAAGGTTGAATGCAAGGATAAGGCCCGTAACAACGGCGCTTAAATCCTTGATTGTATTGTGCCTTTTCATAACCTTTCTTGCAACGTATTCCGAAAGAACGGCACTGATAACCGTTGTTGCGGTAACTGCAAGAACACGGGGACCGAAAATCGCCGTTGCCGCACCGAGGGCGGGCAGAAGTGCGATGATAACGTCGAGCATTATTTTGGTTGTTGTGTCTTTTGTGCGAAGGTGAGGCGACGCACTGACAACAAGCTTTTTACCGTTTACCATTATTTGTTGCCCTCCTCTCTGATGATTGTTTTTGCAAGTCGCATATGCTGAACAAGGGGCTTGCCGGCAGGGCAGGCGAAAGCACAGCTGCCGCATTCCATACATACCATAGTGCCCAGCTGATTGAGCGTTGCGGCATCCTTAGCCTTTGCGGCTCTTACGATGTTTGTGGGCATAAGGCTCATGGGGCAGGCAATTGCACAGCGTCCGCAACGGATACAGTCTGTTTCATCCTTGAGAACGGCATCGTTCTTTGAGAATGCAAGAATAGCGTTATTCTGCTTGAGAACGGGAAGGTCGGTGCCTACTATGGCAAGACCCATCATAGGTCCGCCCGTAAGAATTTTGCAGGGCTCTTCCTTGAAGCCGCCGCAGAATTCGATGATTTCTCCGATATTTGTGCCTACGGGAACTCTTACGTTTTTGGGGTTAGCGATTGCGGAGCCGTCAACTGTGAGCGAACGGCTTACAAGAGGCTTGCCCGTCTTTATGTAACGTGCGATAAACGCAACGGATGCTACGTTCATAACAACACAGCCTACGTCGGCAGGGAGTTTTCCGGGAGGAACCTTTCTGCCTGTTGCGGACTGCACCATCATTTTTTCGGCACCCTGAGGATATTTTGATTCAAGCACCATAAGCTTTACCTCATCGTGCACGTCCTCCGAATGGTCGGCAATGTTTTTCAACACTTTGAAAGCCTCGGGTTTATTATCTTCAACTGCAATAACAACCTGCTTGAAGCCCAGAAGGTCCTTGAGCAGATAAACACCTGCAAGGATATCCCAGGAGTTTTCCATACATTCACGGTAGTCAACGGTGATGAAGGGCTCACATTCTGCGGCGTTGATAACGAGGGTATCAATATTTTTATCCGCAGGGAAATTGAGTTTGACGTGAGTGGGGAAGCCTGCGCCGCCCAGACCTACAAGACCCGAATTACGCACAGCCTTGATAAGATCATCTCTCGTTTTTACTTCGGGAGGAGTGATGCCTTCCCAGAGTCTCATTTCTCCGTCGGATTCAATGGTGACAGCCTTTGACATAACTCCGTTGGGGAGCTTTACGTCGCCTACTGCGGTAACCTTACCCGAAACGGATGCGTGAATGGGTGCGCTTACGTATTTGTCAGAATCACCTATAAGCTGACCTACGGCAACAATATCGCCCACCTTCACAACCGGGTCGCAGGGTGCGCCGATATGCTGCTGCATGGGGATAACTACTTTTGAAGGTACGGGAAGTCTTTCAACCTCTTTTGCGGCGGTGTTTTTATGATGATCAACCTTAACGCCGCCTCTGACCTTTCTGACAGCCTGCAAAACGCCGTCGAGTCTGGTCTTAGCCATAAAATATTCCTCCTGACTTTATTAGAAGTTTACGAAATGTTTTTTTATCTTTTCAAGTGCAGGTATAACTGCTCTCAGAACTATACCCGTAACCGTGCCTGTGGCGATACCGAAAAGCGCAAGGGCAGGGGCATAGTAAACAATACTTGCCGTGTCTGTAATGAATATTGCCGCACAAAGCTGACCTGCGTTGTGGCAGAGGGCACAGATAACGGAAATTCCGATAAGTCCCAATACTTTACGGGCATATTTCATCAGCAGATACATTGCGGCGGCGGAAAGAATACCGCCTGAAAGGCTCATCAATCCTGCGGTTGCACCTCTTGTGACAAATGCAAAGCTGCCTTTCACAGCCGCTATAAGCAGTGCGGAGGGAAGCCCCAGGCTTCCTGCCGCAAACATTGTTATTACGTTTGAAAATCCCGGTTTTGCGCCGGGGGGCAATAAGGGAATGGGCGGAATAAGGCTTTCAAGAAAGCCCAGGCACAGTGCAAGTCCGCAAAGAATTGCAACAAGTGCGATTTTATAGTTTTTCTTCATAACTCAATACACAACGGCGTCAACGTCCGTGCCCTCAACGGTAATTACCGTTTTTGCAGGCAGGCATACCGCAAGATCTCCGCTTTCGCGAAGCACACCTGCGTTGATGCACAGCTTATCGGGGCAGTCGGAATGTTCAAAATAAATTCCGCCGTTTTCCGCAATAATTTTTATATTGTAATCGCCGCCGAGATTTATTTCTTTCCTTTCGTTGAGAGAATAAAGTTCAACGGCTTCAACCTCAACGCCGTCAACGCTGATTACCGCAACGGGTTTGTCCGTTCGGGCTTTTGCAAAAAATGCAAAAACCACTGCGGCAACCGCAACTGCGATTATAACGGCAAGGTCACCTTTTTTGAAAAGCTTAATGTTCATATCAGTGTTTTACTGCGGTAAAATTACCGCTGACAGAGATTGCTGTATCTTTACTTTCCTTGTAATGAATTTCACAGTTTTCGGTTATGAATATAACCTCTGCGCCG
The DNA here is from genome assembly GCA_017548045.1 of Clostridia bacterium. Classification (GTDB taxonomy): domain Bacteria; phylum Bacillota; class Clostridia; order Oscillospirales; family Acutalibacteraceae; genus CAG-177. The sequence goes on along the minus strand of JAFYNR010000012.1, from coordinate 117,536 downwards.
AATTCTTCCGCAAGCTCAAAGCCTTTTTCGATGCCCAGCACGAAGCAGGCGGTTGAAAGCGCATCACTGAGAAGTCCGCTTTCAGAAATAACCGTTGCGCTTATGACTTCGCTTTCCGCAGGAAAACCTGTTTCGGGGTCAAGAATGTGGTGGTATTTTCGTCCGTCCTTTTCAAAACTTTGCTCATAGCTTCCCGACGTGGAAACGCAACATTCCTTCACGGTCAGCTTTGCGGCATAGTCCGAAGCACCCGAGGGGTTTTTGATGCCTACGGTAAAATCGTCGTTGCCGTAGAGAAGAACGCTTCCGCCTACGCTGATAACCCCACGGCTTACTTCTGCGGTGTCAAGATAATTTTTCAGTTCATCAAGGGCAATACCTTTACCCGATGCGCCGAAATCAACAACGGCATTTTTATCGGTAAGGGTAATGCTTCCGTCTGAAAGAATAACCTTTTCGTATCCGCTGTGGGAAAGGGCTTCTGCAAGGGCGTTGCTTTCGGGTACGGAAGGCGTATTTCCGAAGCTCCACAGGTCGCTGACTGCGCCCAGAGTGTAATCGAAGGCACCGCCGCTTTTTGCGGATACCTCCGCAAGTTTTGTGAAATATCCGAAAAGCTCCGTATCCGCAACGGCTTCACCGTTTTTGTTAAGGTTATAAACGAAGGAATCCTCTGCGGTGCGCGAAAGAATCATTTTATCGAGAGTGTTGATGATGTTTTCGATTTCATTGTTTGTTTCTTTGAGGCTTTTACCTTCAACCTCACCCGAAACGAAGGTGTTCATTGCAAAAAAACTGAACTTGAGGGCAGGCTTTACGGTGTCGGCAACAATCAGTAAAACAAGAACCGCAACCGCAACGGCTGCAAGAGCTTTTGCAATTTTATTCAAACACCATACCTCCCCAATTATAATTATATATATTACACCTAATTCATGATTTTTTCAATATTATTTATCGAATTTGTTTAAAAAATAATGGAATTCCGATTGAATTATAATGAAAATGTGATAAAATTATAGAGTGATGAAAGGACTGATAATTATGACTAATTCGGTATATATGCCCGTCAGGTGTGTATGGGGCAGAAACTGTGTGAAAGAAAACGGTGCAGATCTGATTTTGGGCAGAAAAGCTCTTATTGTAACCGGCAGGAACAGTGCAAAGGCAAGCGGTGCTCTGGATGATGCAATAAGCGTTCTTGAAAAACAAGGGATAGGCTATGCGGTTTTTGACGGTATAGGCGAAAATCCTTTGATTTCCGCCTGCCATAAAGCAGGTGTTGCCGCAAGAGAGGCTGATGCGGATTTTATTATCGGTATCGGCGGCGGCTCAGTGCTGGATGCATCAAAGGCAATAGCGATTTATGCAACAAACGCTGACCTCGAACCCATTGATATCTACAAGAGAGAGTATAAAAATTCACCTTTGCCCATTGCCCTTATCGGCACAACCGCAGGCACGGGCAGTGAGGTTACGGCGGTTGCCGTGCTTACAAATGATGAAACGGGTGCCAAAAAGAGCATAAAAGGCAACGATTGCTATGCGAAGGTTTCGTTCTGCGACCCGAAATACACTGAGTCGATGTCATACAGAACCACGGTTTCAACAGCTCTTGATGCCTTTGCCCACGCAACGGAAGGCTTTTTCACCGAAAGGTGCGAGGGGATTCACAAGGTATTTGCACAAAACTGTATTCCTCAGCTTTACAGCGGTCTTAAAGCTCTTTCGAAGTCTGAAACCGTTGACCCTGCATTGAGAGAATCGCTTTACTACGCTTCGGTATATGCAGGGCTTGTCATAAATAATTGCGGAACGGGCTTCCCTCACCCTCTGGGATATGTGCTGACAGAAAACTACGGTGTGCCTCACGGTATGGCGTGCGCCGCATTTTTTGCACCTTATATTGACAGATGCACTGAATTCGCACCTGAAAAATTCTATGAGTTTGTTTCAATGACGGCTGATATAAACGAAGTTAAATCGGTTATTGCCTCCCTTACGAACCTTGAAGGCGTTTCAATCGGCAAAGAGAAGGCAGAAAAATACGCCCTGCGCTGGCAGAACGTGATTCCCGGAAATTTCACCGCCTCCCCCGGCGGTCTGACGCAGGAAGAGGCGGCACAAATCCTTGGTTTAATTATTTAGCAACCGCATCCGCAGCCGCAATCATTGTTTCTTACTGCACCGCAGCCGCAACCTGTGTTGTTGAAGCTTGAACCGCAATCGTTATTGCAGAAAAGAAGAATGAGGATGATGAAAAGGCACCAGTTGTTATTGCATCCGCAACCCATGTATCTTACCTCCGTTTCCGGTTAAGCGGTTTTATCTGCCGCTTACATTCACATCATATGAGTGGGAGATAAGATGTGTTACACGGATTTGATTTCAGACAGAAAAATTTAAACGGGCAACATTACCGTTAGGGTAGCGTTGCCCGTTGCTGTTTTATATGCTCTGAATAAGGTTCATAAACTTACCGAAAATGTTCATAAAGAAGTTGACGATTTTCCACATAAAGTTAAGGTTAAGCTTTGTGAGGAAGCTTGCAACGCCGCTGCCGAAGGTGTCAACAGGAGCTTTGTTATCGGTCTTTTCGATGGCAAAGGTGTCAACCGCATTTGCCTTGCCGTCGTCAACCTCATATGCGTTGTAATAAAGTGTATCGCCGTCAACGGTGATTGCGCTGAACATTGAATTTTCAACGTCAACCACTGCTTCACCGCGGGGGAACTTTTCGTCTGTTGCCGCCGCATCCTTGGTATGATAAACCTTGACGCCCGAGGTGCCGCAGATTGAGTAAATCGTTCCCTTGGGGTTATATTTTGTTACGTAGTCGATGCCGTTATATGTCTTTGTGCCTGTTCTGGTGGGAACAACAGCGTTTGCGTTAAGCACATCCGTTCTCAGATAAACGTGGTCGTGACCCTGAAGCACCATATCAACTCCCAGATAGGGGAGGAGTGCGCCGAGCTGCTTTCTGAAGCCTTCAACGTCACTGTCGTCATAGTGAGAACCGTTGGAATAGAGCGCCTTGTGAAGCACAACTATTTTCCATTTTGCGTCGCTTGATGAGATGTCGTTTATCATCCATTCAATCTGTGCCTGACTGAGCTTGTCATCATCGTCGTCATTGGTGTTGAGCACGGTGAAGTGAACATCATTGTAATCGTATGAGTAGTAAACGCCGCTTTCAAGATTCTGCTCGGGAATATTGGGAAGCTCAAAGTTTTCGGTTATTGCCGCCCCTGCCTTTTCGTGGTTGCCCGTTGTGGGCATAAAGGGAAGCTCGAGCAATGCATCGGTTGAATTGAGGAAGTAATTCCAGTGCTTTACATTGGATTCTTCGTCAACCTGATCGCCTGCGGAAACAATGAAGCGTGCATCGGGATAAAGAGCCTGCGCCGTTTCAACAACCTCGCCGAATTTTTCGTAATGGTCTTTGCGCTGAGCCTGGGGGTCGGTCATATAGAAGAAGGTAAAGGCTTCGTCGCCGCCTTCGGCGGTGGTGATTGTGCCTGCTTCGCTCCACCATCCCTTTTTCGCATCACCGATACGGTAGCTGTATTTTGTTCCGCTTTCAAGACCCGAAACAGTGAGAGTATGTTTGTTGTAATCTCTTGTGAAGCCGAGGAGACCGAGGATACCAAGGTCTGCACCGTAGTATGTTTTGTCAACGGATTCGCACTTTGCGGCTACGCCCGAAACCGAGGGCTTGCCTGTGAACACGGGATTTTCACTGTAAGGAATAATCTCGATATCCGTACCCGTGACGCTGTATTTTGTGAGCCAGGTAATGCTGATTTCACTTGATGAATCTTCACCCAGCGAAAGAGCAATGTGAGAGGGCAGGCGGTAATTATCCTGAGTTGCTTCAACCTCAACGGGGCCGCTGTATGTGATGGTGCAGTTGTTATCCTCAACGCCGTCGTCCTCAAGGAAGGCTCTTGCCATCCAGCTTATTGTGTAGCCCCAGGCTTCATACTGACTCTGAGTGATATATTCACCCATAAGATGCTCGATAATTGCGTTGACAGAGCTGTATTCTTCGGGTACAAGAGGAATTGCCAGCACGGAGCTTACAAGATTGATGAAGCTGTTATCTCCGCCGAGAAGAGCTTCAAGACCGCCCTGAATGATTTTGCCGAAAATGCCGAATGCACTGCCCTCGGGGAAAAGCTCACCGGGGTTGAATTTGAGGTTTGCAAGGATCTCGCCCTGCACAAGGTCATCAACAACAACCTCGAGAAGAAGTGCAAAGAATTTTTCCGCAAGCTCACCGCTTTCGAAGCGTTCAAGGGCATCGTTCATATAAGGATAATCAGAAATATCCTCATCGCCGATGTAATGAAGGATGAGCAGGGAGGTGGCGTAGTCTGCGAGGGTGCAGCCCTTGCCCGTAAGCTCATAGCCCGTATATTCGTTGGGGATTGTTGCTTCAAGACTGCTTACCTCAAAGCTGAGAAGCTTGTCAATAATCGCATCAACCTTTGCGATTGTGCCGTCGGCATCGTTGATGTAAATCTCGTCAATCTGAGCAAAAAGGTCGTTTATGAAGCCCATAACGTTTGAACTGACGGTAAGAATTTCAACACTGCCGATTGCAAGACCGTTTGTGCCCAGAGCGTCAACGATAATCTTTTCAAGGTCAAGATTTTTTGTTTTGAGATATTCGCCGATACCGCCCGTTGCCTTGATTTCGGCAAAAAGGTCGCTGATAAAGGGGTAAACAAGACCTGCCACCAGTTCTTTAACACCGCCGTCGCCGAAGGTCTGACCGAATGAATACGCATACTTGAAGGGCACTTCGTAAGCGGTGCCGTCATCGGCGATAACGGGCTGATATTTGTCAATATCAAGGGTCTGCATATCCATTGACGTTGTTTCGCCGTCAGAGGTGAAATCGATTATTTTGTAGTAGTTGGGGTAGCCTGTGAGAGTGGGGGTGAGAATGTCATAGACGGTTTCGCCGTTATCGTTGACGTGGGAAACGGTATCGTTTGAGTGAAGGTGACCCGTGAAAACGTAGTGCATACCTGCGTCTGCATAGGTCTCGGCAATTCTCATCCAATCTATCACAACGAAGGGCCAGAAGGTTGCTTCTTCGATATCCGTGTGGGGGATAAGATTATGATGCTGCATACCGATAACGGTGAGTCCGTTATCCTTTGCATTATCGCATTCGTCAACAATCCATTCAAGCAGACCGTCGGCAAGCTGACCGTCGGTCATATGCTCGTTGCCCTCTGCGCCGTTATCCTCGCTGTACATACAGCTGTCGATTGCAATGAGTCTGTAACCGCCGAGGGTGCAGGCGTATGAAAGCATACCGCCTTTTTTGCCCGATTCGGGAACAAAGAAGCTGTCCGCCATATCATAGCCCAGATTTTTGTAGATTTCTCTGAACTGCTCGGGGGATGTGGTTGCGGCAGGTACTTTTTCGTCGCCCGAATAGTCTGTTGCATTGCTGTTGTTTATATCGTGGTTGCCGGGGATGACGAGCACGGGGATACCTGTTTCCGCCTCAAATCTTTCAAGCCTTTCGGCAAGAGCCTTGTGGCTTTCAAGCTCGCCGTCCTTTGTCATATCACCGGGAATAAGCACATAGTTTTCGCCGTTTTCGACAGCATTGCGCAGAATGCCGTCAAGAGCGTTGTCAATGAGTCCGTCAAGGTCATTGTATTCCTTGTGCTTCTGATTTACCCAGTCATACCACTCCGCGCCCTCACCTTTCAGCGAGGGGGCGAGGTAATGAATATCCGAAATTACGCCGAAGCGTATTTTTGAAGTGTCTGCACTTGCCGTCATGGGTATGCAGGCAATAAGCATGGCAAGTGCAAGCACAATGCTTATCGCTTTGATATGTAGCTTCTTATTTTTCATTTTTCGCATCCTTAAATATTCTTGAGAAGGGGACCGATACCCTTGATTGCACCGGGGATACCCTTGAGAATCTTGCGGATACCGCCCTTTTCGCCGCTTATCCACATAACAAGACCGTTTGCCATATCCTCGCTCATAACGCCGCCGCTCATGCTGATGAAGTCACGGAAGGGAGTCTGAAGAGCGATTGCCTGAGCAAAGCCTGCGGGAATAAGAGTTGAAAGGAGCTTATAGAATTTCTTACCGTTCTTTGCGTGGCGGCAGCTTTCGAAGGTGTCACAGATGCCCAGTTTTCTGTCGGGATCATAGTCGGTAGCGGGAAGCTCTCTGCCCAGCACGGCAATAAACTGCTCGTCGGGTACGTTCTGAACGTCGCCCGAGTAGTAAAGAGGAGCAACCGCTGAGTAATCGGGGATATCTGCGGCAGCGGCGGTTACGTTAACCGTTGCGCTGAGTCTGATATCCGCACTTGATGCACCTACGAGAATGTCGAATTCTCCGCCTTCAACGCACCAGTCGTTGACGTTTACGTTGTAGAAAGCAAATGCTCTCTTTGAAAGCTCGAAGCTGATTTCCTTTTCTTCGCCGGGGTTGAGCCATACCTTCTTGAAGCCTTTAAGCTCCTTGACAGGTCTGTAAATGGTGCTTTCTTTATCCGCAACGTAAAGCTGTGCGATTTCATAGCCCGATACGTCGCCGGTATTCTTGATTTTGCAGGTTACGGTAAGAGTGTCGTTCTCGTCCATAGCTGCTTTGTCAAGCTTTATGTCGGAATATTCGAAGGTTGTGTATGAAAGACCGAAGCCGAAGGGATAGCGTACAGCCTTGTCAGCCTTTTCGTAATATCTGTAACCGATATAAACGCTTTCACGGTATTCAACGGAAGCAGGGTTGCCGGGGAAGTTTTTGTATGCGGGAGTATCCGCATAGGTCATGGGATAGGTTTCGGGAAGCTTACCCGAGGGGTTAACCGCACCCGAAAGGATATCTGCAACGGCGCCTGCGCCTGCCTGACCGCCGAGATATGAATTAAGGATAGCTGCAACGCCGTCGTTCCAGGGCATTTCAACGGGTGAACCGCCTGCGAGAACGATAACAACGTTCTTGTTGACCTTGAGGATTTCTTCAACAAGCGTATCGTGTGCAGCAGGAAGATTCATATGAGATCTGTCAAAGCCTTCTGCTTCGTATTCGTCGGTAAGACCGATGAATACAACCGCTGTTTCGCACTTCTTTGCAACCTCTGCTGCCTGTGCGGCAAGGGCGGCATTCTTCTTTGCTTTCTTGTTTGAAAGCTCGTAGCCCTGTGCAAATTCTACATCAAAACCTGCCTTTTTAAGCTCGTCAAGTGCGTTGTCAAGCTGAGTGGGGTTGATGTGTGATGAACCTGCACCCTGGTATCTGGGCTTTCTTGCAAGCTCGCCGATAACCGCAATCTTGCCGTTCTTTTTGAGGGGAAGAATGCCGTTGTTCTTGAGAAGAACCATTGAATTTGCGGCAATTCTTCTTGCAAGGGGCTGATCGTCTGCGTCGTTATATTTGTAATCCTTCTTCGAGCCGTCAACAGCCTTCTTGATAAGGTTAAGCATATTGAGTGCTCTCTCGTTGACAACAGCCTCGTCAAGAGTGCCGTTCTGAACGGCTTCAACGATTCTCTTTGTGCCTGAGCCCGATGATGAGGGCATTTCAAGGTCGTTACCGTTTTTAAGGCCGAGAACTCTGTCATTTACTGCGCCCCAGTCGCTGACTACAACGCCGTCAAAGCCCCATTCGTTGCGGAGGATTTCAAGCTGTGTATGCTTGTTTTCCGAGCCGTGGAAGCCGTTGATTTTGTTGTATGAATTCATAACGGTCCAGGGCTTTGCCTTCTTGACTGCAATTTCAAATGCAGTGAGATATATTTCGCGGAGTGCTCTTTCGTCAACAACGGAATCGCAGGTCATTCTGCGTGTTTCCTGGCTGTTTGCACAGAAATGCTTGAGCGATGTGCCTACGCCCATTGACTGAACACCGTTAATGAAGCCTGCGGCAAGCTCGCCTGCGAGGATGGGATCCTCTGAAAAATATTCGAAGTTTCTGCCGCAAAGGGGAGAACGCTTCATATTGATGCCGGGGCCGAGAAGCACGCCTACTTCTTCCTTAAGGCACTTCTTACCGAGAGCAACGCCCATTTCGAAAAGAAGCTCCGAATCCCACGAAGCGGCTGTTGTTGCCGCAGTGGGGTAGCTGATTGCAGGCACGCTGTTTGAAAGGCTGTCGCCCGTTTTTGAATAGTCCTTCTTACGGAGTCCGTGAGGGCCGTCGCAGACCATTATTGAGGGGAAGCCGTACTTTTCCATTCCTTTGAGATGCCAGAAATCCGCACCGTCGCAGATAGCGGCCTTCTCTTCAAGAGTCATTTGAGCGAGAATTTCCTTGGGGTCTTTCATTTTGAGTTCCTCCTTATATATCTGAATTATCTTCTGACAAAAGTATTTCATCGGCGGCAACGCCGTCAATTTCTTCCACGCTGCGAAGCTTTTTGCGGATCATTTCGTTACGCTTGCCTGCTTCGTCAAGTGATTTGCCTGCCTCGTCGATTTTCTGCCTTGCCTTCTGAAGCACAACGCCGAATTTGTCATACTGAACCTTTGCGGCGGCAAGCAGAAGTCTTACTTCATTCGCCTTTTCGTTTATGGCAACGGCTCTGAAGCCGAGGGAAAGTGAGTTAAGCAGGGCGGTGATTGTTGTGGGGCCTGCAATCATTACGTTGAATTCACTGCGGATTTTCTCTGCAATGCCCGTGCGTGAGGATGCGATTTCCGCATAAAGACCCTCCGTTGCAAGATACATTATTGCAAAGGGCGTGGTTTTGGGCACGTTGATATATTTCGTAATGGTTTTTGCTTCGGAAAGAATTCTTGCTTCAAGGGCTTTTCTTGCCGCCGCAAGTGCCTCGGGGTCAGCGGAATCCGCCGCATTGCAAAGGCGCACGTAATCCTCCATAGGGAACTTGGAGTCAACGGGCAGATAGGTGACCGAGCCTTCGTTTGAGGGGATACGCACCGCAAATTCAACCCTGTCCTTGGAGCCTTCCACACATACAAAATTCGTTTCGTACATACCGGGCAGAGTCTGGTCGAGGATTGCACCAAGCTGAACCTCCGCCCAGGTGCCTCTTGCCTTTACGTTGGTAAGTACCTTGTTGAGGGCGGTGACGTTTGCGGTAACTCCGTTTGAAAGCTCCTTCATTTCGCCCAGGGATTTATAAACGCTTTCAAGTCTGTCGGAAACGGTTTTGAATGAGCTGTCAAGCCTCTGCGTAAGAGTTGAGGTCAGCTTTTCGTCAACGGTGACACGCATTTCTTCAAGCTTCTTCTCGTTGCTTTCGCGCATACGGTCAACGGCGTCGGTTAATGCCTTGCTCTGCTTTGCACTCTGCTCAAGATTGTTGACACGGATGCTTTCGATTTTCTCGCTCATTTCAGCAAGCCTTGCGGAGGTTTCCATTCTCATATTGTGCTGTGTTTCTGCGGATTCGCGGCGGCTTCGCTCGAATTCCGAGCCGAGAGAGTGTGTGAGCTGAGATGTTTTCTCACTGAGCAAATCCATTTTGCGGTCTGCTTCGCTGTTTTTATTTTTACCCTGTCTTGCAATGACAACCGCCAGCAGAACAATAACCGCCGCCAGCATTGCAACAATAATATATTCCATAAAAACAGCCCTCCATTTTACATATCTTATATAATAACACATACATTACAAATAGGCAAGGGTTTTGACTTTCAAAATTTCCGAAATATTTCACTTTTCCGAAAAAATTCTCTCTGTTGAAATTTGCATGAAACTGTGGTAAAATAATCGGGTAAAAATTCACGGAGGTACAGAAAATGATTGGTGTAATCGGAGCAATGCACATAGAGGTTGAAACAATAAAATCCCTTATGGAGAATAAATCTGCCGAGAAAATCGGCGGTGTTGAATTTGTGAAGGGCACACTTCACGGCAGAGAAATCGTTATTGCGGTGTGCGGTATCGGCAAGGTTGCGGCGGCAATGTGCACACAGATAATGATACTGAAATATTCCCCCGAATGTATCATCAATACGGGTGTGGGCGGAAGCCTGAGCACAAGCCTTGCGATAGGGGATATTGCCGTTGCGGAAAGCCTTGTTCAGCACGATATGGATACCTCGCCTCTGGGTGACCCCGTAGGTCTGATTTCGGGGCTGAATCTGGTGAATATTCCTGCCGACAAAAGGGTTGGCGAGATACTGCTCAAGGGCATTGAAACCCTTGATAACGTTAAGGGTATGACGGGTGTGATTGCCTCGGGCGACCAGTTTATCGCAAGCGAAGAAAGGAAGAAATTCATCACCGATAATTTCGGCGCAATCGTGTGCGAAATGGAGGGTGCAAGCATCGCTCAGGTGTGCTTCTCAAACGGTGTTCCTTTCGGAGTTGTGAGGGCTGTTTCCGACTGTGCAGACGGCTCATCCCATATGGATTACGGCGAATTTCTCCCCGTTGCGGCGGCAAACGCCGCAAAGCTGATTGAATATTTTGCAATCAACGCATAAATGATTGAAGGACTGCTGCGGCAGTCCTTTTTCTTTTTGGTTAAAATCACGCATATAATTTAAAAATAAATACATTATTTGTTGACAAGTCACAAGCGATTTGTTAAAATAAATTGAATATCTTTCATTTAAAGGAGGAAATCAGAATGATTGATCAGAAAACATTGGCCTACATCAATCTTTACGGTGTTCTGGGTACTCTCGAAAATCTTTGCGAGCTTGCTCCCGAAGCAGGAAGTATCCTCACAAACAAAAAGCCCATTTCAATCGGCTTTGACGTAAAGGGCGGTCCCAAGGCAACAATCACCTTTGCAAACGGCAAGTGCAGAATGGAGCAGGGCTGTGCAAAGTGCGATGTAAAGCTTCCCTTCAGCTCCTGCGAGAAATTCAACGGACTTATTGACGGAACAACAACTCCCATCCCCTCAAAGGGTCTTATCCACGTTAAGTTCCTGCTTAATGATTTCACAAAGCTTACGGACCTTCTCACAAAATATATGAGACCCGAACCCGCTGACCTTGAAGACCCCGATTTCTTCCGTATCAGCACAATGCTTCTGCTTAACACCATCACCGTTGCAATCGCTCAGATAGGCAACAACGATGAAATAGGCAAGCACTCGGCAAAGTATATGGTTGACGGTGAAATTTCAATCAGCATCAAGGGCTGCACTTCAACAACAGTCAGAGTCAAGGATCACAGACTTCTCGGCATCAAGAAGCCCAGCGAATCACCCAGAGCTATTATGGAGTTTTCAAGCATTGAGCTTGCAAGAGCACTCTTTGACGGCAAGGTTAACGCCGTTGCCTGCGTAGGTACGGGCGATATCGTTATGAAGGGTATGATTTCCATGATCGATAACCTTAACAGAATTCTTGACAGAGTTGCTCTGTATCTTGCATAAGGAGGTTTCTGAAATGAGTATGAAGATTAACACACACGAAAAAAGCGCAGAACTCTTTCAGAGAGCTGCAAAAGTAATTCCTTCGGGTCTTTACGGCCATCAGGGCCCTGCCGAAGGCTGCTGCATCCCCGTTTCCGCTTACCCTCTTTTCAGCCAGAAGGCACAGGGAAGCTATTTCTGGGATGTTGACGGAAATAAATACATCGACTATATGTGCGCATACGGCCCCAACGTTCTCGGCTACAACGACCCCGACGTTGACAAGGCTGTTATGGAGCAGATGAAGATTGAAAACTGCGTTACCGCACCTTCAACAAAGATTATCGAATTTGCCGAGCTTATGGTTGATACCGTTGCTTCCGCAGACTGGGCATTCTTTGCAAAGAACGGCGGCGACACAACAACAGCCGCTATTATGACCGCAAGAGCCGCAACCCACAAGAAGAAGATTATCTTCGTTAAGGGCTACTACCACGGCGTTGCTCCCTGGTGTCAGAAAATTGACTACCCCGGCGTTATCCCCGAGGACGTAAAGAACAACCTTTACGTTGACTGGAACGACTTTGAGGGTCTCAAGAAGGTAGTTGAAGAAAACGAAGGCGAAATCGCTGCATTCATTTCAACTCCCTATATGCACGGCAACTTCCTTGATAATATTCTTCCTGCCGAAGGCTACTGGCAGAAGGTTCGCGACCTTTGCACCGAAAAGGGCATTGTTCTTATCATAGACGACGTTCGCTGCGGCTTCAGACTTGACCTTGCAGGCTCAGACCATTTCTACGGCATTGAAGCTGACCTTATCTGCTTCTGTAAGGCACTTGCAAACGGCTGGAACGTATCCGCACTCTGCGGTAAGGATTGGCTCAAAGGCGCAATCAGCGGTCTTTCATATACAGGCAGCTATTGGATGAGCGCAGTACCCTTCGCAGCGGCTATCGCCTGTATCAACAAGATGAAAGAAATTGACCTTCCCAAGATTTGTCTTGAAAAGGGCACAATGCTTTGCGACGGCCTTAAAGCCGCCGCCGCAAACAACGGCTTCAATCTTTCCGTTACCGGTGAACCCGCACTCTTCTATCTTATGCTCAAGGATGACGATTCGCTTATGCTTCATCAGGAGTGGATTGCAGAGATAGTCAAGAGAGGCGTATATATGACAAACCACCACAACCACTTCATCAACGCATCACTTTCAGATGAAGATATCAAGTTCACAATCGACGTTGCTGAGGATGCATTCAATACTCTGCGTAAGAATCACCCCGAGCTTGGCTAAGGACTTAAAGCGTAACGAAACGCTTACACATATTAAAAGGAGGAATTTTCCATGGCATTAACCAAACAGGAATGGCTTGAACTCGAAAAGCAGGCTCACGAGCTGCGTAAGCTTTGCCTTGATACAACTTTCTGGGCAGGCAGTGCTCACATTGGCGGCGGTATGAGCGTTATGGATATGCTGGCCATTCTCTACTACAAGTATATGAAATACGAGGTTGAAAACCCCACTTGGGAAGACAGAGACCGTTTCATCCTCAGTAAGGGTCACGCAGGCGTTGCGCTTGCAAGCCTTGTATGCCACGTAGGTTTTGACGATAAAGAAAAGCTCAAGACCTTCAACCTGAGCAATTCAACAATGGGTATCCACCTTGACTCAAACAAGGTTAAGGGTGTTGACGCTTCAACAGGCTCTCTCGGTCACGGCCTTTCAATCGCTCTCGGTACAGCACTTGCCGCAAAGGTTCTCGGCAAGGATTACAAGACCTACTGTATCCTTGGTGACGGCGAATGCGACGAAGGCTCAAACTGGGAAGCAGCTATGTCAGCAGCTCACTTCAAGGCAGATAACCTTATTTCGTTTGTTGACCGTAACAAGTGTATGATCGACGGCCCCACAGAAGAAGTTATGGCACTTGAGCCCTTCGCAGATAAGTGGCGTGCATTCGGCTTCATCGTTAAGGAAGTTGACGGACATAACTTCAACGAGCTTGCAGAGGCTATTGACTTTGCTCTCGAAAACAAGGGCGCTCCCGTTATGATTATCGCAAACACCGTTAAGGGTGCAGGCGTTGATTATATGGAAGGCGACTACAAGTGGCACTACGGCGCACTTAACGACGAAAAATATGAGCAGGCAAAGGCAAGTCTTGAAAAATACTATGCACAGCGTTGCGCTCGTGCAGAGAAGGAGGGCATCTGATTATGGCAGGCGGATTAACCTATACAGCAACTGAATCAACAGCTTTCTCCACCGCTGAAATTTACGGTAAGGCTCTTTGTGAGCTTGGCGAAAAGCATCCCGAGGTTGTAGCTCTCACTGCTGACCTTGGTAAATCAACAAAAATCGGTATGTTCGGCGAAAAGTTCCCCGACAGATACTTTAACGTAGGCATTGCAGAGCAGAATATGTTCGGTATGGCAGCAGGTATGGCAAAGGCAGGCCTTGTTCCCTTCCTTTCAACCTTCTCGGTTTTCGCTTCGCTCAGAAGTGCCGACCAGCTTCACACCGATATCTGCTATCAGAATATCAACGCAAAAATCATTGCTACCCACGCAGGCACATCCTTCGGTCAGGCAGGCTCAACCCATCACGCAATCTGCGATATGGCCGTTGCCCGTTCAATCCCCAATCTGACCGTTATCTGCCCTGCTGACGGTCTTGAAACCTACAACGCAGTTCACGCTGCATACGATAATTTCGGCCCCTACTACATCCGTATCAACAGAGGCTTTGACCGTGTTCTTTACGATACCACGGATTACGGCTTCGAGGTTGGCAAGGCTGTTACAATCAACGAAGGCTCGGATATCACAATCATCGCCTGCGGTTCCTGCGTATTCCAGGCATACCAGGCAGCAAAGTTCCTTGAAACCAACGACGGTCTTAAGGTAAGAGTTCTCAATATGCATACCATCAAGCCCATCGATAAGGAAGCTATCGTTAAGGCTGTTATGGAAACACGCAGAATCATCACCGCCGAGGACCACAACGTTATGGGCGGTCTCGGCTCAGCGGTTGCAGAGGTTATCGTTGAAGCAGGTAAGGGCTGTGCATTCAAGCAGCTTGGTATTCAGGATAAGTTTGCACCCATCGGTCTTCACGAAGACATTATGTCAACTCTCGGTATTGACCAGAACGGTATTATCGATGCAGTCCGTGAAGTAATGGGTAAGGACTTCGAACTTGACGACGACTGGGACGACGAAGCATAATTTGAGCTCTTTTCACTTTCTCGCTCGTCGCGTATAACGATACGCGTCCTCAGTGCGAAAGCGAAACTGATCTCAGATCCGAAATTTAGAAAGGAATGATTTATATGGCTTCAAGAGAAGACATTTTAACCAATAAAATTTTCCTTTGTGCCGTTCTTCCCCTTGTCAAGACCATTGCTATGGATGACCCCAAGCTTGCAAAGAAATTCGAGCACGCTCATGCCGTTATCCAGGTAAGTGCAAAAGACCCCGATGCACCTGCAGGCAAGTTTGCAACACACTACGTTGTTAACTGCGGTGAGTGGCTTTGCCATACAGACAAGGTTGCTGATAATGCTCACATTGAGCTTGAATTCAAGAGCATTGAGCAGATGAACGCATTCTTCAAAGGAAAAATCGGCCCCTCAACTCTTCCTAAAATGAAGGGCGTTACAAAGAAGCCTGCTGTATTTGCGGCATTTATGATGACTCTGCTCAAAATGTCATCAATGCTTACCGCAACACAGGCTCCCGAGGCGGAAGAAGATAAAAAGCTTCTTGTAAAGTGCTATTTCTACCTGCTTTCAAGCGGTATCAGCACACTCAACAAGAACGGCCACGAGGAGATTCACAGATGGACCCTTTCAAGCCCCGACAGAGTTTATGCCTGGGCGGTTGACGGTCATCCCGATATCTCTGCCTACATCCGTATCAAGGCAGGTAAATCAAAGGCGGGCAGAGGCGTTTATAAGCGTGCCCTTCCCTTCTTCACAATGAGATTTGACTGTCTTGACAGTGCACTGGGTATTCTTATGGGTACTGCCGATATGCTTGAATTCACAAAGGAAAGCAAGCTTATTATGGACGGTGCACCCGAATTCGGCGCACAGATAGGCGACTATATGCTTAAAGTCGGCGACTACGCAAGATAAAAAGGTCGTCTCACTAAGCGAAGAACAAAAGAAACGAATAAAGAAGAAAAGCGGATTGTATCGGTAATTACCTTTGCAACCCGCTTTTTACTTTGTACCTGACCTGAAATATATTTTATGTTTCTTTTCAGCCGTTTTTTTCGACTCGGCGTATCACATACGCCTGCCGTCGCAAGAAAACGGCTTCTTCATCTTATTGAGCCAACCTTTTCCCAAATAGTTTAAAAATATAGTGATTTTTTTGAAATCATATGATACAATAGATATAATATACCGATATCTCGTCGAAAGGGGAGGGTAAAATGGATGTTTTTTCAATCATAACTCTTTTCGGCGGACTTGCCTTTTTTCTTTACGGAATGAAGGTTATGTCCGACGGACTTGAAAAATCATCGGGCGGAAGCCTTAACAAAAACCTTAAGAAGGTTACTCAGAACCGATTTATTGCAATGATTTTTGGCGCAGGAATGACCATTGCCGTGCAGTCATCGTCGGCAGTTACGGTTATGCTCGTAGGTCTTGTTAACTCGGGTATACTGGAATTCGGCCAGACCATCGGTGTGCTTATGGGCTCAAACATCGGCACAACCCTCACCGCCTGGATTCTCAGCCTTGCAGGTATCGACAGTGATATCGTGTGGGTGAATCTTCTCAAGCCCTCCAACTTTTCGCCCGTTCTTGCCTTTATCGGCATACTTATGATTATGGTGGGCAAAAAGGAGAAAAGCAAGGATATCGGCAGTGTGCTCGTAGGCTTCTCCGTGCTGATGTTCGGTATGAATCTTATGTCGGGCGCCATGGAGCCTCTGGGTGAAATGCCCGAATTTGCAAGTATTCTTACCGCCTTCAAGAATCCTCTGCTTTCCGTTGCGGTAGGTGCCGTGTTCACGGGTGTTATTCAAAGCTCAGCCGCATCCGTTGCCATTTTGCAGGCTCTTTCAATGACGGGCGGAATCACCTACGGCATAGCGATTCCTATAATTATGGGTCAGAATATCGGCACCTGCGTTACTGCGGTTATTTCAAGCATAGGTGTCAGCCGCAATGCAAAAAAGGTTGCGGTTGTTCATTTTTCATTCAATGTATTGGGAACTCTTATCTGCCTTATTCCTTTCTGTATAGGCAATATGATATTCAGGTGGGCTTTTGTTGACACGGCTATAACCCCCTTTATGATTGCCATTGTGCATACCATATTCAACGTCGTAACAACCGCAATTCTTCTGCCCTTCTCAAAGCAGCTTGAAAAGCTTGCCAATAAGGTTATTCCCGATAAAGAAGAAAAGCATCAGCTTGACGTTATTCTTGATGAGCGTCTGTTTGCGGTGCCTACCGTTGCGGTTGAAAAATCCCTTGATGTTGTAAGGGATATGTGCGTTCTTTCGGAGGATGCATTTGAAAAAGCTATGGGTCTGCTTGATAAATACGACGGCAAAACCGCCGATGAAATCCTTGAGGCTGAAAATGAAATTGACAGGTTTGAGGATAAGCTGGGCACATATATGATGCACCTTTCAAAAATCGGTGTATCCGAAAGCGATTCAAGAAGCATAGCAAAAATCCTGCATACCATTGACGATTTTGAACGTATCGGTGACCACGCAGTTAACCTTCTGGGCGTTGCAAAGGAATTGCACGAAAAAGAAATCGTATTTTCCGACGAGGCAAACGGAGAGATTGCGGTGCTTACAAGTGCCATTGCCGAGATTATGAAAATAACCTCCCGTGCCTTCAGGGAAAACGATATGGAAGCCGCCAAAAGGGTTGAGCCTCTTGAGCAGGTTATCGACGACCTTATTATGAACGTCAAGCGTAACCACATCACAAGGCTTCGGGGCGGTAACTGCACCATTCAGCTCGGCTTCGTGCTCAGTGACCTTCTGACAAACTACGAAAGAGTTTCCGACCACTGCTCGAATATAGCCGTTGCGGTTATCGAATCGGGTCACGGCACCTTTGAAACTCACGAATACCTTGAAACCGTCAAGGATGAGCACAACAAGGAATTTGAGGAGCTTTACAAAGAATACGGAAATATTTACAGAATCAAAGCATAAAAAAACACGGATTGCAAAGGAAAACTCCGATGCAATCCGTTATTTTTATTCATCAAGATTATTGACCGCAGGCAAATTCCAGTGAAAAATCGTTGCCAGAATTCTGATTACAAGCACTGACCCTGCACCGATTATAACCGAAAGAACAGGGGAACAGATTTCATAATAATACAATAAATAATATATGATGCCGCCGATTATAGCGGCAAGGGCATAAACCCTTTTGTGAAGAATGGTAGGCACTCTGCCTGCCATTATGTCACGCATAACGCCGCCGCCTACGCCCGTAAGCGCCGCAACGAAAACGGAGAGGAACATATTCTCACCGAAGCCGCAGGATATTGCGCTGTTGACACCACCTACAACAAAAACCGAAAGACCGATTGAATCAAATATATTGATTACCTGCGAATAGATATTGAAATGCTTCTTTATTCTTCTGCCGAAGAAATATGCAATAACAAAAACCGCAAGGGAGGTTATAACCGCGGTTATTGCATAAACGGATTTTCGGAATGCCATGGGGGGAGTGTAGCCCAGAATAAGGTCACGGACTATACCGCCGCCAACCGCCGTTACCGTGCCCAGTACGATAGCGCCGAAAATATCGAATTTCTTTTCAACCGAGGTGATAACACCCGTTATTGCAAAGGCAACCGTACCGATAATTTCAATGGCAAAAAGTATGCTTTCAGCGGTCATTTGCTTTCCTCCTTATTTGTTCTGCGGCAAAAAATATAATACCGCCTGCAATATAACAGATAATATCTTTAATGTCAAAGGTTCTGCCCAGCGCAATGCTTATGATTTTGTTTCCTTCAAGTCCGAGAAGCTTTACAAAATCAAAATACTGCAATATTTCAACCGAAACAGCAAAGAGGGCAGTGTATATCGGCAGAAGCTTCGGCTTTTCCGCAAAGAAAATGCGGAGAAGCGAGCAGATAAGCATTACAACCAGCACGTCGCCCATATACGGACGGATGAATGAATCGTTGACGAAAGCACCGATTAAAATTTCTGCAAGAAGAAGCAGAATAAAAATAAGTGTGTATGTAATCCTTGTTTTATTTTTCATTTTTGCGCTTCCTCAGGCCTGCAAAGAATTCTGAAAGCAGGGCGGCACATTCATCTGCCATAAAGCCGCCGACAAGCTCAGGCTTGTGGTTATAGGGCAGGTCAAAAAGATTTATGATCGAGCCGCAGGAGCCTGCCTTGTAATCCGATGCACCGTAAACCACACGGCGCAGACGGGAGTTGATGATGGCACCTGTGCACATAGGGCAGGGTTCCAGTGTGACATACATTTCGCATTCCCACAGCCGCCAGCCGCCCAGCTTTTTGCAGGCAAGGTCTATTGCCTCGATTTCGGCATGGGCAAGGGCATTTTTGCCCGTTTCACGGCGGTTTCTGCCAACGGAAACAACCTCGCCGTTACGCACCACAACCGCACCCACGGGCACCTCAAGCTCGTCGGCGGCAAGCTTTGCCTGTTCAATTGCAATCATCATAAAATCTCTGTCGGTCATAATAACATCCTAAAAGGGCGACTCTGAAAGCCGCCCTTAAAATTTATTTTATTGAATCAAGCTTTTCAACGTGCCAGATATCTCTTGCGTAATCGTTGATTGAACGGTCAGCCGCAAATACGCCTGCACCTGCAATGTTCATAAGTGACATTGTGTCCCAACGGGCTGTGTCGTGCCATATTTCTTCAGCAAGCTTCTGGATGTTTCTGTAATCCGCAAAGTCGGCAAGAACCATATAGGGGTCGTGGTGGGTGATTGTGCCGCCGATTTCACCGAAGTGTTTGCCGCCGAAGCCCTTGTTGATGAAGTTGATTACGTTGTTGATTTCGGCATTGTTGTTGTAATAATTCTGAGGCTGGTAGCCTGCCTTTTTAAGCTCGTTTACCTCGGGAGTGCTCATACCGAAAATAAGAATATTTTCGGGGCCTACCGCATCGTAAATCTCAACATTTGCGCCGTCCATTGTGCCAAGGGTGATTGCGCCGTTAATCATAAGCTTCATATTGCCCGTGCCGCTGGCTTCGGTGCCTGCAAGGGAAATCTGCTCACTGATGTCGGCGGCAGGCATAAGCGCCTCTGCCATTGTGACGTTATAATCCTCCATATAAACAACCTTGAGAAGGTCTTTTACCTCGGGGTCATTGTTTATAAGGTCTGCAAGAGTGCAGATGAATTCAATGATTTTCTTTGCCATATAGTAACCGGGGGCTGCCTTCGCACCGAAAATGTAGGTGTGGGGAGTGTGGTTACCGTTGGGGTTTGCCTTGATCTCAAGGTATTTTGCAAGAATGTTGAGAGCGTTGAGATTCTGACGCTTGTATTCGTGAAGACGTTTTACCTGAACGTCGAAAATCGATGAGGGGTCAAGGCTGATGCCTGTTTTCTTCATAACCAGCTTTGCAAAATCCTCTTTGTTTGCGGTTTTGATTCTGCGAAGCTCCGAAAGCACGCCTGCATCGCCCGAATATGCCTTGAGCTTTTCAAGGTTGCTTGCGTCATACACAAAGCCGTCGCCGATAAGGTCGGTAAGCATTGAGGTAAGACGGGGATTTGCCTGGCAAAGCCAGCGGCGGTGTGCGATACCGTTTGTGACGTTTGTGAATTTATCGGGTTCAAGAGTGTAGAACTCATTGAACACCGTATCTTTGAGAATCTGACTGTGAAGGGCTGAAACGCCGTTTACCTTGTGGCATACGGCAACGCAGAGGTTGGCCATTCTGACGGCACCGCCCGAAATAACAGCCATTCTTTCAACTCTGCCTGCATCGCCCGTTGCATCCCAGATTTTCTTTCTGAATCTGTTGTCGATTTCCTTGGTAATCTGGTAAATACGGGGAAGAAGGCGCTTGAAAAGGTCCTCGCCCCAGCATTCGAGAGCCTCAGCCATAACGGTGTGGTTGGTGTATGCACAGCATTCTTCAACAATTCTGAATGCATCGTCCCAGCCGTAGCCGCATTCGTCAAGCATAATTCTCATAAGCTCGGGGATTGCCATTGTGGGGTGTGTATCGTTGATGTGAATTGCGTTCTTTTCCGCAAAGTTTTCAAGCGAGCCGTAGTGTCTGAGGTGGCGCGCAACAATATCCTGCACCGAAGCGGAAACAAGGAAATACTGCTGACGCAGACGAAGGCTCTTGCCTTCCTGATGATTATCCGCAGGGTAAAGCACCTTGCTGATAACCTCTGCCATAGCCTTTTCTTCCATAGCGCGCATATAGTCGCCCTGGTTGAACATTGCCATATCAATGCCGTCAACCTTTGCGCTCCAGAGACGGAGCACTGCGGCACCCTTGCCGTCCTTGCCTGCAACCATCATATCGTAGGGCACGGCTTTCACGGTTTTGCAGTTTACAAGCTCAACCTGATGGAAAGGACCTTCCCAGCTGTCAACAATATTGCCTTCAAACTTGACTTCAACGGTCTGGTCTTCTCTGGGTACAAGCCATACCTCGCCGCCGGGGAGCCAGAAATCGGGCATTTCGGTCTGCCAGCCTTCAATGATTTTCTGCCTGAAAATACCGTATTCGTAAAGGATTGAGTAACCCATACCGCAGTAGCCCTGATTTGCAAGGGCATCAAGGTAGCAGGCGGCAAGTCTGCCCAGACCGCCGTTGCCCAGACCTGCATCGGGCTCGCAGTCATAGAGTTTGTCAAGCTTTACTCCGAAGGAAGCAAGAGCTTCTTTTGCAGTTTCGGTAAGGTTAAGGTTATAAAGGGTGTTTTTAAGAGCTCTGCCCATAAGAAATTCCATACAGAGATAGTAAACCTTTTTCTGACCCTTTTCGTTTGATGCCTTGTCAAACTCTCTGCGGGAATCTCTTGCCATATCCCTTACGATTATTGAAAGAGCACGGTAAAACTGCTCGTTGGTAGCGTCCTTGGGTGAAACGCCGAAAAAGTGTGAAAGCTTTGAAGAAATCATTTCTTCAAGCTGAGTTCTGGTAATTGCCATGTATTCATCCTCCTGTATATTTTTACATTTTACACTATAAATGAACATATTACAATATTTTTTTGACGGTTAGTTCATTTTTTTGCCTTGTAAGTCATAGAATTTTGCGGTATAATAATAGAAAAATTCAGTAATATTGCAAAAAAAAGAAACAACGGTGATGAATTTGTACGGCTACGATACTCCTCAATACGACTTATATATCCGTCAGCAAAACGAAAAAAAGAACATCCGCCTGCTGAGTAATGCGGCAGGTCTCTGCGTTATGGGATATGTTCTTATACAGAATATTATTTCTGCGATAATTCTGCTTACTCCGCTTGGCGAGCTTTATAACACAAGCCCTTCAATGCAGAGCGTCATAACCATATTTTACTCCGTGCTCAGCCTGCTTATACCCTTCGGAATTGCAGGATTTTACCTTGAAAAAAAGACGGGCACGGATGTTTTCAGATTCAATAAGCCCGTGAGCACTCCGCTGATGATTACCGCAGCTGCACTGGGTTTCTTTGTGTGCCTTGCAGGCAACTACGTCACAAGCGTTTTTGTGAACGTAATGGATTCGGCAGGAATCACCCTTTCTTCACCCGATTATTCGGTGCCCGAGGATTTGGGCGGCAGAGCAGTATATGTGCTTTCCGTTGCGGTTGTGCCTGCGCTGGTTGAGGAATTTGCAATCAGAGGCGCAGTGCTTCAGCCCTTGAGAAGATACGGCGATAAATTCGCCATACTTGCCTCTGCATTGGTTTTTGCGGTGCTTCACGGCAACCTTGTTCAGGCACCCTTTGCGTTGATTGCAGGCGTGGGAATCGGCTATGCGGTGTGTATCACAAACAGCATATGGACGGGTGTTCTGATTCATTTCTGCAACAACTTTTACGCCGTTGTAACAGAGTTTATGCTTGCGGATATTACCGACGAAAAGACGCTGAATATCGTTTATTACGTAACAATGGGCGTGCTTTATGCGGTAACGGTTGCGGGCAGTGCGGTGTTTATTGTGCTCAAAAAGAAACGCAGGCTTATGCCCTCCTTTACTGCACTGAGCGAGGGTAAAAAAATGCGTGCCTTCGTGCTGACAATACCTATGATAATCGGATTTATAATGATGCTGTATATTACCTCACAGTATGTGGAATTCAAATAAACCTATGCGAAAATTAAGGAGAGAAAACTATGGCGGAGAAGAATGATAAGTTTATTTTTATAAGCTATTCGCATAAGGATTCGGATTTTGTTATTCCTGTAATCGGGGAACTTAAACGACGCGGCTTCAATATATGGTATGATAATGGTATTGAGGCAGGTTCGGAATGGCCTGAATTTATTGCCGAAAAAATTGTGGAAAGCTCTGTTGTTCTTGTAATGCTGAGCCAGAGTGCGCTTGATTCACATAATTGTCGCCGTGAAATAAATTTTGCCATTGAGGAGAAAAAAGAAATCTTGGTTTCATATGTTGATGATGTGAAACTTTCGCCCGGTATGAGAATGCAGTTGAACGTATTACAGGCGCTGTATTTCAGCAATTACAACAGCAAAGAGGAATTTACGGATTCGTTGGTTAATTCAAAAATTCTGGCACCCTGCAAAGTGTTTGAAGAAGAAAAGGAGCCCGTGAAAGCGGAAACTATGCATATCGAAAACCTGACCGAACAGACTGTGCAGGAAAAATCTTGCGAGGATGTTCAGCGGCACATATTGAAAGCAGATGTAATCCGCACTGAATTTTTGCAGGAAACAAAAGAAAGTACGGATAATCAGGTGAAATTTGAAATATCGAAGCAGAATGACATCGGCGAAAAAGTGACTTCGAAGCCGCAGATAAGCATTGTTGAGACTGTGGAAAATGCAAGCGACAGGCAAAACAACGGCTCGTATGCCCGTGTTACCGTATCGAATGAAAAAAAGAGTGAAATCGGCAAAAAATTTGATATTACGGAAGTTATAAACGAGTACAACTCAACTGTAAGAAAAGATATCCGTCTGAAAAGACAACTTAAAGATAAACAAATCAAAAATGCATTGAAGCATATCCCTTCAAGCGATTATGAAACGGAAGAAAACTTTGTTGCTTTGTTGGACATGTCAATTCTGGAATCGGGCAAGGAAGGATTTCTTTTTACCAAGACCGCAATGTATTTCAGACATACATACTACGCAATGGAAGATAAAGTGTGTTCTGTTGATTACCGTGAAATAAAAAGTATTGCTCAAATTGATGGATGTACGGCTTTTTATCTGAATAACGGGAAGATTCTGGGAATCGAAAAAACCAATCTTTTTGATGTGTATAAGTTTGCAGAAATATTGTTGAAACACAGAAAAGTCGGTGTTCTTGATTTCGATTCGTTGGTTAATACCGGTGATAAAATAAACCGTGCAATCAATTATGCCAATAAAGTAAAAACAGGAAAGTATTTTCAGAAAAATTGGGTTTTCCATTTTGCTGAAAACGTTTCAGAAAAGCAGAAAAAGAATGCGACAAAGTATATTACGGATGACTCGATTTTAACCGGAGGAATTATTGCACTTTTTGACACCACCAAAAAGAATACGGGAGAGAAGGGTGTTGTCATTACAAGATACGGGTTGTATGATAATCTTACAGATTCTTGCCGTTGCATAGGCTTTGACGGCATGGTTAATGTTGAAAAAGATGAAAGTAGCAAAAAAATAAAAATTACATTCAGAGACGGTAAGATTACAACGAGCGATTATTCGCCTTATCCGAAAACGATTTATGAATTTCTGAAATTTATTGTCAGAGCAAGTGGCGAAAGGTGATACGAATTTGTTTTATAAAACGCAAGAAGACGGCACCCGAGGGCACCGTCTTCTGCATGGGGTTGAATTGAGGAGGGGTATTGCGTATGTACCCTGCAGGTTGCGGCTCCTGCCTGGTACGCTTAAATAATACCCCCGAAATATTAATTCAGTATGAATTTAATTTTAACGGTCATAGGATATTTTATGAATTCTAAAAAGGCGGTCTGCTGACCGCCTTTTTGCTTATCTTATGAAGTTGGTATATTCCTCAACAAGCTCATCTTTTACAATGCCTTTGAGAAGATTCAGGCGGAGAATAAGGTTTGTTTTGAAGTTGTCACGGCTCATAAAATCGCCTGCGATGATGTTCGCTCTTTCAAGCATAACGGGGTCTGCGGCAATATCCGAAATGAGCTGCGGAAAATATCCTCTGATGATTTCGTCAAGGTCGTCGGGCCATTTCAGCCAGCCGTTTTCCGTGCCGGGGTTGGGGGTCTGCTGGGTCTGAAGCCAATGGAAGCCGCTGTCCTCGAATTCAAGCAGATATTTCTGGATTTCCTTTATGAATTTTTCGGGCTTATAGCCGAAAACAGTGGGATTCCAGGGGCCGTACATAAGCACGTCGCTGCTGAAATCATACTCCTTGTTCGCATTGAGAAGTATGTATTTTTTGCCCGATCTGCGTATATCGCCGATGGTCAGCGTGCCGATATCCTCAACGTCGGTAAGGGCGTATTTTTCGGGGCTGAGATACTTGCGGATAAGCCTGTTTGTTTCGGCTGTGTTGCTTTTATATCTCAAGGTTACGGGACCGAACCCTTGATTCATATAGGTCTGAAGGCTGATAACAAAAAACTCGTTTGTGGTGTCAAGAAGCCTCTGAAGATTTTCGAAAGCCTGCTCTGCAGGCATACCGTTTATAAGACCGTGTGCAACGATAAGCTCGCCCTTTTTTGTTGCCTTGAGCCTTATGTCAAACATACGCACGCCGTGCATTGCCTGATCATAAAGTGAGCCGCCCTGACATCTTGCAAATTTATTCATACCCATTGTTGCGGAATTGTGGGAGCCGGGCATTGCGATTTTGGTGATTTTCGTATCGTCTTTGATGTATGACATCCAGTTTGAATAAAACATAATTTACACCACCTGAAAAATATAAAATTTAAGGTAATCCGTTTCGGGCACGTTCCACAAAACGGGATGGTCGCAGCACTGCTGACGGGCTTCGATCTGCTTTAACTGTACCCCTGCGTCTGCGGCGGCATCGTGAAGCATTTTTACGAATAAATCGTTACGCATAAAGTGGGAGCAGGAGCAGGTTGCAAGGTAGCCTCCTCGGGGGAGAAGCTTCATTGCACGGTAGTTGATTTCCTTGTAGCCCTTCTCTGCATTCCTTACGGTTTTACGGCTTTTTGTGAATGCGGGAGGGTCGAGAATGATGAAATCATAAGGCTTTCCGCCCTTTGCTTCAAGTTGGGGAAGAAGGTCGAAAACGTCGGCGGCAAGAAAATCCATTCTGCCGTCAAGACCGTTTCTTTCTGCATTTGCCCGAGCCATTTTAACTGCGGTTTCGGATATGTCAACAGCGGTTACTCTCTCTGCGCCACCCATTGCGGCATTGAGAGCAAAGGAGCCTGTGTGAGTAAAGCAGTCAAGAACTTTTTTGCCTTTTGCGATTTTTGAAACCGCAAGACGGTTGTATTTCTGGTCAAGGAAAAATCCTGTTTTCTGACCGTTTTCAACGTCAACAAAATATTTTATTCCGTTTTCGCAGATTTCGGTTACGGGGGAATCGGGATGGGGTATTGCTTCATACCAGCCCTTATACTGCGAAAGCCCTTCAAGCTCACGGATTGCAACATCGTTACGCTCAAAAACACCGCTGATTTCTTCGCCGTCGTCACGAAGGATTTTCACAAGGGTTTTGTAAATCATATCCTTGATTTTCTCCATACCGTAGGAAAGCACCTGAGCAACGAGAATGTCAGAGAATCTGTCAACAGTCAGCCCTGGCAGACCGTCGGCTTCGCCGAAAATAAGGCGGCAGTTGCTGAAATCGTCACCCATAACGGTTTTTCTGTAATCCACCGCATAACGGAGTCTTCTTTCCCAGAATGCGTCGGAGAAGGCTTCGTTTGCGTTTGAGGAGAGAATTCTTATTCTGATTTTACTTTTTTCGCTTAAAAATCCCGTGCCCAGATAGGAGCCTTTGAGAGAAAGTACGTCAACGAGGCAGCCGTTTTCGAATTCGCCTGCGGATTGCGTGATTTCAGCATCGTACACCCAGGGATGCCCTCTTTTGATTGACGCTTCGGCTTTTTTGGTTACGGTGACAAAAGGGAAATTGCGTTTGTTTTTCATATATCATACCACTTCTGATTTTTTTACAATAATATCACGAAACGGCATACGTTGTCAATCGGAGCGCATAAAATGCAGGATTGAATAATCAAGCCTGCAAAAGAGAATATTTATACAAAAAATTCATAAAAATTTGTGTGTATTCGTGCAAAAAATATCGATAAAAAAGTAGCATTTTTTGTTTTAATATGTTATAATGCATTAGAATGCAGGATTATGCTTAAATCTTAGGACTGCATCGTAAATTTGTGTTTTATTAAACAGCAAAAATTTTCATTCAGGAGGAATGGCTTAATGCTGAAAAAGATTAGCAACTTACCCTTCACCGGCACTCCCGAGCAGGAGGCACAGCTCAAGGCAATTATTGCCGAGTGCGCCGGCGACAAGAGCATGCTTATGCACGTTATGCAGGAGGCACAGAACATTTACGGTTATCTGCCCATCGAGGTTCAGAAGATGATCGCAGACGGTATGGGTGTTCCCCTTCAGAAGGTTTACGGCGTAGCAAGCTTCTATGCACTTTTCTCACTCACACCCAAGGGACAGTACAACATCTCTGTTTGTCTCGGCACAGCATGTTACGTTAAGGGCTCACAGGAAATTCTCGATAAGATCTGTGAAGTTCTCGGCGTAGCTCCCGGCGAATGCACAGCCGACCTTAAATTCTCTGTTGAGGCTTGCCGCTGCATCGGTGCCTGCGGTCTTGCTCCCGTTTTTACAATCAACGATGACGTATACGGCAGAGTAACTCCCGACGAAATTCCCGATATCATCGCAAAATACCAGAACTAATCCACTTGAAAATGAGGGATTCGGCAATGACAATCAATGACATTAAAGATTTACTGGGTGCTCAGGTGCTTTGCGGCGGCGAAAATCTTGATAAAGAGATACATTCCGCCTGCGGAAGCGATATGATGAGCGACGTTCTTGCATACGTTAAAGAACAGGCGGTGCTTATGACGGGCCTTGTCAACGCCCAGGTTATCAGAACCGCTGAAATGATGGATATGCTCTGCATTGTGTTTGTCCGTTCCAAGCAGCCTTCGCAGGATATGATCGACCTTGCGAAAGAAAGCGGAATGGTTATTCTTACAACGCCCAAGCGTATGTATGAAGCCTGCGGCATACTCTATTCAAACGGACTTAAAGGAAATGGTGAATTACATGGCTGAACCCTTGGTTTTTCACTTTGAAGTTGACGGCGATAATTTTACGTCGGCAGGTCAGGCTTCCGTTCAGGTCAAAAAGAATCTGCGCGAGCTTGGCATTGACCCCGAAACAATCCGCAGGGTTTCAATCGCAATGTACGAGGGTGAAATCAATATGGTTATCCACGCACACGGCGGCGTTGCGGAGGTTATCGTCAGCGACGAAAGTGTTGAAATTATTCTTAAGGACACAGGTCCCGGTATTCCCAACATCGAACAGGCTATGCAGGAGGGCTTCTCAACAGCCCCCGACAACGTCCGTTCGCTGGGCTTCGGCGCAGGTATGGGTCTGCCGAATATGAAGCGCTACACCGACTATATGCACATTGACTCGGTTGTAGGCGTTGGAACGACCATCACGATGAAGGTCAATTACTGATTCGGAGGTTGGTTTTCGGATGAATACATACATCCATTCCGTGTCCCTTGATTCGTCAAAATGCACGGGCTGCACAACCTGCATGAAGCATTGCCCCACAGAGGCAATCCGAGTGCGTAACGGCTGTGCGGTGATTGATTCCGAAAGATGCATTGACTGCGGCGAGTGTATAAGAAACTGCCCCAACAATGCAAAAAAGAGTATATGCAACTCTTTTGATGAAATTAAAAATTACAGATACAAAATCGCCCTGCCCGCACCTGCACTTATGGCGCAGTTCGATAATCTTGACAACGTGGGCTATGTGATTCAGGGCTTGCTTGATATCGGCTTCGACGAGGTGTTTGAGGTTGCGAAGGCGGCTGAGCTTGTATCTGACTACACAAGGGTTTATCTGCAGACCGAAGGCATCAAAAAGCCCGTTATCAGCACGGCGTGTCCCGTTGTTGCAAGGCTTATTGCTCTGCGTTTCCCGTTTCTGAAGGATAATCTTCTGCCTCTGCTTCCTCCCATGGAGGTTGCCGCCGCAATGGCGAAGGAGGAGGCGCTGAAGGCTCATCCCGAGCTCAAGAGGGAAGAAATATGCACCTGCTTCATTTCTCCCTGCCCCGCAAAGGTGAGTTATGCGCGAAACGGCTTCGGCAGCTACAAAAGTGCGGTTGACCTTGTTGTATCAATGAGCGAGATTTATCTCAGGCTCATAAACGTTATGAATCGTGACAGGAATTGCGACATATCGTCACAGTCAGGCAGAATCGGCGTAAGCTGGGCTATCTGCGGCGGCGAAGGTTCCGCACTTCTCAACGATAAAATTCTTGCGGCGGACGGCATCAATAACGTTATCTCCGTGCTCGACCAGATTGAAGACGGCAACATACCGCCCATCGATTTTGTTGAGCTTAACGCCTGCCCCGGCGGATGCGTAGGCGGAGTGCTTACCATTGAAAATCCCTACGTTGCAAAAAACAGACTTCACACCCTGAGGCGTTATATGCCCATCGCTCTCAACTCCGTACCCGAGGACGAAAGCTACATTCCGGGTGAGAAATTCCTCCCCGATATGCCAAGCTACAAGCCTCTCAACAGACTCAGCGACAGTATAGGCGAGTCAATGAGGCTTATGGCAAAGATTCAGGCACTGCGTAGGGAATTGCCCGGCATTGACTGCGGCTCCTGCGGTGCACCCAATTGCCGTGCCTTTGCAGAGGATATCGTTATGGGTAATGCAGACAGAAACGAGTGCATAATCGCTTATAAGGATCTTATCAGAAAATACATCAGAGAATACGACGGAGGTGAGCGCGATGACAGTCAGTGAGCTTGCCGCCGTGCAGGGCTTCGAGGCAGTAACCTTGCCTGACGGGGAGAGGAAAATCGGCGGTGTTTATATCGGCGACCTTCTCAGCTGGGTAATGGGTCGTGCCAAGGCGGATGATGCGTGGATAACAATAATGTCCAACATCAACGTTGCCGCCGTTGCCGCACTTGCGGACGTTGCCTGCGTTATTCTTGCCGAGGGTGTTGAGCTTGACGGCACGGTTAAGGAAACTGCCGAGTCAAAGGGCATCAACGTTCTCACTGCTCATATGCCTGCCTACGAAACGGCAATGGCATTGGCATCAAGGCTCTGATATGAAGAAGTATTATTACGACCTGCATATTCACTCCTGCCTTTCCCCCTGCGGTGACGACGATATGACCCCCAACAACATTGCGGGTATGGGCGTTGTTGCAAAGCTGGATATTATGGCACTGACAGACCACAACACCTGCCTTAACTGTCCCGCCTTTTTCAAAACCGCTGAGGCAAACGGAATTGTGCCCGTTGCAGGTATGGAGCTTACAACTGCGGAGGATATTCACCTTGTCTGCCTTTTTGAAAGGCTGGATGATGCGCTGAAATTCAGCGAGGAAGTGAATACGCGCAGAATACCGTTCAAAAACCGTGTTGATATTTTCGGTCAGCAGATGATAATGGACGAAAACGATGAGGTTATCGGAGTTGACGATTATCTTCTTTCAAACGCAACCCTGATTACCGTTGACGAAGCACCCTCACTGGTTGAGCACTTTGGCGGCATATGCTACCCTGCACATATCGACAGAGAGGCAAACGGAATTATCGCAACTCTGGGTGTGTTCCCCGAAATGCCTTATTTCCCCTGTGCGGAATTTCACGACAGCGATAAAATCGGTGAATACAAAGAAAAATTCCCGATTATTGAGGGTAAGCCCCTCGTTGTTTCGTCAGATGCACATTATCTCTGGGATATCAGCGGAAGGCTCAACTGCTTTGAGCTTGACGTTGAGGAGGAAACTCCCGAAAATATCCGCAAAAAGCTTTTTGAAAGGCTGAAGGGTTTATGAAAGAGTTATCACTGAACGTTCTTGACGTTGCAATGAATTCCGTCAAGGCAAGGGCAGAGAACATTCTTATAAAGCTCATTGAGGCAGACGGCAGGCTGACTCTCATCATTGAGGATGACGGCTGCGGAATGAGCGAAGAAACCGTTAAAAACGTTATGAATCCTTTCTACACCACACGCACTACAAGGAGCGTCGGTATGGGTGTACCTCTGCTGAAGCTTGCGGCTGAGCAGACGGGGGGAGGAATAACAATAGCTTCCGTCAGCGAAAAGGATAACCCCGAAAAGCACGGAACAACGGTTACGGCGGAATTTTATATGAATCACTTTGATTTCACTCCCGTAGGGGATATGGTTTCAACCGTGACAACGCTTATTCAGGGCTCGCCCCACATTGAGTGGCGGTTTGAGCATATCACGGATAAAGGCTCCGTTGAGCTTGATACAAGGGAGCTTCGGGAAATTCTCGGTGACGTTCCGCTTGACAATTACGAAGTTATAAAATGGATTGAAGGCTACCTCAGAGAGGGCTATGAATCCATTGAATAATAATGTTTAATATTTAAAGAGAGGATAGATACTATGAAATCATTGGCTGAGCTTGCAGCAATCAGAGAAAAGATGAAGGACAAGGTTGTTCTTCGTGAAGGCAGCGGCGAAATCAGAGTAGTTGTCGGTATGGCAACCTGCGGTATCGCAGCAGGTGCAAGACCCGTTCTCAACGCATTCGTTGAAGGCGTAAGCAACGCAGGTCTTGCAGAGAAGGTTACCGTTTCACAGACAGGCTGTATCGGTGTTTGCCAGTACGAGCCCGTTGTTGAAATCTTTGAGGCAGACAAAGAAAAGGTTACCTACATCAAAATGACCCCCGAAAAGGCTGCTGAGGTTATTGAGAAGCACCTTAAGGGCGGCAAGGTTATTTCGGAATACACAATCAGCAACGCTATCTCATAATGGAGGTTAAAGAAATATGATTCGTTCTCACGTATTGATTTGCGGCGGTACCGGCTGTACTTCATCGGGCAGTAAGGTACTTATTTCAACCTTCGAAAGCGAAATCGAAAAGAACGGTCTCGCAGACGAAGTAAAGGTTGTTCAGACAGGCTGTTTCGGTCTTTGCGCTCTGGGTCCCGTTGTTATCATCTACCCCGAAGGCACATTTTACAGCCGTGTTCAGGAAAGTGATGTTGCCGAAATCGTTTCGGAGCATCTTCTCAAGGGCCGTCTTGTAGACAGACTTGTTTATAAAGATGCAGATGAGAGTGTTATTGAAGAAGCAGGCAAAACAATCTCGCTTAACGACACAAACTTCTACAAGACTCAGAAGAGAGTTGCACTGCGTAACTGCGGTCTTATTGACCCCGAAGACATTAACGAATACATCGCAATGGACGGTTATGCAGCCCTCGGTAAGGTTCTTACCGAAATGACTCCCGAAGACGTTGTTAAGGTTGTCAAGGATTCAGGTCTCCGCGGCAGAGGCGGCGGCGGTTTCCCCACAGGTCTCAAATGGAGCTTCACTGCAGCAAACGCAGCAGACCAGAAGTATGTTGTATGTAATGCTGACGAAGGCGACCCCGGTGCATTTATGGACCGTTCGGTTCTTGAAGGTGACCCCCACTGCCTTATCGAAGCTATGGCTATCTGTGGTTACGCAACAGGCGCTACCGAAGGTTACGTATATGTTCGTGCAGAGTACCCCATCGCTGTTAAGCGTCTTCAGCTTGCTATCGATCAGGCAAGAGAATACGGCCTTCTCGGCAAGAACATTTTCGACAGCGGCTTCGACTTCGACCTGTTCATCCGTCTCGGTGCAGGCGCATTCGTTTGCGGTGAAGAAACTGCTCTTATGACCTCAATCGAAGGTAACAGAGGTGAGCCCAGACCCCGTCCTCCCTATCCCGCAGTAAAGGGTCTCTTCGGCAAGCCCACAACTGAAAATAACGTTGAAACCTTTGCAAACATTCCTCAGATCATCCTTAAAGGCGCTGAGTGGTTTGCTTCAATGGGTACAGAGAAGTCAAAGGGTACAAAGGTATTCGCTCTCGGCGGCAAGATTGAAAACACAGGTCTTGTTGAAATCCCCATGGGTACAACTCTTCGCGAAATCATCTATGATATCGGCGGCGGCATCCCCAACGGCAAGAAGTTCAAGGCTGCTCAGACAGGCGGTCCCTCAGGCGGATGTATCCCCGTAAGCCTTATCGATACTCCCATTGACTACGATAACCTTACCGCTATCGGCTGTATGATGGGTTCAGGCGGTCTTATCGTTATGGACGAAGACAACTGTATGGTTGACATTGCAAAGTTCTTCCTTGATTTCACGGTTGACGAATCCTGCGGTAAGTGTGCTCCCTGCCGTATCGGTACAAAGCGTATGATGGAAATTCTCGAGAAGATCACCGACGGTAACGGTACTCTTGAGGATATTGATAAGCTTGAAGAGCTTGCATATTACATCAAGGAAAACTCACTCTGCGGTCTTGGTCAGACAGCTCCCAACCCCGTTCTTGCAACACTCAAGTTCTTCCGTGAGGAATACATTGCTCACGTTGTTGATAAGAAGTGCCCCGCAGGCGTATGTAAGAAGCTTCTTAACTACGTTATTGAGGCAGATAAGTGTAAGGGCTGTACTCTTTGTGCAAGAAAATGCCCCGTAGGCGCTATCAACGGCACAGTCAAGAACCCCCACACCATCGATACAGCAAAATGTATCAAGTGCGGTGCTTGTATGGATTCATGTAAGTTCGGCGCTATCATCAAGGCTTAACAGAGGAGGCATAATATAATGGAAATGGTAAACATTAAAATAAACAATATGCCCCTGAGTGTTCCCAAGGGCATTACAATCCTTGAGGCTGCAAGATATGCAGGCATCGAAATCCCCACTCTTTGCTACCTCAAAGAAATGAATGAAATCGGCGCTTGCCGTATGTGTATGGTTGAAGTTAAGGGCGCACGTTCACTTGTTGCAGCCTGCGTATTCCCCGTAAACGAGGGTATGGAAATCTTCACAAACACTGAGAAGGTAAGAAACAGCCGCAAGATGAATCTTGAGCTTGTTCTTTCAACTCACAGAAAGGATTGCCTTTCATGTGTAAGAAGCGGTAACTGCGAGCTTCAGAAGCTTTGCAAGGATTACGGCGTGGACAAGCTTGACACCTTCGAGGGTGTATATCCCGAATTCCAGTATGACGATTCAGCTGCTCACATGATCAGAGACAACAGCAAGTGCGTGCTTTGCCGCCGCTGTGTAGCTGCTTGTGACAATCAGGCAATCAGCGTTATCGGTGCAAGCGCAAGAGGCTTCGATACTCATATCGGCTCACCCTTCGAGCTTCCCCTTAACGATTTCTCATGCGTATCCTGCGGTCAGTGTATCGTTAACTGCCCCGTTGGCGCACTTTATGAGAAGGATGATACCGCAAAGGTATTTGAAGCAATCGCTGACCCCGACAAGTTTGTTGTTGTCAACACTGCTCCTTCAATCAGAGTTACCCTCGGCGAGTGCTTCGGCAACGCTATCGGCACAAACGTAACAGGCAAGATGGTTGCCGCACTCCGCAGACTTGGCTTCAGCAAGGTATTCGATACCGATTTCTCAGCTGACCTTACAATTATGGAAGAAGCAACCGAGCTTCTTGACAGAATCAACAACGGCGGCGTTCTGCCCCTTATCACATCCTGCTCACCCGGTTGGGTTAAGTATTGCGAGCACTACTTCCCCGAGCAGATTGACCACCTTTCAAGCTGTAAGTCACCTCAGCAGATGTTCGGCGCAGTTATCAAGACATGGTATGCTAAGAAGATGAACCTTGATCCCAAGGATATCGTTGTTGTAAGCATTATGCCCTGTACCGCAAAGAAATTTGAGGCAGGCAGAGATGATCAGGCTGCAAGCGGCTATGCTGATGTTGACTACGCTCTCACAACCCGTGAGCTTGCAAGAATGATTGAAACCGCAGGTATCACATTCAACGCTCTTCCCGACGAAGAATTCGATAATCCTCTGGGCGAAGGCTCAGGCGCAGGCGTTATCTTCGGCGCAACAGGCGGCGTTATGGAAGCTGCTCTGAGAACTGCTTACGAAGTTCTTACAGGTGAAGAACTCAAAGCTCTTGAATTCACAGAGGTAAGAGGCACCGACGGTCTTAAAGAAGCAACCTACACCATCGCAGGCAAGGAAATCAAGGTTTGTGCCGCAAGCGGTCTGAAGAATGCACAGGCTGTTATGGAAAAAATCAAGGCAGGCACAGCAGACTACCAGTTTGTTGAAATTATGGCTTGCCCCGGCGGTTGCGTAAACGGCGGCGGTCAGCCCGTACAGCCTGCAAGTGTCCGCAACTTTGTTGACCTTAAGGGCATCAGAGGTAAGGCTCTTTACGAGGCAGATGCAAATCTTCCCGTAAGAAAGTCACACGAAAATGAAGCTGTTAAGGCAGTATATGCCGAGTATTTTGAGAAGCCCGGCAGCCACGTTGCACACGAAGTTCTTCACACTCACTACGTGAAGAGAGGCAAGTACAGCAAATAATCAATAAAAATTGCCCTGGCCTTAATTGGTCAGGGCTTTTTTGCTTTTGTTAATAACCGAACTGGTTGAAATATTCAAAGGGGTCAATATAACTCTGTGTTGTGCTTACGGGCTCCGTGCCGCCTTTATCCTCAACAAGAGTGATTTCAACGTCAAATTCTTCAATGGAATAATCTCCGTTGACTCTGCAGATTGAAAGGGTCAGCTTATCGCCCACCTTGCCGTTATCAATCTTTTCAAGAAGAATATCGGCAGTTGTCAGAGCCTTGCTGTTAACGGCGGTAATCATATCGTACTGTCTTACCTTTGTGTTTGCAAGTGAACTGTCGGGGCTGATTTCGTTGATGATAAGTGTGCCTGCAGGCAGACCTTTGATCTGCGCAATCATACTGTACTGTGCGCTTGAACTTACGGGGTAGTAGGTGATACCCAGCTTGGGTCTGTTGGGAACATAGTTATAAGCGATAAGGTCGTCGATGATTTGCTTTGCGGCGGTTGTGGGTATTGCAAAGCCCATACCCTCGTAGTCGGTTGCGGCAATCTTCTGCGAGTTGATGCCGATAACCTGACCGTAAACGTTGACCAGCGCACCGCCCGAGTTACCGGGATTAATAGCCGCATCGTGCTGGATACATTTCATTGTGTAGCCGATTTCACTGCTTACGGGTCTGTCGATGGCGGAAACAAAGCCGCCTGTGAATGAGCCGAAGAATTCAACGCCGCCGGGGTTACCGATAGCATAAACGCTGTCGCCTACTTTAAGTGCATTTGAATCACCGAATTCTGCGGCAGGCAGTCCCTTTGCTTTGATTTTAAGCACGCCAAGGTCTGTTCTTGTATCCATACCCACGATTTGGGCATCGTATGCGGTGCCGTCTTCGGTCTGGACTCTTACCTGAATGCCTGCGTCGCTGATAACATGGGCACAGGTAACGATATATGTGTATTCCCCTGATTTATCTTCGCCCATAATAACACCGGTGCCTTCACCTGCGGATGAGTTTGAACGCTGTGTATAAACAACGATACCTACGATTGAGGGCTTTACCTTTTCGGCAATCTGTGCAGTGGTCAGCGCACCTTCAATGCTTGCCGCCGTGGGAGTGACGGGCGATTCATTGATGTTAAGCTGAGGGCCGTCTGTGTTTTTATCTTTTTCCGATGAAGAAATGCTGCCGCCGTTGTTATCTTTTCTGACTGATGCAACGCCGAATCCCAGAGCAAACACAATAACAAGTGCAAGGCAAGCCGCAAAAATTCTCAGACCTTTTCTGTCTTTTTTCACGGGCTGAGGTGCGGGTGCAGGTGCGTAAACGGGGTTCGGGTTAACCGTTCTGCCGTATGACGGAGGAGGATAGCCGTAATTGCCGCCCTGATTGTAGCTGTAATTGGGTGCGTTTGTGTAGGGCTGCTGAGTGTAGACGGGATTTTCGGGTACGGGCTGTTCTTCGGCTTGCACTTCGGGAATTTCCTCAAAGACAGCCTCTTTAATTGCTTCTTCCGCCGCGGCTTCTTCAACGGTCTGCTCCTCGGAAGCCTCAATTTCTTCAGCAGGAGCGATTTCCTCTGCCTCTGCAACGGGTACTTCTTCCTCGGGAATGTTGTTTCTTATATTTTCGTCGTTCATAGGGTAACCTCCGATGGTAGTGTCTGTATTTTTACTTTAACCGAATAATTTTAATACAATTTGAACACGGGGTAAATAATTGTTAAATCAAGGGTAACTGGAATATAAACTCCGTATACTGACCCGGCTCGCTTCTTGCAACAATATTGCCGCCGTGAAGCTCGATAATGGTTTTTACAATATAAAGACCCATACCTGCGCCCTTGACGTCATAGCTTCTGGATTTATCTATCTTATAGAATCTCTCAAATATTTTGTCAATTTCTTCGTCGGGTATACCCATACCGCTGTTGCGGATGCGGACTATAACCTTTTCGGAATCCGCTTTTGAGGAAACCTCAATATATCCGCCCTCGGGAGTGAATTTGGCGGCATTGTCAATAAGATTATAAACAACCTGATTTATCATATCCTTATCCGCAACCACATTATTGCTTTCAAAGGTGTCAAGACCCTTGATTTCGATATGCTTTTTATCGATAATCTGCTCAAAGCTGAGAAGGGTACGGAATATCATTTCGGAAATATCGAAGTTTACGGGCTTTAGTTCAAGCTCGCCTGCTTCGATTTTTGTCATATTAAGCATTCCCGTAACAAGCCTTGACAGACGTTTGACCTCATCGGAAACGATTTTTAAGTATTGTGTTTCTTTTTCGGGCTCGATTGTGCCGTCAAGTATGCCGTCAATAAAGCCGCCTATGGTTGTCATGGGAGTTTTAAGCTCGTGTGAAACGTTGGCAACGAAGCTTCTGCGGCTCATTTCAAGGGTTGCAAGCGCCTGTGCCATTGAGTTGAATGCGGCAATAAGCTCATCGGTTTCGTCGTTGCCGAAGATATGTGAGCCTGATTTAATGGGAATACGGGTTGAGAAATCGCCTTTTGCATATTGCTTTGTTGCCGCACTCATTTCACGCAGGGGTCTTGTGAGTCTGAGAGAAACGAGATAAACAAGGATGAATGCCATTGCAAAAGCAAAAAGCGTTGCCGCCGAGAATACTCTCAGAATACCTGCAACGTAGGGAGTAAGACCGCCGATAACGTCCTGGGTTGAGAATACAACCGCAACGGTTTTGCCGTTGACTATAACGGGTGAGCTGACAACAAAGTGAATATCGCTCAGCGCACCGCCAAGAGTACCCGTGGTTGAAACGGTTGTTTTCAGAGCATCCGCCATAATATCCGCAGGCACTGAATATGAGTTGTGTACCATACAGTTGCCCGTGTAAAGCGCCATATTGGACTGAAGGATTTCCTTGCAGTAAACAACCTGACCCTCGGTGTTTGTGATGAAAACGTCGGCATCAATGGCATTTGAAATCTGGTGAAGGGTGTTACAGATGACTATTACCGAGCCTCTGCCGCTTTCGCCAAGGTAATCTGATCCCAGCACCGCCGCAGTATTCTGGGCAACGCTGAGGGTGTTTTCTTCAAGAAGTGCGGTTTTTTCATCCATCCACAGCTTTGAAACAAAAAGCAAGAGAGCTCCGCCTAAAAAGACGAAGCTTGCAAGGATTATTGAAATTGTAACAAGAAAATATTTGCGGAAAAGTCCTGAGGCTTTTCTTTTCTTCATTCCAAACACCCTTAATCAATAGTACCGAATTTGTAGCCTACGCTCCATACGGTTTTAAGCTCCCACTTGTCTGAAACGCCTTCAAGCTTTTCACGAAGACGCTTTACGTGAACGTCAACGGTTCTTGAATCACCGTAGTAATCAAAGCCCCATACCTCGTCAAGAAGCTGGTCTCTTGTAAAAACTCTGTTGGGGTTGCTTGCAAGGTGATAGATGAGCTCAAGCTCTTTGGGAGGCGTGTCAATCTTTTTGCCGTCAACCTGAAGCTCGTAGTTTGTAAGGTTAATAACCAGCTTGTCGTAGCGCACTTCCTTGATATCGGTTTTTTCAGCCGAACCGCTTCTGCGAAGCACCGCCTTGACTCTTGCCATAACCTCTTTTGCCTCAAAGGGCTTCACAACGTAGTCGTCTGCGCCGAGCTCAAAGCCCAGCACCTTATCGAAGGTTTCGCCCTTTGCGGTAAGCATAATGATGGGCTTATCCGAAAACTTTCTGACCTCACGGCATACCTGCCAGCCGTCAAGAACGGGAAGCATAATATCAAGAATCATAAGGTCGGGTGAAAGCTCCTGAAACATTTTGACTGCCTCGCCGCCGTTATGGGCAAGGATAACGTCATAGCCCTCTTTTTCAAGATAAAGTCTTAAAAGCTCGCAAATGTTATTGTCGTCATCAACAACAAGAATTCTTTCTGATGCCATAATTTTCCCCTCCGTTTAATATGGTCTGCAATTATAATTATACACCGATTTATAACAAATTTGTGAATTGCCGTGAAATAAACTGTAACATTATGCCGCAAATAATGAACATTTATTTAACAGAAAACCTGAAAACCGTGCAGGAATAAAACTTCTGACCTGCGTCAAATGTGCACTGAGGAAACTCGGGCATATTGGGAGTGTTGGGGTAATACTGAGTTTCAAGGCAGAAGCCTGCGTGCTGAACAAGGGGCTTGCCGCCCTTGCCGATGATTGTGCCGTCAAGGAAGTTGCCCGTGTAAAGCTGAACGCCGCAAAGGTCGGTGAAAACTTCGAGCATTCTGCCGCTTTCGGGGTCATAAGCTGTTGCGGCGGGGCCGTCACCGTCGTTAAGGCAGAAGTTGTGGTCGTAGCCCTTGCCGATTGCAAGCTGGTCATCCTCTGTGCCGATATCCTTGCCGATAGCCTTGGGCTCTCTGAAATCAAAGGGAGTACCCTCAACAGGTCTGATTTCACCGGTGGGGATACTGTTTTCATCAATGGGAGTGTATGCATCCGCATTAATCTGCAACACAGTGTCAAGCACATTGCCCTTGCCTGCAAGGTTGAAATATGCGTGATTGGTCATATTGATAACCGTCTTTTTATCGCTGACGGCGTGATATTCAATTTTAAGTGCGTTATCCTCGTGAAGAGTGAATACCACTCTGAAATCCACCTTGCCGGGGAAGCCCATTGCACCGTCGGGGCTTGTGTAAGTCATTTCAAGTGAATTATCGTCAATAATCATTGCCTTCCAGATTGCGGTTGAAAGCTCGCCGCCGCCGTGAAGGCAGGTGATTCCTCTTTCGTTCTTTTCAACGTTATACTCGGTGCCGTCAATGGTGAATTTACCCTCTGCGATTCTGTTGGCATATCTGCCTACGGTCATACCCTCGTAATCGGAGTGGTTTTCGTGACCGTCAATATTATCGAAGCCTGCAAGCACGTCGGCAAAAACTCCGTTTTTATCTGCAACGTAAATGCTGTTTACCGTTGCGCCGTAGGTGATGATATCAACTGCGGTTTCGCTTGAATTTCTTATTGTGTAGCAGTCAACCTGTCTGCCGTCTGCAGTGTTGCCGAATAAATTTTTAACTATCATTTCAAAGCCTCCGGATATTTTATAATTACATTATATATTGTTTTTTATTTGCCGTCAACGGTGACGTAATAATTATATCTGCCTCTGGTTTCCGTTGCCTTGCCGTATTGGATTGCTTCGGCGGGGCAGCGGTTGATGCAGGCGGTGCAGTGCTGGCATTTTTTCTTTGTCCATACGGGCTTGCCGTCGGTAATTTTTATAGCATTTTCGGGGCACAGTTTTTCGCAGAGTCCGCAGGAAATGCATTTTTCGTCCGCGTAGAATTTTTTGGTGTTTCTGAATGGATTGTAAAGCAGTGAAACAAAGGTACTGTTAAGCTTGCCTCCGCTTGCGCCGCAGGTACCCTGCTTTTTTGCACTTATATCGGTGCAAATCGTTTCGAGCTCACGGTCTGCATGGCGGAGATATCTCTGTGCCTTTTCTTTGGTGCAGGGGTCATACATAACAACGTAGTTATCGGGCATTTTAAGCGAGAAAACGTAATCAAGCCTTCTGCCAAGTGCCTTTTCAAGCATTTTATCGGCAGTGCCCGTGTTTGCGCCGCAGGTGATAACGGCAAAAACGTATTTGCCAAGCGAATCTTTTACCTGAGATAATGAGGCAAAACGTTTTACGATTTCGGGCAGACCCCAGAAATAAACGGGGAAAACGAAGCCCGTAATTTCATCGTTTTCACTGCCGAAGCCGCCGCTTTTCATAACCTCAACAATATCGCAGGCATTGTCGCCCGTTTTTTCTGCAATAACCTGTGCGGCGTGGCGTGAATTGCCCGTACCCGAAAAATAATAAATCATAAAAACACCTCTGTAAAATTTTATCATCGGTGAAAATTTTTGTCAATAAATAATAGTCGTATATGCGGTTATAATATGACTGAACGACAGTTCATTATAATTCAAAAGGAGTCTGTAAAAATGGATAAGAACAATCAGCAGAATCAGAACAAGCAGAACAATAACCCTCAGAACAAAAACAACCAGAACAAGGCTGAAAACAAGAAAAAGAACAACGAAAACTTCTGAAAAAACGGGGCTGTTTTACAGCCCCGCATTTTATGCCTTGATATAATTGATTAAAATTAAAATATAATGGTAAGCAACGGGCAGAAGAAGTGCGGGCACCATATTGAGGGTTTTGAATTTATCTTTAAGCAGAAAATTCAGCCCGATTGCCATAATGATTGCGTAGCCCACCATACAAATCTGTTCAAGAAGCTCGCCCTGAAGTATGCCGCTGAGAGTGCCTGCAAGCAGTGAGATTCCGCCTTGATATATCAGAATGGGTATAAAGGTGAAAATAACGCCGTAGCCCAGAGTTGCGCCGAAGATAACCGCATTCACAAAGTCCAGTGCGCTTTTCACGAGAAGAACGGAGCTGTCACCCGTAAGCCCGTCGTTGATTGAGCCGACTATTGACATTGCGCCCACGCAGAAAAGCACGGTGCCGTTAATGAAGCCCGAGGCAAAGCCGTCGGATCTGAATTTGTTTTCAATGCCCTTGCAGAATTTGCCGAAGCGGTCATCAAGCTTCAGAATTTCACCGATGAACGTACCGATTACAAGAAAAACCACCAGCAGAAGCTCGCCGCTGCTTGAGAGCTTGCCGCCGTCGTACGTGAACATATTGGCGATAACGCCGTTGATGCCGATAATCAGCACCGCAAGCCCCAGAGCCTTGTTGATGCTCAGGGTGTAGCTTTCTTTTATTCCTTTTTTTAGAAGTATTCCTATAAGACCGCCCACTATGACTGCGGCGGCATTGACAAGTGTACCCGTCATAATATCACCTTCCGAATGACAGAATTTTAACACTTTACCTTACAAAAGTCAAGCGTAAAACAAAAAGGACGGCATTGCCGTCCTTTTAAGCTTATTTCTGGAACATAAGAAGCAGGAAGCCTGCCGCAACCGCAGAACCGATAACGCCTGCAACGTTGGGACCCATTGCGTGCATAAGAAGGAAGTTTGTGGGGTTATATTTTCTGCCTTCTGCCTGAGCAACACGGGCCGCCATGGGTACGGCTGAAACGCCTGCCGCACCGATAAGGGGATTGATTTTGCCTCCCGTAACTACGTAAAGAAGCTTACCCAGAAGAATGCCGCCTACGGTTGAGAATGCAAATGCACAAAGACCGAGAGCAACAATCATAAGTGTTCTGACCTGAATAAAGTCAACGCCGTTTGCAGTTGCGCCTACGGTAACACCAAGCATAATCGTAACGATGTTGGTGAGAGCGTTCTGTGCGGTATCGCTGAGTCTGTCGGTAACACCGCATTCTTTGAGCAGGTTGCCGAACATAAGCATACCGATAAGGGGTGCAGCATCGGGAAGAATGAGAGCAACGATAACAAAAACAACAATGGGGAAAATTATCTTTTCAACCTTGCTGACCTTGCGGAGCTGCTTCATTTCAACCTCTCTTTCCTTCTTTGTGGTGAGAAGCTTCATAATGGGGGGCTGAATAATGGGGATAAGCGCCATATAAGAGTATGCGGCAAGTGCGATGGGTGCAAGCAGATGACCTGCCAGCTTCGAGGCAACAAGAATTGCCGTGGGGCCGTCTGCACCGCCGATGATTGCGATTGATGCCGCCTCCTGAGGTGTGAAGCCGAGGAGGATTGCCACAACGAATGCAACATAAATACCAAGCTGTGCCGCCGCACCGAGAAGAAGGCTGACGGGGTTTGCAAGCAGGGGACCGAAATCAGTCATTGCGCCGATTCCCAGGAATATAAGGCAGGGGAAGATTGAGCTTTTTACACCTGCGTAAATCAGCCTGAGAACACCCGAGTCATACCAATGAGCGCCTTCAACGATGTTTGATGTGTCCATAATACCCGTAGGGTCTGCCATCATTCCTGCACCGGGCATATTTGCAAGCAGAATGCCGAATGCAATAGGCACAAGAAGAAGGGGCTCGAATTTCTTTGCGATGGCAAGGTAGAGGAATACGAAAGCAACAAGAATCATTATGGCGTATTTCCAGCCGCCTTCCTGAGTGAAGAGCATGGAAAAGCCTGAATTCTCCCATATTCCGAGAGCAATATCTTTAATAAATTCCATTACGGAGAAGCCTCCTCAGATCAACCGATAACTGCAAGAACTTCGTCTGTATCAACGGTTGAGCCCTTTGATACAAGAATCTGCTTAACTGTACCTGCACAGGGAGCAACGATTTCATTTTCCATTTTCATTGCTTCAAGGATGATGATAACATCGCCTGCATTAACTGATGAACCTACTGCTGTGTTAACAGCAAGAATTGTGCCGGGCATGGGAGCCGCAATCTTTGTGCCTTCTGCGGGAGCAGCAGGAGCAGCGGGAGCGGGTGCAGCCTCGGGAGCAGGTGCTGCTGCAGGTGCAGGAGCCGCAACGGGTGCAGGAGCTGCAACGGGTGCTGCTGTTGCAACAGTGGCTGTTGCTACGTTTGTGATAACTGCTTCGGTTTCTTCAACCTCTACTTCGTATGCTTTACCGTTAAGATTTACAACGTATTTCATAATGATTATTCCTCCACTTTTTTGATTGATTTGAAGCTGAGTCTTTCAAGCGGAATACCGCTTTCATCGCTGATAATTGCCATAATGGCCGCCGCCGTAGGCTCGTCTACGTTGATAAGCTCGGGGCCGGGGATGCGTCTGATTGACCTGAAGCTGAGTCTTTCAAGGGGGATGCCTGTTTTATCGCTTGTGATTGCCATAAGAACAGCCGCCGTAGGCTCGTCAACGTCAATAAGCTGAATACCGCCTGCAGACGCAACGGCAGGTGCAGGAGCCGCGGCAACAGGTGCGGAAGGTGCGGATGTAGCCGCAGGAACGGCAGGAGCCGAAGCATCCGATGAATCGAGCTTTCCTTCGAGAGCTCTGAAAATTTTTGAAAGAAATACAATGAGGGTGGCAAGGATTGCAAGCTCAAGAAGAACTACGATGATGCCTGCAACTGCAACCAGCATTGTTTCTGACATTGTCAGTTCTAATTTATCTGCAAACATATCTATTACCCTCAGTCAATTCTTGTGATTGTGTAGGTGAACGTGCTGTTCTTCTTTGCTTCGCGCTTCTCGAAGAACGCCTCTGCCTGAGCGGGGAATGCAATGTATGAAAGAACGTCTTCCATACTCTTTGCCTTATCGCCGAGGTATTCCTTTGCTTCATCAAGGCCGGGTGCAAGGGTATCTGCAAATCTGCCTGTGAAGGGTTCTTCGTCACCGAGAACAAGCTTCTGAAGCTCCTTGCTTACCTCACCGGGTGCCTGACCGTATTCGCCCTTGATATAGCTCTTTACTTCCTTGGAGATGTTCTTATATCTCTCGCCTGCAAGCACGTTGGCGGTTGCCTGAACACCTACCATCTGGCTCATGGGAGTAACAAGGGGAGGA
Source organism: Clostridia bacterium (assembly GCA_017548045.1). Taxonomy (GTDB): domain Bacteria; phylum Bacillota; class Clostridia; order Oscillospirales; family Acutalibacteraceae; genus CAG-177. Next base: position 72,987 of record JAFYNR010000012.1, on the reverse strand, counting down.
TAGCCAAGGTCTTCACGCACTCTGGGAGTTTCAAGAAGAACCTCATCAAGCTTATCCAGCTTCTTCTGAGCAGTAAGCTGAGCAACAAGGTTTGAAAGCATACCGCCGGGAATCTGATAGATAAGAGCGTCGGTCTGTGTGCCCATAACAACGGGGTTGAGAAGACCGCTTTCAAGTGCCTTTGCACGGATGGGTTTGAAGAAATCGTTGATTTCCTTGCATACGTTTTCATCAACGTCAACCTCGTAGCCGTACTGCTTGAGGGTGTATACGAGAGTTTCGGTTGCAGGCTGTGAAGTACCGCCCGAGAAGCAGGAAATTGCGGAGTCGATAACATCTGCGCCTGCTTCAACGCACTTGAGAAGTGTCATAAAGCCAAGGCCTGTTGTTGAATGTGTGTGAACAACGATGGGAACCTTTACGTTTGCCTTGAGAGCCTTTACAAGGTCGTAGCCCTCCTTGGGGCTCATAATGCCTGCCATATCCTTAACGCAGATTGACTGAACGCCGAGAGCTTCAATCTGCTTTGCAAGCTTAACGTAGTTGTCAAGGTTGTGGATGGGGCTGATTGTGTAGCAGATTGTACCTGAAGCGTGAGCACCGCATTTGAGGGTTTCGTCAACTGCTACTTCGATATTACGGACATCGTTGAGTGCGTCGAAAATTCTGATGATATCGATGCCGTTTTCAACGCTCTTTCTGATGAACATACGAACAACGTCATCGGGGTAATGCTTGTAGCCGAGAAGGTTCTGACCTCTGAGGAGCATCTGAAGCTTGGTGTTGGGGCAAGCCTTTTTGATGTTGCGGAGTCTTTCCCAGGGATCTTCGTCAAGGTAACGCAGGCAGGAGTCGAAGGTTGCGCCGCCCCAGCATTCAAGTGAATAGTAGCCTGCCTTGTCAAGCTTTTCAAGAACGGGCTTGAAATCCTTAAAGGGCATTCTTGTTGCGATGAGTGACTGGTTGGCGTCTCTGAGCACTGTTTCCGTGAAATTTACTTTCATAAAAACTCAAATTCCTTTCTTTTAATTGGAAATTATCTGCTGATTAGAAATTGATGCGTGCGGCAATGTAATCTTCAAGAGCATCGATTGAAATACGCTCCTGCTGCATTGTGTCACGGTCACGCACGGTTACGCAGTTATCTTCAAGTGACTCGAAGTCGAAGGTGATGCAGATGGGTGTACCGATTTCATCCTCGCGGCGGTAACGCTTGCCGATTGAACCTGTTTCGTCAAAGTCAACCATAAACTTCTTCTGCAATTTCTCATAAACTTTGAGTGCATCGGGTGAAAGCTTCTTTGAAAGGGGAAGAACCGCTGCCTTGAAGGGTGCGATTGCGGGGCTGAGGTGAAGAACAACTCTGGTGTCGTTCTTTTCAGCGTCGATAACCTCTTCATCATAAGCTTCGCAGAGAAGTGCAAGCACTGTTCTGTCAAGACCGTAGGTTGATTCAATGATGAAGGGGATGTACTTCTCGTTGGTTTCGGGGTCGAGATAATCCATCTTCTGACCGCTGTATTCCTGATGTCTTGTAAGGTCGAAGTTGGTTCTGTTATGTGTGCCGTTGATTTCGCCCCAGCCGAAGGGGAAGAGGAATTCGATATCGCAGGCAGCCTTTGCGTAGTGAGCAAGCTTTTCGTGGTCGTGGTAACGAAGGTTTTCAGCCTTGATGCCAAGGTCCTGATAATACTTCATACCGTATTCCTTGAAGTAATCGTAAAGCTCGGTGTCGGTGCCTTCCTTGCAGAAGGTCTGGAACTCCATCTGCTCAAACTCGATTGTTCTGAAAGTGAAGTTACCGGGTGTGATTTCGTTTCTGAATGCCTTACCTATCTGACCGATGCTGAAAGGAAGCTTTGCTCTCATTGTTCTCTGAACATTGAGGTAGTTAACATATTCACCCTGAGCATTTTCGGGGCGGAGGTAGATAACGCTCTTGCTGTCGTTTGTAACGCCTCTGAAGGTCTGGAACATAAGGTTGAATTCTCTGATGCCCGTGAAGTTGTGCTTACCGCACTTGGGGCAGGGAATTGAATGAGCCTTGATATACTCAAACATTTCTTCCTTCGTCATGCCGTCTGCGTGTGCTTCGGGGTCAAAGTCGTCGATAAGGTTATCGGCTCTGTGACGCATTTTGCACTCTTTACAGTCGAGAAGGGGGTCTGAGAAGCTGGCAACGTGGCCGCTTGCTTCCCATACTCTGGGATGCATAAGGATATCGGCATCAACCTCGTAGCTGTTCTTTCTTTCCTGAATGAAACGCTTGCGCCAGGTATCCTTGACGTTGTTTTTCATTCTTGCGCCGAGAGGGCCGTAATCCCAGGTGTTTGCAAGGCCGCCGTAGATTTCGCTGCCTGCGAAAATGAAGCCTCTGCCCTTGCAGAGAGCAACGATTTTTTCCATGGTTTTGTCTGTGTTTTTCATCATATCCAAAACTCCCGCATTATAAATTTTTACTTTTATATGATACCCTAAAATATGTAAAAAATCAATACAATCCGCAACTAAAAAAGACCGCAAAAAGCGGCCTTTTTTGGTGAAATGTAATATATAAATAAAATATATAGAAATATGCGTTCCCGAACCCTTCTTTTCGCCTTTAATCTCTGAAGTAGATGAGTTAGTATATCTGAAATTATTATAATTCTCTTTATTATAATTAGAGTTCGATTTTCATAACTGTTGAATTCTGCTTTTCATACTTACAGATTATGATTTTCATACATTGCAATTCTTATTTTCGATAATGAAAACGGATGACCGTAAACTGAAACGGACTACCTTTCAAGGCTGTCAATCATGGTGAACAGCTCAATATAGAATTCTTTTGTTTTACCTGCCTTGGAGTTAAGGCCGATAACCGTGCCGTGGTCGCCGGTGCGTTTGGGTGCAACGTTCCATATGCCGCGGCTGATATCCTCGGGATTTTCGGGCAGTGACATATATTCTTCGCCTGCAGGGTATCTTGCGGAAACAACGTTCACAAGACCGTCGTTTTCCTGCCAGGAATCGTCAATTTCTATTCCGCCTGCGGTGGTGCCTGTATACTGCCCCATTGCCAGCGCAAAGGGTGAAAGTATGGGCAGAGTTGAGGTCAGAGGCACCTGCTTGCCCAGAATCTTGCCCTGCTGGGTTGTGCTGTATGCGTATGAAAAATAATAAATGCCCTCAACGGTTTTTATTTCTTTGTTAAGCTCAGCCGCGCCGTCGGGAGAAAGGTCGTATGCGGCGTGGTCGTTACCAGATGCGGTAACTGCCGCAATGGCACTTTTGGGGTCGATTTTATCAATGCCGAACTGGTCAAGCTGAAAATCGTAAATACCCTCAACGGGTGTGGCAATGCCTGCAACTCCGAAGCAAAGGGTCATAAGCATATCCGTAGTATCCGTAACACCTATGGTGCTGCCCAGAGTGTTGAGTACTTCCGTCAGCGATGAGCCGTTGTGAGGTGCGCAGAGGGTTGTTACCGAGTGGATGTAATCCCCCTTGCCGCCTGTGAAAAGGGGCGAAATATCGTCGCCGCCTGCCTGCATTTCCGCTTCGTTTCCGTATTCGAGAAGTGACGCAAGAAGCCTTACCGTTGCACCGCCGAATGAGTGACCCACAAGGTTTATTTTAACGGTCTGACCGCCGTTCATTTTCATACCCCAGTTGGCAATGAGAGGCTCCGTGTAGGTTCTGCCGTAGCGGCTGTGATTATGCTCCTTTGAATGGGCTTCACCGTAGTCAACCCGTGTGCCCGAAAGCTGTGCATAAAGCTCGCAGGCTCTGTCCCATGCGCTTGAAACAGGTCCTACTCCGGGGGTATATACCTCGTACCCTTCTGCCTCCAGCACCTTTTTCAGATCTGAGCTTCCGCCGCCCCAATACTGAGTCATATCATTTATACTGTTGCCTTCGCCCCAGCCGCCCAGACCGTGAACAAGCACGTAGGGGTAGCTCAGCACACCGCCGTTGGCTTCATACCACAGATTTTTTATTCCGCCGCTGAAGGCAGGTATAAATATTGCGGCGACGATGACGGCAATAATAAGGAATACTGCAGTTAATTTAAGCGCAAAATTTTTCTTCTGAACGGGCTTATCCTCCGCAGGGGCGGGAATATATTCGGTGTTATCCTCGCTGACGTCGGAGGCTTCTTCGGGGGCAATATCTGCCTCGGGTACCTCGTCTTTAAGAAGGTAATCGGTGGATACGCCGAAAAGCTCGCTCATTGCAATGATTTTGTCTATATCGGGAAGCGCACCGCTTGACTCCCATTTTGAAACGGACTGTCTTGATACGCCCAGCTTTTCCGCAAAGGCTTCCTGTGACAGACCTTTTTCTTTTCTTAATTTTAATATTTTTTCGGATATATTCATAGTCGTTTTCGTCCTCCTTGCCCGAATTATAACCCCGAAAGGCGGTTTTATCAACCAACTTTGGCGGACATTTGGTAAAAATCTGCAAAAAACAATGTAAAGTCGGGTTTACATATATGATAACACTTATTTTTTTCAAGGTCAACAAATGAAAAAGGGCAGCCGTGAGGCTGCCCTTTCGGAATCAGATTAAAAACAGCTTTGCAAGTCCGAAATAAATGACAAGGGTAACGATATCAACCAGCGTTGCAATCATGGGACCTGCCATAAGCGCAGGGTCAAGCTTTACGATTTTTGCGAAAATGGGCAGCGAACAGCCGATAAGCTTTGCCACGACGATTGCACAGAACATTGCGATTGAAACAACGAGGAATACCTGAAGCGTGCCTTCGCAGAAAAGGTACATACGCAGTATGTTTGCTGCCGCAAGCACCGCACCGCAGATTGACGCAACCCGAAGCTCCTTGAAAACTATTTTAAGGTAATCCTTTATTTCGATTTCGCCAACCGCAAGGCCGCGGATGATAAGGGTTGAAACCTGACTGCCTGCATTACCGCCCGTGCCCATAAGCATAGGCATTGATGCCGTCAGAGCAACGAAGCCTGCAAGCAGGGTTTCGTAGCCTTCAATGATTTTGCCTGTGAAGGTGCCCGAAATCATAAGAATGAGAAGCCAGAGAATTCTGTTTTTGGCAAGCTTGAAAACACCTGTTTTAAGGTATTCGTCATCCGAAGGGGCAAGCAAAGCCATCTTCTCGAAGTCTTCGGTGGTTTCTTCTTCAATAACGTCAACGATATCGTCAACGGTGATAATGCCCACAAGGCGGTTTTCGTTATCAACAACAGGTACGCTGAGAAGGTCGTACTTTTTAACAATATCCGCAACATACTCACGGTCGTCGTGAGTGTTGACGGAAATAAGCTGTGCATCGTCCTCCATAATATCGCCCACAAGGGTATCCTGCTCGCAGAGAAGAAGCGAAAGCAGGGGGATGCTTCCCAGAAGATGATGCTCGCGGTCAATACAGTAGCAGGTGTAGACGGTTTCTTTGTCTACGCCTGTTTTTCTTATTTTTTCAATGGCTTCGGCGGCTGTAAGGGTTGTGCGCAGATGAACCATTTCGATTGTCATAAGGCTTCCTGCACAGTCCTCGGGATATTTGAGGAAGCGGTTAATCAGCTTTCTTGTTTCGGGGTCTGAATGGGCAAGAACACGGGTTACAACGCTTGCAGGCACTTCTTCAAGAAAGTCAACCGTATCGTCAAGGAACATTTCGTCAAGCAGGCGTTCAAGCTCGGCGTCGGTGATTGAGCGTACAAGCTCTGCCTGGGTTTCGGGTTCGAGGTACGAGAAAACCTCCGCAGATATATCCTTAGGCAGAACACGGAAGGTTCTGAGTCTGTTTTTTGTTTCAAGTTCCTCAATGAGCAGAGCAACGTCAACAACGTTGATTTCGCTGAGCAATTCACGCAGGGCGGAAATCTCGCCTTTCTCTGCAAGCTCAATTATCTGTTCAAGAAGGATTTCAAAGTTTTCCATAAAAAAAGCATCTCCTTTTGCGGCTTACCGCAAAGGGGATGCAACCGAAGAAAAGCGATTTACGGTGAAATCACTTTGCAGGCAGTTCCGACTGTGCGGCAGAATATGAGGTTATGTATCTACTTCGGGGTTTAGGTATATCGGAGCCTGCCATAAATTTCACCACACTTCAAAAATTTTTTCTACCCATTAATCTTATACCCAAAAACGCAGTAAGTCAAGCAAAAAAGCAAAAAAATTCAAAAGATTAAAATATTGAGCGAAAACGGAGAAAAACGGCGATATATGGGTGAATACGGGCGAAATCGGGAGAAATTAAAGGTTAATTCGGAATGGGTTTTCAGATTTTTTCACCCGAACAGGTCAAAAAAAGCGGCAGTTTGCACTTAGGTTGAAGGGGATTTCCGGCAATCCCCTTCGGAAAGGAGATGATTGCCATGACCGACAAAGAACGGCTTTTCTGTTCTTACTATGCGGAGGACGGTGATGCAAGAGGCTGTGCCGCAAGGGCAGGCTTCCTTGTTTCGCCCCGAAGAAGTGCCGCAAGGCTTCTTGCCAGAGAAGAAATCCGAAATGAGATTTCACGGCTTGAAAAAGAACGGAAGGCACTTTCATCGGAGGTTGAAAAGGGTTTGCGACGCCTTGCCTTCGGCTCTGTTGCGGATGCGCTGAAGCTGATGCTTTGCGAAGAAACAATGACTGCGGAGGAAATCGAAAGGCTGGACCTTTTCAATGTGTCGGATATCAAGCGGCCCAAGGGCGGCGGACTTGAAATCAAATTTTTCGACAGGCTCAAAGCCCTTGAACGCCTTGAAAAGCTGAGCACGGGTGAAGAAAACACTCAGAGCAGCTTTGTTCAGGCTCTTGCCGAGGGCGCAAGGATGCTTTCACGGGAGGATGAGGAGTGAGTAAAAAACAGGATTTCGCACTTTTTTCTCCCAAACAGATGAAGGCACTCTGCTGGTGGCTTCCCCAAAGCCCCTATGCAGACCGTGATGCGATAATCTGCGACGGTGCGGTACGCTCGGGCAAAACCATGTGTATGTCCGTTTCTTTCGTCGCCTGGGCTTTTTCGGGATTTTCGGACCGTTCCTTTGCCCTGTGCGGCAAAACCATTGCCTCCCTGCGCCGTAACGTTGTGACGGTTATGCTGCCGTTGCTCAGAGAACTGGGCTTTGAATGTGAGGAAAAGTATTCACGGAATCTTGTGGAAATCACCTGCGGAGGAGTAACCAACAGATTTTACCTTTTCGGAGGAAAGGATGAAGGCTCGGCGGCGCTTATTCAGGGTATGACCCTTGCAGGGGTGCTTTTTGATGAGGTTACTCTGATGCCCCGTTCGTTCGTGGAGCAGGCGCTTGCAAGGTGCTCGGTAGAGGGGTCAAAATTCTGGTTCAACTGCAACCCCGAGCACCCGATGCACTGGTTCCACGAGGAGTGGATAAAAAAGCGTGAAGAGAAAAATTGCTTTTATCTGCATTTTGAAATGAGCGATAATCCGTCGCTTACACCTGCTGTTATGAGAAGGTATGAAAAGCTTTATTCGGGAGCCTTCTACGAAAGATTCGTTCTGGGCAGATGGGTTGCGGCGCAGGGCAGTGTCTACCCTATGTTTTCGCAGGAAAATCACGTTGTCACACCGCCCGATACCTTCGGCAGATATTATATTTCCTGCGATTACGGTACGGTTAACCCTTCTTCTTTCGGCTTGTGGGGCGAAAACGGCGGCAGGTGGTACAGAATCAGGGAGTATTATTTCAATTCCCGTACCGAGGGCAGGCAGAAAACCGACAGCGAGCATTACGAAGCCTTGTGTGAGCTTGCGGAAAATCTGCCCGTTGAAGCCGTTATCGTTGACCCGTCTGCGGCAAGCTTTATGGAATGCATAAGGCGTGAGGGCAGGTTCAGGGTTATACCTGCAAAAAACGATGTTATTGACGGAATACGCCGTGTTTCGGATTGCCTTAAAGAGAGAAAAATTCTTTTTTCTCCCTCGTGTAAGGATACAATCCGTGAATTCGGGCTTTACCGCTGGGAGGAAAGCAGTGCAAAGGATTCCGTCAGAAAAGAAAACGATCACGCAATGGACGATATCCGTTATTTTGTTTCAACCGTGCTTACGGAGGGGGATGACGGCGGATTTTTCGCCCTTGCGGCAAGAAGACGATGAAAGGAGGAGAAGAAATGGCTGTATTCGGAAAAAGAAAAGCATCAAGGATTTCGGCGCCCGTAACACAGAATACGCAGGCAAAGCCCTTCGGTATTCTTGACGGCTACGTGCCCCTTGCACCGCCTCAGAACAGGCTTTATTACGCCCTTCGTGAGGCTGTACCCGTTATTGATGCGGCGGTGTTCAAGCTGGTACGTCTTACGGGCGGCTTCACCGTTGAATGTGACAGCAGGGCGGCGCAGACGGAGCTTGAAGAATTCATTCTTTCCGTGCCCGTAGGCGGCAACCGTCAGGGAATGAGCGCTTTTATTGAAAGCTATTTTGAGCAGCTTCTGACCTGCGGCACCGCACTGGGTGAAATTGTTACGGATTCCGACGGTGTGCCCAGAGGTCTTTTCAATGCATCCCTTGACTGCATTGAGCTCAAAAGAAATCAGAACGGCTTTGACGTTGATATTTTTACCCGTAACGGTACGGAGCTTCAGAAGGTTGCACGCCCCGAAATGTGCCTTCTCAGCGTGCTTAATCCCGAACCGGGTGCCCTGACGGGCTGTTCAATGCTCAAGGGTCTGCCCTTTGTAAGCTCAATCCTGCTCAAAATATTTGAAAGCATCGGCGCAAACTGGGAGAGAGTGGGCAATCTGAGGTTTGCCGTTACCTATAACCCCAAGAACGATGCAATGGACAGAGCCTATGCCAAGGACAGGGCGATGCAGGTTGCAAGGGAATGGGGCGAGGCAATGCAGAGTGGCTCCGAGGTCAGGGATTTTGTAGCGGTAGGCGACGTACAGATTAAGGTTATCGGTGCGGATAATCAGATTCTGGACAGCAACGTGCCTGTCAGACAGATGCTTGAACAGATTGTTGCAAAAACGGGATTGCCGCCCTTTATGCTGGGGCTTTCCTGGTCAAGCACGGAGCGTATGAGCGCACAGCAGGCAGACGTGCTTACAAGCGAGCTTGAGGCATACAGACGTATTCTTACGCCGGTAATCAGAAAAATCTGCACCGCTTACCTCAGAAGCAGAGGCTATTCCTGCACGGCAAGAGTTGTGTGGGATGATATCACCCTGCAGGATGAGGTTGAGCTGAGCAGAGCCGAGCTTTACAGAGCGCAGGCGGAAAAAATAAGGAGAGGTGAATGAACACGGAAAAGGAAAATAACGTTCTGACCGACGAGGAGCTTGAGCTTATCGGACGGTTTGCAAGAAAGAAACTGAGCAGGGATGAGCTTTATACGTTTTCGCTTATTCTCTGCGACAACGAAATTGACAGGGATAACGAAAAATTCACCGTTGAATCCCTTCATAAGCTGGCTGAGCTTTTCGTGGGCAAAACGGGTATCTTTGACCACAATATGAAAAGCAAGGATCAGACCGCAAGAATTTATGCCGCTGAGGTTGTGACGGATGAAACCCGTAAGACTGCTGACGGCGAGGTGTATACGTATATTCTTGCAAAGGCTTATACGGTGAGAACCGAAAAGAACAAAGATCTTATTGCGGAAATCGATGCAGGTATCAAAAAGGAAACCAGCGTGGGCTGCAGTGTGAAGGAAATCAGATGCTCAATCTGCGGCAAGGATATCAAAACTCAGGGCTGCGAGCACAGAAAGGGTAAGGTTTACGGCGGTAAAATCTGCTGTTACCATCTGTGCGACCCTGCGGATGCCTACGAATGGTCATTTGTTGCGGTGCCTGCCCAGAAGAATGCAGGTATTGTCAAAAGCTTCGACCCCTCACGGGAAAGTGATGACCTTGCGGAAATTGCAAAGGAAATAAGACAGGAGCTTGAAGACGGTATTATCCGCTGTGCCGCAACGGTTATTCCCGAAATGAAGGGTGAGGCAATTGAAGAAATCTGCAAAGCCCTTCCGCTTAAATCTTTGCGTGAAATGCACAATGCATTCAGAGAAAACGCACAGAAAAGCCTGCCCGTCATAAGACAGCTTGAGGGCGGCGAAGCAAGAAACGACGGCGAAAATTCCGTCTATAAAATCTAAGGAGGAAAAATTATGTCAGTATCATTCTGCGGTTTTAACGAAAACACCGCAACTTTTAAGGCAAACGAAGAAATTGCAAAGGGCACACCCGTAAAGATGAACGGTTCGGGCACGGTTACTGTCTGTGCCGACGGCGATGTGTTCTGCGGCATTGCAACCGAATGCAGCGGCGGCTACGCAAGCGTACAGCTCAGCGGTGCGGTAACTGCAAAGTACAGCGGCTCTGTTGAGGCAGGCTACGCAAGCCTTGTCTGCGGCAGTGACGGCGTCAAGTCAGGTGCCGAGGGCAGAGAATATCTTGTTGTTGCGGTTAACGAAGCCGATTCAACCGTAACGTTCATTATGTAAGGAGGAATTGAAATGGCTAATTTTGATAATATCAGACTTGAAAAGGGTCTTTATGCATCGGGCAACTTCACAAAGGCGCTTGAAAGCATTGACCCTACCGAAAACTACAAGGGCACGTCAATGGAGGGTCTTGACGCATATCAGCGTCAGCTCAAGCGCTTCGGCATCAAGGTAGGCGGACCCTCAAGCGACGTTGTTGACAAGTTCTTCAAGAATTCCGACAGTGCGGTGCTTTTCCCCGAATACGTTTCAAGAGCCGTAAGACAGGGTCTTGAACAGGCGGATATTCTTTCGGATATTGTAGCATCCACAACGGTTATTGACGGTCTTGATTACCGTTCAATCACTTCGATTCCCACAGAGGATGAGAAGGAGCTTAAAGTTGTGAAGGAGGGTGCGTTCATCCCCGAAACCACCGTTCACACCAAGGATAACCTTGTAAGCCTCAAAAAGAGAGGCAGAAGCCTTGTTGCTTCATACGAGGCAATCCGTTTTCAGCGCCTTGACCTTTTCACCGTAACTCTCCGTCAGATCGGCGCATACATTGCGAGAACCCTTCTCAAGGATGCCATCGGCGTTATTGAAAACGGTGACGGCAGCGGCAATGCGGCAGAGGTTGTAAGCTGTGCACAGGCAGGCACTCTTACCTATGCCGACCTTGTCAACTTCTGGAACGGCTTTGACCCCTATGAGCTTAACACAATCATTGCCGACCCTGCGGTTACCGCACAGATGCTCAATATGGAGCAGTTCAGGGATGCGGCGGCAGGCCTTAACTTCCACGGCAGCGGTGATATGATTACACCTCTGGGCGCAAAGCTTCTCAAGTCTGCATCCGCAGGTGAGGGCAAGCTTATCGGTATTGATAAGACTGCCGCACTTGAAATGGTCAAGGCAGGCGACATTATGACGGAATATGATAAGCTTATTGACCGTCAGCTTGAGCGTGCGGTTATCAGCTGCACAGCAGGCTTTGCAAAGATTTTTGACGGTGCATCAAAGGTGCTTTCCGTTTAACGGAGGGTTTCGGCTTGATTGACTGTCTGAGCATTCTTTCTGCTCTGAAGGAATATTATTCACCCCAAGGTACGGACGAGGAGCTTGCTCCTCTCTGCACCGCGGCGGCAAGGGAGCTTATGCCCCGTATAAAGAACTCGGCGGAGTGCTCCGACGTAAGGCTCATAAACCTTGCGGCGGCAATGGTTAACCACCGCCTCTGTATCAGAAATATGCATTCCGCAGAGGGTATGACCTCCTTCAAGGCGGGCGACGTAACCGTCAGCGTTTCGCCCAATGCACTCATTGAGCAGGCTGAAAAAGAAAAGACAGAGGCTATGCTTGCGGCACTGTCTCTGCTTAAGGATGACGGATTTTTCTTCGGGCAGGTGAGCGTATGAATATTGAACCTGTTTTCAGGCATTACGGCAGACCTGCGGCGTTTGTATCAAAAGACGGAGAAAAAACCGAAACGAGGGCTTTCATCAGCCCTCTGAGATATAAAAACAAAATGTATCTTTACGGTGTCAACACGGAAATCGGTTACAATTCACAGGGTCACTATCTTTACATCGGGCCTCCCGACCCTGACCTTACCGCCGCCGCAGACGGCTCGTATATTTACTGTCTGGGCGAAAAATACAGAATTGACCGTGCCGAAAAGGTTTATAACGGCGAAAGCCCGTTCTATATATGGGCGATTATCCGAGTTATGGTTGAAACGGAATGAGGTGTGATTTATGAGTGAAATAAGCGCATTGCCCGCAAATATCGTTGACTGGCTTAAAACGAGAGAGGAGCTTTCCGAAATAAGGTTTCTTACGGAATTCCCTGCGGTGAAAAAGGCGATTCCTCTCAGGCACACCACCGTTGCGGTAGGTATTGAGGGAATGGAAATCGTCGATTCCTTTACGGAAAACGACGAGGGCGTGCTTGTTGAAAACGAATATTGCAGGCAGGCAAAAATCAGACTCAGGCTTTCAATCCACGCACCTTATTCGTGGGGCGGTGAAGCGTGCCACGATGCGTTTACGGATATTATTGACTGCCTGACCTTCGCCTCGGGGCTTGATATTCTCAATTCGGGCTGTGAATCCGTTGTATCGGACAGAGATACGGATGCCTTTGTGCTTACGGCGTGGGCAACGGTCAATGCATCCCTCTGCCCTGCGGCAACGTCAAGCCTTGATTTCCCCTCGTTCCTTACAAAGGATCTGCTTTGCGGTACGCATATCCGCAATGAGGATATCCACGTTTCGCCGTCCCAGAAGGAATTCCTTGATACGCCCTTTGTTACGGGCTCGTACTTCGGTACGGGTAACGGTACAACGTCGGTGAATCTGAATTTCAGCCCCAGCGTTGTTATTGTTATGGTCAACGGAATGCCTCTGATGACAACGAATACCTCAACGGGCAAAAGCAGTGTATACTGCGGTGTAGGCTTCAACAGCGGTGCTACACTGGGGCTTGAGCTGACGAATTCGGGCTTCAAGGCGAAAAGCTCAACCTCTGAAGGTGTTATGAACTGTTATCCGTCACTTAACGAGCTTGGCACAACTTACAGATACGTAGCGTTCAGATAAAAAAGCGGCACAGCGGTAAATCCGTTGTGCCGTGTTTTTTTATTTTTTCATAGCCGCAAGGTCACGGTAGTTGATAAGCTTTATGCCGTGAGCCTCGATATGCTGCTTTGTTGCAGGGTCCTTCATAACTCTGTATTCCCATACTCTGCGTTCCCAACAGCCCGAAGTTCCTTTGAGGTCGTCGGTTTCAAGTGAGGGATGCAGATAGGTTTCGGTTATGCCCTCGGGGAAGCTTGCGTAGAGGTCATAGAGATATTCTCTGAAATTCTCGTAGCTTTCATCCTGGGGTCCGCCCCATTCGTTGGGGATAAGGTAATCGGGGATTGCAACGCCCATAGCGTTTGCAAACTCAACAATCTTGCCGAATACCATTTCAATCATACTCTTGTCAACGTTGATTTCAAGCATTGAGTTGCCCATCATTTCGTCGGTAATGTGACCGGGCAGACGGAAGGGCAGACCGTATTCGCCTGCGATTTCAAGTGTTTTCTGAAGAAGCTCAAATCTGCCTGTTTCAATGCCGTAAAGTGAGCCCATATGGTTGTCAAGATGTGAGGGGGTAACAAGACCCAGCTTCTTGCAGCGTTCAATCTGCGCTCTGATTTCGCCTTCAACCTCATCAATGTCAACGTTCTTCTCAACCTGATCGCTTTCGTGCCACATAAAGCCTTCTTCGTCACGGAGAGAATCCGTATTCTTTGAGTTTACGGGTGCCCAGCGGTATTTTGACCATTCGCTTGTAAAGGTAAGGTGAACACCGATTGCAAGGTCGGGGTTCTGCGCCGCAAACTGACAGGCCTCGGGTGCCCAGGCGCAGGGGGTCATGATTGTTGTTGAGGTAAGTGCGCTGTCGGGGTCTTTCATAAGGTCCATAACCGCAAGGTTTGCACCTCTGCACATACCGAAGTCGTCTGCGTTGATGATAAGATATCTGTCCATTTATATTTCTCCTTCCTTAGATAAGGTCTTTATACTGAATTTTATTGCCTTCAAAACTGTTGACGTCAAGCTCTTTATCGCCGATGAATGCCTTGTCAACCTGCTTTATGCCTTTTACATATTCGGGTCTGCCGGGGCAGAAGGGGTAAAGTCCCAGCACGCCGAAAATATACCATATTGCGGTTGTGCCGTTATCCTCGTCACCGGGGAAGCCGTCATCCTCGTATGAGAAAAGCTTATCGCAGATTTTCTTTACCCAGTAAGCGGATTTCTCAACCTCGCCCAATGCCGAATAGATATAAGGAATATGGAAGGAAGGCTGATTGTTCATACCGCACTGACCGAAATCCACCGCCGCCATTTCGGTGATTTCGTGGATTTCACAGCCGTAGCCGATGATATCGTAGTGGGGCGGAGTTGCGAAAAGCTCGTCGATTTTTGCAATCAGCTTATCCTTGCCGCCGTAAAGCTCTGCAAGACCCTCAATATCGTGGGGCACTGCAAATGAATTCTGCCAGGCACTGCCTTCGGTGTAATCCCTGCCCCAGCCCTCGGGAATGAAACCGGGTCTGAAATTGCCTTTTTTATCCTTGGCACGCATAAAGCCCGTTTCGGGGTCGAAAAGATTTTTGTAGTTAAGGGCACGCTTTCTGTATTCTTTTTCGATATCCTCTTTGCCCAGAATTTTTGCGATTTCCGCAATACACCAGTCACCGTAAGCCGCATCAAGGGTAAGGTTTACGCTTTCTTTTTCGGTTTCGTATGAAACGTAGCCCAGCTTGCAGTATTCCTCCGCACCGTTTCTGCCGAAGCGGCGTGCAGGTGCGTTGGTTACGGAATGCTTGAGCATACCCTCAAGGGCAACTTCAAGCAAGTCATTATCGATGAATCCTTTGACTGCACAGTCGCAGATAACGGCGTCGATAAGGGTGCTGGGCATACAGCCGCATTCGCCGATTGAAAGCCAACGGGGAAGCCAGCCGCTTTCCTTGTATTCGTTGATGAAGGCAACAAGCATTTCACGAAGCTCATCCTTTGCAACAAGGGCAAAGAAGGGGTAGACGGTGCGGTAAGTATCCCAGAAGCCGTTATCCGTGTATCTTACGCCGTTTTTCACCGAGCCGTCGTGGGGACAGTAGTGAATTGCATTGCCGTTTTTATCGTATTCGTAACACTTATGGGGGTAGAGGAATGCACGGTACATACAGGAATAGAAGGTTTTAAGAAGCTTCTTATCCTTGGTTTCGATTCTGACTCTTGAAAGGTAACCCTCCCAGATATCTTCCGCAGAGGCTTTGACGTCGTTGAAGCTCTTGCCCGAAAGCTCCGTTTCAAGGTTAAGAAGCGCCTGACTGAAGCTTACGTAGGATGAGGCAAGCCTGATTTCCGTAACCCTTTCGTTAAGATAAACGTGGATACCTGCTTTTTTGCCTCTGCACTTCGTGCCGTTTCTGAATTTATCGTCATTGCTTATAAGCGTTTTTTCGGCATTCACACTGCCCTCGGGGAATTTAAGCACTATGTAGTTTTTGAATTTCACCGCTTCGCCGCTCATATGCATATCCGTTGTCGCATAGAGTGTGTTTGTTTTTTTGTCGAAACGGTAGCTGCACATTCCTTTTACGGGAAGCACCGAAAAATAATTATCTCCGCCTTCGTCAAATGAGGTTCTGATTACCGCACATCTTTCAGTAGGTGTAACCTCAAGGTCACACCTTGAACGCAGAAGGCGGTATCTGAGATAATAAGGAGTCAGCACCGCATCCTCGGGGCGGAAGCCCGACCAGCGGTCTTCACCGTCAAAGCCTCCGAGAAGTTTATTCTGGGGCATAAATATCATTGCACCGTAATCCGCAATCCAGGGGGAGGGCTGATGGGTAAGCCTGAGACCCTCAAAGCTGCGGCTGTCGGGATGGTAATACCATCTGACGTTGCCTTCAACGGTCTGAGGCGCAAATGCAGTCATACCGAAGGGAAGCTGAACAAGGGGCAGAGTGTTGCCGTTTGAGTAACGGTGAACGGATTTGCTGCCCTGCTTTGTGTTGACGTAATTGCAGTATTTCATTTTATTTCTCCTTTTCCGAAAGGATATTTATTAAGTTTTCCACGCTGAAGCATCGGCTTTTTCTGATTGCTTTCACCAGAATTTCCATATTCAGTGCCGAGTGCTCGATTTCTTTTGAAAATTTCTGCGAAACAGTCTGAAAATCGTCGTTACGTGAGGCTGAAATTCTCATAATCACAACCGTACACACAGCGGCAAAAATTGCTTTTTCAAGCAGTCTGCCGTCATAGGCGGCGGTGATGAAATAGCGGTGAAGGAAGTATACCGCAAGATGCTCGATGAGTATACCGTCTGCCGTAAAGCCTTGCATATCAACGGTCTGAGCCTCTGAAAGAACCGACGGATAATTGCCGTCTATGAATTCCATGGGCTCAAAAGCCTTGAAAATTCCTTTCAGTGCACGCTTTACACGGGAAGGCGAATATTCCGTGTTCCCGAAAAGCGGTGAGGCGTCAATGCTCTCGGCGCCTTCGTATTCGGAAGCATCAATAAATTCCTGAACAAGCTCTGAATATCGCAGAAAGGCGCACAGCCGTTCGTTTATTGAGAAATTTCTGTTCTGAAGTATATTTATCGCCGTTTTTCGGACCTTGAGCAGTGTAAAATAAAGCCCGGGGTCAAAATCCGCAGGCAGAATTCCGCCGTCTGTATCCTCCGTTGTGAACGTTACGGGATTTTTGCTTTCAAAAATCAGCCTTGCCGTCTCGGGGCAGGAGAGGGAAAGCCCTGTTTCAGCCCTTGAACCGAAGGCGTTTGTGAATCTGGGGAAAATGCGGCAGGTTCTTGAAAGACAGCCGTGACCCAGATTGATATACATATCGCACAGACCGCTGTCAAGAAGGAACGGGCATCTGCCGTTTTCTGAAATGAAAATGCTGTCGCCGTCCCCGTCAACGGTAATCAGGCTGCGGATTTTTTCGCCGTAGTCTCCGCCGAGGTTTCTGTAATATTCAAGGCTTTCGCCGTCAATCACAACGTCCCAGCCGTTACAGCAGGTGTCGGTGCATTTATCTGCAATGCAGGAAAATTCCTTAAAGTAATCGGGAAAAGTAAGCTTCATATTCAAAAACACGGGGCGACCCCGCAAGGCCGCCCGTAAAATCAATAAATTTCTTCTTCGGACGATTCTTCTTCGGTTTCAACGATGTTGCCGTATTCGTCCGTAACGGTTTCGGCCTCAGCGATGTTGACAATGAGGAAAACGGTTGAGCCCTTGGAGTATGCCTTTTCCGCAATCGGTGACATTGAAATAACCTCGTTGGGTCTGTATGAGCTGTCGTTCCTCTCACTGATTTTGCATATGAAGCCCAGCTCTTCAAGGCGAAGCTTAGCCTCCTCGTAATCGGAGCCTGTAACGTCGGGAAGAATGATTTCTTCTTCACCTTTGCTGACGTAAAGGGTGATTTTTGTGCCTGCAGGCACCTTTTCGCCTGCCTTTATGCTTTGGTTAACGATATATCCCACGTCAACCTCGCTGTCGTAAACGTATTCATCAACAAACACGAAGTTCTTTGTGAAAACGGGATTCGATGAAATATCAAGGAAAAGTCTGCCCGTAAAGCCGGGCACCTCAACAAGCTCACCCTCGGTGGTGGTGATTGTGCTGTCGGTATTGCCGCTGCCAAGGAAGGTTACGTGCTCGCGCAGAGGGCCGAACATAAGGATTGCGAATATAATCATTCCCACCGCAAGGCTGATTGCCGCAGTAAGAATTACCGTCTTTTTGCCGTTGCCGTTATCGGGGGATTTTGCTCCTTCGCCCTTGGGCTCTGCAGTGCGTACAGGCTTGGGCTGAGGTCTTGCGGCACCTGAGGGTGCGGCAGGGGGTACGGGCTTCTGATAACCGCCGGACGCGGAGGCCGCCGCAGGTGAAGCCGAAAGCTCGGCGCGGAGCTGCTCAACGGTTCTTGTTCTGTCTTCGGGCAGAATCTGAAGAGCGTTGATAAGACCGTTTATAACGTAAGCAGGCAGTGCCTCTGCAAATTTGCCGGGCACCATAAGCTTATCGTTGCTCATTCTCTCTTTTGCAGAAATTGGGTCGCTGCCGATAAGCGTGCGGTAAAGCACTGCGGCAAAGGCATAGATATCCGTCCAGGTGCCCTGACCGCCGTCAAAGCCGTACTGCTCAATGGCGGCATAGCCGTCGTAAAGCTGGCTGTTGAGATCGCTTCTTGAATTTCTTGCGGCACCTGTGCAGAAGCCGGTGATTTTTATTTTTCCGTCGGGGCCGATAATAAGGGTTGAGGGAGATATTCCTCTGTGAATAATGCCCGAGGAATGAAGGGTGCCCAGTGTTGAAAGAATGGGCATAAGCAGGGTTCTCGCTTTTTCCCACGAAACGTAGCCCGTCTTGCTGCGCAGAAGAAAATCACGCAGTGAAATGCCTTCAAAATGGTCATAAATTGCAAAGGATGTGCCGTAATCGTTCACGACATCCGTAACGCTTATGAGGGCGGAAAGACCCCGGAGCCTTGCAAGCTTTGTCCAGAGTTCAACAAAGCTCTGACGCAGTTCGAGAAATACATTCTCACTGCCTCTCATAACCTGCAGGGTAAGATTTGAAGTTGTTCTTGTGGTGAAGGAATCGGGGATGAACTCCCTGATTTTAACGGCTTTTCGCTCGGTGAGATCCCAGCCGATATATGTAGCGCCCTCACCGTTGTATTCCAGCATTTTACCCACAAGGTAGCGGTTTGAAATAACCGTTCTTACGGGCAGATAGGGCGGAATCTGAGCAGAGTCAGCATGATATCCGCAAAAGGGACACTGCTTTTTTTCGCCTATTTCCTTCATACAACTCATACAAAGATTGTCTGAACTGATCATCTTAAGACTCTCCTTTTCATAAGTAAACCTAAATAATGATAGCAAAGAAATGCCGATTTGTCAACGAAAGTGACAGAATTGTAACCTTTATGGGCAATCTGTTGTATATTTTGTATGAAATTTTGGTACTATTATTCTTGATATGTACTTGAAAATGAAAAATGGACTTGTTATAATAAACTTATATAAAAATGGAGGGGTTCGGCATATGCAGAGTAAAAACAGCATACCTCTTTACCTTTTTCATCAGGGTACCAACGCAAAAGCATATGAATTTCTCGGCGCTCACGGCAACGGTGACGGCTCGGTTACCTTCAGAGTATGGGCGCCCAATGCGGAATGGGTAGGCGTCGGCGGCGATTTCAACGGCTGGCAGCCCGGCAATGCACCTATGGAAAAGATAAGTGTGGGTGTATGGGAATGTACCGTTCAGGGTGTCAGGGTTTATGATTCATACAAGTTTCAGATTAAAACCCGTGACGGCAGGCTGATTTATAAAAGCGACCCTTATGCCTTCCATACGGAAACAAGACCCGATACCGCTTCAAAATATTACGGTCTGCCCGATTTTAAGTGGACAGACAAAAACTGGATGAAAAAACGAAAGGCGAAAGATATATATGCTTCGCCTGTCAATATATATGAAGTTCACGCAGGCTCGTGGCGTATGCACGATGACGGCAATCCGCTCACTTACAGAGAGCTTGCGGACGAGCTTGTGCCCTACGTGAAAGAAATGGGTTATACCCATATTGAATTGCTTCCGGTTACGGAGCATCCTTTTGACGGTTCCTGGGGATATCAGGTAACGGGCTATTTCGCACCCACTTCACGCTACGGCACTCCCGAGGATTTCGCCTATTTTGTAGACAAGGCTCACAGCGAAAATATCGGAATTATTCTTGACTGGGTGCCTGCCCACTTCCCAAAGGATGCCTACGGTCTTTATGAATTCGACGGCGGACCTCTCTATGAATATGCGGACCCACGCAAGGGCGAGCATTACGAATGGGGAACAAGAGTTTTTGACTACGGCAGAAACGAAGTTCAGAGCTTCCTTGTTTCAAGCGCAATGTTCTGGATTGACAAATACCATATCGACGGTCTGCGTGTGGATGCGGTTGCTTCAATGCTTTATCTGGATTATTGCCGCAAGGACGGGGAATGGATACCCAACGTTGACGGCGGCAGAGAAAACCTTGAAGCCGTTGCCTTCCTCAAAAAGCTTAATGAAAGCATTTTCAGGGAACACGGCGACGTGCTTATGATTGCGGAAGAAAGCACGGCGTGGCCAATGGTTTCAAAGCCCACATTTATGGGCGGTCTGGGCTTCAATTTTAAGTGGAATATGGGCTGGATGAACGACTGCCTTAAATATTTTTCAATGGACGGCATTTACAGAAAGCATCACCACGATAAGCTGACTTTCTCGTTTTTCTATGCTTTTTCGGAGAATTTTGTGCTTCCCATTTCCCACGACGAGGTTGTTCACGGCAAATGCTCGCTGATTAACAAAATGCCCGGTTCATATGAAGAAAAGTTTGCAGGTATGCGCTCCTTCCTGGGCTATATGATGTCCCATCCCGGCAAAAAGCTTTTGTTTATGGGCTCGGAATTCGGTCAGTTCATCGAATGGAATTACAAGCAGCCTCTTGATTGGCTTCTGCTGGGCTACGATGCTCACGCACAGCTTAAAAGCTATGTTTCGGCGCTCAATAATTTCTATCTCAAAAATCCGCCTCTGTGGCAGATTGACTACGGCTGGGAAGGCTTCAACTGGATTGTCAGCGATGACAGGGATAATTCCGTTGTGGCTTATCTCCGCAGGGATGCAGAGGGTAAAGAAATCATATCGGTCTGCAATTTTACCAATGTCACAAGGCAGAAGTACCGCATAGGTGTGCCTGACGGCGGAACTTACAGAGTTGTTTTCAGCTCCGCACTTCCCGAATACGGCGGCAGGGGAGAAAGCACCGTCGGTTCGGTGAAAGCGAAAAAACAGCCGATGCACGGATACGATTACAGCATTGAACTCGATATTGAGGGATTAAGCTGTATGTATATAAAAAACACGTCAAGAAAAAAATCGTTATCGGTTGCCGATAAAGGCGACAGAGCGTAAACGCAGAGTGCGTTTACTTGCCGTTTTTTCACCCTCAGCGTATACCCGATACGCCGTCGGGTGAGAAAAACAGCATCTGTCATCCTTTCTCAATAACCGCTGAACGATTTCCCGATGTCACAAAAAGTGACAAACAGAATTCATCAAATTTTCAGGGCGTAACAGCCCGACTAAATTAAAAGGAGGACCCTCTAATGGCAGTAAAACCCGAATGTATTGCAATGCTCCTTGCAGGCGGTCAGGGAAGCCGTCTTGGCATACTGACCAAAAACATTGCAAAGCCTGCCGTACCCTACGGCGGCAAATACCGCATTATCGACTTCCCTCTTTCAAACTGTGTCAATTCAGGCATATATACCGTGGGTGTTCTTACCCAGTATCAGCCTCTTGAACTGAACGATTATATCGGCAACGGTCAGCCCTGGGACCTTGACCGTGCCAACGGCGGTGTTCACATTCTTTCACCCTATCAGCAGATTAAGGGCACGGAATGGTATAAAGGCACCGCAAACGCAATTTATCAGAACATCAACTTCATCGAAAGATATGACCCCGAATATGTTCTCATTCTTTCAGGTGACCATATCTACAAGATGGATTACTCAAAGATGCTTGATTTCCACAAGGAAAAGAATGCAGACTGCACCATTGCAATGCTTGAAGTTCCCTGGGAAGAGGCAAGCCGTTTCGGTCTTATGATCGTCAATGATGACGGCTCAATCAGCGAATTTGAAGAAAAGCCCAAGAACCCCAGAAGCAACAAGGCTTCAATGGGCGTTTACATATTCAACTGGAAGAAGCTGAGAAAATACCTCATTGAGGATGAGGCTAAGGAAGGCAGCGGCAACGATTTCGGTCACGATGTTATCCCTGCAATGCATAATGCAGGGGAGAGAATGTTTGCCTATCAGTTTGACGGCTACTGGAAGGACGTAGGAACAATCAGCAGCCTCTGGGATGCAAACCTTGACCTTCTCAATCCCAAGGTAGACCTTGACCTCAATGATGACAGCTGGAAGATTTATTCACGCACACCCGTTGCACCTCCCCACTACGTAGGCGCAAACGCAAGGGTTGAAAATTCAATGGTAACCGAGGGTTGTGAAATCGAAGGCTCAATCGACTTCTCCGTTCTTTTTGCAAACGTAACCGTTGAAGAAGGTGCAGAGGTTAAATATTCAATCGTTAT
Organism: Clostridia bacterium; assembly: GCA_017548045.1. Taxonomy (GTDB): domain Bacteria; phylum Bacillota; class Clostridia; order Oscillospirales; family Acutalibacteraceae; genus CAG-177. The sequence goes on along the minus strand of JAFYNR010000012.1, from coordinate 50,843 downwards.
GCCCGGCACGGTTATCAAAAAGGGTGCCGTTGTTCAGTATTCGATAGTTGCCGAAAATGCAGTTATCGAAGAGGGTGCGGTTGTTGGCGAAAGCCCCGAAAATATGGCAGATATCAAGGATTGGGGCGTAGCCGTTATCGGCAACGGCGTCACAATCGGCAAGGGTGCAAAAATTGCTCCCGATACAATGACAGACAGCGACGTAGGAGGTGCGGAATAATGTCAGTTAAAAATGTTCTCGGCATTATCTTTTCAAATGCCTATGATGAAGTTCTTCCCGAGCTTACCGCTCTGAGAACAATGGGTTCAATACCCTTTGCCGCACGTTACCGTCTTATTGACTTCCCTCTTTCAAATATGGTTAACGCAGGCATTCCCCAGGTAGGTGTTATCACAAAGAGCAACTACCGTTCGCTTATGGACCATATCGGCACGGGCAAGCCCTGGGACCTTTCAAGAAAAAGAGACGGTATGACCCTTCTTCCTCCCTTCGACACACCCTCAACGGGTCTTAACCACGGCAAGGCTGATGCCCTCTACGGCTCAATCAGCTACATAACGAAGTCGGGCAAGGACCACGTTCTTCTCACAGATTGCAACGTTGTTTGTAATATGGATTATGAAAAGCTTATCAAGGCTCATATTTCAAAGGATGCAGACGTTACCATTGCATACGCAAAGGGCAATCCTCCCTCAATCGAAAACGGCACGGAGCTTATTCTTGACGAAAACGGCAAGGTTGTTGAAACAGGTGTTATCGACTGCCTCAGCGGAAATGTGAATTACTCACTTAAAATAATGGTTATCAGAAGAACTCTGCTTGAAAGACTTCTTCACGAGGCACACAGCGCTCAGATTGACGATTTTGAAACCATTATCGCAAAGAACGTGAAGCATCTGAGAATTTACGGCTATGAAGAAGCAGGCTTTGTAAGAGTGCTCAGCTCCCTTCAGGCTTACTACGATATAAGTATGGAGCTTCTCAAGGCCGATTTCAGAAAGGCACTGTTCACCCCCGAAAGACCCGTTTACACCAAAACCAGCGACAGAGTGCCCTCTGTTTACGGAATCGGTGCAAACGTGAAGAACTCCCTTATTGCGGACGGCTGTAACATTCACGGTGAGGTTGAAAATTCAATTCTCTTCCGAGGTGTAACCGTTGAAAAGGGTGCGAAAATCAAGAATTCAATTGTTATGCAGAACGGCTTTGTTGGCGAAAACTCAACTCTGCAGTGCGTGATTATTGATAAATCTGCCGTGGTAAAGCCCGGTAAAATGCTTTGCGGCGCAGAAAATTATCCCGTATATATAGGTAAGGGTATTGTAATCTGAGAAAGTAAGAGTGAAATTTGATGTCCAAGAAAAATATTGTTACAGGTGCAATAGCGGCACTTGCATTGGTGCTTGTTGTATTTGTGGTGCTGATTGAAACGGGAGTTGTTGATACCCGTTCTCTGACTCAGCCCCAGACGGTTATCGAATCCGAAATCATCGTTGTCAGTGAAACCAACGATCAGGGTGAAATCGAATTCATAACAATGGTCACAAAGTACGCAAGACCCAAGGTAACGTCAAACCACCGTTATCCCACCAAAAAGCCAAAGCCCACCACAACCAAAGCAACCACGATTAAATATGTGGAGCAGTCAAGCTTTGTTCATCTGACTGACCCCAACGGTATTCCTCAGTTTAATGACGACGGAACACCCGTAACCGAGGTTGTTACCTACACCATTGCCGAAAACAGCCTTACCCAGCCCACTACGGCAGAGCCCAAAACCTCAGCTGTTGCAGTTACGGGTACCGACGGCGCGGTGCAGACGGACGTAAGCGGCAACCCCTTGACTGAGGTTGTGACATATATCGAAACCACCACAAAGGGTCCCGATATATGGAGCGAGAATACTCAGGAGGGTACAACCAAGGCTCCGTTTATACAGACGGAGGTCAAGCGTGACGATGCTCTTGCTCAGGCGATTGTTGACCAGATTAACGCAGACCGCAAGGAGCAGGGTCTTTCACCTCTTGAACATACCACAACCCTCAAGGCATCCGCAAGAACAAACAGTATGGCGCTTGCACTGCCCGATATCTACGGCAAGGGCAACAGCAATGCATATACCCTTATCACCAAATACGGCGGAAATCCCGTTTATCAGCAGGTAGCCGCCGCCAACAGAGAAAGGCTTATGAGTGCGGATACAACGCAGATAGGTGTGGGCGTTGTCAAATACGAAGATCAGTATTATACTTCGGTTCTTTTAAGCTAACGGAAAGGATTTGAGAATATGAAGGTACTTTACGCATCCAGCGAAGCGCTTCCCTTTGCCGCCAGCGGCGGACTTGCAGACGTTGCAGGCTCGCTTCCCCAGGCACTGAGAAGGCGTAAGGTTGCCTGCAGAGTGGTTATGCCCCTCTACGGCACAATCAGCGACGAAATGCGCGCAAATATGAAGTTCATAACAAGCATTATGGTGCCTGTTTCGTGGCGCAGACAGTATTGTGGTATCTACGAAGCAAAGGCAGGCGGCGTAATCTATTATCTTATCGACAATGAGTATTATTTCAAGCGCAACACCTTCTACGGTCATTATGACGACGGTGAGAGATTTGCATTCTTCTCCCGTGCGGTGCTTGAAATTCTGCCTTATATCGATTTCAAGCCTGATATTATTCACTGTAATGACTGGCAGACGGCTCTTGTGCCCGTTTACTATTCAACATATTTTGCAAACAGAGAAGGCTACACGGGTATCAAAACCGTGTTCACCATCCACAATATTCAGTACCAGGGCAAATACGGCAGAGAAATTCTTGGCGACGTATTCGGCCTTGGTGAGGAGCACGCATCCCTGCTTGATTTCGGCGGCTGCACCAACCTTATGAAGGGCGGCATTGAGTGTGCAAACAAGGTAACAACCGTAAGCAACACCTATGCAGGCGAAATTCTTGACCCCTGGTTCAGCCACGGTCTTGACCCCATTCTCAAGGAGAGAAGCGAAAAGCTCAGCGGCATCCTCAACGGTATCGACGTTATCAACTACGACCCCGAAACCGATAAGGATATTTTCTATAATTACAGCGCCGCGGATTATTCCGCAAAGGCAAAGAATAAAGCCGCCTTACAGGAGCTTTTCGGCTTGCCTGTGAATGAGAATACTCCTATAATGGGTATTGTTTCAAGGCTTGTTGCCCACAAGGGTCTTGACCTTGTGAAGCGTATTATGTGGGAGCTTCTCGAAACCACCGATTTACAGCTTGCCGTTCTCGGCTCAGGTGATTGGGAATATGAATCCTTCTTCAAGGAGCTTGCGGCGGCATTCCCCGAAAAGGTGGGTCTGCGAATCGGCTTTATCCCCGACCTTGCAAGGAAGATTTATGCAGGCTGTGACCTGTTCCTTATGCCCTCAAAGAGCGAGCCCTGTGGCCTTTCGCAGATGGTTGCACTGCGCTACGGCACCGTGCCCATCGTAAGAGAAACCGGCGGTCTTAAAGACACCATCACCGACAGCGGCGACGGTAAGGGCAACGGCTTCACCTTCAAAAGCTACGATGCTTATGATATGCTTGATGCAATCCGACGCTCACTTGCCGCATATGCGGATAAAGAAGGCTGGAACAAGCTTGTTCAGAGGGCACTTAAATGCGATAACAGCTGGGGCCGTTCAGCAAGAGAATACATAAAGCTTTACGAAGAACTGATGTAAAAAATAAAGGGACTGTTTTCGGACAGTCCCTTAAAAAGGTTATTTTATAAATTCAAGAGGTATGGGCGGAATATCTTTTGTGACAGAATCAAAAATGAAATTCTCTGCCATTTTAACAAGAGTTCCCACCGCCTCCGGCACAGGCTCATCAGGAACGGGATTCTTTGACATTGATATATCGAATGCATTGTAGTTAGCGGCGTCGATTATGTTAAGGTAAGTGGGTGTGCAGATAACCTTGCCGTCGGCATAGGCTCTGCCTGCCCAGCTTTTCGGAATGTTGCCTTCATAAGCCTGAATCAGCAGAAGTCTGTAAATTCCTATGGCAAGAAGCAAATCAAACCTTGTGCCTGAAAGATTTTCGCTGTCCTTCATTGCATCACGCAGAATCATTGCCGCCTTGATGCAGGTTTTGCTTGTGGGCGAGTAATCGTCGTTAAGCATAAGAATGTTTGAAGCAATGGCGTTGAAATCGTTTCTTTCGGTGGTTCTGCCCAAAAGATAGTCGCAGGATACGTCGTAAAAATCCGCAACTCTCATCAGAAAGCTGTGACCGCATTCTCTTATACCTTTTTCATAATGGGAGAGCAGTGCCTGAGAAATGCCCAGCTTTGCGGCAGCTTCTTTCTGGCTGAGCCCCTTTTCTTTTCTCAGCTCACTGAGAACAACCGAAAAATTTCTTTCCATAAAAATACCTCTTTATCAACAAAGTGTAGTTGATATTATACACATCGATATACAAAAAGTATATTGTTAATTTTCACAAAATTCTTATCCCTTTTTTGGAGGAAAAATGAAATCCTATACCATTCACTTAATCAGAAACGGTCTCACCGACGAAACGCTGGAGGGCAGATACATCGGCCACACCAATGTTGAACTCAGTGAAGACGGCATTGCACAGCTTGCACAGATGAAGGAGGAGCTTATCTACCCTCCCGTGGAGGCGCTTTTCACAAGCCCTCTCAAAAGATGCACAAAAACCGCAGAGATACTTTACCCCGACAATAAGCCCATAGTCATTGACGGCTTTATCGAATACAATTTCGGTGAGTTTGAAAATAAAACCGCCGAGCAGCTTGAAAAATATGAGGAATTCTCACGCTGGCTTGCAGGTGAAAAGGGTGTGCGCCCTCCCTACGGCGAAAGCAACGAGGATTTTGCAAAAAGAGTGTGCGAAACCTTTGAGAAGGTTGCGGAGGGCCTTATGAAAACGGGCACAACCTCTGCGGCAATCGTAACCCACGGCGGTGTCATAATGACGATTCTTGCCGCCTACGGAATACCCGAATACCCCATGCACGAATGGCTGACTCCCAACGGCTGCGGCTTCACAATCAAGGTGAATCCTTCACTGTGGATGCGTGCAAAGAAGTTTGAGGTTTTCAGCGAATATCCCTACGAAAGAGAAGAATTACCCGATTAAGGAGTGAAAAATATGAGTGTTTTTTCTATTGAAAAAGACGGCTTTAAGCTTGACGGCAAGCCGTTCAGAGTTATCGCAGGCGCAATTCATTATTTCAGAGTGCCCGAGGATTATTGGTATGACAGACTTCTCAAGCTGAAAGCCTGCGGCTTCAACACGGTTGAAACCTATGTTGCATGGAATCTTCACGAGCCTTACGAGGGCAAGTTTGATTACAGCGGAATGCTTGATATTGAGCGTTTTCTTGATATTGCGGCGGAGCTTGGTCTTTATGCCATTGTCCGTCCCGGCCCATATATCTGCTCGGAGTGGGATTTCGGCGGTCTGCCCTGGTGGCTTCTTAAAAATGATTCAATGGCACTTCGCTGTATGGATAAGGATTATCTTGCGGCGGTTGACAGATTCTTTGACGATTTTATTCCTCATATCGCAAACCGTCAGATTACAAAGGGCGGCAACGTTATTCTTGTTCAGGTTGAAAATGAATACGGCAGCTACGGTGACGACAGCGAATACATCCGCTACCTTGCAAAGGGTCTGAAAGACAGAGGTATTGATGTGCCTCTCTTCACATCAGACGGTGCGGAATATCAGATGCTTACAGGCGGCACCGTGCCCGAAATACATAAAACCGCAAACTTCGGTTCAAGGGCGGCGGAGCAGTTTGCAAGGCTCCGCGAATATCAGCCTGACGGGCCTCTTATGTGCACCGAATTCTGGAACGGCTGGTTTGACCACTGGACGGAAGAACATCACAGCCGTGACCCGCAGGATGCGGCAGATGCAATGGATGAAATTCTTTCAATGGGCGCAAGCCTTTCGGCATATATGTTCCACGGCGGCACAAACTTCGGTTATATGAACGGTGCCAATGATTACGATTGCTACGAGCCCACCATTTCAAGCTATGATGACGATGCTCCCGTCAATGAAAACGGCGAGCTTACCGAAAAGTATTTCAAATTCAGAGAGGTTATTTCAAAATATGCTCCCATTCCCGACGTGAAGCTTCCTGACCCCATAAAGAAAAAGAACTACGGCGAAGTGAAGTTTACACACAGCGCAAAGCTCTTTGATAACCTTGACGTGCTTTCAACTTCCGTTGAATCTGTTATGCCCCTTACAATGGAAAAGCTGAATCAGGGCTACGGCTTCGTGCTTTACAAGGCGTTTGTAAGAGGTCCCCGTGATGAGCAGAAGGTAAGGCTTCAGGATGTTCACGACAGAGGCTATATCTACAAAAACGGTGAATTCGTGGGAATTCAGTACAGAAACGACAAGGAGCCCGTAAACTCGGTTTCAATCGAAGCTGAGGGTGCAGAGCTTGCGGTGCTTGTTGAAAATATGGGCAGAGTAAACTACGGCGCAAAGCTTAAAGATGCAAAGGGTATCACTCAGGGCATCGGCTTCGGCAATAACTTTGTTTACCACTGGAAGAATTACCCCCTGCCTTTTGATGATGTTTCAAAGGTTGATTTCAAAGAGGGCGTCGCACCTTTTGACGGTACACCCGTGCTTCTGAAAGCGGAAATCGAAATCAGCGAAAGATGCGATACCTTCATCAAGCTTCCCACATTTAAAAAAGGTATCATTATAGTTAATAACAAAGTTCTTTCAAGGCATTGGGAGGTAGGGCCTCAGCGCTCCGCATATATCCCCGCACCCTTCCTCAAAGAGGGCAGGAACGAAATTGTTGTTCTTGAACTTGAAGGCTTTGAAAATCCCGTATGTGTGCTCGATGACACACCTGATTTAGGTTAAAGACAAAAAAAGTCCCCTGACTTCTGTCAGGGGATTTCTTGCTTTATTCGGCTGTGAACTTCGCTATGTAGCTCATATACGTCTGGTCGGTATAGGGATTTATATTCTTGAAGTCAATATCAACGGATTTTGTTTTACCCATTGCATAAATCTCGCCGAGAGCAGTATATACAATACATTCCGCCATATCATCCTGAGTACCTGCCTGAGTGAAGGTGTTGACGGTAACGCCGTTTGTGTTTACGAAGCTTACAAAGCCGTCATACAGACCTTCGTTACCCGTCTGAGCAAATTCACGGTTTGAGGATGCGGTGTAGCCCGTAACGGCAAAGCCGTTTTTAACCTTTACGATATCGGTAATGAAATCATCCTCAAGACCTGAAAGGGTTTTGACCCAGCGCTGAGTGCCGTCGTTATTCAGACGGAAGATGAGAGCATCAATTCCGCCGCAGTGGTGAATACCCTTCAGGGAGCCGTCGGGTGTCTGGTTGGCAAGGAGCTCGTAGTAGCCTGCCACAACACAGCCGCCATTGCCGTCAGGTGCGATGTTGCCGAATTCATCTCTGCCGGTTGAGGAAATCATTGTGCTCCATATTTTGTTGCCTGTGCCGTCATACTTTAATATAAGAGTGTCGGTGTAGCCGCCTGAATTCTTGTAGCCCGCAAAGTCGCCGTCTGTTGCGGCGGTAAGGCAGGAGGCGAAAATACTGCCGTCGGAGTCAACCGCAATATCGCTTATGGTTGAAGCCGCACTGCCGTGAAGCTGAGTTTTCCACTGCACCGCAAGGTTTGCGTTGAAGCCCATAAGAATGGCGCTTTCACCTTCGAGATGTGCAAAATCGTGGGTTGTTGAGTATGATTTACCGCCCACAACAAAGTTATTGCCGCTTGCTTCAACGCAGGTGAACATATCCGTATTCTTACCGCCCAAGCTCTTTTTAAGGCTCATATAGCCGTTTGAAGCGCTGAGCTTAAGGATAATCGCATCAACACTGCCCGATGATGAGCTGTTTGCGGCATAATCGGTTGCCTTTGTGTAGCCAACCGCAATTACCGTACCGTTGCTGAGCACGGTAACGTCCGAAAGGGTTACGGGTGCGGAGCTGCTGCCGAAGCCCTTGACCCAGCTTATCGTACCTGTTTTGCTGACCTTTGCAACGAAGGCATAGGGCTTTTTCCAGGTTGAATCGTAGGTCTTGGCGAAGTTGCCCGTTTTTGATTCCGTCGTACCGCATATAATAAAGCTGCCGTCGGATGCAGCCGCAACGCCGTTTATGATATCGTTGCCGTTTTCATCCGTATTTTCACTTGCACCGCCGAAAACCGAAAGCGCAAGCTGTGCCGCATCCTGAAGCTGAGGGCCGCCGTCGGTTACGGGGGGAAGAGTGGTGGGGTATCTGGTTGTGGTTGTTGTAGGCAGGGTAGTGGTGGTCGTTGTCGTAGTAGTTGTGGTGGTTGTAGTGGTTGTTGTAGTTGTGGTGGTGGTTTCATCCTCGGTTGAAGGCTCCGTCACCTCTGTTGAAGGAACGGCGGTTGTGCCTTCCTGCGAGGTATCCTCGCTTGTTTCTTCCTCGGTGGTTTCTTCGCAGCACCAGTCAAAGGGGCAGGATTCCGTTGGGATAATATCGCCCACGCCTATCCAGTTGCCCAAAGTGTTGAAAAGAAAAGCAACAATAAGAACTGTTGTGCATAATATTTTACATAAAAAGTTGCAGTCACACATACTGCGAACCCCCTTTAGCCGAATTCATACATATTAATGATACCATAAAAAAGGATAAAAAGCAAGAGCCGACCAAAGGGTCGGCTCTGTATGATTATGGAACTCAGATTTCGGGAATTTCGATTTCGATTTCTCTGCCAAGCTCTGATGAACGGGAAATACCGTCGATAATAGCCTGATTGTAGAGAATCTGGCTGCAGGGAACGGGTGCTTCGCCGTCTTCCTTTACAGCATCGATGAATGAACGGATCTTGATATCGAAGCAGTCAACATCGTTGTGCTTCATGGGAATATATGTTTCAATCTGCTCGCCTGCGATTTCGTGATAAATTACAAGGGGACCGCCGATGCTGCCGTTCCAGCATTCGGTTGAGGGAACTCTTACCGAGCCCTTTGTACCCATAATAATTGTGTCACCCGGTGTGTCAAGGTTCATTGCCCATGCGATTCTGAAATCGAGGATGATACCGCCTTCAAGACGGATGAAGCCTGCGGCGAAATCGTCAACGCCGAATACGTCGTGATGCTCGTATGAGGGGCTCTTGCCGAAGAAATCCGACTTGTAGCCCGAAACGGTAAGGGGCTTGGGATAGCCGATTGAGTTAAGAACCATATCAAGTGAGTAGCAGCCGATATCGCCGAGAGCGCCGATACCTGCGGTTTCCTTTTCAATGAAGGATGTGCCGAAGGGAGTGGGGATACCTCTTCTTCTGCCGCCGCCTGTCTGAATGTAATAAATCTTACCAAGCTCGCCGCTTTCAACAACTTTTTTGAGCATCTTCATATTTTCGTCGAAACGGGGCTGGAAGCCGATTGAAAGCACTGCGTTGCTTGCCTTTTCAGCCTTGCAGATTGCAACTGCCTCTTCAAGAGTAACGCACATGGGCTTTTCAAGAAGAACGCTTACGTTATGCTCAAGGGCGTAAATAGTACACTCGGCGTGAGTTGCGTTATATGTACAAACGCTTACTGCATCGCATTCGCCTGCATCGATAAGCTCCTTGTGGCTGGGGTAGAATTTAACGTTGTCAACGCCGTATCTTTCGCAGAATGCCTCTGCCTTGCCGGGAACAAGGTCAGCAGCCGCAACGATTTCAACGTCGGGGCACTTCTGATAAGCCTTTACGTGAGCCTCTGCAATCCAGCCTGTACCGATAATACCAACCTTAATCTTTTTGCTGTAATCCCTTACTTTTTCGTCGGAGGGGGCGTCTTTGAATTTGTCGAGAATATTTTCTGCCATAACAATTACCTCGTTTTATAAATTTTACCAGCCGAGTGTTTTGAGATACTCGCGGCTGAGAGTTACTGAATTAACGGGTGTATCGCCTTTAGCAGGGTTATCCTGCTCAACAACAACCCATTCTGCACCGGCCTTTTCGCAGGCGCTGAGAATTTCGGGCATATCCTGCATACCGTGACCTACGGGCATAAATGAGAATGCATCCTCATCCTCGTCCTCGCCTGCCTCGTCTTCAATGCCGATAAGCTCATAAAGCTTGCCCTGCTTGCCTTCAATCTTTTTGAAGTCTTTAAGGTGAACAACGGGTGCTCTGCCTTCATATTTTTCAAGGTATTCTGCAGGATTAACGCCTGCAACGTTTACCCAGCAGGTGTCAATCTCGGTTTTGAGAAGGTCTGCAGGCACTGTTGAATAAAGCACGTCAAGCGCATATTCGCCGTCAATTTTAACGAATTCAAAATCGTGGTTATGGTAAAGAAGCTGAATTCCCAATGCCTTTGCGGCCTGACCGATTTTGCGGATGCCTTCAACCGTTGCGGCAAAGCCCTCGGTGCCGGGTCTGCATTCTTCGGTAAGGTAGGGAACAACAACGTACTTACAGCCGATTTTAACGTAGTCTGCAAGCACTGCTTCGGGGTTTTCAAGCATATCGTAATAGGGCACGTGAGCAGAAACGGGAACTATGCCGATTTCTTCGCAGAATGCCTTGATTTCGTCGGGGTTTTTGCCGAAAAGACCTGCAAATTCAACGCCGTCATAGCCGATTTCTTTCATCGTTTTGATTGTTCCGTAAAAATCCTTTTCCATTTCATCTCTGACGGAATAGAGCTGGACCGCCACGGGAAGCTTCATTGAAAATCACTCCTGTTAAAAAAATTCACACAACATATAGTATCATATAATGTCAGACGATACAAGTATATTTTTCAAAATTATTCTGCCCGGGAAAGATATTTTTCCGTAATTTCAGCCGCCATATGAACAAGCTCGGAGCAGGGGCGTTTTTTGTAATATTCTTTTGTACGCTCCTCGGGCACGGGGCATGAACATTTTTCTGTAAGTCCCAGAAGCTCACGGCAGATTATGGAGCCGTTTTCAGCCTTGAAATCATTTGCCGCTTTCTGAATAAGGGCATAAAGCGCCGCCTTTTTCTCTTTGTTGTTGGGGTCGGTGCAGGCAAATTTGTTTGAAAGCACCATAGTCATTCCGCTTACGGCACCGCAGACCTCTCTCATTCTGCCCATACCGCCGCCGAAGCCTGCCGAAAGCCTCATTGCATCGTCAAACGATAAACCTGTTTCTTCAAGAAAGGCACAGAACACTGCCTGACTGCAATTACAGCCTCCCTCAAAAAGCTCCTTTGCCTTATCTGCTCTGCTCATAACAACACTCCTTTTCAATGATTTTACTATAAATAAGTTCTGCCCAAAAGTCAATACGGTTACAAATTTAATAAAATGTTAAAAAATAACTATTCCATTTTGACAAACTATGTGTTATAATGCACTGTGTAATTCCTTGAAACAAGGAAAATCATAAAACGGAGGATATGAAAATGAACGTATCAAAGAAATTTATTGCCGTTGTTATGGCAATGCTTATGGCACTCTCCTGCATGGCAATCGCAAGTGCAGACGCAACAGGCACAGAAGGCGGCGACACAACCGTAACAGAGCCTGAAATCACAGTGCCTGCACCCGAATGTGAATTTGATGTAGAAAACAGAACAGTTACCGTTAAGCCTATCGACAGCGTAGAAATAGACGGAGTTTCCTGCTCAGTAATCATTTCTGTTGAGCCCGTTCTTCCTTACATCACAAATGAAGATAACAATCGGGTTTATTACAACCTTGAGTATGGCAAGACATACAATTTCTATGCATGGTTTGCAACAAGCACAAATGAGGAAGACACATACTATTCAGAGAAAGTTGAAGTGAAAGTAAAGCAGCAGCAGGCAAAGCCCTCGGCACCCGTTCCCGTTGAAATCACTTCAAGCTCAATCAAGATTGAAGCGGCAGTAGGTCTTGTTTACACAATCACCGATATCAACGGCAAAGCAGTCGGTTATGATTGGGTATCAGTTCCCAAGGCAGGCGCACTTGAGTTTGAAAATCTTGATGCAAACACCAAGTACATTGTTTCCTCAAAGAAGGCCGCAACAGATGCTTACTATGAAAGCGACGAAGCAACCGTTACAATAACAACAAAGAAGCCTGCTCCCACAGGTGATTTTGAGCTTAAACTTGCAGATAAGACCAACACTTCAATCACGGCTGTTGCTTACGAAGGCGTTGAATATTCACTTGACGGCAAGACATGGCAGAAGTCAAACGAATTCAAGGGTCTTACAGCAGATAAGCAGTACACAATCTACGCAAGACTTTTTGCAAACGCAGACCAGGATCCCTCAGACGTAGTCAAGACAATTGTTGTCAAGACAAACGCAAAGGCTAACTTTGAAGCAAACAAAAAGAACATTAAAATTGAAGCTGAAGACGGTCAGTATGCAAACTCAGAAATCAAGTTCACCGCAACAGGCCACGCTCCCGCAAATATGAACGAAGCTGTCTACGGCGACACAAGAATCGTTCCCATTGAATATTGCGTTGTATTCGGCTCAACATACATCAAGCCTGACAAGGAAGGCATGGTTATCTGGGAATCAATAAAGCTCACTCAGAACGGCAGCTTCACAGCTCCCGGCTATGAAGAAAAGACTGTTACCATCAAGGTAAGATTTATTGTTGAAGAGTATAAGGGTTCAGGCTGGTATTACGTACCCGGCAGCGATATCATTGAAACAGAAGACGTTACAATCGGCAGAACAGGCGATACCGGCACAAAGGTTCTTGAATTCTTTGAAGGTATCCTTAACTTCCTTTTCAACACCGTTCCCTCATTCTTTGCACAGGCTCTCCAGAGCGACGTATGGGGCAAGCTTCTCGGTGCAATCGGCAACATCGGCAAGGTAATCAGCTGATAACCCAAAAATGAATTTAAGGCAGTCACATTTTGTGGCTGCCTTTTTACATAAGAAAAAGCACCCGGCACGAAGTCGGGTGCTTGATTTTGAATTAATCAAGTTTTGCTTTGAGATAGTTATCGTAGAAATCCTTAACGCCTGCGTAGAAATCGTCAACGGTGCCGTCATTCTTCATAATGTAGTCAGCCATCTTTTCGCTTTCGCTGGTGTGGAAGATTTCTTCCTCGTGAAGGTCGTTTTCACGAAGCTTTTCAATGCTCTTGCCGTCTCTTTCGGAGCCTCTTGCAAGCATTCTCTGATAACGTACCTCGTCATCGCTGATAACAACGTCAACAAGAACAAACTTGTCGCCGAATGCTTTCTTGAAAACTTCGATATCTGAGGGAGGACGGATGCCCGAAACAAGGAAGTTGGGGCTGTCTGATTCCTTAATCTTCTTAACAATCATTTCGGGGAAGAAGGTCTGGCCGTTTGCAGCCATATACTTCTTTGATGTTGCGTGCAGGTTGTCACGGGTAAGCTCAAGACCGTCATTTGCGGCGAGCTCTCTTACAACGTCACCGATTGAAATCATAGGGAAACCGTAAGTTTTTGCAACATATTCAAGGAAGAAATCCTTGCCTGTGCCGTTTTTGCCGACAGCAGCTAAAACCATAATAATTACCTCCAAAAAATTTATTGATTAAATTTTACATTATTAATATAAGTTTGTCAACATTATTTCGTGACCTTGTGAACATCTTCTTCTTTGCCGAGAACAAGCAGATGCTCACCTTTTTCAAAACGTCTGTCGCCGCTGATAACGGGCTTTACCTCGCCGTCTTTTTTTGTTGCCAGCACGGCAAGGTTATATTTGACTCTGAAATTCAGTTCCTTGACGGTTTTGCCTACCCATCTGTCGAGAATATCAATTTCATAAATGGAATAATCGCTGCCCAGATTTATAAAATTAAAGATATGTTCACTGCTTTCGGTAACGGCGTAACGCTCCGCCATATTCTTTTCGGGGTAGATAACCTCATCCGCACCGTTACGGAGCAGGAATTTTTCCTGAATATCTCTGTCAGCCTTGCTGATAACCTTTTTTGCACCGCATTCTTTGAGCTGGCTTGTGATTTCAAGGCTGTTCTGGAAGTTTTCGCCTATGCACACAAAGCAGGCATCAAAGGAGGGGATATCAAAGGTTTTGAGCACTTCAATGTTGGTGCAGTCGCCGATTTTTGCGCTGACAACGTAGGGAAGCATATCTTCCAGAGCTTCCTCGTTTTGATCAACAATCATAATTTCGCAGTCTGTTTCTGCAAGACTTCTGCAAAGATGGTGCCCGAAATGGCCCATACCTATAATGAGAAATGATTTCATAATTTCACCTATCCTATCGTAATTTTTTCTCTGGGATTCTTGACGGGGGGAGCGGCTTTCTTTTCCATAAGGGCAAGGGCGAAGGATACACTTCCCACTCTGCCGCAGAACATCAGAAATGCAATAATCAGCCTTGACGCTGTTGCAAGGTCACGGGTTATGCCCGTTGTCATACCGACAGTACCTATTGCCGAAGCACATTCAAAAATAACGTCGCCGATATTGAGCTGAGGCTGGATTGCGAGAATTGATATAATGCCGAAAATCGCAAGGCTCATATTTGTGAACACAACGGAGCTTGCCTTGTGGATTGCATCCTTTTCAAGCCTTCTGCCGAATATTCCCTGTGACTGTCTGTGCGTAATACCGTTGAAGGTGGACATTGCGATAACCGCAAGGGTTGTGGTTTTGATGCCGCCTGCGGTTGAACCGGGCGAGCCGCCGATGAACATAAGAAATACAGTGAGAATCTTACTTGCAGGTGCAAGGGAAGCGGTGTCGGTGGAGTTCATACCTGCAGTTCTTGCGGTTACCGAATCAAAAATCGAGTTAAGCAGGCTGTGATCGAAGGTCAGCCCTTCGTTTGTGAAATTTCTTTCAAATACGAAGAAAAGAACTGCAGGCACAGCAAGCAGGATTGCCGTAACCGTCAGAACGATTTTCGTATGAAGCTGATACCGCTTGAATTTCAGCTTTTTCACGCTGACGTCATCCCATACGAGAAAGCCGATGCCGCCGATGACTATAAGTGCGGAAAGGGTGAGAATAACCACCCAATCGTCTGAAAATTCAACAAAGGAGCAATATTTGCCGTAGTATGCGCCCATAAGGTCGAAGCCTGCGTTGCAGAATGCTGAAATCGAATGGAAAACCGCATACCATATGCCCTTGCCCCAACCGAATCGGGGTATGAACCTTGTTGCCAGCAGAAGTGCGCCTGCACCTTCAAAAATCGCAGTGCCTGCGGCAATCTTGCCCGTAAGCTTTGCAATGCCGCCGATATGCTCAGTGTTGATGCTTTCAACCATAATTTCACGGGCACGCAGACCCATTTTCTTTTTAAGGAGCATTGAAAAAAGGGTTGCAATGGTCATAAATCCCAGACCGCCCACCTGAATCAGGCAGATTATGACGACCTGCCCGAAAAGGGACCAGCCTGTTGCCGTATCCGTAACCACAAGACCCGTAACACAGCTTGAAGAAACCGCCGTGAAAAGTGCCGTCACAAAGTCTGCACTTTCGCCGCTTGCGCAGGCAACGGGAAGCATCAGCAGAATTGTGCCCAATGCGATTATGGAAATAAAGCCAAGGGCGATTATTCTTGTTTGTGAAAATTTTCGTTTGAGTTTCATTTTTTAACCTCTCGGTCTGTAATAGATAAATAATACCATATAATTATATATTTTTCAACAGACTTGAATTTATATTTGCGGAGTGATAAAATAGCTGAGGTGATTATATGGAAAAATATATTGATTTGCACACACATTCTCTTAAATCTGACGGGTCAATGACTCCTGCTCAGGTTGTGCAGGAAGCTAAAAGGGCGGGACTTTCTGCCATTGCTCTCAGCGACCACGATACGGTTGACGGTCTTGAAGAAGCCATTGCCGAGGGAAAAAGAATCGGTGTTGAGGTTGTTCCTGCCATTGAGTTTTCGGTTATTTCAAAAACTGAAACCCATATTCTGGGCTATTTTATTGATTATACCAACCCCGAGCTTCAGAAAATGCTGAAAGAGGTTGTGGAGCTGAGAATTCAGCGTAATTACGTTACAACCCAAAGGCTCAATGAATTGGGATTTGATATCACTCTTGAAGAAGTGCGTGCCCTTGCACCCAATAATTTTGTGGGCAGAGCACATTTTGCACGGGTGCTTATGGATAAGGGCTACACCCAGAGCGTCAAAGAGGGCTTTGATAAATATATGTCCGTGGGCAAATATGCCTATTGCGAAAAACAGCGCCTTACCGCCCATGAAGCCGTGGAGCTTATTGCCCAATGCGGCGGAATTTCGTTCCTTGCCCATCCTCATCTTACAAAGCTTCCCGATGACGAGCTTCGTGAATTCCTTGTTGAATTAAAGGGCTACGGTCTTTGCGGACTTGAAGGGTATTACACGGATTACACCCCCGAAATGCAGGAAAAATATCAGAAAATGGCGGCGGAATTGGGGCTGATGATAAGCGGCGGAACGGATTTTCACGCAAAAATGAAACCCCATATTTCAATCGGCACGGGTCTTGGCAATATGAAAATCCCGTATTCAGTATTGGAAAATATGAAGAAAAGAAAACAGGGACTGACGTAAAAATCAGTCCCTGTAATTTTTATATTTACCGATTGGGTTATCTCTGAACTCTGCCTGAGCCGTCGCCGCCTGCAAGCTTCTCAACCTCTGAAACGGTAACTCTGTTGAAGTCACCCTCAACGGAGTGCTTGAGTGCGGATGCCGCAACCGCAAATTCGATTGCGCTCTGTGTATCCTTGCCTGTGAGGAGTGCGTAGATAAGACCGCCGCCGAAGCTGTCGCCGCCGCCTACACGGTCAACGATGTGAAGGTGATATGACTTTGAGAAGCAGTAGTTTTCGCCGTCATAAAGCATACCTGCCCAGTCATTGTCGCTGGCGGAAATCGAGGTTCTCAGAGTGATTGCAACCTTTTCGAAGCCGAATTTATCGGCAAGCTGCTTTGCAACGGATTTGTAGCCCTCGTGATTGAGCTTGCCGCCGTAGATATCGGTGTTTTCAGCCTCAATGCCGAAAACGTCCTTTGCATCTTCTTCGTTTGAAATGCATACGTCAACGTATTTGCAAAGCTCGCTCATGGCTTCTCTTGCTTCTGCCCTTGTCCAGAGCTTACCTCTGTAATTAAGGTCGCAGGAGATTTTAACGCCCTTTGCCTTTGCGGCAATACATGCCTGCTTGCAGATTTCAACAAGATTTGCGCCCAGTGCGGGAGTGATGCCCGTGAAGTGGAACCAATCCGCACCCTCAAAAATTGCATCCCAGTCGAAATCCGAGGGGTCAGCCTCCTGAATGGCTGAATGTGCTCTGTCATAGATACATACACTGCCACGCTGTGAAGCACCTTTTTCGAGGAAATATATGCCCACTCTGTCGCCGCCACGGACGATTTTGCTTGTGTCAACGCCGAAGTAGCGAAGTGAATTAACAGCTGCCTGACCGATTGCGTGAGAGGGGAGCTTTGTTACGAATGCCGAATCAAAGCCGTAATTTGCAAGTGAAACGGAAACGTTTGCTTCACCGCCGCCGAAGGTAGCCTGAAGCTGGTCATCCTGAAAGAATCTGTAATATCCGTTGGGTGCAAGGCGAAGCATAATTTCGCCGAAGGTAACTACTCTTGCCATTATTTTCTTGCCTCCTTAACGATTTCAACCGACTGCTTGCAAAGGTCGATGATTTCGTCCCATTTCTGATTGTCGATAAGGTCTGCGGTTACCATATATGAGCCGCCGCAGGCCGCAATAACGGGGCAGGAAAGATATTCGCCAAGATTTTTGAGCGAAATTCCGCCTGTGGGCATAACCTTGAACATGGGGAAGGGTGCGCTCATAGCCTTGATTTTTGCAAGGCCGCCGCTTTGCTCGGCAGGGAAGAATTTAAGCACGTCAAGACCCAGTCTGTATGCCGTGTGATAATCTGTGGGAGTGGTGCATCCTGCATAGATGGGAACATTCTTGCTCTGGCAGTATTTGACGATTTCTTCGTCAAGACCGGGTGTAACGATGAATTTTGCACCTGCCGCAACAGCCTCGTCAACCTGTGCGGTTGTGAGTACGGTGCCTGCGCCTACAAGCATTTCGGGAACGTTTTCACTCATAAGCTTTATAGCGGTTGCCGCACCTGCCGCACGGAAGGTAACCTCTGCAACGGGCACGCCGCCTTCAACAAGAGCCTTTGCAAGGCTTACGGAATCCCTTTCGGGGTTGTTGAGCTTTATTACGGGCACAACGCCGATTGACATTATTTTCTCTGAAATCTGATTCATATTACAATCCTCCAAACAAAAAAGAATAATTTCGAATTACGAATTACGCATTACGAATTGATTTTTCGCAGGCTTCAAAAAGTCCGTTGATATATGCGGCACCCAGTGCACGGTCATAAAGTCCGTAGCCGGGCTTGCCTGTTTCGCCCCATATCATTCTGCCGTGGTCGGGTCTTACGTAGCCGTCAAAGCCTGTTTCAACAAGAGCCTTTGTGATTTCATACATATCAAGACTTCCGCAATCCGAAAGGTGGCCGCTTTCTTCAAAGCTGCCGTCGGGCATAATAAGGATATTTCTCATATGCATAAATGCGATTCTGTCCATAGCACTGTATTTACGCACCATTGCAACAACGTCGTTTGATGCGGCACAGCCTAATGAACCTGTGCACAGGCAAAGGCTGTTTGCAGGGCTGTCAACGATTGCAAGCATTCTGTCAAGAGCCGCTTCGTCTGTGATGATTCGGGGCAGACCGAAAATGGGGTAGGGAGGGTCATCGGGATGGATAGCCATTCTCACGTCACATTCTTCGCAAACGGGAATAACCTTTTTAAGGAATCTTTCAAGGTTAGCCCAAAGACCCTCGGAGCCGATTTCGCCGTATGCGGTAATGAGCTCGCGGACCTCATCCTGAGTGTAGCTTGAATCCCAGCCGGGAAGATGAATATCGTCTTTGAGAGGGTCAAGACCCTTCATCTGCTCCCAATACATAACAAGGCTTGTTGAGCCGTCGGGAGCAACCTTATCAAGCTGAGTGCGTGTCCAGTCGAAAACGGGCATAAAGTTATAGGTGACGCACTTAACGCCGTATTTTGCACAGCGGCGGATATTCTCGCAGTAAACGTCAATAAGCTTATCAACGTCGCCTCTGCCAAGCTTTATATCCTCGTGAACGGGGATTGACTCAACAACATCGAAGATAAGACCGTTGTCGTCGCACTGCTTTTTCATTTTTGCAAGGCTTTCTTCGGGCCATACCTCACCCGGCTTAACGTCGTAAACCGCACTTACAATACTTTTCATATTGGGAATCTGGCGGATATATTCAAGTGAAACGGGGTCGGATTCGCCGTACCAGCGGAATGACATTTTCATAATACTGTCCTCCTGAATTTTAATTTCGGGCGCAAAGCCCTTCTTTTACACGATAATTATATCACGCATTCCCGTCAATGGCAATGGAATATTTATAGTATTAGTCGAAATATTAAAAAAACAGCTTCTTGATATTATCAAAAAGCTGTTTCTGATATGGTGTTTTCGGAAGAATATAACTGTTAAGGGTGACAGTTTCCGCAAGGTTCATAACCTTTTGCAATAACTTTTTCACGGGTGCCTTCGAATTCGGAATAATTCTTTTCTTTTATCTTTTTAACGGAACCGCAGCTTGGATAATGAAATTTTTTTGTGTTAGTGTTAAGTACATAGAGCCTTACTTCTGAATTGTCTGCACCGCTTTTGGTTGTTTCAACCTTTTTCTTGGTGGTAGTTTCTTTTTTAGTGGTAGTTTCATTTTTGGCGGTTGTTTGTTTTTGCGTAGTGGTTTCTTTTGCGGCGGTGGTCTGGTTTTTTGTTGTTGTTTCTTTCTCTGTTGTTATTTCAGCCGTTGTTGTGCTTGTTTCCGATATATCGCTGACTGTTGTTGAGGTTGTTGTTACGGCTGTTGATTCGCCAGTGTCAGCAGTTTCATCTCCGCCGCAGAATCCGATACCGATGATTAAAAAAAGAGAAAAAATGATTGCGGTTGTGCAACCTTTCTTCTTGTTACCGTCTTTATTTTTCTTAAATCTGTCAAACATACTTTATACCCCCTTTTTGTGAATTTTAACATAACATTACAAATATTGCAATACATTTGTAATGCATAAACGAAATTATTTTTGCGATACGATAATATATATAATTGTATTGCGAGGTATATATATGAAAAAATTTCAGATTCCTGCTGTTCCGCCAACCACAAACAAATGCATAAGATTTCCCAATAATATAATTGAGGAGGTTGAACAGGCGATTGAAGGAAAACAATGCACATTCACTGCGTTCGTTGTTGAGGCTGTAAGGGTGGCATTGGAAAATTTGAAAGAAGAAAATGAATAAAATTTCAAAATTTTTCTTGTAATTATTGTGCATTTATTATAAAATAATAATGTAAACCATATTCCAAGGAGGTTTTTTAATGCCTACGTCAAGCATCACCAAAATCAAAACCAAAAGAAGCAACCTTTTTCTCCGTGTTGCAAAGGGTCATTTTGCAACAAACCATTCTCACAGTAACTACTATATCGACGTTGCCGCACAGAAATCCCGTCTGTCGGAAGCAAAGGCAGTTGCACAGGAGCTTTGCAGCAACAGCAAATATAAGGTAAATATCATTGATACCATTCTCTGCCTTGACGGCACAGAGGTTATCGGTGCCTGTCTTGCGGAAGAGCTTACAAAAAACAACTGGATGAACATAAATGCCCACCAGACCGTTTACGTTGTCACACCCGAAATGACAAGCGGTTCACAGCTTCTTTTCAGAGATAACATCGTGCCTATGATAAGAGGTAAGCACGTGCTTGTTCTTGCTGTTTCGGTTGCAACGGGCGGCACCGTAAGGGCGGCTATGGAAGCCGTTAAATATTACGGCGGCGAGGTTGTGGGCGTTGCTTCAATCTTCTCAACCGCAGAAGAGGTTGACGGCTACACCGTTAACTCCGTATTCAATCCCAAGGATTTACCCGGATATTTTGCAAGCCCCTCCCACGAGTGTCCTCTTTGTAAGGAAGGCAAGCGTATTGACGCCCTCATCAACAGCCACGGTTTTTCAAAACTTTAAGATCAAAGCCCTCGGAGATTTTCCGGGGGTTTTCGGATTATGAATGTGTGATAATATGAATTTTAAAATTTCGGGCGGCAATAAAAACGCCTGTATAGAATTAAAACAAAAAAAGGACGGGGATATTCTTTACCTTACGGTCAGTATGACCCTGCCCTCACCCGAAATCCCCGAACCCTTCAGAATCGAGTGGAATTTCAGTGCAAGGGATTGCACCTCAACCTGGAATCCCTCACTGCTTGATATCCACGGCCTTGCCTTCGAATGGGGCAAGCTTCAGATTAAATCCCGCCTTGCATCCTGGATGCCCGTGCAGTCACTCATTTCAAACGAGGGCAGAAACAGGCTCTGCATTGCGGTATCCGACGTTGATACGCCCGTAAGCATCAGAACGGGTCTGCGTGAAGAGGATGCAACCTTTGCTTGCGAGGTTGAATTTTTTATTCTGCCTGCCGCACCTGCAAAGGAATATACTGCGGTTATCCGCCTTGATATGCGTGATATCCCTTATTACGACAGCATTTACGATACCGCCGACTGGTGGGAAAACGAATGGGGCTACAAGCCTGCACACGTGCCCGAAAGTGCGAAAAATCCTATGGATTCGCTGTGGTACAGCTTTCATCAGATGCTTGACAGGGATGAAATTCTCAAGGAGTGCAGAGCATCCCGCGAAATCGGTCTTGAAACCGTAATCATTGACGACGGCTGGCAGACCGACGATAACAACAGAGGCTACGCCTACTGCGGCGACTGGCAGGTTGCACCGAAGAAAATGGGTGATATGGCAAGCCTTGTTGAAGAAATACATAAAATCGGAATGAAGGTTATCCTGTGGTATTCCGTGCCCTTTATGGGCATATATGCCGAAAAATTCAGGGAGTTTGAAGGAATGCTTCTTGAAGGTTCGGGTGATGACAAAACCTTTTTCGGCCTTGACCCGCGATACAAAAAGGTCCGTGAATACCTTGTAAGCATTTATAAGAATGCGGTTGCGGATTGGAGGCTTGACGGTCTGAAGCTGGATTTCATAGATTCCTTTGTGCTCAAAGGCAAATCCCTTCTGCCCGACCCCAAGCGTGACTGTCAGTCACTTGAAAACGCAATCCACCTGCTTATGAGCGAAATCAGACGGGAGCTTATTGCAATAAATCCCGAAATTATGATTGAATTCCGTCAGTCATATGTGGGTCCGTCAATCCGCAAATACGGCAATATGCTCCGTGTGGGCGACTGCCCCTGCGATATTCTCAAAAACCGTGTAGGTATTATCAATCTGCGTATGACCTCGGGCAAAACCGCCGTACACTCCGATATGATAATGTGGAGCGTTGAGGATACGGCTGAGAATGCGGCAATGCAGTTTGCAAGCATTCTTTACGGAGTGCCTCAGGTTTCGGTGCGTGTTGATAAACTGCCAGAAGACCACCGCAGAATGCTTGAATATTACGTTTCATTCTGGAAAGAGCACAAGGACGTGCTTCTTGAAGGCAGGCTGACGGCGGAAAATCCCGAATGTAATTACAGCAGTGCAAGCTCCGTGCTGAGGGATAAGGCGGTCATAACCTTGTTCACAACCCCCGTTGCCCGAATCACAACCGACGAAGCGGTTATCGTCAACGCATCAATGCATACCGAACTGATTATCATAGGCGCACAGGGCAGGGCTTACAGAATTGTAAACTGTATGGGCGAAGAAACAGCAAGCGGCACGGTTGCCGCAAATCTTACAGCAATCCCCGTACCCAAGGCAGGAATGGTGTTTGTAAAAACACTTTCGGAATAAAAATTTATGAGGTGAATTTATGTTTCAGTCATTTTTAACTGAAGTTCTCAAGCTTGCTCCCAGACAGATGTGGGGTGTTGAGCAGCAGTGGTATTATCTTACGGAAATTTTCACGTCCTTTTCTCCCAAAAAGATAATTGCATCAATTCTTGCAATTGTTGAACTTTTCGGTCTTACAATCCTGGATTTGCCCGTAACTCCCAGAGGTCAGGAGCTTGACCTTACGGGTTACAGCCTTGTGTTTGAGGATGAATTTGAGGGCACAGAGCTTGACACCGAAGTATGGAAATACTGCAACAGCGGTGTCCGCCGCGGCGGCTACCGTGCACCCAGTCAGGTTGAAGTTAAAGACGGCAACTGCGTTATTACCGCCGAATATCTTGAGGACGGCGAATTCGGTGCAGGCTGGTATGCAGGCGACCTTGCTCTTCGCAAATGGTATAAGCAGGGCTACTATGAAATCCGCTGCAAATGCAATGACGGTGGAGCGTTCTGGAGCGCATTCTGGATTCAGGCTGCTCATCCCTATGAGGCGCAGTATTCACAGGGCGGTGTCGGCGGTGCGGAGCTTGACATTTTTGAAGCAAACTGCTGGGATGACCCTATGGCGAGAGATTCCGTTTCCCAGACAATACACTGTGCAGGTGTTGACGGCGAGCAGGAGGGCTTCCAGTCACTGCTTCTGGGCTTTTTCAAGGGCAACAATATTTATGATGAATATAATACCTACGGCCTTGAATGGACAGAGGATGAATATATCTTCTACGTAAACGGTGTTGAAACACGCCGCACATCCTTCGGCAACGGCACGTCGCAGGTTGAGGAGGAAGTGAGAGTTTCCCTTGAAGTGCCCGATGCGGAAAAGCTTGCACCTCTTGATAAGGATACCTACCATTCGGAATACGTTATCGACTACGTAAGAATTTATCAGAAATAAGCAGGGGAGATAAACAGTATGGACAAAATAGCTTACGGTATTTCCTTCATCGTAATGATGTTTTCAATCCTTTTCAACACAATCGATGCGGCACTGCTTACGAAAGCACCCGAGGCTCTCAGCGAGCAGGCACTTGTTGAAATGCAGGATAAATTTGAAGAGTATGAGCTTGCCGACGAAATAACCGTTGTCAGACTTTCTGCTCTTACCCACGCACAGCGCCACGCAATTATTGCGTTGCAGGGTCTTGTGGCAAGGGATAAGCCTCAGATATTCATTGATTTCGGTTACGATACCAACGATTATTCCATCAGTGAGTTTGAAAAAGCAGGCTATGCAATTTCCTATAACGACGAATCGGGCAAGCCCTGGAATTTTGCTTCTCTTGTTACAAAGTTCAGGTCGTATATTGCTGACAGCGGCTACACCCTTTATGCAACAACAGAGGATCACGGTCAGCTCAACACCGCAATAAATCTTGCAACACTCAACGGCTGGCTTCCCGTTACACCTGCGGATGAAGAAACGGTTATTCAGCTTGGTCTTACGAAAAAAGCCGATATCAGCGGCGATACCATCAACCTTAAATATCTGAAAAATTTCTACAAGGAACATAAGGATGAATTCCGTAACGATGCTCTCGTTCATATGTATCACTATGCAATGGGAATGAGAGATTTTGCCGTTCAGCAGAAAATTTTCGTAATGTATATTGAGGATGCGGATTATGAAGCACGCCTTTTCCGTGACAGCGTTATGAGAGATCTTGAACCTTCGGCACCGATTTTCGGCTGGTGTCAGTATGAGATTAAGTTCACCGAATGTGCATCACGCTACGGTCATTATGTTATTCCGTCAGACCATTCATACAATTTAAGCATTCTTTCATCATTCGATACAGCAGAAAAGTTTGATTCCGCTTTTGACGGCGAGGTTCAGCTTGACCCCGAAAAGCACTACGTTGCAATCGTTTACAGCGACGGCGATAATCTGCAATGGATTCAGAACGGTTTCGGCGAATTCCACACCTGGCAAAGCTACGGCCTTGATACTCCCGTAAGCTGGACCTTTGCCCCCATCGCCTCACAGCTTGCAGACACCGATGTGAAAAGAACCCTTGCAAATTCAGATAATGCAACCTTCATCACAGGCCCCAGCGGCGGCGGATATGCAAGAATTATGAATATGAATTCAAAAGAGCTTGAGGCTTTTTCGGATTACACCGCGTCGGTTATGCTTGATTCGGGTCTTGAAATTATGACTTTTCTTGACAAAATAAAATACGATACCTTTGATTCAAGTATGCAGAAAAGGCTGGGCTATTTCTCAAGATACGACAATATCAAGGGCGGTATTCTTCAGCTTGACCCCAATGATTACGCAGGCGGAGGCGGCAGAGTGTATTTCTCTGACGATAAGCCCTTTGTTACCGTAGGCTTCAGTCTCTGGCACCCCAGCGGAAATGCAAGCGAGGTAACAAATGAATGGCTTGCAGAACAGGCGGCAATCATAAACGCAAAGCCTGCCGATATTAAAACCATAAACGGTTATACCGTAATCAACGTTCATCCCTGGACCGTAGGCCCCGACGACCTTGCATATTTCGTCAGTCAGCTTGACGACGGCGTTGAGGTTATAGCGGTTGACGAGCTTCTTGCGGCGGTTGAACAGAACGTTCCCCACGAATTTGCAATGCCCGAATAAAATCAAGAAACGGCTGCAAGGCTAAAGCCTTGCAGCCGTTTTTATATGTTCATCAATCGGCAAGCTTATATCTTGTGAGATTAGAGCTCTTGCGGCGTGCACCTCTGTCAAGAACGCAGAAAACAGGTTCTCCTTTTTCGTCAGCGTAGACAGTCATACCTTCAGCCTCGATTTCCGCACCCACATTTCTTGTGAAAACCTTCTGAACAATACCGCTTTCAACATCGACGCAGTAAATATGCTTGTTGCCGTCAAGTTCGTCGCAGGACATATAGAGCTTGCCGCCGAACATTTCGGCACCCTGAACTCTGTCCACGGCCTGTGAAAGAGGAACGGTTTTAACAAGCTCAAAGGTGTCGAGGGTGAAAACGTTAAGAACGGTTGCGTTTGACCATTCGGCGGTATAAATATAATTCTTTTCTGCATCCACCGCGCACCAGGGCACGCCTTCTTTGTGAAGGTCATAGGGCAGGGGATAATATTTGCCTGTATATTTCAGCGTTTCGGCATCATAAAGAACTATGCAAGAGCGTTCATAGCCGGGACCGTCTTCAACGGCAGCGTAAACAATTCCGTTGTGGCAGCTCAGACCGCCGATGTGGTCATATCCCATTTCTTCAAGCTCATCGGGAATTGCGTTTGTGGTGATACGGAATATTTCGCCGGTTTCAATATCAGCCTTTCCCAGATTCTTTTTGCCGCTGAAATAGAAATATTCACCGTCATTTGTGACACCCTGAGAAGTCATATGGTAATCATAAAGAACATAGGTGGTTTTTGAGATAACTTCTGCCCCGACAGGTGCAGGGGTGCCCTTTTCGTCACCGCCGACAACAAACAGCATAATTGCCGATATCAGCGCAACGCATTTTTTGAAAATAACATAAATCGTACCGAATGTAGCAGTCATAAAAGCATCTCCAATAAATTTTTAACCATTATATACCCTAAATTAAAGCGTGTCAAATATCATTTTATAAAAAAGAACCCTTGGAACCGTTGAGATTCCAAGGGTTTTCGATAATCCCCATTCGGGATAAATTATCTCTTTGAGAACTTGAGTGTGATTAAAGCATCTTGTTTTTGCCTGTCATAACCTGTCGCAACCTGTAAAATTGCTCGAATTGACATTGACAAACGGGCAAAAAGTCAATAAAAAGGCATTTGCCGTAACTTGCCACAGTTTGTAACCGACCCCCAAAAGCTCAAATATCCTGACTTGTTGACAAAATATTGACATTTTATTTCCCTTTCAAATAACGTTTCATCAGAAAAGTACAGAAATAGGGAAAGGTTGTGACTCTATCCGAGAAGCCTATGTTCCCGCCGGTCAGCTTGATGCCGCTTCTGATATCCGTGTATTTGTCACTTTCGATAAGTGTACGCAAGGACTTTGATTTCCCGTTTGCCGCTTTAACCTCAACAGGAATAAGCTCGTCTGCAGTTCTGACGAAGAAGTCTTCTTCAAGGGTTGAGTCCTCACGCTTATAATAATACAAGTTCAGGCCGCTCTTTTTGAATGCTTCAGCAACCATATTTTCGTATAATGCACCCTTATAGACTCCGAGATTTTTGTTAGCACGCAAATCATCCTGAGCCTCTTCATCAAGCATTGCAACAAGCAGCCCGGTGTCTCCGAAATAGAGTTTATATTTTGTTTCGTCATAGTTTCCGGTGAGAGGCAGTTCAGGGAAGTTCAGGCAATAGCAGATGTTAATCATACCTGCATCGCAAAGCCATTCAATGCAACCTCTGTAGTCTTTGAATCTGGCACCGGATGCAACCTTGGAAATCTGAAACTTCTTGTTATCCTTTGCAAGCTGAGGCGGAATCTGATTGAACACGTTCAGAATTCGTGTCTGATCCATTCCTTCGGCATATTTTCGGATATCTTCTTTATAGTCGGCTATGAGCTGACGTTGAACATCAAGAGAGCCTTCAAACGTGCCTTTAGCAATGTATTCTCTGACAACTGCAGGCATACCACCGAGAATACTGAAATCCAGAAACAGAGAATTGCACACACTGAGCTCAAGCTCATTGAATGGTGTCAGGGTTTTCATATGATTCAGCAGATTTTCGGTGAAATCATCGCCATATCCCTTTGCCCATAAAAATTCCTCAAAATCAAGAGAATACATTTCATAGTCTGTTTTGTAGCCAACACTGTTGCTTTCGATTTTGCGATAGTTGATTCCAAGCATAGAACCGCTGCATATAACGTCAAACCTGCCATCAATTTTAAAGAACTTCAAGGCAGTAGAGATTTCAGGAAATTCCTGCAACTCGTCAAAAAAAAGCAGGGTATTGCCTTCCTCAAATCTTTTTGAAGGATCAAGCAAAGAAATGTTTTTGATAATGTCGTCGGCTTTGTATCCGTCTGAAATAATCATTTTATATTTAGGTTCTTCAACAAAGTTAATCTCAATCAGATTCTTATAGTTTGTTTTTGCGAAAGTTCTTATCGACTCGGTTTTTCCCACCTGTCGGGGACCTTTGATGATCAGCGGCTTTTTGTCAGGATTGTTTTTCCATTCTGAAAGGAAAATGTCAACTTTTCGTTTTAAATAAGCCATATTATCCTCCGAATAAGATATTTACAGTAACATTATACACATAATTCGGCTGAAAAGTCAATGAAATCGCAAAAAAATGAGCGAATAATTCACGAAATTTACAAAAAGATGAGCGAATAATTTCGAAAACACGCAAAAACATGAGGCAGCGCGAATGTTGACATCGGTTCATAACAGAATTATAATTATCCTATACAGAAACAAAGGAGAAAAGCTATGAATACATTTGATAATCTTTTCAGCAGAAGATCAATCCGTACATATAACGGCGAAAACATAACGGAATCCGAACTCAATCTGATTCTCAAAGCAGCTTACGCATCACCTGTCGGCAGAGCACTCTTTGATACTCTGAACATTACGGTTATCAGCAACCGTAAGTTTCTGAACAAGTGGGAAGACTACTGCGAAAGCCAGACCGAACACAGACCTTTCTACGGTGCACCGACTGTTATTCTTGTTTCATCGCTCATTCCCTCAACAGACCTTAAAAGCATTAATGTCAACTTCTCAAACGCTGCAATTCTTGTTCAGAATATGGCAATCGCCGCTACCGAACTCGGTATAGGCTCCTGCCATATCTGGGGTGCGGTCAGATTCCTCAACGATAATGAGGAGCTTCTGAAAGAACTCAATCTCCCCGAAGGAATGGTTCCCTGCTGCGCAATAATTCTCGGTCAAACAGATGAGAAATACGAACTGCGTGATATCCCCGAAAACAAAATCAAAACCAATTTCATTAAATAAACACAAATGCTCCGCAGAGATTTTCTGTGGAGCATTTTATGTCATGACCCTCAAAACGAAAGGAGGAGGTTATCGAACAAACATATCATAAGTGAATTTTGAAGAAATTCGAAAAGCATTTATAAAACTGTCTGCAACAGAGAGTGAGTTAAACTCATTGTATTTTTCTACATAGCTCAGAAACAATTCTTTTTCTTCGTCCGTCAGTCTGTCGGAAAGCTGTTTTTCAAGCGCGGTCAAAGCACCAAGTTTTTTCTTAAGCTCATTTCCGAATTCGGGTGTGTAATTCTGTGTTTCCACATTGCCGTAATAAAAATCTTCAATGAACCCAGCCATAAAAACCTCTTTCCGCCACTTCGTTTTCTGTATACCTATTTTAACAGATATCAGCCCTCCACGTCTACGTTCTATAGCGCATAAAAAATAACGCGAATCAGGAAATATGGCCGGCTATAGCGCACAAATACATTATATATTAAGGCGATTCTATGTGATTATCGGAACAATCCGAAAAGGAAGTCAAAGATTCTTGTAAAGAAATCAACTATCACATCAAAAACATTCATTTTCGAAACGAGCTTCTGCGATGCGACAATGTAGTTGCCGTTGTTATCTCTGACAGGATTACCGTTTTCATCAATAACACCCGCTTTGATAACAACCTCACCGTCACCAACGGAAGTTACTTCACAGGTTAATCCTTCAAAGGTCGGATTGATTTTCACTGCATTACCTTCAAGTCCCCACACCACTCTGTAGCCTTCGGGAAGATTTTTTATACCGCAATTAAGAGTGATTGTTTCGCCGTAATTGATTGTTGTCGATAACGGTGTTTCAATGATTTGGGTGTTTTCATTGAAGAAATAATCAACAACAACCGTATTATAATGAATTGTTGCATTGTCAAGACTGACATTATACTTATCAACAAAAATTGCATTCCATTCATCCTCTGATCCTGAATAATAAACATCGCCGAATGTTTCCTCAAAAACCATAGCCTGAACACCGATGTTTGTTATTGTGTCGGGTATCGTTATACTTTTCAAACCGTAACAAAACGAAAATGTATATTCTCTGATTTCGGTTATGCCGTAAGGTATGACAAATTTTTCAAGTGCAATACACCCCATAAATGCACCATCACCGATATAAGTTACCCCTGCAGGAATATTAATGCTACGGAGATAATGGCAATAAATGAAACTCCAATTTCCGATATGAGTCAATCCTGACGGCAATGATATCTCAATAAGATTTTCAGCTAAAGCAAAAGCGCCGTTTCCGATTTTTTTGACCGATTCGGGAACTTCGTAGCTTGTCTGCGGATTTTTTGCGGGATATAAAACAAGCTCTGTTTTTTCTATATTAAAAACAATACTGTTTTCATCGCTCAGATAATACGCATTGTTTTTATCGACGGTAATCTTATCAAGATAAACGCACTGAAAAAATGCGTTCTCACAGATGTGTTCTACACTTTCAGGAATAATAAGCTCGTTTATTTCTACAGTAAACAAAAAAGCAAAGCTTGCGATGAGTTTTGTTCCGGGTTTTATCTCGTAGGTTCCTTTTTTATCTTCAACGGCATAAAGCAAACAATTTTCAATATAAAGCTCTCCGTCAACCCAGTTTGACTCGTTGTTATAATATCCTGAATAATAAAAAGATCCGTCACCTATATGCATAATATTTTCGGGAATGTCAAAAGACTGAAGCTTCTCACAATTGTAGAAAGCATAATCACCGATTTTTGTTACGCTTTCGGGGATTGACACTGTTTCTGCGTTTTCAAACATAGCGAATGCATAATTACCTATGCTTGTTATTCCGTTGCTGATTGTTATTGACTTAACCGAAGAAGCAACCGAATACCATGGAGTTTCTGTATAATCAATATAGTTTTCTATATCGCCCGTGCCGCAGACTGTAAAAGCACCTGTATTTTCATCGAATGACCAGGTAACATTTTCTCCGCAGGTGCCGTTTGTTTCTGCACTTGCAAAAACACAGATGCCGAAAAGCATCATTGCCGTCAGGATGAATGAGAGTGTGCGTTTGAACATTGTTTTCATTTGATTTATCTCCTTTGTTTTATGATAAAAAGATTGACTTAATTAAGTCCCTGGATAATAATTCGCTCTATTTTAAACAGATCCCTGAAAAAAGCTATTATTCTTTGAAAAAAGCCTGATTTTACATTGATTTTTTCTGAATCAGAAAGTTCTTTTCCACTTACAGTTCTGTATGGGGTTCCGTTTGAATCAACAAGTTTTACGGTTACGGTAACATCACTTGATGCCGATAGTTCAAAGGTTGTTCCTTCGCCTTTTTTAACACCGTTAACATACCAGTATATTTTTGAACCTGCAGGTTTATTGGTTGTAACAGCTGCAAGTTTAAGCTTTTCTCCGCAGTCAACAGTTTGGTTTCCCTTGTTGTTATAAATCTTGATTTTGACTTTAAGGCTTGATTCATAAGCGATATGTTCATTTGTTGCATCTTCACCGAAAAACTCTTTACCGCATTCGGGGCATACATAAGGATTTTCAAGCTTTTCGGGATTGATTTTTATAACGGGTCTGATGCCGAGCGTGCAGGCACTTACGGAAAAATTGGTGTTCAGATTTCCCGAATGATTAACACCTGTTACAGCACCGTGACCGAAGGCTGAATTGCCTGTTGAGCGTGTGAACCAGTTTGTGCCGTTTGCCTGAATAATAAGGCCCTGCGAAATTGCGTAGTCGGTGCTGTCTGCTCTTCTTGCAACGTCTCTTTCCGTTGTGTCCGCACTGAATCCGTAATCGGGATTTACCGTTTCCTCAGCAGAAAGAAGATAAACATAATCGTTGGTTGTTTCAGAATCCGTAACAACATCCGTCTTCAGCATTGAGTCTGTATCTTCGGAGCTGAAAGCGATTGAAAAGAAATCGTTATTGAGCCAATCTCTGATTGAGCTTGTGTTGTAATCGTCTGCAAAATCAGTATATTGGTCGGAGTAGATGAGATTGTTTTTTGAATACTGATTATTATTGAAGGGTTGGGCATCAATACTGTCTGTTGTCATCATAATTCCGCTTTCAGCATCGAGAACCGTCCATTTAATAGGCTCGTATCTGAACCAATAAACGGTTCTGAGCTTGTAACCGTAAGCATCAATAAGGGAGTTATCTGCTATAGGGGTAAGAGTTGTGTTGTTGGGTCGGTATTTTTCCATATATACAGCCCTGTACTTCTCTCCGTTAAGCTCCACATCGCAGTATTTCATAAAGTCAAGCTGTTTCATTGAGCCTATAACAGACTGTGTGGGATATTGCGTTGATGTGCCGGCGTAATAATCATAATAAGTCCATCTCAGTTCCAGTGAATTAAGATCCGATAATACAGTTTCATCCGTAACCTTTGACTGAGGATATGAACCAAATTCAACCGTTGCACCGTCAAAAAACTCATCAGCTTCAATTGCAGAAGCATTTGTGACGATTGCACTGACCGTAATCATCAGCGCAAGAAAAAAAGAAAATAATTTTTTGAATAAACCTTTCATGTGAAAACCTCCTTCGAATTCCGTTGTTTTGCCTTTTCACCCATTAGACGAGAGAGTTTTCGTTTCGGTTCATTATTTTTTTGATTATTTTAAATTTCTTTCAAAAAATCAGGCCACAACTATAGCAGCTGTGGCCTAATTAGTTCAAAAATTATTATTGTTGACAATCATCAGAACAGCTTTTCATAAGTATATTTGTCTGAGAGCTTTTCTTCTGTTTGTTCTGCTGTTTTATTGTAAAGATAACCGGGCTTGAATTCTATATTCAATTCGCCTGAATCATATTTTGCAATAACCTCTGAGTCACAGTGACCGTATTTTGTTCCTCCGTAAACTGAACCGGAGAATATAACGGCAATGTAATATTTATCTGCTTCGCTGTAAATTTCATCAGGTTTGATTGTTCCGAAATATGCAGAAATGATTTCAACATTCTTGTTGTTTTCAGACACCTTGTCATATACTGCTTTTTTTATTTGTTCAATATCGTTTGTGTCGAGCTGGTTTGCAGTTGTTATTGCAGTACCGAGATCAGGAACAACAATCCCTTTATATTCATAGGATTTTGCAACATATCCGAGTTCTGCAAGAGTATAATCGAAACGGTATCCGCTGCCTGTGCTTGCACGGAGTGTTACACTTTCACCTTTTGACCAATCTTTTCTTGTCATTGTTCTGTTGTTCTCCGTATATGTATCGGAATAGAAACTGTATGAACAAATATATTCTCCGTTGCGCATAATGGTGATTTCATCTTTTTTGCGTTCGTTTTTCTTGAGATAAAAATCGTCAATCTTAATGCTGTAATCTTCGGGAACTTCAAAATAGATTTCTCCGGTTCCGTTTCTTCCCTTGAAATGAACAATGTTTTCAATTCCGACAAACAAATCGAGTTCCTTTGCAAGAGCAAGACCGCTTACTTCAATTTGCGACTCTTTTTCAAAAGAGATACCAAGACCGTTTGCAATATCCGCAATATCTATTTCATAATATTCAAACTGACTCGAAGGAAGTGCCTCAACCACCATCAAATCTCCGTTAGCAAGAAAACGGTACTCTTCTTTAAAACGGATTGTAAAAAATTCTTCAACTGAAAATGTGCTGATATACAATTCGGCAGATGCATCATCCATCAAAAGTGTTTCTTTGCAAAATTTTATTGCCTTTTTGGTGTCGATGCTCTCTTTGAGCGCATCATAATTAACAGTGAGAACAGGCTCTGCGAGAGTACTGTAAACCGTTTCAACTGTAGTTACTTCGGAAATATAATCAACTGTTACATAATCCTTAAGGTCGATGCGTTTGCCTTTGCCGACTTTTTCTGCTTGAACGGTATTCTCAAGGTTTTCATCCAATCCGTTATTTGACACAGAGCAAGAACATAAGCTCAGGATTACTGTCAGCGCACAAAGGCAAACTGAAATTATTGATTTAATTGTTTGTGTGTAATTGATTTTGGTTTTCTTCGACATAATCTTTTTCTCCTTTAATAGATCTTTTTTTGCAAAGATTTAATCTCTTTACTTGCCCTTTCACCTATTAGACGAGGGAGTTTTGATTTCGGTTCATTATTTTTTGAAATTTTTTCGAAATTTTTAAAAACTTTTTCAGATTATATCAATACCAAAGGAAACCGAGAAGGAGAATTCTGATTATCCACTGCCACCAAACATATGAAACGGTGACATCGAATTTTGCTGATACGCCTTCATACTCAACGGTAATGGCCTGCTTGCCGGTTTTGCTGTTATCAAATCCCGAAACATTCATTTTTGAAGTGTCTGTTACTGTTTCGGTCGTTCCGTCGGAATATGTAACGGTGAGAGCGAGACCTGAAAGGTCAAGATTTCCGTTTCTGTAGATGTAAGCTGTTTTTGCGGGAAGCGATGCGATTGAGATTGAGGCAACGGTTTTTTCAGCGGGGTCGGAACCTGTTTCGTTGAGTTCGGCACATATTACAAATTCACTGAAATGATCAACTTCAATCACATAATATCCGTCAACGATACGAAGAAGCTTATCTGTTGCAGCCTTAGGATTGGTTGTAAACTTTTCACGGACACCATCCATAAACACATGATAAATGATATATGTTACGTCTTCTTCCTCGACCTTTGTGAACGGCAGTCTGATTTCAACCTTGCCTGTGGGCTGAACAACTTCAGAAGCTGCATTCAGCGGCTTTATGCTGTATAAACCGATACGTTTGCGATTTTCAGTATCATAGATACCGCCTGCTATTTCGTCCGAAGTTCCGTTCAGGTTTTCAATAGAGAAAGTTACTTCTTCATCAAAGCAGTCAGCAGGATATGATATTATAATGTTGTTTGCTTCAAGTTCTATATGCAATGCATGGAATTCAGCATTAAGCAATGCATCGTTGCCGCTTAAAATAATAACCTTTTCCCAGTCTTTTTCTGTGCCGTTATAGTAGACATCCTTGATTCCGCATTCAAGAAATGCTTTTTTGTCAATGCGCTGTAACATGCTTCCGAAGCTTACTGTTTCGAGTTCTGTACAGTAATAAAATGCCGAATATGCGATATCAATAAGACTTTCGGGAAGGATCACTTTCGAAAGATCATAGTTTGCGCAAAAAGCCCATTCTCCTATTTCGGTTACACCTTCGGGAATAACAATATCAGATAAGGGTGAAAGTTCAAAGGCAAAGTCAGCTATTCTGGTAACTCCTGAAGGAATCTCATAGCTCGTTTCCGTTTTGGCCATAGGATAACAAATAAGCTCGCTCATGTCTTTTGAGAAAAGAACATTATCAACACTTGTTAAGTATTCGCTTTCTTCGTCAACGATTATCTCGGTGAGATACGGACATCTGAAAGCAGATTCACCTACAGAAACAACACTTGCGGGAATGGTTACACTTGTCATTGAATCACAGCTCATAAAAGCACAGCCGGCAATAACCTTTGTGCCTTCTCTGACTTCATAAGCTCCGGAAATTTCATCTCCGGATCCTGCTGAAATCAAATATTTGTCATTTATATAAAGTATTCCGTCTGTCCAGTTAGCAGGAGTGTCAAAAAAGGCCGTGCCGCCAAAAGGATTACCGCCGATGTATGTTACAGAATCGGGAAGTGAAATATTCACAAGAGCAGAAGCATCCATGAATGATTCTGCAGCAATATTTTCTACTCCATCGGGAACATTATAAGATTCTCGTGTATTGCCGCTGGGATACTGAATAAGCTCTGTTTTATCTTTGTTGAAAAGCACGCCGTGTTCGTCACTTGAAAAAGCGGGATTTTCGGAACCGACTATAAAACTTTCAATTGAGGGACAATTGTAAAAAGCACTGTGGCCAATTTCGGTCAAATCGTTGCCGATGTTGACTGTTTTAAGCGCAAGGCATGCGTTAAATGCACTTTCGCCTATTTCAACAACACCGTCAGGAATTGTTATGCTTTCAAGAACCTCACAGTATAAAAATGCATGATCTGCAATTTTTTTTACCGATGAAGGAATGGTAACCTTTTCGAGACTTTCTGATTCCTCAAATGCAGGTTGACAGATTGTTGTAATTCCTTCGTTAATATAAAGCTCTTTGATGCTGTCAGAATGTTCATACCAGGGAACAGCCCCGTTTCCGATTTCTATAAATTTTTCCATCGGTCCGTTACCGCTGAGGGTGAGTTTTCCCGTTTCGCTGTCAAAACTCCAGCTCATTTCTTCGGAATCTGCCGCACCGGCAAAAAAACCGGGCATAAGAAAAATACTTGCGGATAAAATCATTGAAAGTAAAAGTGCCGTAAACTTTTTTATTGTTTTTGTTGACATGTTTTTTCTCTCCTGTAATTATAATTTTGCATCAACGGTATAAGTTTCACCCGCTTGTGCGGTTTTGCCCACTGCATCACCGTCGAATCCGAAGTCCGGATAATACCCTGCCGATTCGCAGAGCGAGTATAAATAATCTTCTGTCATCACTGTTCCTGAAGGAACAGTGTAATTTATTATTTTCTCAACAGTATTATCAAGATTAATTATTGATATCTTGACAACAGCAATTCCAGTGCCTTCGCTTACGGGTGTGGTGTATCCGACCTCAGGCACTTTGGCAGTTGTTGTTTCCTTAACCGTTGTAGTCGGTTTTGTGGTTGTAGTTTGCTTTTTGGTGGTTGTTTCTTTTGTTGTGGTGACTTTCTTCGTTGTAGTTTCTTCTTCCGTTGTGGTCACCTTGGTTGTGGTAGGCTTTTGAGTTGTGATTGCCTTGGTCGAGGTTGTAGTCTGCTTCTTCGTTGTGGTGGTTGATTTCTGAGTAGTAGTTTGTTTCTTGGTTGTTGTTTTTTCAACGGATGTTAAAGATGAATTTATGGTTGTTTTTCCGGTTGTGCTTTGAGTATTGGTTGTTGAATTCTTTGATGTTGAACTGTCGATGGTTCTTGATTCGTTGCTTGACAGCTCTGTTGTTTCCGAGAATTCGACCGTGCCCAACGCCTCAATTGCAAACGTTGTTTCAAAGCTCGGTGCGGTGGTGTATTCTTCGGTGTAAGCGGTTGTTGAGAGGTCGTCTTTTTTATCATTATTCACAACCGTAACAACTCCCGCTGTTCCTCCTGCCACTACCGCCGCTACGGAAACGCCTGCGATAACTTTCTGTGCAACTGTCAATGCCGCTATCTTGGCTGCTATTCCCGTACCCGTTGCTGCCGCACCTATGGCGGTTGCTGTACCTGTACCGACTGCCGCTGCGGTTGTTGCTGCCGTTGTTCCTGCAACTGCAACACCTGCCGCCGTTCCTGCTCCCGCAACGGAAATTCCTGCGAAAACCTTGGCTGACGCACCTGAGCGGACGAATGTTTTTGAAACAGCATCCGACATTCCGCGAAGTGCCCAGATAACAACTCCGATAGGTGCAATGCTGTAGGCAGAGGTGATTCCTCTTTTTGAGAATTTCTCTTTCAAATCCTTGCGTGCGGAGAACAATCTTGTTTTAACAGTTCCTTCGGGAATTTCAAGAGTTTCTGCGATTTCGCCGACACTGAGTTCTTCAAAATACATCATCAGAACGCAGGCTCTTTTTTCTTCGCTCAACTCATCGAGCACTTCCATGACTGCTTTCTGAAGCTCGGTCTGGTCAAGATTTTCTTCGGGACTGAACGAAATATCCTCATCGGGTAAAAGCTCGGTTGCATCTGTTTCTTCTTCATCACTGTTTAAAAGCATCGGCTTTTTCTTTTTAAGGAAATCCTTGCTCTTGTTGGCAACAATCTGATTGAGCCAGCTCGAAAAACTTTCGGGTTTATCAAGCTCGTTGATTTTTGAAAGTGCTTTTATGTAGCTTTCCTGCAGGATATCTTCCGCATCCTGATTATTCTTTGTGAATTCAAGAGCAACAAAATATGCTCTTTCACTCGTCAGCTTGTAGAGTTCGTCAAAAGCGGATTTGTCACCGCTTTGTAATTTTGCTACAAGCCCGGCTATCCTTTGTTTATCGACTTCCATATATCCTCCTTCGCAGTCAGATATTCTATACCCTTGCGGATTCCTTTTTTCAGATAATCACACGGCTCGTCAAATTTTTCTGCATAAATCATAACGGGGTCTTCATCAAGCGTTACAAGCTCGGTGATTACTGTTTTCTTTTCTTCATAAACTGATATATCCAAGGAGTGAAACCCATCAAGATTCACTCTTTTTTTTATTGAACCGACGTTCATTTTCCTCCTCCTTTCACCCATTAGACGAGCAAAAATTGAAATCGGTTCATTGATTTTTGAGAAAATTCAGATATTTTTGAAGTGTATCCGCCAGATATATAGACTATATATAAACTATTATATATATTTTTGTTAAAAAGTCTATATATAGTCTAATAATTTCTTTAAATAATTCTATACTGAAACTATGTCTATATATAGTCGGAGGTAAAAATGAAGACAAGAGAAGCGGTTGCTGAAAGAATACATGAGCTTTGCAAAGAAAGAAAAATTACCGTGAACGGTCTGGCAGGTATCTCCGCAGTTCCTCCCTCAACGGTCAAAAACATCATTTACGGAGCAAGCAAAAATCCCGGAGTTGTAACAATAAAAATGTTGTGCGACGGCCTGGAAATGACACTTGATGAATTTTTTGATTCTGATTTATTCAAGAATCTTGAGCAGGAAATTGAATAACGCAAAAACGGTATTCGTGTGCGCGGATGCCGTTTTTTATTTTACCTTCTATATAATATGTCGATTGAAAAATCAAAAAGTTGCAGGTTTTTGAAAAATAATTCGACGATTTCAAAGAAAAAAAGTTGCAGACAGCAAATATTGTTTACAAAAATTTAATAGGGACAAATGCCGACAAAATTCGTCATAATAAATTGAAATACATAAATTGGTTTGTTATAATATGAACAGTTTATGAAAAAGGAAGTAACCGATGGATAATCTTCAACTGTCCGAACTTGCTCAAAAAGCAAAAAACGGAGATATGGCGGCTTTTGAAAAGTTATATGTTGAGTTGTCACCCGAAATCTATGCAATCGCCTGCGAAATAACAAAAAACAAAGAAGAATCCCGTGATTTGATGCAGGATTGTTTTGTGGCGGCAATGGAAAACATCTCAACTCTCAATGAGCCTGAAAAAATCAAAAATTGGCTTATAAGAATTGCTGCAAACAAAAGCCGCGACTACATAAAAAAGAAAAAGCCTTCGGCTCTGACCGAAGACCAATATGAAATAATCGATAATATTGAAGACGAAGATATTTCGGTTATACCCGAAGCATCGCTCGAAACAGAAGAACGGATTGAAGATGTCAACGAAATTCTCGGCTGTTTAACGGAAGAAAAGCGATTGTGTCTTCTTCTTCGATTCAGATATGATATGAGTTATGCGGAAATCGCAAATGAACTCGGCATAACGGAAAGTGCTGTCAAAAGCAGGATTTCAAGAGCAAAAGACGATATTGAAAAAGAAGCAGAGAAGTGGAAGAAAAAAGGACTTCCGCTTTTCGGTATTGCGCCATTCGGTCTTGTTATATTTGCACTCAAAAGGTCGGCAGATATTACTGCTGCAGCATTTGCGGGAAGTGCCGCACAAACCGCTGCTTTTGCAGGCGTAACCGCAGCTTCCCAAGCAGGAATTGCCGCTGCTTCAACTGCCGCTACAGCAACAACAGCTGCAAGTGCAACCGCATCTGCCGCAGGTACAACGGCCACCGCCGCAACGGGCATAGGCGCAAAGGTTGCAGCAATGAGCGTTGCTCAGAAAGTTGTTGCAGGAATTACCGCCGCAACGATTGCAACCGGTTCGGCTACTGTAACAACAGTTGTTGTGAAAAATAAGATAGAAGCAAGAGAAGAAACAACAACCGCTTATGTTGAACAGGTTACAACTGCTCCCGATTACGGATTCGAGAGCGAAACGGTGTTTATACCTGCTGTTGCGGAAACGGAAAGTTCAACGGCAGAGTATTCAACGAACAATAAATCAACAACGGTTACTCAATCAAAAGAAACCGAGAAATCAACTGTTGCGAATAATACAACAACCAAATCAACCACCAAAGCCAATACTACAACGCAAAAGCAAACAACAACTACCACCAAGCCTCAGACAACAACCACAACAAAGTCTGAAACCACCAAGAAAGAAACAACAACGGAAGAAGTAACAACAACACCAACTACCACAAAGACTGTTACGACTACCAAGGCAATAACGACCACCACTACAACCGAATCTGCTTCGCCTGCAACAGTGACGGTTAAAGTTTACAGTGCGGGTTCCGGAAGTGAATATAAGACTTATAATTTAACTTTTGATTCGGGAGTTACTCTTTCCGATTCCGACATAGAATCAGGTCTGATGAGTCAGCACGGTATAGATGCAATGGCAGACAGTTTCAGCGTAACAACTGAACCCGGAGGCAACTACACTGCAACGGCTTATGAA
Organism: Clostridia bacterium; assembly: GCA_017548045.1. GTDB lineage: Bacteria > Bacillota > Clostridia > Oscillospirales > Acutalibacteraceae > CAG-177. The sequence continues at coordinate 10,596 of JAFYNR010000012.1, read as the reverse complement.
ATTTAAAAAACGGAGATGTTGATATGAATCATTTTATGAAATTCAGTAAAATCGGCTGTCTTGCAGTCGCATTAATAATGCTTTTATGCGGAATCACCGCTTTTGCAGAAGAACGTGAAATAACAGCAAGCGGAACATATGATGGGATAAGCTGGACCGTTTATGCAGACGGAGAACTCTACATTAGCGGCGAAGGTGAAATGGGAAGAGCGACCTCATCGAATTATGTGAACATTCCCTGGCAGTCATATAAAGCCGATGTCACCAAGATAACTGTCGCCGAAGGCATAACAAACACCTGCTTCAAAGCTTTTGAGGGGTTTGAAAAAGTCAAAGAAGCTCATATTGCAGATTCTGTTTTGTTGATTGCTCCGCGAACTTTCTATAACTGCAAAGGACTTGAAAAAGTGTTTATCGGCAGCGGTGTGAAAAAGATTGAATCGTATGCCTTTTCCAACTGCAACGGCTTGATTGATATATATTATTCGGGAGATGTTGCAGGTTGGTGTGATATTGATACTTACACGGTGGCAACCTCTGTGCCTACATATTATGCCGATAATCTTTATATTGACGGAAAGCAGGTTTACGGTAAGCTTGTTATTCCCGAAGGGGTTACAAAAATCGGCAACAACGCTTTCTATAACTGCACGGGTGTTATAAGCATCACCATTCCAAAATCAGTAAATTTTATAGGCGATAATGCCTTCTTTAACACCGGATACTATAACGATTATGCGAACTGGGACAACGGATTGCTGTATATCGGAACAAACCTTATAGCGGTTGATAACGAAAAACTTGCTGACGAATGCAGACTTTTCACCAAAACAACACTCATCGCCTCAAGAGTTTTTGATGGCAGCACAATTACTTCTGTTGATATGGCAGACAATGTTGAATATATAAACGACTATGCATTCATAAACTGCAAAAAGCTTGAAACGGTTAATCTTTCCGATAATCTTAAAGTTCTCGGAAAAAGTGCTTTCCACAGCTGCTCAAAACTCAAGAAAATTGAAATTCCCAAAAGCCTGACAACACTGCCGGCTACTGTTTTTTACGGAGCGGAAGCTCTTGATGAAGTTGTTATGGCTGACGGTCTTGAGTCAATCGGAGAAAGAGCTTTCTATAATACACGCAGTCTGAAATCTGTTGACATTCCTGCCACTGTCAAGCAAATAGACGCATCGGCATTTGAAAAAAGCGGAATCACAGATATATATTACAACAACACAAAAGCTGAATGGAAGCGGGCAACTGCAGGCGAAAGCTTTGCGGGAATTACTGTTCATTATACTCTCAGAAACGAAGACAGCTCCGTTATTATCCAGCATACAGATGAAAATTTCAGCTGGGAAGCAGGCAATATTCACCTTGATGTTTGTGAAGTGACACCTGTAAGTCCCAAGTATGACCGAAACGGGTATTATATAAAAAACGAGATAGAACCGATAAAAGTACTTGAAATTAAAATTGTTGACGGTGACGGCAACGCCGTTCAGCCGTTGGAAGATGAGAAAATAACCGTTAAAATCAAAACACCTGACAGATTTATGGAATTTGTGTCATCATCGATACTGAACCTTGATGATATAACTGATTACAATACTCTTGAATTCATTGACGGTGTGTTCAGTTATGAACATAACGGTGAAAAAATATTTGTTAACCCTTCCGAAGAGGCACTTAACAAATTCAAAGTTGTTCATTGGTTTTCTGACGGAACAGAACCCGGAGATTATGAGGTGTTTACTCACGGCGAAATAAAAATTATCGATGGATATATCATTCTCGAAACAAATCATTTCAGCGAATATGCTGTTTGCACGGAATACACTTCCAAGCAGGATTACACAATCAAATGGATTGTTGACGGAGTTGCAACAGAGCAGACGGTTACGGAACAAACTGCTATAACACAACCTGAAGCGCCCGAAAAAGAGGGTTACACATTCGTTGGCTGGGCTCCTGAAGTTCCCGATACGATGCCTGCACAAAATATTGAATTCACCGCAGTATGGCAGGTAAATCAATATACAATCACGTTTGACACGGCAGGCGGAAGTGAAATCTCCCCGATAACTCTTGATTACGGAGAAACAATCACAGCACCGGCAAGTCCTGAAAAAGACGGATATAATTTCATCGGATGGACTCCCGAATTGCCCGAAACAATGCCTGCAAATGATTTAACGGTCGTTGCGGAATATGAAAAAGTCGAAACACCTGTTGTTCCTGAACAGCCTAAAGTAACCGTTACAGGCATAAGAATTGTATCTCTGCCTGATAAAACACAGTATATATACAAGGTTGACAGCCTTGACTTAAGCGGGCTTGTTATTAAAATGATGTATTCGGACGGCACATCAAAAATCATAAATGACATAAAAGCCGTTACCGCATACGGTTTTGATGTTGATTCCGTCGGAACCAAAACAATTACAGTCGCATATGGCGGCTATACGGATGAATTTGAAATCACCGTTTCCTATGCCTGGTGGCAATGGATAATCCGAATTCTTCTTCTTGGATTTATCTGGTATTAACAGAACATAACGAAACACAGATTCGGTTTAACCTCCGAATCTGTGTTTTTGCGTAATTATTGAAATTATCACTTTGGCTTCTGTTCCGAAAAAAGAAAAGAACCCTTGGAATCGGTTGATTCCAAGGGTTTTCGATAATCCCCATTCGGGATAAATTATCTCTTTGAGAACTGGGGAGCGCGACGAGCACCTTTGAGACCGTATTTCTTTCTTTCCTTCATTCTGGGGTCTCTGGTGAGGAAGCCTGCCTTCTTGAGTGCGGGACGAAGGTTTTCGTCATACTGAAGAAGTGCACGTGCGATACCGTGACGGATAGCACCTGCCTGGCCTGTTACACCGCCGCCGCCTACACGGCAGATGATGTCAAACTTCTCAGCTGTGTCTGTAAGAGCGAGAGGCTGACGAACGATGAGTTTGAGTGTTTCAAGACCGAAGTAATCATCGATTTCTCTGTCATTGATGATGATTTTGCCGGTACCTGCATATACACGAACACGTGCTACTGAGCTCTTTCTGCGGCCTGTGCCGTAGAAATAAGGATTTGATTCGTACATTATTTATAGCCTCCCTTTCTTAAAATTCCCAAGCTTCGGGCTTCTGAGCTGCATGAGCGTGGTCTGCGCCCTTAACTACGCGAAGTCTGGTGAGAGCCTTGCGGCCGATAACTGTGTCGGGGATCATACCCTTAACAGCGAGTGTCATAGCGAAATCGGGTTTTGTTTTCATAAGAGTGCTGTACTTAACCTCTTTGAGATGGCCGATGTAGCCTGAGTGATGATAGTACATCTTCTGGTCAAGCTTCTTGCCTGTGAGAACTGCTTTCTCTGCATTGATGATGATTACGTGATCACCGCAGTCAGCGTTGGGTGTGAACATAGCCTTGTGCTTGCCTCTGAGAAGCTTTGCTGCTTCAACGGCAACCTTACCCATGGGCTTGCCTGCTGCATCGATCACATACCACTTACGGACGATATCGCCCGCTTTAGGCATATAAGTAGACATAACATTTCCTCCAAATTAATTTTTTCGTGCCTGCATATATTATCATAAGGGCAACAACTTGTCAATAGGTTTTTTTGAATTTTTTAATTTACATTTCACAAGCTCGTTTTTTCTCGTTTTTTCTCTTGTTTTCATAGCAAATGCTCACTTTTAATTTACGAAAAATTTTTTATAAAAATGAAAAAAGGACGGAATTTTGCACAAAAACCGTCCTTTTGATTTGTATAAATCGCAGATTTATTTTATTTGATAAGATCGTTCTTTTTGATGAAATCGATGGTTTCGTCAACGGTTGTGAATGCCATTGCAACGGTGGTATCCGCGGCGCCGTAATAGATTGCGATTCTGCCTGTTTCGGCATCTGCAAGTGCGGCACAGGGGAACACAACGTTGGGTACGTCGCCAACACATTCGTAGAGCTCGTGGGGAGCGAGAAGGAAGCAGTCTGCTCTGTGGAGCACCTTCCAGGGCTCGTCCTTATCGAGAATTGCGGCACCCATTGCGTATGTGAAACCGTTGCAGCTTGTGAGCACGCCGTGGTAGAACATAAGCCAGCCTTCGTCGGTTTCAATGGGAGTGGGGCCTGCGCCTACCTTTGTCATTTCCCAGTTCTTTTCGGGCTTCATAACGAATCTGTGCTTGCCCCAGTATGTCAGATCCTTGCTGTGGCTGAGGAAGATGTCGCCGTAGGGAGTGTGACCTCTGTCGCAGGGTCTGATAAGAAGCAGGAATTCATCGTTGACCTTTCTGGGGAAAAGCACACCGTTACGGGCAACGGGGTAGCAGGCATCTTCAAGCTGAACCCACTCCTTGAAATCCGTTGTGTATGCAATGCCGATTGTTGTGCCGTGAGGTGTAAGGTTAACCCATGAAAGGTAATATTTGCCGTCGATTTCGCAGAGTCTGGGGTCGTAGCCTCTGAAAATAACCTTTTCTTCAAGTTCCCAGTTGATTGCGTCTTTGCTGTAACCTACCACAAGAGTATGGTCGCGGCTCATAACGTCAACCCTGAATACGCCTGCAAAGCCGTCGCCGTAGGGAACAACCGCAGAATTGAAAATGCTGTTTGCCATATAGAGGTTATCTCTTGTGATAACGGGGTTGCCGCTGTAACGCCACACGGGGTATCTGTAACCCTCGGGCTTATCCTGCCAGGGGATGTTGGGAATGTTTGCGCCGATTATCTTTGCCATAACGAATTTTCCTTTACATTAAAATTATGTTTTTATAATAGCAAATTTTTTGCCGTATATCAACCTTTATTTCATTTTCTTTCGAGCCTTATGCAGGTTACGGAATATGCAGGCACTGTGTAATTGAAATCTTCCGCAAAGCCGTTAACCGTGAATTCTTCCATAATGCAATCTTCTTTTGCACCGAGAATATTGTCATTGGCAAGGCTGTCGCCTGCAACCTGATGAACGGTTGCGGATGATTTTACGTCCGCATTTGTGTCAACGGCAAAAACCCTGCTTGAATCCGTGACGTTGACAATCTTGATAATGATATCGCCGCTTTCGTCGGTGCTGACAACGTGATATGCCTCAGCCTCAGCTTCGCTTGCAAAATCGTGGCTTGCGTAAAGCTCACCGTCAAGATAACACTCAACATATGTGCCGTCAACTACTATTTTTATTTCGTAGGTTCTGCCTGTTTCTATTGTGCAGGGCTTCACGGTGTCAAGCATTTTTGTTTTTGCGCCGTTTTCAATTTTCTGCAGGCAGGATACGGTGTTGCCCCAGCCGCCTATGTTCCAGAAATAACAGTTATCCTTATCCTTTACCGCAAAGGGAATAATGAAGCCCTCCTCACCCTCAAGCTTTGTTGCTTCCACGGTGTAGGTGTAGTTGTTCCAATCCTCACAGCCGAAATATGCAACCTTGCCCGTTTCGGTATAGGGCATCCAGGTGTTTGTCTGCACAAGCCTGCCGCCGCTGATTTTGAAATCTCCGCTGTCGTGAGCATCCTGCCAGCCCCACCAGAAATTAAGAGGCAGTGAGAATTTATCGGAGCCGAGAGTCTTTCCGTTTTCATTGGATACGATTTTAACGTTGTCGAATTCTGCGGCGGTGTACCAGGTGCCCACGCCCACTCTGCCGCTTAAAGGTTTCTGCTCGATCTTTGCACCGTCAAGGCTTGAACTGAGCAGCTTTGAGCCTTGGTTGACGGAGAACAGCTTCTGAACGTAGTAGCTGATTGAACCCGTTACCTGATGATTGTTGAACCATATAAGGTCGGGTGACCAGTGGGTTGCGGTAAGGTTGCCGAAAAGGGGAGCATACGCCGCCATTCGCACGATATCGCCGTTGCGCTCAAGACCCGTCATATACGCCGCCTCCGCAAGTGCGGCTTTGAGAGTATTTGATTTTGCGGCGTATTCGCCCAGAAATACCTGCAAACCGCCGCCGTAGAGAGTGTCGGTCATTGCATCAACGGTGCGAGAATAATTCTTTTCGTCGTAGTAATCCGCATTTTTGAGGAACCATTCGGGCTGATTGTAATAATGCTGATCCGTTGCACCTGCAAAATCTGCGGCGTTATCCGAATTGCCGAGCTGTTCTTTGGCGTATTCATAGGATTTCAGATAGTTTTCACCGTGAGTGCCGTCGGATGCGCCCGATGAATAAATCAGCTCAATTCCTTCATAAAGGTCGGGATTCTTTGCTTTTGCTTCATTGAATGAATCAAGGAAAACCTGATATCTTTCAAAATAAACCTCGCCCTCCTGCTCGTTGCCGATGCAGATATATTTCAGCTTAAAGGGCTCGGGATGTCCGAGAGAAGCTCTCACCTTGCCCCAGGTCGTGTTTTCGTCACCGCGGCAGAATTCTATAAGGTCGTGCATATCCTGAACGTACTGCGCGAATTCCTTGCTCTGCATATCAACGCCGCCCTTACCTCTCATCTGGCAGTAAATACCGCAGTTGATAACGGGAACACCTACCGCACCGATATCCTCGGCAAGCTGAAAATATTCGTAAAAGCCCAGACCGTAGGTCATAAAGCAAGGGTAGGGGTCGTCGGTTGCGGCAACGTTTGTCCAAAGATTTATGCCTTGTTTTCTTGCGGCAACGTCGCCGTATTTACCGTCAAATTCAAGAGGCAGACCGTCACTGCCCGTGCCTATGGAGTTTTTCCAGTTATATAACGTTTCATAATCGTAGCCCTCGGTTATGCATCCGCCGGGGAAACGGAGAAATTTGGGTTCAAGCGCTTCAAGCATTTCACCAAGGTCTTTTCTCATTCCGTTTTCTCTGCCTTTGAAAGTGTCAACGGGGAAAAGGGACACCATATCAAGCATAACACTGCCCTTGTCCGTCAGCACACGCAAAGACGCATTTTCAAAATCCGTGGCGGTGCAGTCAAGGGTAAGGGTGTATTTCTGCCATTCGCTGTTTACGGCTTCGATTATTCCTTCGCCTGCAACCGTGTTGCCCGAGCAAAGCTGAACGTAAATTTTACCCGTGTAATCCGTGCTTCTTGCATAAACGGAGAAATTATATTTTTTGCCGCTTTCGATTGACATTCCGTCAAGGAAGCCCACGTTCTCAATGCCCGCAGGTGTGTCGCCCGTGTTGGTAAGCACAAGGTAGTGAGGATTGTTTTCGTTAAGAGGATTTTCGTCATTAACGTCTGCGGCGGCACCGTTTACCGTATTCCAACCGTAAAGGGCATCGTTTGCCGCAAGGTCGGTGAATTCGAATGAACGGTTCACAACCATTTCGGCATAAAGTCCGCCGTCAGCCGCAAAGTTGATATCCTCAAAGAAGATACCGAAAAGCAGGTCGCTGATATCGTGGATTTCGTCCGTGGCGTCAACGGCAAGGGTGTAATCCGCATTTTTCGTGCTGTAAGGCGTGACGGTGTTTGCATCGGGTCTTTCAATATCGGGTGTGCCCGAAGCACCGCCGATCATCAGCGCCGCCATAATTGACGCAAGGGCTTTTTTCAGAGCCTGAATAATGGTGAATTTCATTTCGTATCTCCTTTGACGAGCATTTTTACAATTACAATATAATAATAGTCAATCGGAAAAAGTTCGTCAATACTTTTGAAATTGATTAGTTATTTTTAACAATATGCAAGAGGCTTTTTTGTGGTATCAGCCGAAAAAAATTTGTCCCTTTGACTTTGACGCATTAAAGTGATAACATTTAATCAGCAAGGGAGGTATATATTATGTTTAAGAAGATTACCGCATTTTTTCTTGCAGTGCTTATGCTTCTGCCTGTTGCAGGCGTATCCGCTTCGGCAGACGGCACTGCCCGTAAAAATTACGTTATCGACGACCCATATGAAAGAGTTGACTGGGATGAATGGCAGGCTTACAAAACACAGCTTCACTGCCACACAACCGCCAGCGACGGCTTTTTGACCATTGAAGAATTCGTCAAAGAGCACTATGACCTTAACTTTGATATTGTTGCGCTTACCGACCACGGCACGCTGAACCGGGGCTGGAACGTTGAGCCCGAGGTTGTGCCCATTATGCGTGCAATCAAAAAAGAGCGCACGAAGAATGCTCCCGTTATTCCCCTTACGGATGAGGAGTATGCCGCATACACAAGCGGCACCGCACCCTCTGAAAAAAGAACCCACACAAACGGTATGCTTGACGTGCCTCTGGGCATTGAGCTGAATATGGCAACTCCTTTTGCAGACTGCCATCTGACGGGCTATTATGCGGAATACGGCCAGGGTCTTGCAGGTGTTTACGGCGATTATGAAACCCCATCAAAGGGAGTTAAGGATGCAGGCGGTATTTCGATGCTTTCCCACGTAGGCGAATACGTCTATACCGATAAGGACAGCGAGAATTACGTAGGTCAGCCCGTTGATGATTACTACGCAACCAAGTTTGCAAAGATTTTTATTGACAATAAAGGCTCAAGCCTGGGTATGGGCATTAACAGTGCAACGGATGCACATACACGCTGTGACAGAATCCTCTATGACCAGATTCTGCAAAAGACTATTCCCAACGGCGTTGTGCCCTGGGCAAACAGCTTTGCGGATTCCCACAGCCTCAGCTCCGTAAACGATGCCTACACAATGTCGCTTATGCCCGAGCTTACCAACGATGCCTTCCGTTCCTGCCTTGAAAACGGCGAATTTTTCTCGATTTCCCACTATTCAAACGGTGTGGAGCTTAACGGTATGGAGGAAATGCCCGGCTTTGACGAGCAGAAGGTTTACGATACCGAAAGCTATCTTCTCGATAATACGCCTATGGTGACGAGAGTTACCGTCAATCAGGATGAGGATACAATCACAATCGAGGGCACAAACTTCGATGAAATCACCTGGGTTTCAGACTGTAACGTTATCCGCCGTGAAAGCAATATCACAAGCGGAACGGCTACCCTTGACCTTCACGCAGACGACCTTCTGGATGAGCCTTATCTTTACGTAAGATTTTATATCACGGGCGATAACGGTATCTGCTATTCACAGCCCTTCGTGCTTAACGTTGAGGGCGAGGAATTTGCACCCGTTGAGGTTGAAAAGGTTTATGACCTGCCCTGGTTCCTCAGAGCTCTTGTTACCGTAATTGACCTTGCGGTGTTCAGACTTAACCCCGTTATCTGGATTTTCAAATATTTTGCGCTGGGCTACAATCCCGTTTCATTTGACAGATTAATCAATCCGTTCTGAGGAGACATACTATGAAGGCTAAAATTACTCTTGCAAAAGAATTCAGAATAGGCAATATCGACAAACGCATTTACGGCTCGTTCATTGAGCATCTGGGCAGAGCAGTCTACGGCGGAATTTATGAGCCGGGTCATCCTACGGCGGATGAAAAGGGTCTGCGCCGTGACGTTATTGACCTTGTCAGAAAGCTGAACGTTCCCATTGTCCGTTATCCGGGAGGCAACTTTGTTTCGGGCTACAACTGGGAGGACGGCGTAGGTCCCGTTGAGCAAAGACCCAAACGTCTTGAGCTTGCCTGGGGCGTTACGGAGCCCAATTATTTCGGCACAAACGAATTTGTTGAATGGTGTAAAAAAGCCAATGCGGAATGTATGATGGCGGTGAATCTGGGCACGAGAGGCCCCGATGCGGCACGCAATCTGGTTGAATACTGTAACCATAAATCGGGTTCATACTGGTCAGACCTTCGCAGAAGCCACGGATATGAAGAACCCCACGGCATAAAGCTGTGGTGTCTGGGAAATGAAATGGACGGCGGCTGGCAGATGGGTGCGAAAACCGCCTTTGAATACGGCAGAACCGCCCTTGAAGCCTCAAAGCTTATGAAGTGGACCGACCCCACAATCGAAACCGTGCTTTGCGGTTCATCGAGCAGAAATATGCATACCTTCGGAAGCTGGGAGGCTGAAACCCTTGAAATTGCCTATGACAGCATAGATTACGTTTCGCTTCATCAGTATTACGGCAATCACGAGGATGATGCGGCAAACTTCCTTGCACGCACTCTTGAATTTGACGATTTCATTTATTCCGTAATCTGCATCTGCGATTACGTGAAGGCAAAGAAACGCTCAAAGAAAACAATCAATCTTTCCTTTGACGAGTGGAACGTATGGTATCATTCAAACAATGCGCCTTATGAAAAGTGGAGCATTGCACCTCCTCAGCTTGAGGATATCTATAACTTCGAGGATGCACTTCTCGTAGGCTCGCTTCTCATAACTCTGCTCCGTCACTGCGACAGAATCAAAATTGCCTGCCTTGCACAGCTTGTCAACGTTATTGCGCCTATTTTCACGCAGACGGGCGGCGGTGTGTTTGAGCAGACAACCTTCTTCCCCTTTATGCATCTTTCAAATTACGGCAGAGGCAGTGCGCTTCTTCCTCTTATTGACTGCCCCAAATATGACAGCCGTGATTTCACCGATGTTCCCTACCTTGAATCAATCGCAACCTATGACGAAGAAAACGAAGAAATGGCAATTTTCTGCGTCAACAAGAGCCTTGACGAAAGCGTTGTGCTTGACGTAAGCCTTATGGACTTTGAAGGCTATAAGCCCGTTGAATTCCTTTCGATGGACGGCTATGACAAGAAGGCGGAGAACACTTT
>JAFYNR010000011.1 GCA_017548045.1 Clostridia bacterium | reverse complement strand
TGAACGAAGAAGAGGTTGCAGCTGCTCCCGCACAGATGAAGAAGGCTGACAAGCCCGTTGTTAAAACAAACTACACCTACACACTTGCTGTTTCTCCCATGGACTGTATGGGCTGCGGCGTATGTATCGGCGTATGTCCCACAAACTCACTCAAGATGGTTTCAAGAGAGAGCCAGGATGCTATGCAGCCCGTATTCGACTATATGGTTGAAAACGTAACCGTTAAGGAAGACGTTGTTGACAATACAGTTATCGGCAGCCAGTACAAGACTCCTCTCCTTGAGTTCTCAGGCTCATGCGCAGGCTGTGCTGAAACAGCTTATGCTCGCCTTATCACTCAGCTCTTCGGCGACAGAATGTACATTTCAAACGCAACAGGTTGTTCATCAATCTGGGGCGGTCCCGCAGCTACATCACCCTACACCGTTAACAAGAAGGGCCACGGTCCTGCTTGGGCAAACTCACTCTTTGAAGACAACGCTGAGCACGGCTACGGTATGTACCTTGGTCAGAACGCTATCCGCAACAGCCTTATCGCTAAGGTTAAGGAAGTTGCAGCAGCAGAATGCGCTTCAGAAGAAATCAAGGCAGCTGCAGCAGCTTACCTTGACACAGTTAACGACGGTGCAAAGAACAGCGCAGCAACAGATGCTCTCGTAGCAGCTCTTGAAGGCTGTGATTGCGCAACCTGCAAGGAAATCCTTGCAAGCAAAGAATACCTCGCTAAGAAGTCAGTATGGATCTTCGGCGGCGACGGTTGGGCATACGACATCGGCTTCGGCGGTGTTGACCACGTTCTTGCAGCAGGTGAAGACGTAAACATCATGGTATTCGATACCGAAGTTTACTCAAACACAGGCGGTCAGGCTTCAAAGGCTTCAAACATCGGCCAGGTTGCACAGTTCGCAGCAGCAGGTAAGGGCATCGCTAAGAAGTCACTTGCTGAAATCGCAATGAGCTACGGCTACGTTTACGTTGCTCAGATTGCTATGGGTGCTGACCAGAACCAGACAATCAAGGCTATTGCAGAAGCAGAAGCTTACAACGGTCCTTCAATCATTATTGCATATGCACCTTGCGAAATGCACTCAATCAAGGGCGGTATGATTAACTGCCAGGCTGAAATGAAGAAGGCTGTTGACTGCGGCTACTGGAATATGTTCCGTTACAACCCCGCACTCAAGGCAGAAGGCAAGAATCCCTTCACCATCGACAGCAAGCCCGCAACAGGCAGCTACAGAGAATTCCTTCTCAACGAAGCTCGTTACTCATCACTCACTCGCTCATTCCCCGAAAGAGCAGAAGAACTCTTCGCTCTTGCTGAGAAGACAGCAGTTGAGAGATATGACCATCTTCTTCGTCTTAAGGATCTCTATGCTCCCAAGGCTGACTAATCCTTAAATAAATTAACGGCTCGATTCTTCGGAATCGGGCCGTTTTTGCTTTTCGAAACGAAAAAAGAGATGGCATACAGCCATCTCTCAAAAATCAAATTCGTTCCAAGGATATTCATTTTTATCGGGCTTTGCGGAGAAAATCATCTTTTCACCGCTGACGGGATGTTCAAATTCAAGCGTATGGGCAAAAAGTGCAAGCTTACCGCTTCCGCCGCCGTATTTTCCGTCACCGTAAAGGGGCATTTTTCTGCTTGCAAACTGCACTCTTATCTGATGAGTTCTGCCCGTGTGGAGAAGAATATCAAGAAGAGCAAAGTCGTCTTTTTCTTCTATTACATTATATTCAAGGGATGCTTCACGGACTCCCTTTCTCATTTTTTTGACCGCAAAGGTCTTGTTTTTTTGCTTATCTCTGAAAAGGAAATCCTTCAGCACTCCGCTTCTTTCATCGGGCACGCCGCGGAGAACCGCATAATAATGCTTTTTTATGATATTCTGTTCCGCCTGCTTTGAAAGGGCAGCAGCCGACTTTGAATTTTTGGCATACACCATAATGCCTGCGGTTTCTCTGTCAAGGCGGTGAACGGGATAAGCCTTTGCGTTTTCCCCGTTTTTCTCAAACTCTCCGTTGAGAAGCGAAATCATATCGTTGCCGCCGTCGGTGCTCTGACTTATAACCCCTGCCGGCTTTAAGCATACCGCGATATTTTTATCCTGAAATAGAATCTCCATTTTCAATCCTGTTCTTTGCTCTTTTTTCACTCTTTCTGAGTGCATATCTTATGTGATCCGAAACGAGCCATATCTGGGTCGCCAGCTTCAACGGGTCCTCGCGCATACCCGTCTTAAACCAGTCGGAAACAAGTCCGAAATACGCATATTCATAAAACGAGGCTATAAACTCAATATCTTCGTCGGGTACAAGCATACCCTCCGCCATAGACTGAACCGCATCAATAACAATATATTTGCAAGCCTTATACATATAGCTTTCCATATAGTTATAGCTTCGCGACGAGCAAATATTATTGATAAGCTTCTTGTGGCTGTAAGCAGTGTTCGCAATTCTTATGAAGGCTTCAACCCAGGATTTGCCCTCTTTGTGAGATTCCGAAATTTCATTAAGCTCCTTAAGAAACATCTCCTCAAGCAAATCGTAGATATCGCTGTAATAATAATAAAACGTATTGCGGTTAATATCACAGGTTTCAACAATATCCTTAACGGTAATTTTGTCAAAAGGCTTTTTCTCAAGCAATTCTATAAAAGTGTAGAAGATAAGGCTTTTGGTATCCTTTTGCATTTTGAACACCTCCGTTTTTTTACTGCTTCCTATACTATAAGTGTCGAAAAAACTCAGAATTGTTGCATTAACATCTGAATTGTAACATCTTTTTTCAGATTTTGATACAGATAATTATTAAAATTTGTTTAATTTCGTGTCAACGAAGTAACTTCAACGGCACTCTCGGGCTGTGCCGTGGTCTGAGGAACAACGTTTTCGGGCATTTCAAAAGAATGTATGAATCCGCCGGATTCAAGCGAGCATACGTCTCCTCCGATAACCCTGCCCTCAAAAACCAGCAAGTTTGCCTGAACAATGCCCTTGGTATTCTCAAGCCCCGGATAATTAAGCACGTCATACGTCCATCTTTTTGCACGCATACCCTTGTAAGGTTCAAGGTCAAATCCTGCCGCTTTGTTCATTGATGCATATTCGCTGTATCCCGCATCAAAATCCTCGGGAATAATAACCTCACTCACCTCAACCGGGTCCGAGGACACATTCCAGCCATACTGTGAAAGGAAAGCCGTTCTCTCGGCAGAATTTTCAGCCTTTACGTTAAGTGCACCGTCGTTTGCCGCAGGCGTCTTACTGCCCGTCAGTGTCATCACAACCGCAATCACCACCGCGCCGATAGCCAGAAGAAGGGCTCCTATTTTAGCTTTTGAAGTTTTAACAGAATAAACAAACATAATCTCACCGCCTGAAAGAAATATATTCAGCACAGTGATCAAATATTACACGTCCGCCTGTAAAACCATTATACCCGAAGGCGTAATATCAATCATTCCGTATTCTCCGCATCTTATGCTGCCCGGATTCAGAACGTAAAGCCCGTCATCATACCAAGTAACGGTCTGATGGGTATGACCATATAATGCAACAGAAGCCTTGAGGCCTCTCGCCTTTTCAACAAGGCGCTCCGTACCGTGCTTCACAAGCTCCGTATGCCCGTGAGTGCAGAAAATTCTTGCTCCCGCAACGTCAACAATTTCATTGGCAGGCAAAAAAGAATATAAATCACAGTTTCCGCAAACCTGAACAATTTTTTTGCCTTCGGTGAGGTAACTCAGCTTTTCAAGGTCTTTTTCACCGTCACCGAGATGAATAATCATATCTGCCTCGGGGTGATCAAGCAACGCAGCCTGCATACAGCCGGTTGAACCGTGGGAATCTGAAAAAACGATAATTCTCATATTATTCTCCTTTGCATCATATCATATTATACAATTAAAAGGCGGTGATTGCAATAAGCAAAGATAATCTCTCGTTTGACGAACTTATGCGTATGGCACAGGCATCAAAAAGCAACAATCCCCGTGATATTCTGGGTGCGGTGCAAGACAGGGTTTCTGCCGACAAAATGAACGAAATCAAGAAAGTGCTCGGTGATAAAAAAGCCCTTGAAGAACTTCTCAGAAGCGAGCAGGCTCAGCAGCTTTTACGCAGATTCAAAAAATAAGCTTTACGGGTGACGGTTATGGACAGCATAAACGATATTTTATCATCCCTCACTGATGAGGATATGGAAAACCTGAGAGCTGCCGCAGATTCACTGTTTTCTTCCGATGAAGGCGGTGAGAAAAACGGCGGCGGTATGCCTGATTTTACCGACATTCTCGGAAACGCCCGTATGATTGCCAAAATAAGCTCGCTTATGGGCGCAATGAATAAAAGCGATGACCGCACCCGTCTGATTGAAGCACTGAAGCCTCTTCTGAGCGAAAAAAGAAGAAAACGGGCAGATGAGGCAATGCAAATGATGAAGCTTTTTGAAATTCTGCCTGCTTTAAGCGGACTTATGGGCGGTGAAAACAAATGAAAAACGATTCGGATTTTTCGCTGATTTTTCCCATTGTGATTTTACTTATGGCTGAAAAAAGTGATTTTTCTCTTGTTTTTTCGCTGTTATATATCCTTCTGTAACTTGAAATCATCTGAAAAATAGTGTAAAATATAGGATAATAGGAGTGATCGATATGAAACATCAGTATAAAACAAGCGGCACCTGCTCTCGCTCGATTGATTTTGAAATCGAAAACGGCAAGGTAAAAAACGTCCGTTTCCACGGCGGATGCGACGGCAACCTTAAAGGTATGAGCGCAATGGTTGAAGGAATGGACGCAAACGACGTTATAGCAAGGTTGGAAGGGATACGTTGCGGATTCAAAAGCACGTCCTGCCCCGACCAGCTTGCAAAAGCATTAAGAAAGGCTGTTGAAAATGGATAAGAAAAACGTAAGGCTCACATTCTATGTTGTGTGCGGTCTGCTTCTCGGAGCGCCCTACATAATCAAGCTTATAAAGCTTGTTCCCGAAATTCTCAAAACAATTCCCAATGCTGCTGAAATTCTTGCCGCCTCAGGCTATGCGGTGCTTGTAATTGCCTCTATGGCAGTTGCCTTCAAGCTCGGCGAAGCACTGTGGATAAGAATAGTCAGCATTTACTCTGCCGCAGGTCTTGCGGTTGCAGTGCTCACAATGATGACCTCCGCATTGGGCGCAACAGAAATCTTTGACGTTCTTTTTGAACTTATCTGTGCACCCTTCTACGGCATAAACTCCCCTATTTCGGTTACGGTGTTAATGCTCGTGCTCGTTATTATTTCAAACCTTTTACTCAACAAAATGAGCCATTCTCCCGCAAACAAAAATACAAACACATAAAAAAACAGGGACTGTCACCGACAGTCCCTTATTTTTATTCAATTCAGCTGAGCTCGGGGATGAATGCTTCGTGGATTGCCGAAACAGCCTTATCCGCATCCTTAACATCAATAAGAACCGAAATCTTGATTTCGCTCGTAGCAATCATCTGAATGTTGATATCGCTCTCAAAGAGTGCTTCAAACATCTTTGCGGCAATACCGGGATGTGATTCCATGCCTGCACCTACAACAGAAACCTTTGCAACGTCTGTATCTGTAAGAATTTCAAGACCTGCAACAAGATCAAGCTCACGAAGAACCTCAAGAGTATCGTTAAGGTGTGACTTTGCGGTTGTGAAGGTGATATCCTTTGTATCGCCTCTGCCTACCGACTGAAGAATAATATCAACGTTAACGTTTCTTGCGGCAAGCTTGCCGAAAATCTTATAAGCGATTCCGGGAACGTTGGGAACACCGACTATTGAAACACGGGCAACATCCGTATCCTTTGTTACACCTCTGACAAGCATTTTTTCCATATCTGCTACCTCCTTGACAATGGTACCGGGTGCACGCACAAGGCTTGAAAGCACCTCAAGCTTAACATTATATTTTTTTGCCATTTCTACTGAACGGTTATTGAGAACCTGTGCGCCGAGAGTTGCGAGTTCAAGCATCTCATCGTATGTGATTTCGTTGAGCTTTACCGCGCCCTTCACTTTTCTGGGGTCAGCAGTGTAAACACCTTCAACGTCGGTATAAATCTGGCAGCGGTCTGCGTGCATTGAAGCAGCGATTGCAACTGCGCTTGTATCCGAACCGCCTCTGCCGAGAGTTGTGATATCGTCATACTTGTTAAGACCCTGGAAGCCTGCAACAACAACGATGTTTTTCTTTGCAATTTCCATTTTGATGCGTTCTGCGGAAACCTTCTTGATTCTCGCTGAGCCGTAAACGGAATTGGTTGAGAAGCCTGCCTGCCAGCCGAGAAGAGAGCAAACGGGATAACCGAGGCTTTCGATAGCCATCGCAAGAAGTGAAATTGAAATCTGTTCACCCGATGCAAGAAGCATATCCATCTCTCTCTTGGAAGCCTTGGGATTGATTTCCTGTGCCTTTGCAATGAGATCGTCTGTTGTATCACCCTGTGCGGAAACAACAACCACAACGTCATTGCCTGCCTTGTAGGTATCTGTTACAATTCTTGCAACATTCATTACTCTTTCGGCGTTTGCAACTGAGCTGCCGCCGAACTTCTGAACAATTAAAGACATATTATCCTCCTAAAAAACTGCGAATCAATAATTTGTGATGCGGATTACCGATTCAATATTTGCCTCGTCAATAAGAGCAAGCTTTTCGTTAAGCTCCTTTTCGGAAATGGGAGCAGTTACGAAAGCGATTTCGCCTTCGGGAGCATCCTGACGGGCAAGAGTGGTCACTCCGCTGAAAAGACCGTTTATTTTAGCAACGGCAGCCGCCGCGTTTTCGGTTGTTGCTCTTATGTAAAATGCGGTAACGTTTTCAAGGTAATCTGCAACGTAGCCGTCTGTGCAATCCTGCCATGCGATGAAACGCTTGCG
Organism: Clostridia bacterium; assembly: GCA_017548045.1. Lineage (GTDB taxonomy): Bacteria > Bacillota > Clostridia > Oscillospirales > Acutalibacteraceae > CAG-177. Next base: position 40,252 of record JAFYNR010000011.1, on the reverse strand, counting down.
GTTCATATTTCTTGCACAGTCAATAACATCAGCCACAACGGCACTTGCGGTAGGCATCTTACCTGCACCTCTGCCGTAGAATACAACGTCACCGATGGCATCGCCTCTTACGAGAATTGCATTGAACACATCGTCAACGGATGCAAGCTGGCTGTGATTCTGAATAAATGCAGGTGAAACAAGCACGGAAACTCTGCCGTCCTCAAGCTTCTTTGCCTTTGCAATAAGTTTGATTACGCCGCCCCATGCACGGGCATATTCAACGTCGGAAAGTGAGATTTTGCGGATGCCTTCCGTATGAACGTAATCGGGATAAACGTGCTTGCCGAAGCAGAGTGCGGCAAGAATACAGATTTTTCTGCAAGCGTCGTGACCGTCAACATCAGCAGAAGGATCCCTCTCTGCGTAGCCGTTTTTCTGAGCAAGAAGAAGGGCTTCTTCAAAGGTCATACCATCTGTAATCATTTTTGTAAGGATGAAGTTGGTTGTACCGTTAAGGATACCTGCAATTTCATCAATATCGTTTGCGGCAAGGCACTGGCTGATGGGTCTGATAATGGGAATACCGCCGCCTACGCTTGCTTCGAAAAGGAAGTTAACGTTGTTTTCATCAGCTATCTGAAGCAGCTCGCAGCCCTTTGCCGCAACAAGCTCTTTGTTTGAAGTAACAACGTGCTTGCCGGCTTTAAGGCAGGCCACAACGTAATCATAAGCGGGATTAAGACCGCCCATTGTTTCTACTACGATTTTAACCTCGTCATCCTCAACGATTTTTGAAAAATCGGAAATTACAAGATTTTCGTAGGGATCGCCGGGGAACGTACGGCGGTCAAGAATGTATTTGAGCTCCATTTCGCTCTGCATACTTTTTTTAAGGATATGCTCGTGATTCTTGTTGAGCAGGCTTGCAACACCCGAACCTACCACGCCATAACCCATTATAGCAACATACATACAAAGCGCTCCTTTCGGGAAGGTTATTTTACTTAATAGTTACTGTATATAATATCATATAATTCGGAAATAATAAAGCCTTATTTTCAAATTTATTAAATTTTTATGTATTTTTTTCCTCATTCATTGCTATTGTGGGAAAAATAGTGTAAAATATTTCTGCAAGGCGGTTTTTTACGCCGTTTTCAGGAGGATAAAAGATGAATATTGTTGAAAAAAGGCGGTCAATGCTGATAAACTTTACGTTTTACGCATTGCTGATTGCCGGTTATTATCTTTTTATGAAATTTGCCTTCTGGCTGGTGGCACCATTCGGAGTTGCTTTTCTTATTGCAATGTTTCTTCAGAAGCCGGTCAGAGCAATTTCCAAAAAAACAAAAATCAAAAAGAATATCATTGCCGCCGTTGCACTGATTCTTATAATCGCAATTCTTGCAAGCCTTGTAGTGCTTGTAGGTTACAGAATCTTTGTTGAATTCCGCGGTCTGGGTCAATATCTTATGTCAAAGCTTAACGACCTGCCCAATCTGATTCAGACAGTTGAAGCCTGGATTACAAGCCGGCTCGGTTTTCTTCCCGATTCCATTGAAGCCTCGGTTTCAGAGGCAATAAACAACTTTACGGATAAGCTTCTGCTGCTTGTTGTGGAACAGAAAAACACCTTCGATCAGACAGCTTCAGGCGGAATAGATTTATCCGTGCTGGCAACTCCCCTGGGCGGTCTGCTTTCAACGGCAAAACAAATCCCCGCATTCTTTGCCGCAGTCCTTATAAGCATAATCGCCTGCTTTTTCCTGACCTGCGATTATGACAATTTCACCAAAATGATTAAGTCTGCGGTTTCCGAACCGCACGAAGCATCATTGGTCAGAACAAAAAAACTTTTCGGTGATATTCTGGGCAAAATGGTTAAGTCCTACGCAACCATTATACTCATAACCTTCTGTGAAGTTGCCATCGGTCTTAACGTATTGAAATTTATAGGCGTTTATGACGGCGGATACATTATTGCAATTTCTATTGTAACCGCATTCGTTGATATTTTCCCTGTCCTCGGCACAGGAACAATTATGGTGCCCTGGGCGATAATCAGCTTCTTCTCGGGCAATTTCGGTCTCGGCATCGGACTTCTCGTGCTTTATGCCGCAATTACCGTTATCCGTCAGATACTTGAGCCCAAGCTTGTTTCGATGAACGTGGGCATGCACCCCGTTATCACGCTTATGGGAATGTATCTCGGCGTTCAGCTTTTCGGCGTTATGGGAATTTTCACCCTGCCTATCACCTTCTTCCTCGTTAAAGCTCTTAATGATGAAGGAATAATTCATCTTTGGGGAAGGAACAAAACAAAAATTTCATAAATCAAAGAAGATGCGCTTTTGTGTATTATCACAAAAAAGTGCATCTTTTTTCGTTAAATACGATGAACAGGTATTGTAAAGCAACAAAATACTTATAAATTTTTCCGTTTTATTCAGAAAAAATAACAAAAAAATCATTGAAATGGGAAAACTTTTGTGATATAATCCTATACAATACGGTGCGAATTTTATTTTTAAGAAAATAAGATTTTCCTGCCGCTTCTAACAAAGCGGTATGCACATATAAGGAGGATATATCGTGAAATCTTACAGCGCAAAAGACATCAGAAACATCGTTCTCGCCGGCCACGGCGGCAGAGGCAAAACTACTCTTGCCGAGGCTATGCTCTACGTATCAAACGCAACTGACAGACTTGGCAGAGTTGCAGACGGCAACACTGTTATGGACTTTGATGCAGAAGAAAAAAGACGTAAGTGTTCAATCGCTTCAGCTATTGCCTCATATGAATGGAAAAACACAAAAATTAACATAATCGACACCCCGGGTCTTTTCGACTTTGCAGGCGGTATGAGCGAAGGTATCCGCGCAGCAGGTGCAGTGCTTATCGTTCTCGCTTCAGGCCATCTTCTTGACGTTGGTGCAGAAAAGGCATACAATGCCGCTACCGAAAGAGGCATCAACAAGATGTTCGCTATCACAAAGTGTGACGGCGAAAACGCTCACTTCTACAAGACCTTTGATTCACTTAAGGAAGAATACGGCAACAAAATCTGCCCCGTTGTTGTTCCCTACGTTGAAGGCGACAAGGTTGTTTCCTACGTTGACTTCTCACGTAACGAAGCTTTCTCATACAAAGACGGCAAGCGTTCAGACGCTCCCATGCCCGAAAATGATGAGAGAACAAACAGAATGAAGGATGCTTTCATCGAAGCTGTTGCATCGGCCGACGAAGAGCTTATGATGAAATTCTTCGACGGCGAACCCCTCACCGATGAAGAAATCGACAGAGGTCTTAAGGAAGGTATTCTTGCCGGTGAAATCTGCCCCGTATACGCCTGCTCAGGCTATATGGTAGAAGCTGTTGACCTTATCAACAACAGCATCGTTCAGTCAGCTCCCGACGCAGCATCCGTTGCATCCGAAGCAGACGTTACCTGCGATGAAAATGCACCTCTTGCAGCTATCTGCTTCAAGACTGTTGCTGACCCCTTCGTTGGTAAGATGTCATACTTCAAGGTTATTTCGGGCAAAATCACTCCCGACACACCTGCTTATAATGAGCGTACAGGTGAAACCGAAAGAATGGGCAAGCTCCTCTTCCCCAAGGGCGGCAAGCAGGAAGAAGCCTCTGCAATCCTTGCAGGCGATATCGGTATCATCACAAAGCTTTCAAGTTTCAAGACAGGCGATACACTCTGCGCTCCCAAGTCAGAAATCAAGCTTAAGGGCGTAAGCTTCCCCAAGCCTTGCCTTCCTATGGCTGTAAAGGCTAAGAAGAAGGGCGAGGAAGATAAGATTGCCGCAGGTCTTAACAGACTTGCTGAAGAAGATCTTACCATCAGCTACTACACAAATACAGAAACCAAGGAGCAGATTGTTGCAGGTCTCGGCGAGCAGCATCTTGATTCACTTGTTACAAAGCTTAAGAATAAGTTCGGCGTTGAAGTTGAGCTTACAGTTCCCAAGGTTGCATACAGAGAAACCATCGGCAAGAAGGTTGCTGTTCAGGGCCGTCACAAGAAGCAGTCAGGCGGCAGCGGTCAGTTCGGTGACGTATGGGTTGAGTTCGAGCCCATTCCCACAGAAGATTTCGAATTTGCAGAGAGAGTTGTCGGCGGTTCGGTTCCCAAGAACTTCTTCCCCGCAGTTGAAAAAGGTCTTCGTGAAGCTATCCTTAAAGGACCTCTTGCAGGCTACCCCGTTGTTGGTCTGAGAGCTACTCTTTATGACGGTTCATCACATCCCGTTGACTCAAACGAAATGGCATTCAAGATGGCTGCCAAGATTGCATATAAGAACGGTATGCCTCAGGCTAATCCCAAGCTTCTTGAGCCCTACGGTTCACTGAAAGCTTATATGCCCGGCGATAACCTCGGCGATATCATGGGCGATATCACAAAGCGCCGCGGCCGTGTTCTCGGTATGGGTCCCTGCGAGGATAACCCCAAGATGCAGGAGCTTGTAGCTGAAGTTCCCATGGCTGAAATGGGCGACTTCGCAACAGTTCTCCGTTCGGTAACAATCGGCAGAGGCTGGTTCTCATTTGAGTTTGACCACTATGAAGCAGCTCCCGAAACTGTTGCACAGAAGGTTATTGCAGAAGCCAAGATTGACGCAGACGACGAATAATATACATAAAAATTGCCGCTTGGAAAAATCCAAGCGGCTTTTTGTTTGATTAAGTATACAAAAACCGCCGTGCATTTCTGCACAGCGGTTATGTTTTTGGTGAAAATTAACTTATTTAAGTTCAACCTTTGCGCCAACTTCTTCAAGCTTAGCCTTAGCTGCTTCTGCGTCTTCCTTGCTGATGCCTTCCTTGATAGCCTTGGGAGCACCGTCAACAACTGCCTTTGCTTCTGCAAGGCCGAGACCTGTGAGCTCACGAACAACCTTGATAACCTTGATCTTTTCTGCGCCAACTTCAGCGAGGATAACGTCAAACTCTGTCTTCTCCTCTGCTGCTGCAGCTGCTTCTGCGGGAGCTGCTACTGCAACTGCTGCTGCTGCTGATACGCCGAATTCTTCTTCAACTGCGTGAACGAGCTCTGAAAGCTCAAGTACTGTAAGTTCTTTGATTGTTTCAATCATTGCTGCAATCTTTTCTGATGCCATTTTATTTTCCTCCAATTAATGAATTTTTAGTTTAGACTTAAATTATTCTGCTGCAGGTGCTTCTTCTGCTGCGGGTGCTTCCTCTGCGGGAGCAGCTTCTGCTGCTGCTACATCAGCGCCGCCCTTATCAACAATAGCCTGAATAGCACGTGCAAATGCTGAGATGGGTGCATTGAATGCGTTGCAAACTGTTGCAAGAAGGATGTCTCTTGTGGGCAGTTTTGCAAGTGAATCGATGGTTGCTGTATCAACAACCTTGCCGTCAAGGTAACCGCTCTTTACTGAGAAGTTCTTGTGAGTATCGGCAAACTTTGAAAGGATTCTTGCTGCTGCGGTGTGATCCTCGGGGCTGATAGCAATAGCTGTTGTGCCTTCGAGAACGCCGCAGATATCGTCAAGACCAACGTTCTTAGCTGCAAGGCCAAGAAGTGTGTTCTTTACTACTGAATACTTAACGCCTGCTTCACGAAGCTCTTTACGAAGCTTTGTATCATCAGCAACGTTGATGCCCTTGTAATCAACAACAACACCTGCTACTGAATTCTGAAGCATATCGGTAAGATCAGCAACGATCTGCTTTTTCTGTTCCAAAACTTTTGCGCTAGGCATGTGTATTTTCACCTCCATATGGAATAAATACAAAATTAAAAGCCCTTTCCGCAAACCGCAGAAAGGGCATAACATACTTACAGTTATAATCTGATGTATGCTTCCTCTCTCGGCAGGCGGTTAAAAATAACCTTTATGCGAAAAGCACCTGCTGTCTTCAAAAAGAACAGCTTAGATATGATAGCACAAATATCTGTGCTTGTCAAGCATTATTTTATGCTTCGGTAGCAACAGTGCCAACCTTGTTGGGGTTAACCTTGATGCCGGGGCCCATTGTTGAAGCTACAACGCATGAGCGGATGTACTGACCCTTAGCAGCTGCGGGCTTTGCCTTGATAACTGCATCAAGGAGAGTGTTGAAGTTTTCTTCAAGCTTCTCAACGCCGAATGAAGCCTTGCCGATGGGGCAGTGGATGATGTTTGTTTTGTCAAGACGGTACTCAATCTTACCTGCCTTAGCTTCTGTAACAGCCTTAGCAACGTCAGGTGTAACAGTACCTGCCTTGGGGCTGGGCATAAGACCACGGGGACCGAGAACCTTACCAAGACGACCAACAAGGCCCATCATGTTAGGTGCTGCGATACATACGTCGAAATCCATGAAGCCTTCGCCCTGGATTCTTGCAACAAGGTCTTCTGCGCCAACGATTTCTGCGCCTGCTGCTGCTGCTGCATCAGCATCGGCACCCTTTGCGAAAACTGCAACTCTTACTGAACGGCCTGTACCGTTAGGAAGAACAACAGCGCCTCTAACCTGCTGGTCAGCGTGACGTGAGTCAACACCGAGGCGGATGTGAACTTCAACAGTTTCGTCAAACTTTGCGCTTGCAGTCTTAACAGCAAGGTCAAGAGCAGCATTGGTATCATAGAGTGCTGACTTATCGATAAGCTTTACACTCTCGTTATATTTCTTTCCGTGTTTCATGTTAATAATTCCTCCCAATCATGTGGTTAAATCGGATTTTTCCTCCCACAGTGTGCATCAATCAGTAACTGTAACGCCCATGCTGCGAGCTGTACCTGCGATCATGCTCATAGCCGCTTCAACTGAAGCTGCGTTGAGGTCAGGCATCTTTGTCTCAGCAATCTTGCGGATCTGATCCTGTGTGATTGTTGCAACCTTGGTCTTGTTGGGAACGCCCGAACCGCTTTCAATACCGCAAGCCTTCTTGATAAGAACTGCTGCGGGCGGTGTCTTTGTGATGAAGCTGAATGTACGGTCAGCGTAAACTGTGATAACAACGGGGATGATAAGACCCATATCGTTCTTTGTGCGCTCATTGAATTCCTTTGTGAAGGACATAATGTTAACGCCGTGCTGACCGAGTGCAGGACCTACGGGGGGTGCGGGGGTAGCCTTGCCTGCGGGGATCTGTAACTTAATTAAGCCTACAACTTTCTGTGCCATAATTAAAAACCTCCATATAATGTGGTAAATTGCGGAGCGTTTAATGCTCCTCCCACGAAGCCACGCCTTAGGCGGACTGCGCTGTTAAAGCGCTAAATTTGAAAGGGTTTAACCCTCAAATTACCGTGATTATTCGGCAAGCTCAACCTGGTCAAGCTCAAGCTCAACGGTTGTCTGTTTGCCAAAGAGTGCGGATACGGAAACTTTGACCATATTATTGTCAACGTCAAGTTCCTCAACAACTCCCGTAAAGCCATCGAAAATTTCATCGATAATGTTAACTGTATCGCCAACACCATATGAAACCTCAACAACTCTCTTCTCGACTCCGAGCCTGATAACTTCTTCATCGGTAAGGGGGATTGCTTTGTTTTCGGGACCGACGAAACCTGTTACACCTCTTGTGTTGCGGATGAGAAGCCATGTTTCATCGCTCATTGCGGGACGGTTGTCCCTGTCGGGTGTAACTGCTACCTTAACGAGAACGTAACCGGGGAAGAGCAGACGCTCAACCGTCTTGTTCTTTTCGATATCGGTAACGGTTTCAACGGGAATGGTAACTTCAAGAATCTGATCCTGCATTTTGCGGTTTTCAACCATCTTTTCGATATTGGTTGCAACCTTTTTTTCATAACCTGAATAGGTATGAACAACGTACCATCTTGCGTCAATCGCCATAGTATTCAGCCTCCTTTATCAACCGATAAAGAATTTACCGAGGCCAATCATACCGGTGCTTGCGGCAGTGGTTGTCGTTGTGTCAGCGGATTCGCCGATGCTCTGAGCAACGTCCTTAAGACCTGAAAGGCCCAGTGAAAGGAGCTGATCAACAGCAAAAATTGCAAGACCGCAGATTGCAACAACTACGAGAACAACCGCAGTTGATTTAAGAACGGTTTTCGCATCGGGCCAAACAATCTTCTTGATTTCGCCCTTGAGATCTTTGCAGAACTTTTTGATTGCCTTGCCGGCTCTCACGAAAATATTTCCGTTGGGGTTAGCAGGCTTTTTTTCTTTCTTGTCAGCGGCGACAACCTTTTCTGCAGCTTTTTCATTCTTAGCCATAGGTTAAAACCTCCCGCTTACTTTGTTTCTTTGTGGAGAGTATGCTTCCTGCAAAAACGGCAGTACTTGTTCATCTCCATCCTGTCGGGTGTGTTCTGCTTGTTTTTCATTGTGTTGTAATTGCGCTGTTTGCATTCGGTGCAAGAAAGTGTGATTTTTACTCTTTTACCGTTAGCAGCCATGTGCGGCACCTCCATTTTTGGAATAATTAGCCCTGAAACGGGTCTATCAGGCAACCTGAAACAGAGCCAGGCCTCCCTCTGCTTAACAATTTTTACAATTTATTTTCGGGCACAAAAAAAGAACCCTCCTGCAGAGGTAGAACTATAATAGCACATTATACCCCTGCAGTCAAGCACTTTTTTCTGATTTTTTGATTAAATTTTTCGCTATATAATTATTACATTATATATAGTGGTTCATCACAGATACTGCACAATATCTGCGGCACTTTTTGATGAAAGCATTGAAGGTGCAATATCAAGAACGGTTTTACAGCCTGTATCCCCTGCCTTATTGAGCTTGTAAGCGGCTCTCGCATAAGCAACAAGTGCACTTGAGGTGAACTCGGGGTTTGAATCGAGCTTAAGCTTATATTCAATGATATGCTTATGCTCCTTATTCGCACCTGTCACACCTGAACGGATAACGATTCCCTGATGGGGCAGACCGCCGTGATTTTCGTCAAGTTCCTGCTGAGTTACAAAGGTAACGGATGTATCATAATCGGCAAAGTAATTGGGCATGGTTTTGATTTCCTGCTCAATTCTTGCTTTATCGGCACCCTCCTCTGCAACAACGTAACATTCCCTTGTATGCTTCATACGTGTGGTAAGCTGAGGGTTTGCACCGCTTCTTACCGCTTCAACCGCCTCGGGTACGGGTACGGTATACTGCCTTGCATCCGCAACGCCTTCAATACGTCTGATCGCATCGGAATGACCCTGGCTTATTCCCTTACCCCAGAAAGTATAATTCTCACCTTCGGGAAGAATTGCATCCGCATAAAGTCTGTTGAGCGAGAAAAGGCCCGGATCCCAGCCCACTGAGATAATTGCCGTTTTTCCGCCTTCCTTTGCGGTTTTATCAACGTTTGCCTGATGCTCGGCAATGCGTGCGTGTGTATCAAAGCTGTCAATAACGTTAAAAAGCTTCGCCATTGCGGGAGTCTGTACGGGCAAATCCGTTGCACTGCCGCCGCACATAATCATAACATCGATTTTATCTGCATAATTTTCGACTTCGCTTGCAGAAATAACGGGCACTTCACCGAAAACGGTTCTGACCGTTGCAGGGTCTCTGCGTGTAAACACCGCAACAAGCTCCATATCGCCATTCTGCTTCACGGCACATTCAATGCCTTTGCCGATGTTGCCGTAGCCGAAAATTCCGATTCTTATACTCATAATCATACATCCCCTTTTTATGATAAAGAATTATACTGCTATTTTAAGCTGTAATCAAGTATTTTATAAAACTTTTCTGAAATACAGACCTCTTGTAAATTCGCCGTGTGCTTTTTCATTATTATTATAAGCCGTGATTACTCTGCCGCATTCATCCTTTGATTCATCCGTGAAATAAAGTAAAGCAAAATCAATATTGCGGAGCTCATTTTTCTTATCCCCGACCCACAGAGGCACGGAATTGAGCACGAAGCTTGCTCCGTTTTTGCACACAACGGGAAATTTCACACCCATTCTGTCCATCAGCACACTTTTTCCACCGCATTCACCGCAGGTAAGTTTGTTTTTCACGGGACAGTTTCGGGTAAGCATCAGAGGAATTCTGCCGTAGGCCATGATACCCCGCGGCAAATCGCCCGAAAGCCTCGCCGCCTCGGAAGCGGATATTTCACAGGAAAGCAGGCAATCCCTGCCGCCCATACGCTTTATTTCCTCAGCGGATAAGCTGTTGTAAATATTCATACCGAAGCCCGATGCAAAGGGCAAGCCTGCTTTTTCGGCAATCCCCACGCCGTCAAGGGTACATACCCAAGCAAGAGAAACGCCGTGCTTTTTAAGCTTCTCCAGCATTTCAACGTATTTATCACCGTTTGAGAAAACCGCCGACGGAATTTCAACCACCGCTTCAATTCCCAAACCACAAAGTCTTTCGACGATTTCGGTGCTGACTTCGATAGGAAGAATCGCCCTTGAAATACCGTCAAGATTTTCAGGTATCTGTTCTTCTCTGAAAAATCTTGCGTGGGTTGTTTTTAATTTTCCGCAGTGAGGTTTAAGGCCGTGTTCAAATGAAGCAACGGGAATATCTTCTCTGCGGATTATCTCTTTTTCAAGCAATTCAAGCGCTTCTCGCCTTAATCCGTTTATTGCGCCTGCCGATGCAATCAGACCCTCGGTAAAATCAATATTTATCTTATCTGCATAAAACTGTGTGCCGCCGCATTTTGAAATTCTCTGTGACAGTCCATCACGGTCAAGAGGCTTGTTCCGCGCCTTTTCGGGGCAAAGCTCACTGACGGCACAAGTCGAAAAACCAAACGCCGAGGCTTCAAGCTTCATAGGTTCGTTTTCTTTGAAGGTGAGTGTCAGCTCAACGGGAATAAGTGGATTTTCATTATCGTAAAGCCTTTGCAGACCCGAAAGCACACCGCTTGCACCCTCAACATCCTCTTTGCGCCTTATGCCGAACATTTCGCCGCCGAGTTTACCCTCAAAATATCCTTTCGTAAAACCCGAACGTGAAAATACAGCCTTCAGAGATTTGTTTATTTCCTCGTCTTTTTTGTTTTCAATGCCGTTTTTGCAGGCGGTAACTGCCGCCGCAACGTATTCGGGACGCTTCATTCTGCCCTCAATTTTGAAGGAGCATACACCTGCTTTTTCAAGTCTGTGAAGTTCATCGGTAAGAGATAAATCCTTCAGACTCAGATTATTTCCGCCTTTACCGTTGACGCCGAAGGGTAATCGGCAGGGCTGAGCGCACAGACCTCTGTTTCCGCTTCTTCCGCCGAGAACGGAGCTCATAAGACACTGACCCGAAACACACATACACAGAGCACCGTGAACAAAATATTCAAGCTCCATATCAGTCTGAGAGGATATGGCGATTATCTCTTTTTCGGAAAGCTCACGAGGAAGAACTGCTCTTGAAAAGCCCATTTTTTCAAGAATCCTTATGCCGTCTGCACTTTGCACGGACATCTGCGTGGATGCGTGCATCGGCATAGACGGACAGACCCGCCGCACTGTTGCGGCGAGCCCCAAATCCTGTAATATGAGTGCATCTGCATTCATTCTGCAGGCACATCTTACCGCATCATATGCGGTTTCAAATTCACCGTCACTTACAAGAGTGTTAAGGGTAAGGTAAACCTTAACGTTTCGTGCGTGGCAATATTCAACCGCCTCGGCAAGCTCGGCTTCGGAAAAATTCGATGCATTTCTCCGTGCATTGAACGCTTTACCGCCAAGATAAACGGCATCGGCTCCGCAACGCACCGCGGCTTTGAGGGATTCAATACTGCCTGCAGGCGCCAAAATTTCAGTTGCCATTATTTTGAAGCCTTAAGAGCTGCAAGCTCTTTGGTTACTCTTTCAAGCTCACGCTTTGTAACCTCCGCATCCGTTCTTGCTCTTGCGGCATCCTCAAGATATTCCTGAATCTGTCCTCTGAGATTTTCTGAGGTTATCTCACTTTTCTTTGCCATATCCGCATATTCAAGTGCAGTTACGATAGCTGCCTGAGTAACGGAAATTCTTACGTTGCTGCTCATAAGACCGCTGATTTTTTTATCAAGCTCAGCACCGAGCTCGGCAACGTAATCAAGGTCGTCATCGGTACCGATGTTATACTCTTCGCCTGCTATTAAAAGTCTGATTTTTTCCACGGTTTTCACCTCAATAAATAATATTACATTTTGATTATACAACAAAAAAATGAACTAATAAAGACATTTTTCAAAAAATTTTGAAGATGGCTTTATAAATGGAGTTTAATATGATATAATGACTGCGAAGGGATTGATTTTATGAAAAAATTCGCGGCACTTTTCCTTGCCGTATTGCTTATACTTTCGCTTACCGCCTGCGGAAATTCAAGGAAAACCGCACTTGTTATTTCGGGCACCGAAATAGACAGTGAAATTTTTACTTATTACCTTGACAAGGTTATGAGCAGACCCATTGAGTACGATTTGTCGGATAAACCCGTAAAAACCGAGTTGAAAAGAGCCGCAATCATCCAGTGCAAAAAATACCTTGCCGCCAACACATTGTTCAGAGATATGGGACTGTCGCTGACATCCTCGGAAAAGGTTGAAATTGCACAGACGGTAAACGACTACTGGTTAAGGTTTGAAAATCATTACAACAACATCGGAGTTTCAAAACAAACTCTGACCAAAATACTTACTGCCAAGGTATATGAGGATGCGGTTTTTGCCGCGAAATACGACAAAGGCATTGAAAACGCAGCAGAAGAAAAAATTCTGCAGGATTATTTTTATGAGAACTATATAAGTTTCCGCAATGTGTGCGCATATTTCACCTCTGCCGACGGCTCGACACAACTTACCCAGCTTGAAAAAAACAGGCTTATAGGTTCTGTAAATATGCTTGCAGAAAATGCGGGAACCGATATTGAAAAATTCGGCGAAGCGGTTCAGGCGGCGGGGTACAGCCTTTCTGATTCCGTGCTTCTCAAAAAAGGTGCGGAAGGCTATCCATTGGGATTTTTTGAAAAAGTTGCGGCTCAGAAGGACGGAACCGTTCAGGTTATCACTTATGACGAATGTATTTTTATTATATGGAAAGAAAATCTGCGTGACAAAGGCGAAAGCGTTTATGCAAATTACCGTTCGGTATGTATAAAAGATCTTTACGCCGACAAGGCGGAGACCGAAACGGATGAATATATTTCCTCGTTTACGGTTGAAGAAAAAAATATTGTTGACAGAATCATAAAAAAACTTTATTAAACAAATCAAAGCGGCTTGTGGAACACAAGCCGCTTTCGTTTTATTCTGTTCTGAGTGCTTCCACGGGATCTTTTCTCGAAGCAATCTTTGAAGGAATGAGACCCGAAATAAGAGTCAGCACCATACTGATTACAACAAGAATTATCGCTCCGTCTGCAGGAAGCTTTGCAACCTCGGGAAGTGAGGTAAGGTGTGAAATAATCGCATTTATGGGAAGGGTCAGAAGGATTGTTGAGCCTATACCCAAAGCGCCCGAAACAAAGCCGACAATAAGTGTTTCTGCATTGAACACTCTCGAAATATCCTTCTTCGATGCACCGATTGCTCGGAGAATACCGATTTCCTTGGTTCTTTCAAGAACCGAGATATATGTGATAATGCCAATCATAATCGAAGAAACAACAAGTGAAATTGCAACGAACGCAATAAGAACATAAGAAATAATATCGATTATGGTTGATACCGATGAAAGAAGAAGTCCGATATAATCGGTATATTTGATTGAGCTTTCTTCTTTGCCCTCGGCAGTTTTTGCCTCATTGTATCTCGAAATTTCATCGGCAATAATATCCTTGGATTCAAAATCCTTGGGATAAATATAAATTGACTGAGGTGTTGTAATATCCGCAACGCCCAGCATTGTCAATGCTTCTTCATAGCTTGATGCAAGAGGCATGGGTTCGGGTTCCGGCTCGGGCTCCGGCTCAACGGGAGTTTCTGTCTGATTCTCCGCAGCATCACCTGTATTGCCGTTATCTGCAGGAGGAACGTAGTTGCCGAACTGACCCGTCATAATGGCATTAAGCATTTTAAGCTTTGTTTCCTTATCCATCATCTGAAGGAAGGAAAGCGCCTGACTGCCGCTTATCTGACCCATTCCTTCAATTTCCTGACCTGCAAGCATTTCGTCAAGATAGCCCGAAAGTTCTTTTCTTTCGCTTATTGAAAGGGTGGTCTTAAGCATAAGCTCAACGGTACGCTTCATTTTTTCCGCTTCCGCACCGCTGAAGGTTTCATCAATCGATGCATATACTTCTTCTTCGGTAACGGCGGGGAAGCTGCTGAAATCGGGAATACCGGTTGCAGTAAAGCTTGCCTCGGGTGCGTTGCCGTCAAACTTCATTGTGCTTGCCTTGGGTACCATGCCCTCCGCAAGGGCAGGTGTATTCACCTGAGGATCAAGAGATACGTCTGAAGGTGCAGGGGCTTGTGTCTGAGTCTGCAGGTTCTGCTGCTCCTGAGCCTTGGCAAAAGGAATACCTGTGAAAATATCGGTTTCGGGGTCCGCCATCTGCTGCTTTACGATTTCGCATTCGTTTGTTTTTGTGACAACGTGCTCCGTAAGCGCGGAGGTGTAGCCTACCGCACCGGTTGTTGCAACCATAACCGATTCTTCGGAGGGTCTGATAATACCGACAACCTTTATTTCTTCGCCGTTTTCGATAAGCTTTGAAACATACTGCTCGTCGCCGCGCATATCATCCCAGGTTTTTGTTTCTTCATTATAGCTGAAATAATCGGGCTCAAGAACGATTTTGAACGTAAGATTAAGAATGTCGGAATACTCGATTTCGTGAGATACGGGCTTATATTCTTCGCCGTTCTGCATAGCCATAAGACCCTGCATCATATCCTGCTGAGTCATAAGACCCAGACCTTGAATGGCAATATCGCTGATTTCGTTGTTTTTGTCTACGATAAGAACAACTTCGTTATATGCCTCGGGCCACTTACCCGAAACTATTTCATACTGTTCTTCAAGCAACGATTTATTATCGATAAGCTCCAGCCAGGAGTTCATCATCTTTGTCATACTGGACATCATCGAAGTGTCAATCTGCATTCCGCCAAGGTCAACACCGCCCACCATTGATTCCATCATTGAAATAACAGGGCTGGGATAAACCTGATTTATGCCATTTGTCATATCCGTTGAGAATATATTCAGCTTGCCGCCATAGGTGTACTGAACGCTGCTTGCATAATCCTTGATTGTGCTCGCATCGCTTTCAAGGTATTCCTTGAAGGATTTAAGGTCATTCTGCCAGATTTCCGACGAGAAGGATTCCATCATACTCGCCGCCATTGTGTTTGAATAAACCTTATCAAGCGGATGGTCAACATCGCCCGGAGTAACGCCCGTCATACCCGACATCATGGCATTCATATCCATTGCGGTGCTTTCAACCATCATAGGATACGAGGTAAGGGTTTCCTGCTGGATTGAATCGATATACGCCTGGAAGCCGCTTGAAAGCGCAAGAATGAGAGCAATGCCGATTATACCGATTGAACCGGCAAAGGAAGTGAGGAAGGTTCTCATTTTCTTCGTCATAAGATTGTTGAGGGAAAGCGAAAGTGCGGTGAAGAATGACATTGAAGGCTTTTTGGGCATCTGCTTTGCCGCCTTCTTTTCAGACTTCTTCTCTGCTCTTGTTTTTTCTTTTCTCTCAACGTCTTCGGTTGAATAAGGATTTGTGTCGTCAACAATATTACCGTCTACAAGGCGGATGATTCTTGTTGAATATTCATCGGCAAGCTCGGGGTTATGAGTAACCATAACAACAAGCTTCTCCTTTGAAATTTCTTTGAGAAGCTCCATAATCTGAACGCTTGTTTCGCTGTCAAGCGCACCCGTAGGCTCGTCGGCAAGCAGAATTTCGGGATTATTGACAAGCGCACGTGCGATTGCAACTCTCTGCATCTGACCGCCCGACATCTGATTGGGCTTTTTATTTATCTGGTCACCCAGACCGACTTTTTCAAGTGCTTCAACTGCTCTCTTTTTTCTTTCGGCTTTGGATACACCCGAAAGAGTAAGCGCAAGCTCAACGTTTGAAAGAACACTCTGGTGAGGAATAAGATTATAGTTCTGAAAAACGAAGCCTACGGAATGGTTTCTGTATGAATCCCAGTCACCGTCTTTGAAATCCTTTGTGGACTTGCCCTCAATGATAAGGTCGCCCGTGGTATACTGGTCAAGACCGCCGATAATATTCAGCAGTGTGGTTTTACCGCAGCCGGAGTGACCGAGAATGGAAACAAACTCGTTTCTGCGGAATTCAATATTAACACCTTTAAGAGCAGTTACTTTGGTATCCCCCGTGGGATATTCTTTAACTATATCTTTAAGTTTCAGCATAAAAATCCCCTTGACAAAGCAATTTTGCAGTGTTACACTTGTAACAGTATGATTTTACCATTAGTTTATGAACAAATCATCAACAAATTCCGTTTTTTCAGAAAAATGTTACATCAGGAGCAAATTTGTAATGGAAAGAATAAGTGAAACCAATATTCTTACGAAGGAATGCATTGTTACAGCCCTGCTGAGACTTATGGAGGTCAAAAGCTATTCAAGCATCACCATAACCGATATCACCAATCTTGCAGGTGTTTCAAGAATGGCATACTACCGCAACTACAAAAGCAAGGATGACATTCTTATAAATTATCTGCTTGAACAGGAAAACAGACTTATAAAGGAGCTTCACGGCGGCCACGCACAGACTGTCAAGGGTATGATTTACTATATAGCCGAATTTTTCCAGGAAAACGTCAAGGTTATCAAGGCTGTTTTTGATGCAGGGCTTGTTCACTCAATAACCAATCTGCTTGCAGACAGAATCCAGAGTTATTTCCCCGTGGTCAATAACAACGTATCGGGCAGATACGCAATTCAGTTTTACGTAAGTGCAATAATCGGGGTTTTCAGAATGTGGTTTGACAACGGAATGGTGGAATCCGCAGAGGAAATTTCGGATATCCTCTGCCGTCTTATCAATCAGGATGAAGCGGTACAGTTTCTTGTTATACCCGAACAAACAAATCAAAAGGCTTGAGCAGTAACCATACTGCCCAAGCCTTTTTTATGCATCCAAAGATTTCTGACAAACATTTTCAAGATATGCACCGTTGCCGAAACCTCTTTGTTTATATGAATTTTCCGGCGGCTGATATTCCATTTCACACACCTCGTTGTTGCCCCACATCATAATCTGCAATCTTGCCACGGGAGGGTAAGGGAAAGGAACAATGAATCTGTTGCCGCCTCTGTTCCATATTGAACAGGCAAAAAACACACAGTTATATATAGGGTCCCAATAGTTTGCGATAAGAAGCTTTTCGGTAATACTGTCAAGTTCTTCTCTTGTAAGATCATCTTCCAGCGAAATGCAGCTTTCGTCACAGTATTTGTCATTCCTGTAAGCTTCCATATTGTAATAAACGCCGAATCCGTCAGACCTTGTAAATCCGAAGGTTGCCAGCGACACACCCTCACCGGGCACAAGGTCATAAAGCCCCACTTTCAGGGTTTCTTCCGATGTGTTCAGGATATAGACCCATATATGACCCGTTGTTGTAACGCTGCTCCATCTTGAACAAATATAAATTTTACCTATCACATGGTCATCTTTTTCGGGAGGCTTTGTTGTTTCTTCGTCGGAAGGCTGAGTAATATCCTCATGAGGCTGAGTTGTTATTTCCGTTGATTCCTCAACTTCCGACTGCTGCAATGTGGTTTCAACATCGTAATTAATACCCGTATCATCAGCTTTTGCCACCGTCAGTATTCCTGCCGCAAAAACAAAAGTCATAAGCACGGAAACCGTTTTCTTAAAAATACCGTTCATAAAATCCCCTCATAAAACTGTTTGGTTATACTATAAAACCAACGAAACCCTTTTTCGTTATTCATCCATATAGTCCAGCACACGGTCAATAAGGTTGAGTCTGTTTTCACCTTTAAGCATTTTCACTGCAATGTGAGGCTTGCCTCCCCCTGCACTGACAACAAATCTTCCCTTGAAATGTGCCGAAGCCTTTGAGATTTTTTCCATATCAAGCTTGCTGATTTTGAAAATGAGCCTGTCTGCCTGATTGGTGATTTCATAGATATCGTGCCTTGCCGCCTTGCCTCTGAGCAAAGCAATTTTAATAAGCCCTTCAACACTTTCGGGCGGGTCTCCGAAGCGGTCGCAAAGCTCGTCAATAACATCCGAAGCATCCTCGTTTGTTTTGATATCCGCAATTCTGCGGTAAATCTGAAGTCTCTGAGGAACGCTTTCAATGTATCCGTCGGGAATGTGAGCATCGATGGGCAGGTCAACGACGCAATCCTTTTCGGGTTCAGAGGGCGCTTCGCCCTTTTCTTCGCATATTGCCTGCTCGAGAAGCTTTACATACATTTCGTAGCCTACCGATTCCATATGCCCGTGCTGTGATGAACCCAGCACGTTACCTGCGCCTCTGAGTTCAAGATCACGCATTGCAATATGGAAGCCCGAACCGAATTCGGTGAACTCCCTTATGGAGTCAAGCCTGCGTGTGGCAATTTCAGAAAGCTGTTTGCCTCTCGTAAAGGTAAAATATGCACTTGCCCTTCGTGACGAACGGCCTACCCTGCCTCTTATCTGATGAAGCTGTGCAAGACCCATTCTGTCTGCATTTTCAATGATAAGGGTGTTCGCATTGGGTACGTCAACACCCGTTTCAATAATGGTGGTGCACACAAGAATGTCTATTTCGCCCTCAAGAAGCCTGCGCCATACTTCGCTCAGCTCATCCTCGCTCATTTTTCCGTGACCTATACCCACATTGGCATCGGGCAGAAAACTTTTGATTTCAGCCGCTTTCTTCTCAATATCCTCAACCCTGTTGTAGAGATAATAAACCTGACCGCCTCTGCGAAGCTCCTGCTCCATAGCCTGCACAAGCACCGGCATATTGTGCTCAATAACGTAGGTCTGAACGGGGAGTCTGTCCTGAGGTGCTTCTTCGAGCACAGACATATCTCTGATACCCGTCATTGCCATATTCAGCGTTCTGGGAATAGGGGTTGCGGTAAGGGTAAGCACATCCACCGCAGGGAACAGAGATTTCAGTTTTTCCTTCTGTGCAACACCGAAGCGCTGTTCTTCGTCGATAATTATAAGACCTAAATCCCTGAACTGTACGTCCTTCGAAATAACTCTGTGCGTACCCACAACAACGTCAACGGAGCCGCGGCGGAGACCGTTCAGAGTTTTTTCGATTTCTTTTCTCGTGCAGAAGCGCGAAAGCATACCCGCTTCAATAGGGAAGCCCTCAAATCGGCGGAGTATGGTCTGATAATGCTGTAACGCAAGTATTGTTGTAGGCACCATAATTGCACACTGCTTGCCGTCTGCAATGCATTTGAATACCGCTCTGAGCGCAACCTCGGTTTTGCCGAAGCCTACGTCACCGCAGAGAAGTCTGTCCATAGGATAAGGTTTTTCCATATCCTTTTTGATTTCGCGGATGCATCGGAGCTGATCATCGGTTTCAACAAATTCAAACCGTCTTTCAAAATCGCTCTGCATATCAATATCGTACGAAAAAGCGTGACCCTTGACTTTGATTCTTTTCGAATAAAGCTCAATAAGCTCCTTCGCCATATCCTTGACGGCGCTCTTGACCTTTGAACGGGTCTTCTGCCAATCCTTTCCGCCAAGCTTGCTGAGCTTCAAGGGTTTATCGTCATTTTTTGGGCCGATATATTTTGAAACCTGGTCAAGCTGAGTAACGGGTACATAAAGATTATCGCCCTTATCGTATCTGATTTTTATGTAATCCTTTGTGGTGCCCGAAGCTTCAAGGGTCTGTATGCCTTCAAAAATACCGATACCGTGGGCGGCGTGGACAACGTATTCGCCTCTGTGAAGCTCATCAAGATTATTAAAAGCATTTTTGCCTTTTTTTGTTGAAGCAACTCTGTTTTTCGTAACAACACGGTTGCGGTAAGTAATAAGCGTGAATTTTGCCGACGGATACTCCATTCCGTAGGACACACCGCCGGGAAGAACGCAGACCGTTTTCTGCGGAATATCCGCAGGCGGCACGGGGCAATAAAGGGCAGGTATACCCTCGTTTTCCAGGTCTTCGGCAAGATTTTTTGCCGCTTTATCCGTACCCGCCAGAATAACGCAGGCGTGACCCAGCTTACCTCTGACAGCACTTATATCGTCAACGACGGTTGAAAACGTTCCGTTCCAGGGTGCAATCTGCTTCGCCGTGAAGGTGATAAACTCCTTGACAGGGGTATCAAAGCTTCCTCGCGGAAGATTGTCAAGATAAACCGCACCCATCTTTTCGTATTTTGCAAAAAGCTCGTAGGGCTGGATTATGTATTTATCAAGACCCTTGCACAGAACTCCGTCCTGAAAAAGGCCCTTGACGGTTTCGTTCATAAGCTGGCAGGATGCGGAAAATTTATCTTTGACCGCAAAGCTTTCGCACACAAAGAGCATACATCCCTCTGCATAATCAAAAATTCCTGCACTCTGCGGATAAATCAGGGGCATATATTTATCGAGGGATGAAAGACGTATTCCGCCGCGAAGGGCTTCAACGTCTTCATTAAGTTTTTTCAGCGCTTCGCCTTTTATCTTCTTCTCCGCCATATGCTTTTCAATAAGGGCGCAGAGAAGCTCATCCGTACAGAGGATTTCTCTTGCGGGAGTAATGCGGATTTCGTTCACCGTATTTTCGCGTCGCTGGGTTTCGGGGTCAAAAAGCGAAATGCTGTCAACACTGTCACCCCAGAATTCCACACGGCAGGGCAATTTTGAATCGGGAGGAAAGAAATCCAGAATTCCGCCGCGAAGGGCAAACTGACCCGGTCCGTCAACCTGCTCGCTCCTTGTATATCCGCAGCGCACAAGATTGAAAATCAGCTCATCAACATCATAATCTTCACCTGATTCAACGGAAAGACTGCTGTTCATAAGCATTGAAGGGGGTACGGTAAGCTGTGAAGCCGCTTCCGCCGAAACAATAACAACGTCGTAATCGCCCGAAAGCATATTATCAAGCACTTTCAGGCGGGCATGTTCATATTCTCTTGAAACGGTTTCCAGCGTGCGGAAGGAAAAATCCCTTGCAGGAAAATGCAGAGCTTTTGCCCCGAAGCCTTCCATATCCTGTCTGAGCCTTGTTGCCTGAGCCTCGTCAGGTACAATTACAAGCGCTTTCCTTTCAAGGCACCGGCACATCGACGCAATAACGTGTGCCTTGTGTATGTGGGAAAGACCCGTCACGCCGGCAGGCAGACGGGCTTTGCGGATTGTATTCGCAAGGGAAATAAATTCGGGTATTCTTTTTGCGGTTTCACTGTAAAAATTCATATTGATTGCCTTTGCTTGTGTAGTGAGTAGATGATAGCATTTTATATACGGTACCGTCAAGAAAATTGTGTCGTTTTATATATTGATTCCTTTTTCTCTCATATGGGCTCTGAGAATTTCAACATCACCGTGAAAATAGCAGTGACCGTCCATTCCCACAGCCCTTGCACCGTCGATGTTCTTCTGAACATCATCGATGAAGTAACACTCTTCGGGATTAAGAGAAAATTCATTGAAAAGAGTGAGATAAATCTCTTTTTCAGGTTTGAGAAGCTTATAATCCGCCGAAACAATCACTCCGTCAAAAAAGGAAAGTGCAGGTATACCCTGCCTTCTCTCGTGAAAATCCGAAGATGCGTTTGAAAGCAGATATATTCCGTAGCCCTTTTCTTTAAGCTCCTTTACAAGGTCATACATTTTTTCAAAAGGCGGCATATACGGAAAGAAATTCTCCACAAGCTCCGTCACCTTTTCAAGATGTTTCTCAGGAATACGGTCTTTTTTAATTCTCATTATATCATCGGGGAAGATTATCCCTCTGTCCTTATCGGACCAGATGGGATTTCTGAATATTTCGCTCAGAAGTATGTCTGCCGTTTCTTTGTCAAACATACCGTAAAGGGTTTTTTCGGGATTATAATCTATGAGCACTCCGCCCATATCAAAAATTATGTTTTTAATCAAGGTCAATCCCCCTTTTCTGTATAATAATATCACCTTCCGCCTTGTGCGGTCAAGTAAAATATATGTGTTAAATTGATTGTATAATATTGAAAACCTGTTTAATCCGTGGTAATATAAGATGTATATTTTAACTTCCAAAAGGAGCGTACTAAAATGAAAAACGGTTTAAAAAGAGTGATTTCAGTCATTCTGTGTGCGGCAATGCTTATTTCAATGGGCGCCATCGGTGCTTCTGCCGCAACAAAAACAGACTGTGGCGGCGATTGCGACGTTTCCCCCGTAATCATTCTTCCCGGCATCAACCATTCACCCACCTATCTCTACGACGAAAACGACGAGCCTTACCTTGACGCAGACGACAATCACGTAGGCGGCACACTGCTCATACTTGAGCTGAGCAAGCTTTGGGGTCAGATTCCCGCACTTGTTCTCAGCCTTCTGGGCACAATTATGCTTCAGCACAGCGTAGGTCTTGAGCAGGCTGCATACAACGCTGCAAAGGCTGCATTCTGGGTTCAGGAATGTGATAACGACGGCAATTTCGTAAACAATCTTCAGACTCAGAGATGGAATCACCCCATTTCAGAAATGAAAGAAGAAGATAAAGACTGGCTTTACAGAATGATTCCTCTTCAGAGAGTTGAAGAAGCCATCGGCGGCGATCACATCTATATGTTCACCTTCAACCTCGTAGGCGATCCCATTCAGTCAGCGGCTGAGCTTGACGAATACATCGATATGGTCAAGGAACAGACAGGTCACGATAAGGTTACACTCCTTCCCGTTTCACTGGGCGGAACAATTCTCACCGCATACCTTAATGAATACGGTCACGGCGACCTTGACCAGATCGTTAACGTTGTTGCCTGCCTTAACGGCACTGATATCGTTGCGGATATGATGGAAAGAAAATGGAATCTTGCGGATGAATATTTTTACCACGAATTCATCCCTCCCATTCTCGGAGACGATGCCGCACTCGGCTACCTTATCAACATTGTTCTTCACATCATTCCCCGTTCGGGTGTTGACTCAATCCTCACCGGCGCAATCAGCGCAATTCTTGATTCGATGATGATTAACTGCCCCCAGATCTGGGCGATGATCCCCTCATACAGATACGATGCTCTTGCAGAAAGATACCTTAACGACCCTGCAAAGAAGGTTCTCAGAGAAAAGACAGACCGTTTCCAGGATGCACGTCTTAACCTTGAAAAGAACATTCTTGCCGCTGTTGAGGACGGTGTAAGAGTCAACTCGATTGCCGCTTCAAGCCTTGATTTCGGTGAGCAGGATTACACGTTCTTTGCAATCGTTGCATCTGCAAAGGATTATAACTCCGACGGTATCATAAACCTTGCATCAACAACAATCGGTGCAACGGGTGCCGCAGGCGATCAGACGCTTGCAGACGTTGATTACGAAAAGAACACAAAGTGCACAAACACCGCACATAATCATATTTCACCCGACAATATGGTTGACGTTTCAACTGCGGCGCTTCCCGAAAACACCTGGATTTTCCTTGAACAGCACCACGAGGTAGGCAACAATGACGTTGTTCTCAATCTTGTTCAGGCTATTATCGAAGGCAAGGTTTCAAACGTAAACGACGATCCCGTTAACTATCCTCAGTTCAATTATTCCTGCAACACGAAATATATCCGCCGTTGGAGAATTCCCGACGCACAGGACCTTCTTACAAACGAAGAGGATGAGTTTGAACTCACTCCCGAGCAGATTGCCGAGCTTGAAGCCGCTATTGCAAAGGGTGAGGAGGTTCTCAAATTAACGGTAGTTGATCAGAAAAAAATCAAGGAAGCCGAAGATGAGCTTAACGCCGTTCTCGCAAAATACGGTAAGTATACATACCCCGAAGAACCTTCGGGCATTGAAAAATTCTTTGGCGAAGCCCTTGAAGGTACAAGCAAATTCCTCGTTGATACCATCGGCGGCGGCAGTCTTGTTGACTGGATTCTTTCACCCGCCCGCAACCTCATTGATAAGATTTTCGGTTAATTTATAAAGAAATACGGTCAGTTCATTTTGAACTGACCGTTATTTTTATGCTCTGTATTTATCTACCGTATCTCTGATAAGATCAAGAAATGCTTCTTCTCCGAAGGTGTTTATCTTGAAAAGCACCGCCTGACTTCCGCCGGACGTGACCGCCGAAACAAACAGCCTGCCGTCGGTTTCAAACAAAGTTACGTTCATACTCACTCTGTTCTGACCCGTGTAGCTGTATCGCTCATAAACGCGCACCGCACACTTTGCGTTGATTCCTGCAAAATCGCTTTTTTCTTCAAGACTTGCGGTTGCACTGCGGTCAATAATCGCACTGTTGATTTCATCAAGAACGGTGTAAAAATCGCCTCTCAATTCACTTTCAAGCTTTGCCGTAAAAATCACCTCTTTCAAAAAACAAGGGCAGCCCGCAGGCTGCCCTTACCGTTATTTTATGCCTTTTTCTTTGTAACTGCTTTAATTACAACAAGTGTTGCAATCATAAGAGCTGCGCCGATGGGCAGTGCAACAATTGCAAGTCCCTTGCTTGCAAGAGCACCCGAGATTACATATGTCACAAATGAAACACCTGCAACCGTAAGAGCATAGGGAAGCTGGGTTGAAACGTGGTTTATGTGGTTACACTGTGCACCTGCGGATGCCATAATTGTTGTGTCCGAAATGGGTGAGCAGTGGTCGCCGCATACAGCACCAGCCATACAAGCTGAAATTGCAACGATTGTAAGGGGATTTGTTGCTTCAAATACACTGAGCACGATGGGGATAAGAATACCGAACGTACCCCATGACGTACCTGTTGCAAATGAAAGACCTACGGCAATAAGGAAGATGATTGCAGGAAGAAGTGCCTGGAATGCACCTGCACTGCCTTCAACAAGCTGTGAAATATAAATCTTTGCACCGAGGCTGTCTGTCATAGCTTTGAGAGTCCATGCACAGGTAAGAATAAGGATAGCGGGAACCATTGCCTTGAAGCCTTCGGGAAGTGAACCCATTGCATCCTTGAAGCTGATAACTCTTCTGAGAAGAAGATAAATAACAGTGAATACAAATGCGATTGCAGAACCGATAACAAGACCTACGGAAGCATCTGAATTCGAGAATGCATCAATAAAGTTTTCACCGCTGAAAAATCCGCCTGAATAAATCATACCGAATACGCAAGCGATGATAAGAACAACAACGGGAAGAATAAGGTCAATAACCTTACCCTTTGAGTTTGCTTCAACATCTTCGGTCACAACACGGTCACCTGTGGTGAAAAGGTCGCCCTTTTCAAGTGCGTTCTTTTCATGAAGTCTCATGGGGCCGTAATCAAGCTTTGTAACTGCAAGAACAACCATCATAAGAATGGTGAAAAGTGCATAGAAGTTAAAGGGAATTGCCTGAACGAAAAGGCTGATACCGCTTTCTGCACCTGCACCTCTTGCAAAGCCTGCAACGGCTGCTGCCCAGGATGAAATGGGAGCAATAATGCAGACGGGAGCCGCAGTAGCATCAATAAGATATGAAAGCTTTGCTCTTGAAACCTTCTTTTCGTCGCATACGGGACGCATAACCGAACCGACTGTAAGACAGTTGAAATAGTCATCAACGAAGATAAGGCAGCCGAGAAGGATTGTTGCAAGCTGAGCACCTACTCTTGATTTGATGTGCTTTGAAGCCCATCTGCCGAAGGCCGCCGAGCCGCCTGCCTTGTTCATCATTGAAACAAGTGCTCCGAGAAGAACAAGGAATACGATAATACCCATATTGTAGCTGTCTGAAAGGCTTGAAACAAAGCCGTCAAACAGAACGTGGTTGATTGCAGTTTCGAAGTTTCCGCCTGCAAAAATGAAGCCGCCTACTACAATACCGATAATAAGCGATGAATAAACTTCCTTTGTGATAAGTGCAAGAACGATTGCAATTACGGGAGGAAGAAGTGCAAGGATTGAAGCGTATGAGCCAATGCTCTCACGCACCTTTGCGATTGCGGTGTTGATATTTGTTTTGAAATCGGGGTCGTTTGTAAGGTTGTCCGCATAAGAGTCAACATAAGCCTGTGCGGATTCACCGTCTGCAAGGTCATACTCAACAGCCTCACCGTCAACGTCAACGGTAATTGTTCCTGTTGCTGCATCCTCTGCCATAAGGAGCACAGCTTCGCCTGTTGTTACGGTGTCTGCTTCTGTTGCAAAACCAAACGAACAGAAAAGTGAACCAATCAGCGCAACAGCCATAATAATTGCAAAAAGCTTTGATTTGCGTGTCATCTGAATTCCTCCAAAAAATAAGCTCCGATATACACGGCTGCATATCGGAGCATAAATCACAAAATCAATGTTATATCAAAGACTTCTGATAGCGCTCCACAACCGTGACAGTACGTTATATGTTATATAACGTCCCAGCAAATGCCGCCTCGGGCAAGCCTGCATTCACTTCGGCAAAAGCCCCTTTCATTCTCATCTGTGCCCTGTGTGTGGGAATTACTCTTGACTTCTGCACCTCTATCTCTTTGATATTAACTTAATATAGTTTTTTTGTCAAGGAAAATTAACTGTTTTTCAGCAAACTGCCTATTTTTTCACTGAGGTGCGACAATTCCTGCATTGTCAGACCCTCTGCCCTTACAGAAGGCTCAAAGCCGCACTCTTCAATGGCTTTTATAACCACATCCTTGGGAATTCCAGAACCTGCGCTGATGGAGTTTGCGGCAGTTTTTCTGCGCTGACCGAATGCGGCGTGTACCATTCTGAAAAACAGTGCCTCATCCGTGATTTCAATTTCGGGATTTTTTCTGATATCCATTCTGATAACCGCACTGTCAACCTTAGGTGCAGGCATAAACGAGCCTGCGGAAACGTCAAAAAGCTTCTGTGCCTCGGCATAATAGTCAACCGCAACCGTAACAGCACCCGAAAGTCTGCTGCCCACGGGTGCACAAAGCCTCTGCGCCGCCTCTTTCTGTACCATAACGGTAATTGATTCTATGGGAAGCCTGCTTTCAAGCAAAGTCATAATCACGGGTGAGGTTATGTAATAAGGCAGGTTAGCACAAACGTAAACGGGCATACCGCTAAACTTTTCTTCAATCAATGCGGCAAGGTCTGTTTTAAGAACATCCTGATTGATTATTTCGATGTTATCAAAATCTGCAAGGGTTTCAGCAAGAATGGGCAGAAGCCTTGTGTCAAGCTCAACACACACAACCTTTTTTGCTCTTTTTGCAAGCTCTGCGGTAAGAACACCTATACCTGCACCGATTTCTATTACACCGCAGGTTTCGTCAATTCCGCTTTCCTCCGCCATGCGGGGACAAACGGAGGGATTCACAATAAAATTCTGACCCAGTGCCTTGGAAAAATGAAAGCCGTGTCTGCCGAGAATATCTTTTATTGTTCCTATATCGGTTAAATTATACATTACAGCAACCTCGTATCGTTAATAATAAGCTCAAAATCACAGTTCAGAAATGCGGCGGATTTTTTGCAAAGCACCATTCTGTCAAGAAATATTTCGAAATATTCCATAACGGGGCAGATAAGCGTATCGATGCTCAGCTCAAGAATTATCAGCTTTTCTTCTTTTTTGACGTTCAGCTTCGAACCGAAAACAGCATAATTCACTCTGTCGTGAATATCGCTGTAAACCGTACTTTTGTTGCGTACTCTGGTAGTACGCACGTCGCTTTTATCCGCAAGAATGAGCGCCGCCGCAACGGGAGTTACGGGGGCCGCGGTTTTATCGTCGTGATGGCCTATTGCCGTTGCTACGGCAATAACGTCTTCAACAGGAAAATTTCTTGCTCTCAGAAGTTCAAATGCAAGAAAAGCACCGCTTTGAGCATGGTCTGTACGGTTGATTGTATTACCCGTATCGTGAAGCAGACCTGCAATTTTTGCAAGCTCACATTCCCTTTCCGAATAACCCAGAGTTTCAAGAATCATACTTGCGTCCGTACCCGTTTTCACTGCGTGTGCAAGGCCGTGTTCCGTATATCCTATGGCACCCAGAACGTCATTAGCCGCCTTGACATAGCTTATAATTTCACTGTCGTTCTTCAAATTTTCGTAACTTAACAAAAAACACACAACCTTTTCACGAAATATTGTTTACACTTCCGTTGATTTTTTCAAAAATATATTTATAATTGTATGTGGAATTATAATTATAGTGGAGGTATGTGGCAATGTCAATTCTTGTTACAGGCGGTGCAGGATTTATCGGTTCACACACCTGCGTTGAACTTCTCAATGCCGGTTATGATACCATTATACTTGATAATCTCTGCAACAGCAAGAGTGAAAGTGTAAAACGTATTAAAGAAATTACGGGTAAGGATGTTAAATTCTACGAATGCGATATCCGTGACCGTAAAGGTCTTGATAAAATTTTTGCAGAAAACAATATTGAAGCAGTTATTCATTTTGCAGGCCTTAAGGCTGTCGGCGAAAGCTGTGCAAAACCGCTTGAATATTATGATAATAACATCGGCGGCACCGTTATCCTTTGCGAAGCTATGGCTGCGGCAGGCTGCAAAAAAATCGTTTTCAGTTCTTCTGCAACGGTTTACGGCAGTGAAAACCCCTCACCTCTCAAAGAGGATATGCCCGAAGGCAAAACAACAAACCCCTACGGCACAACAAAGCTTTACATTGAGCGTGTGCTCAAAGACACCTGCATTTCTGACAGCGAATGGAGTGTTTGCCTTCTGCGTTATTTCAATCCCATTGGCGCACACAAAAGCGGCAGAATCGGTGAAGACCCCAACGGAATTCCCAACAACCTTGTTCCTTATATTGCTCAGGTTGCAATCGGCAGAAGAGAAGCCCTCAACGTTTTCGGTGACGATTACGACACACCCGACGGCACAGGCGTGCGCGACTACATCCACGTTGTTGACCTTGCTCTCGGTCACCTTAAAGCTGTTGAAAAAGTTCTCGGTGAAAAAGGCTGTTTCACATATAACCTCGGCACCGGTAACGGTTACAGCGTGCTTGATGTTGTGAAAGCATTTGAAAAGGCTTGCGGCAAGCCCGTTAAATATGAAATTGCACCCCGCAGACCCGGTGACATTGCAACCTGCTATTCAGACCCTTCAAAAGCAAAGGAAGAACTTGGCTGGGTTGCAACAAGAGGTATTGACGAAATGTGTGAGGATTCATGGCGCTGGCAGTCACAGAATCCCAACGGATACGACGCATAAGGAGGCAATTATGAGAGCTGTTATTACGGTTATCGGTAAAGATATGGTTGGTATTCTTGCAAAGGTATCAACGGAATGTTCAAACCACAATATAAATGTACTTGAAGTTACACAGTCCATTCTTCAGGACCTTTTCGCTATGATTATGATGGTTGATTTTTCAAAGTCAGACATCCCCTTCACCGAATTTTCGGATATGCTGGGCAAAATGGGCAACGAAATGGGTCTTTCAATCCACGTTATGCATGAGGATATTTTCAACGCCATGCACACAATATGAGGTGACTTAAATGCTTAATGCAAGAGATATTCTCGAAACCATAACAATGATTCAGGATGAGCATCTTGACGTACGTACAATCACAATGGGTATTTCCCTTCTTGATTGCTGTCACAGCGATGTTGATGTTATGTGTCAAAGAGTTTATGACAAAATCACACGCTACGCCAAAGACCTTGTCCGTACAGGCGAACAGATTGAAAAAGAGCTTGGTATTCCTATTATCAACAAACGAATTTCCGTTACTCCTGCCGCTATGATTCTCGCAGCCTGCGAAAATAAAGATGCGGTAAAGCTTGCGAAAACTCTTGAAAGAGCCGCCGTTACCTGCGGCGTAAACTTCCTCGGAGGATTTTCAGCACTTGTGCAGAAGGGATTCGGCCCTGGTGACAAGGAGCTTATTGAGGCTATTCCCGAGGCACTCAGCGTAACCGATCACATCTGCTCATCCGTCAATATCGGTTCAACAAAAGCAGGTATCAATATGGATGCCGTTGCACTTATGGGCAAGGTAGTCAGAAAAAGTGCAGAGCTTACCGCAGACAGAGATTGCATCGGCCCCGCAAAGCTTGTTGTATTCTGCAATGCACCCGAAGATAATCCCTTTATGGCAGGTGCATTCCACGGTGCAGGCGAGCCCGACTGCGTTATCAACGTAGGTGTTTCGGGCCCCGGTGTTGTAAGGGCGGCACTTGCAAAGGCCGGCGACTGCGACCTTACTGCCGTTGCAGACCTTATAAAGAAAACCGCATTCAAAATCACCCGTATGGGTCAGCTTGTTGCTACGGAGGCATCACGAAGACTGGGCGTACCCTTCGGTATTGTTGACCTTTCGCTTGCCCCCACACCTGCAATCGGCGACTCCGTTGCACATATTCTTGAAGAAATGGGTCTTGAATGCTGCGGCTGCCACGGCACAACCGCCGCACTTGCCCTTCTCAATGACGCGGTAAAAAAAGGCGGCGTAATGGCTTCATCTCACGTAGGCGGTCTTTCGGGCGCATTTATCCCCGTTACCGAAGATGCAGGTATGATTGATGCGGCACGCTGCGGCGCACTTACCCTTAACAAGCTTGAAGCAATGACAGCCGTATGCTCCGTAGGCCTTGATATGATTAACATTCCCGGCGACACACCTGCCGAGGTTATTTCCGCAATCATTGCAGACGAAGCGGCAATCGGTATGGTCAACTCAAAAACAACTGCGGTAAGAGTTATCCCTGCAATCGGCAAGCAGGTAGGCGAAGAATTAAGCTTCGGCGGACTTCTGGGAAGCGGCCCCGTAATGCCTCTTTCAACCTACTCCCCTGCAAAATTCATACGCAGAGGCGGAAGAATTCCTGCTCCTATGCAGAGTCTTAAAAACTGATATAAAAAAATCCCGTTGTACCGAGGTACAACGGGTAATTTTTTATAATCAGTCACTTGTGTAGGGAAGAAGAGCAATCTGACGTGCACGCTTGATAGCGGTTGTCAGCTCACGCTGATGCTTAGCGCAAGTACCTGTCACACGACGGGGAAGGATCTTTGCTCTGTCTGAAGTGAACTTGTTAAGCTTGTTTACATCCTTGTAATCGATGCATTCAACCTTTTCTACACAGAAAGCACAAACCTTTCTGCGACCCTTCTTGTTGGGTCTTCTTTCGCTTCTGTCGTAAGCCATGGATTAAACCTCCTTTTCAGTTTCAGTTTTTGCGACCTTAAAACGGAAGGTCGTCTTCGGGAATTTCTTTAAAATCGCCCTCATCTGCAGTTGAATATGAGGGTGCGGGCTGAGCTGCCACATAGCTGTCCTCTCTTGAGTATGAGCCTGTGCCGCTTTCTGCCTTTGAACCGCAGAAGCTTGCGTTGTCTACAACAACCTCAACAGCCTTTCTCTTGTTGCCGTTCTTATCCTCATAAGTTCTGGTCTGGATGTAGCCCTGAATTGCAATCATTGAACCCTTGCGGAAAAACTTGCTGATAAACTCAGCATTCTGTCTCCATGCAATAACGTCAATGAAATCAGTCTGACGTTCTTCACCCGAACGGGCGTAACGTCTGTCAACGGCTACCGTGAACGAAGTTACGGAAATTCCGCTTCCTGTAGTGCGAAGCTCGGGGTCTGCAACAAGTCTGCCCATAATTACGGCATTGTTTAACATTTTGCGACCTCCTTAGTTCTTCTTGACAATGAGTGAACGAAGCACGCCGTCTGTAATCTTTACAACACGGTCAAGCTCTGCGGGAAATTCGGGAGCAGCCTGATAATTGAAGAGAACGTAGTAACCCTCTGCTTCGTCGTCGATAAGGTAAGCGAGCTTGCGCTTGCCCCATTCATCAACGCTCTCAAGAGTGCCGTTAGCTTCGATCATAGCCTTGAATTTCTCCATGAGAGGCTGAACAGCTTCTTCGCCCTTGGCAACTGAAAAAACCATCATTGTCTCATAGCTGATGTTTGCTGACATTCTTAAAGCACCTCCTTCTGGTCTTTGGCCACGGTGCATCCGTGGCAAGGAATAAAATTTGTTTTAATCCTGCTGTTCTTTCACAGCGGTTTTATATTTTAACAGAATTATATATACTTGTCAAGGGTTTTTCAAAATAACTTTGCTCTTGCACAAAATATTATATAAGGATATAATAATAGAGGATTTTTACTGTGCGGAGGTGAGCATAATGAACGAAAAATTGCCCTTTCTTAGAAAAAAATCAATGAGTCTGCCCTTGACTCCGGGCGTATATCTGATGAAAAACAAGAAGGGTGAAATCATTTACGTCGGCAAGGCAAAGGCTCTCAAAAACAGAGTCAGCACTTACTTCGGCTCCCAGAATAATCTTTGGATTAAGGTACGCCGTATGGTTGAGAACGTTGATGATTTTGATTACATTCTCTGCGACAGTGAATTTGAAGCACTTATTCTTGAATGCTCACTCATTAAACAGCACAGCCCCAAATACAACATTCTTCTCAAGGATGATAAGGGTTATCACTACATCAAAATCACCAAAAACGGTTGGAAGAATTTTTTTGCCGTAAAACAGCGGCTTGATGACGGAGCAGAATACATCGGACCCTATAACAATTCTTACGGCATCACCAACGCCATTGATACCGCAAAAAAAATATTTATGCTCCCACAATGCAATAAGGTTTTTCCCCGTGACTTCAAAAAAAGCCGACCCTGTCTTAACCATTTCATCGGTCAGTGCGCCGCACCCTGTGCAGGAAAAATGAGCGAGAAAGCTCATTCCGAAGCCGTTGACCGGGCAATCGATTTCATCATAAACGGCTCAGGGCAGGCGATTGAAAAGCTTACCGCCGAAATGCTTGAGGCTTCAGAAAATCTTGAATTTGAAAAAGCGGCAAAAATCCGCGATAAAATAAATGCCATTAAAAAAATTACGGAAAAGCAGAAGGTTGTTGCCGCCTCCGTTGAAGAACAGGATGTTTTTGCAACCGTATGCTCGGATTCAAAAGCCTGCCTTTCTGTTTTGCGTTTCAAGGATTCAAGGCTTTACGACAGCGAGCACTTCATTATTGATTTGCCCGACAATATGCCCGAGGCAAGATATGAGCTTATCCGAAGCTACTACTCTATGAGAGATTTTGTGCCCCGACGCATTGCTGTTGACGGCGAGGTTGAGGGAAGTGATTTGCTGAGCGAATGGCTTTCTTCACTTGCAAAGCGTAAGGTGAATATCGTTGTTCCTCAAAGAGGCGAACAGCATTCACTGGTTGAAATGTGCCGTTCAAATGCGGCTCAGAAGCTTGCCGTTTACCTTGGCAAAACAGGCAAATCCACCGCCGCACTTGATGAGTTGGGCACTCTGCTGGGTCTTAAGACTCCGCCGAAATTTATTGAATCCTACGATATTTCTCACACCGCAGGCACAGAAAACGTTGCGGGTATGGTTGTTTTCAAAGACGGTCTGCCCTATAAAAAAGCCTACCGCCGCTTCAAAATCAAAGGCTTTACCGGGCAGGATGACTACGCATCCATGGCGGAGGTTATTGAGCGCAGAATTCTTCGTTATTTTGAAGAAAAGGACAGCGGCGAGGGCTTCGGCAGATTGCCCGACCTTATTCTGCTTGACGGCGGAAGCGGTCAGGTAAATGCAGTAAAACCTATACTCGAGAAATATAATCTTGACATTCCCCTTTTCGGCATGGTCAAGGATTCTCACCACAAAACCCGTGCCATTGCGCTTTCAGGTGACGAGTTGTCACTGACCTCAAAACGCAGTGCGTTTACCCTCGTTTCTACGATACAAGAGGAGGTCCACAGATATTCCGTTGAATATCACCGCAACCGAAGAAAAAGTTCTGCCCTATCTTCAACCCTCACCTCAATCGAAGGCATAGGCGAAAGCAGGTGCAAGGCTCTGCTTAAACACTTCAAAACCGTAAAGGCCGTTTCACAAGCAAGTATTGATGAACTCACCGCCGTAAAAGGTATGAACAAAAACGCTGCCAAGGCGGTTTTTGAAGCTTTTCACGGTCAAAATAGTACAGATGAGGGTTGATTTTACAACTTTTTTACCATTTGTATGTATTTAATCTTGACATATTATTATATTTAGTGCGATAATAGATTGATAATACTCTGCGGAGGAATTATAATGAGAGTAATTACCGGAACAGCGAGAGGAATGGTCCTCAGAACTCTTGAAGGCAACGACGTGCGCCCCACCACAGACAAGGTGAAGGAGGCTGTTTTCAGTGCATTTCAGTTTGAAATTGAAGGCAGACGTATTCTTGACTTGTTTGCAGGCTCGGGTCAGCTGGGAATTGAAGCACTGAGCAGAGGCGCCGAAAGTGCAGTGTTTGTTGATGCCGATAAGAATGCGGTTAAAATCGTTAAAGAAAATCTGGCAAAAACAAAGCTTGATTCCCGTGCAACCGTTGTTCAGACCGATTCAATCGCTTTTCTTTCGATGACAGACAGAGTTTTCGACCTTGCTTTTCTTGACCCTCCCTATGAAAAAGGCTTGCTTCAGAAGGCGCTTCCAAAAATCGAAGGCCTGATTTCCGAAGGCGGTGCAGTTATCTGTGAGCATCCCTTCAGAGAAGAGCTTGACGACAGCTACGGCTCACTCATAAAAACAAAAGAATATAAATACAGCAAAACGGCTGTTACCGTTTACCGGAAGGAAGGATGACCAATGAAAACCGCAATTTGCCCCGGCAGCTTCGACCCGGTTACAATAGGTCATATCGACGTTATCCGCCGTGCCGCAAAGCTTTTTGATAAGGTTATTGTGGTGGTAATGATAAATTATCATAAGCCTGCGGGCTACTTCACCGTTGATGAGCGTGTTGACTTACTCAAACGCAGTCTGACGGATATAAACAATGTTGAAATCGAAACAAACAGCGGTCTGCTTGCCAAATACGCAAAAGAAAAAGGTGCCTGTGCAGTAGTAAAAGGCCTTCGTGCGGTATCAGACTTCGAATATGAATTCCAGCAGGCGCTGACCAATAAAAAACTCAATCCCGAGCTTGAAACCGTT
This sequence comes from Clostridia bacterium, assembly GCA_017548045.1. Taxonomy (GTDB): domain Bacteria; phylum Bacillota; class Clostridia; order Oscillospirales; family Acutalibacteraceae; genus CAG-177. The sequence goes on along the minus strand of JAFYNR010000011.1, from coordinate 5,293 downwards.
TTTCTTACGGCTAATGCAGAGAATATGTATCTCTCATCAAGCGTTGTAAAGCAGGTTTGCGAGTTCGGCGGAGATATAAGCGAATTTGTCCCCTCAGAGGTATGCGAAGATATAATCAGACGAATAAAAGAAAGGAACAGGATTACAAAATGAACATTGAAAGCTTACTTGACCAGATTGAAGATATTATTGATTCGGGTTCAAAGGTTCCCCTGTCAAGCAAAACCGGCGTAGATGCCGCCGCAATCAGAACGGCTATTGAGGATATCAGACTCAACCTCCCCGGTGAAATCACACAGGCAAGAGCTATCGTTGCCGACAGAAACAACATCCTCATCAAAGCAAAGGATGAAGCGGTTAACTGCGTTACCGGTGCTCAGGAAAAATCAAGAGCGCTCATTTCATCCGCAGAGGATAAGGTGAGAGCACTCGTTCTCAAAACAGAGGATTATTCAAAGAACAAGGTTGCAGAGGCCGAAGCTCAGGCAAAGCAGATCAGAGACACCGCAACCGAGGATGCAAAAATCATCAGAGCAAACGCTCAGCTTGAGGCAGCATCAATGGTAGAAAGCAGCGAAATTGTTGTTCAGGCAAAGGCTGCCGCAGAGTCAATCGCAAAGAATGCACAGGACGAAGCCGCTTCAACGCTTGCAGGTGCAAAGGCTCAGGCAGAAAACATTGTCAATGCCGCAACAGAGCAGGCTGCAAGAATGATTGACGAAGCAAGAAAGACCTCTGATGAGGCTATTGATAAGGCTAACAAATGGTCAGCTGAAATCAGAATTGCAGCAGGCGATTTCATTGAGGATATTATGAGCACCGCAAACGAAGCCGTTGCCGCAAGCCTCAGCCAGATTCAGACCGCCCGTGACAATATCAGAAACGTTACAGGCAAAATCGAAAAGCCCGCCGCAGGCAAAATTGAAGAATAATCAAAAATATAACGGCACACTTCGTCTGAAGTGTGCCGCTTTTTATTGCACGTCAGAAAGTATACTTTTTGAAACGATAATCGATAAGGTTTTGAACGGAACCTTTCCGCCCTGTCTGCGTTAAAAATTCTTGAAATAGCCTCGTATTTCTGCAAATTTTCACCTTGACACGACGAAAATTTTCTCGTTCAAAACTGCTTTGCATCTGAAATGCAACAGATTGCGTGCAGTCGGGCATTTCTTCGATGCAGGCATACAGGCGTATGTCAAAGAGAAAAATGCCCGAATGTGCGTAATATTGTTATATTTCAGACTTATAGGATTATCGTTTCAAAAAGTATAGCCTTTATTTTTTCTGCTTTTTTAAGATAATCGGGGTTGTTTTCGGTTTCGGCAAGCACCGTAAGATGGTGAGTAATTCCCCATACAAGAGGCTCCAGCGCATCCCTCGACACTTTGTTTTTCTCATCTCCCGTCAAAAAATATGACAAAGCATTCTCCCGTGATTTATAGAGATTCGGCAGTTTCTTTGCCTGCTCGATTGCTTTTTCGTGCTCGCCGATTTTCCAATAAGCAAAACAGATGTTATAGAGAGTTGCACCTCTCACCTCGCAATCACCGCAATAATTGATTATCTGCTCCTGAACCGCTATTGATTCTCGAAGATATTTTTCTTTTTCACGGTCTGTTCCGTCAATTTTTTCAAGAGAGGTTGAAAGCTGAACCAGCAAAAGCGCATCGTTGGGAAATTGTCTGAGTGCACATCTCATAAGCTCAACGTTTTCTGCATTAAGCCCGTTTTTATTGTTGCTCTGCCACTCGGCATTGATTTTATCATATCTGTTTTTCTTTTCATATTCACCGGCACCCAGAAGTTCGTCAACGGTTATTCCCAGATAATTTGCCAAAGGCGGAAGCATTTCAATATCAGGGTATCCATCGCCTCTTTCCCATTTACTGATTGCCTGAAAGGATATTCCCAGATGGGCGGCAACCTCTTCCTGTGTCAGATTTTTCTCAATGCGGATTCTTTTGATATTAGCTCCAATTGAAAGATTCATATAATAACCTCCTCCCACACTACTATACAAAATTTTTCCAAGTTAATCAATAATCGGGTAAGTGATTTATTTCAACAGATTGTTGAGTATATTGCCTGATCTGTAACACGTCATTTAACACCTTCATGTTTTATCGGCAACCTGCCATTCAGAATAAGCAACAAGTTGTGACGGTTTGTCACGTTTTTATCAAAAAAGCATTGACATTTACAGGGATATATGGTAAAATATAGAAAATTTAATGACGATCCAAACACAAAACCCCTGCCGTGTATCATCACGAAGGGGTTTTGTGTTTTTACATAGCAAAAAGAGGGCATCCGGGATGCCCTCTTTAGCGTGATTAAAATAACAGCAATTTATGCCTTGTTGGCTGAACCGAAAAGTTCAATCTTTTCTCTTACGCAAGCCTTGATTGCTTCTGCACCGGGAGCAAGAAGCTTTCTGGGGTCGAAGCCCTTACCTACAAGGTCCTTGCCCTCTTCAACGTACTTTCTTGTTGCTTCCTGGAATGCAAGCTGGCACTCTGTGTTAACGTTGATCTTTGAAACACCGAGTGAAATAGCCTTCTGAATCATATCCGCAGGAATACCTGTACCGCCGTGAAGAACGAGAGGCATTGTACCTGTCTTTTCCTGAACTGCTGCAAGAGTTTCAAATGAAAGACCTGCCCAGTTTTCGGGATACTTGCCATGGATGTTGCCGATACCTGCTGCAAGCATTGTAACACCAAGGTCAGCAATCATCTTGCATTCGTTGGGGTCAGCACATTCGCCTGCACCTACAACGCCATCTTCCTCGCCGCCGATTGAGCCAACCTCAGCCTCGATTGAAAGACCTTTTTCTTCGCAGATTGCAACGAGTTCCTTTGTCTTTTCGATGTTTTCATCGATGGGATAATGTGAACCGTCAAACATAATTGAGCTGAAGCCAGCCTCAATGCAAGCCTTTGCGCCTTCGTATGAGCCGTGGTCAAGGTGAAGTGCAACGGGAACAGTGATGTTAAGGCCTTCAAGCATACCTTCAACCATACCTACAACGGTCTTGTAGCCGCACATATATTTACCTGCACCTTCGGATACACCGAGGATAACGGGTGAATTCATTTCCTGAGCAGTAAGAAGGATTGACTTTGTCCATTCAAGGTTGTTGATATTGAACTGACCGACTGCATAGTGACCGGCCTTTGCTTTTGTGAGCATTTCTTTTGCGTTTACTAATGGCATAGTTTACACTCTCCTATAAAAATTTATCGAAAATATTATATATCACAAGCACTTAAATGTCAACAAATAATAATTCAAATCTCGGTAACAACCCTTCCTGCTTTTACAGCAGCGAAAGAATTTTTCGTTTATACTCAAGAAATTCTGCCGTCAGATTGAAATCTTCGCGGCGCGGCTTTGGTTCATTGATAATTATTTCTCCCGCTATTTTTCCCGGTGAGCCCGAAAGCAGATAAATTCTGTCCGAAATAAGAATCGCCTCATCAATGTCGTGAGTGATAAACAGCGTTGAAAGCTGAATTTTCTCCATTATGTTCAGATACCATTTGTGCATTGAGCTTTTGGTTATGGTATCCAACGCGGAAAAGGGCTCGTCAAGGAGAGCCACGTCTTTTGAAAACATATATGTCCGCAAAAGTGCCGCACGCTGACGCATACCGCCCGAAAGCTGGGACGGATATTTCTTCTGTGTACCCTCAAGTCCGAATTGTTCAAAAAGCGGTGATACTTTTTTTCGGGCATCTTTCTTCTTTTCGCCTTTCAGCAACAGCGGCAAAGCGGCATTATCCTCAATTGTTCTGTAAGGCAAGAGCAAATCTTTCTGGAGCATATAGCTTATGTGTCCCGACTGATTTGTGATGTCTTCACCATCGAGCAAAACCTGACCGTTATCGGGTGATAACAAACCCGAAATAACGTTAAATAGTGTTGTTTTTCCTCCGCCGCTGACCCCGAGCAAGCATACCAATTCGCCACGGTTAAGCTCGATTGAAACGTCTTTCAAAACAGGCTTTCCGTCAAAACTTTTGCTTATATTTTTTACTTCTAACTTATTCATATCATTCGGGAAGATAATCGTTTGTGAAGCCGAAATCGGGATCGAGCTTTTCTTCAAGAAGATTCTTTTCGTTCAGCCATTCATAAAATGCCGACCAACGCTCGGGGGCAAATTCGCCCCATTTTGAAGCATCTGAAATATATTCGGATGCAAGATATTCCTGACTTGCATAAACCAGTTCGCTGTTTGATTTAAGGTCGGGTGCGGCATTCATCAGAATGTCTGCGGCTTCTTTGGGATTTTCAACCGAATATGTATATCCTTTTGAAAGTGCTTCAACAAAAGCCTTTGCTGTTTCGGGATTTTCAGAAAGCCAATCGTTATTGCCGATAATAACGGGTGTGTAGTAATCAAACACGGGATTAATTTCCGCAAATTCAAAATAATCAGTTTCAAGGCCTGCGGTCTGACAAGCTATACCTGCCCAAGCATAGAAAATCCATATTGCATCAACCGAACCGCTTTTCAATGCCGACACTTCATCGGTAACCGTTGACGGAATAAGCTCAACGAGGTCGAAGTTACCGCCATCTGCTTTCATAACGTCACGGATTGTTTCTTTTTCAACGTCAAGATCCCACGTTGCATATTTTTTGCCTTCAAGACCTTTCGGGGTGTCCATTCCTTCGCCTTTGCGTGAAATGATACCTGAAGTGTTATGCTGAATAACAGCGGCAACCGCAGTAACAGGAACGGGGTTATCACCGATAAATGCAGGTGCAAGTGTATCCTGGAATGAAACTCCGAACTGCGCTTTGCCCGAAGCAACCAATGCAGTTGCGCCACCTTCGGGTGGCTGAACAATCTCAACATTCAGACCTGCATCCTTGAAATATCCGTTTGCTTCAGCAACAAAAATGCCTGTGTGGTTGGTGTTCGGTGTCCAGTCAAGAACGATTGTTATTTTATCCTGCTCGGTTTTTCCGCAAGCGGATAATCCGAAAACAATTATAATCGAAAGTATCAATGCAATTAATTTTTTCATAGTTTTTCTCCTTTTTTATCTGTGTTACGATAGGGCATAAATTTTTTCTCTGCGAATCCGACCAACGCCATAAGTGACAGAGAAATGGCTGAAATAAGAAAGATAACGGCAAACATTTTGTCAAAAGCAAACGCTTTTTTCACTCGTGTCATATAAACACCGAGACCGCCGAAACCTCCGAGCCATTCGCTTATAACCGCACCAACAACGCTGTATGCGGCGGCAATTCTCAATCCCGAAAACAGTTGAGG